>DAINQU010000003.1:167254-189857 GCA_036742455.1 Steroidobacteraceae bacterium | reverse complement strand
TCGAGTTCCTCATCGACAAGATGAAGGACACGAAGACCAACGACGACTTCTTCCAGTCAATGAAGCGCTAAGACCATGGGTCAGGCTCCCCAATCGGCGGAACGGATCCTGACCCGTGCCGACCCTTTGCTGGGGAAGGCGATCAAAATCCTCGGCCCTTGCCGTTTAAAGCGGGGCCGAGGAGAGCCGTACGAGTCGCTGTTATCGGCGATCGTTCATCAGCAGATTCACGGCAATGCGGCCGCAGCGATCCTCGGCCGTTTCAAAGCGCTGCACGACAATCGCTACCCGACGCCCGACGAACTGTTGGCACTGCCGGACGAGGTGCTGCGCGCCTGCGGTCTTTCGGCGTCCAAGCAGCGAGCGATGCGTGATGTGGCCGCGAAGACCCTCGATGGAACGGTGGGCGACCGCCGCACGTTTCGGAAACTTTCCGACGAAGCCATTATCGAACGCCTCGTGACCGTGCGTGGCGTGGGTCGGTGGACCGCCGAGATGATGCTCATGTTTACCCTCAATCGCCCGGACGTACTGCCCGTGGATGACTTTGGCGTGCGCGAGGGATTTCGACTCTTGCACGGGCTCGACGAGCAGCCCAAACCGAGAGCCCTGGCGGAATACGGCCAGCGCTGGGCACCGTATCGCACGACCGCCAGTTGGTATTTGTGGCGGTACGTAGAGCACGTGCGGTCGGAGCGTAAAGTTCCGTAAAGCGTGGCGTCTCGCCGTGACAGCGGTCTATTGCAGATCCACACTGTGCGGATAACGGAGTCGTCCCATGAACCGAATACTGCTCATCGATGACGATGCGGAGTTGACCGAAATGCTCAGCGCCTATCTTGGGCGAGAAGGTTTCGAGGTTGACGTGCGCCACGACGGTTCGAGCGGTCTCGCCGCGTTGCTCAACGCGGACGCAGCGCTGCCCGATTTGGTCATTCTCGATGTCATGCTGCCGAAGTTGGACGGATTTGGTGTCCTGCGCAGCCTGCGCGATCACCCCGGCGCTCGGGTGCCGGTGCTGATGCTGACGGCGCGCGGGGACGACGAGGATCGTATCGCCGGCTTGGAGCATGGCGCCGACGACTACCTATCCAAGCCCTTCAATCCGCGGGAACTCGTTGCGCGGATACGCGCGATATTGCGTCGCGTCGGCGAAATGCCGACGGAGGGCACGGTGTCCGTCGCCGGTCTCGTATTGGATCCAACGCGCATTGAGGCCCGTCTGAATGGTCAGACCATCGCGCTTACCGGTGCCGAATTTAGGGTCCTGGCCATGCTGGTTCGGCAAACGGGTCGCGTCGTGTCGCGAGCCGATCTCACCGATCACGCGCTCGGCCGTAAGCTCGAGTTGTACGATCGCAGCATCGATACGCACGTTAGCAATCTGCGACGCAAGTTAGGCTTGAACGGCGGCGCAGGCGTCGAAATACGCGGAGTGCGCGGTGTGGGTTATCAATTGACGCCCCCCACCCAGAGCTGAGGCTGACGTCCGCGTCCCGGTCTGTTCCGACCGGGTGAAGCGATCCCCCGGACGAACGTGCCGTCCGATCAGGAGCAGTGCCGATGTTGCGGTTTCCCAAAACGCTTTACGGACGGTTCTTCGTCTCCCTTTGGGCCGTCACGGTGTTGACGATCGGTGGCGCATTGGGGCTCACCTGGTTGGTGATGACTGAGCGCCCGGAATCCAAGCCGCTCGATGCAACGGCCATGTTTCTTGCAGCTGCGCAGACGCTGGATACGGCTGGAGAGCCCGGACTGGTCGCGTGGCTGCGGCGGTTGGAGCGCGATGGCTCGACGACCCGCGTGTTGGTGATCGGCCCCGACGGTCGCGAACTGCTGGGTCGCTCGCTGCCTCCGTCGGTGGAGTACGCGCTGAAGTATCCGGACGGTGGCATCAGTGCGGTCTCGCCGCTGCCGGTTCTGCCCTCCCGACCCGTCCCAACGCTCGTCGGTCATGACGGACGCCATTACGGGATCTCCGTGCGGCCGGCTCGTCCCCGTTATCAGCCCAATTTTATGTTCTTGCCGCTGGAGGACCGCTGGCTCGTGTTTCTCCTCGCGGTGCTGGTGACAACGGCCGCCAGCTTCCTACTGACGCGCTCCATCGCAGGACCCGTTCGTGCATTGGGTCATGCGGCACGCTTGTTGGCGGGCGGCGCGCTCGATACGCGCGTGACGGACAAGATACAGAGCCGATCGGCGGAATTAGTCGGGCTCGCGCAGGACTTCGATGCAATGGCGACCCGAATCCAGGCGCTCGTGCAAACCCGTGATCAACTCCTTCGGGACGTGTCGCACGAGCTGCGATCACCTCTGGCGAGGATGCGAGTCGCGCTTGGGCTCGCTCGACAATCGATCGCCGATGCTCCGGACGCGTTAGAGCGCTTGGACCGAGAGGTAGAGCGACTCGACCGTCTGATTGCCCAGGTGCTCAACTTGGCGCGCTTGGATTCCGGTTCAGTGACCGGTCCGCTGGAATCAGTCGACTTGGTCGACATCATCGACGATATCGTTCGCGACGCCGCGTTCGAGGGTTGCGCCCGCGATGTGTCCGTCGTCTGGCAAGCGCCGCTCGAGCATTGCGTGATTCCGGGGCGGGCCGTTTGGCTGGCCAGCGCCGTCGAGAACGTCGTGCGTAATGCGCTGCGTTATACGCGTGGCGGTACGGCCGTTGAGGTTGCGCTCGACGTGCTGCCCGATACGGTGCAGATCAGTGTCTCCGATCGCGGACCGGGTGTGCCGGCGGACGAACTCGTGAGAATCTTTGAGCCATTCTACCGAGTCTCTGCGGCGCGCGAGCGAGACTCTGGCGGTGACGGGATTGGGCTTGCGATCGTGGCTCGCGTGGCGCAATTGCACGGCGGGCAAGCAACCGCGATGGCGCGCGACGGCGGCGGGCTCGTCATACGACTGAGTCTGCCGCGCGCCGCGCGTGTCGACGCGATCAGTGCCGAGGCTTAACGAACTTCAATACGAAGTTATCGGCTTCACCGACCGCCACATAACGGTCCCGGTCTTTCTCCTTCTGCGACAGCGTGGGCGGGAGCGTCCAGACGCCGTCCACCCAGTCCTTCGTATCGCGGGGATTGGCATTGATCTCACTCTTGCCCGCGAGCCGGAAACCGGCTTTTTCCGCCAGCGCGATTGCATAGTCTTCCCGCACGTAGCCGTCGGCTGCTTTGGGATCCTGGGGACGATCGGTACGACCCCGATGCGCTTCGACGCCCAAAATGCCGCCGGGCTTCAATGCTCGGAACGCGGCGCGCAACATGTCTTCGGCGTAGCCACCCTCCATCCAGTTGTGGAGGTTGCGAAACGTAAGCACGCGATCGACGCTGTTGGCCGGTGCGAAGTCGTAGTGACCGGGCCCGACGACGGTTTCGGCGATTGGGCCGAGGCGCTCCGCTTGGGCGTGAACGCGTTTGTGCCAGGCATCGTCGACTTCCGGTTCGTCCGTCGTGGGCGCAAAGGCGACCGCGTAGTGGCCGCGGGCGCGCAGGTACGGCGCGAGTATCTCGGTCCAGTAACCGCCACCGGGCCAGAACTCAACGACGGTATCGTTGGGGCGAACGTCGAAGAACGTCAATTCCGCAATCGGGTGTCGCGCGGCGTCACGTGCCACGAACGTGGCGGTGCGACCGGGATCTGCGACGGCTTCGCGGAGCGTCGGGTGGGGAGTGGCCATGGCCGCCGTCGCGGCGAGCAGGCTGAGGCACGTCGCTAGGAATCGAAAACGCATGATGAAAACTCCGCGGGCACACGCTGCCCGAGTGGTTAGGGAATCAGAACTAAGACGTGATCGGTTTGAGGATCATTGCCCACGGTAAACGTCGTGTAACCCACGTGCTGGAATCCGCATTTGGCGTAAAACGCAAGCGCACGCGGGTTGCGCTCCCAACACGTAAGCCAGAACCCGGTAGCGCCCGTCTCGCGGCCGTGGCCGGTCACCGATTGCATGAGCGACCGCGCGACGCCCGAACCGTGCCATGCGCGTCCCACGTAAAACCGGCGGATTTCCGCCAGACCGGTCGCCGCATAGCCCGGACAGGGACGGTTGGCGCGCAGCAGTCCGTACCCGGCAAGGAGCCCGTCCTCCTCGGCCAGTACGGCCCATTGGCCCGGTTCGGCCAGCTCTGCCGCTTGTCGATCGGGCGAGTAGGTATTCCGCACGTGTTGGTGCACGTCGGACGGCTCATTGTCCGGCAAATACCAATCCAGGAACGTCTGCGCGCCGAATTCGCTCAGTACGGTCGCATCGGCCGGCGTGGCAAGTCGAAAGTGAGTGGGCATTAGGCCCCCAGTTCCTTCTCTAAGAGGCGGTCAATCTCCGCCTCGATCGGGCCGCGCATGAGCGAGACCGGGAAACCGAGTTCCGCCTCCAGTTGAACGCATCCGTCCGTCAGCGTCAGGGCACCGCGTACACCGGTGTGTTCCACGTACAAGCAGTCTCCGTCCCAGCGAGGGCGGGCGCCGAAGCGCTCAGCCAGTTTGGCGGCAATCCGTTCGACACGGGTCCGGGCCTCCGCTGCGGAGAGGTTGTGCGAGCGCTTGCGGGAGATTTTCACGCCGACTATGCCTGCTCGCGCGCAATCGCTCGGTAACCAATGTCACGCCGCGCCTGCATACCCGGCCAGTGGATGGCGTCGACGAGGGCATAGGCCTCGCGGCAGGCGCTCGCGACGCTCGTGCCGCGGCCCACCGCGCACAGCACGCGGCCACCTTGGACGACAACGTGCCCGTTCGACATCGCGGTGCCGGCGTGGAAGACCTTGCCTGGCAGCGCTGCGGCCGCCATGAGCCCTTCGATGACGACCCCTTTGACCGGTGCATCCGGATAGCCTTCGGCGGCGAGAACGACGCCGACGGCCGGACGCGGATCCCAATGGGCCTCGACCTCGTCCAAGCGGCCGGTGAGCGCGGCTTCGACGAGATCGACGAGGTCGGACTCCAGGCGCATCAGCACCGGTTGGGTCTCCGGGTCGCCGAAGCGACAGTTGAACTCCAGCACGTTCGGCGTTCCGTCGGCGGCGACCATGATGCCGGCGTACAAAAAGCCGGTATACGGCGTTCCTTCCGCTGCCAGACCCACGACGGTCGGCGCAATTACCTCGCGCATGATGCGTTCGTGCATGAGTGGGGTCACCACCGGTGCCGGCGAATACGCACCCATGCCGCCGGTATTCGGGCCTTGGTCGGCATCCCGCAGGCGCTTGTGATCTTGCGACGATGCGAGGGGCAACACGTGTTGGCCGTCGACCATCACGATAAAACTCGCCTCTTCGCCTTCGAGGAATTCCTCGACCACCACCACGTCACCGGCAGGACCGAACGTGCCGGCGAACATCGCGTCCACCGTCGCAATGGCCTCTTCGTGACTGGCGGCGATGACTACGCCCTTGCCGGCCGCGAGACCGTCCGCCTTGATGACCACCGGTAATCGCTGTGCGCGGACGAAATCCGGGTCGAATGTTTCCCGAGTGAAACGGCCGTACGCCGCGGTCGGAATACGGTGCCGGGTCAAGAATTCTTTGGTGAATGCTTTGGAGCCTTCCAGGCGTGCACAAGCCTGACTCGGACCAAAGCACCGCAATCCAGCGGCCGTGAAACGATCCACGACGCCGAGCACGAGCGGCGCCTCAGGTCCCACGATCGTCAGATCGACGCGCTCTCGCTGTGCGAGCGCGAGCAGGCCATCGATATCGTCGGCCGCGACGTCGACGTTGCGGCACCGCGGCTCCAAGGCTGTACCGGCGTTGCCCGGTGCGATGAGCACATCGCTGACACGCGGGGAGGAGGCCACTTTCCATGCCAGCGCGTGCTCGCGGCCGCCTGATCCAATCACTAAAACTCGCACAGTAGATCCTTGTTCAATGGCGGAAGTGACGCATACCGGTATAAACCATCGTCATACCGTGCTCGTTGGCCGCTGCGACCACTTCATCGTCGCGTAGCGATCCACCGGGCTGTATGACGGCGGTGATGCCGTATTCTGCGGCGACGTCGAGACCGTCGCGGAAGGGGAAAAAAGCATCCGAGGCCATGACGGCACCGCGGACATCAAATCCTGCATCCGCTGCCTTCATGGCGGCAATGCGGCTGGAGACGACACGGCTCATTTGCCCGGCGCCAATGCCCAGCGTCAATCGATTGTGCGCGTAGATGATGGCATTCGATTTGACGAACTTGCAGACCCGCCAAGCGAACAGCAAATCGTCCATTTCCGCGGGCGTTGGCACGCGCTGCGTCACGACGCGTAGATCGTCGATGGTACGGATGCCGGCGTCACGGTCTTGCACCAGCAGGCCGCCTGTGACACTGCGGTACTCTGACGCTGGCGGGCTCGGACCGTTCAGCGGTGCCGTTAACAAAACTCGCACATTGGCCTTCGCGGCCGTCAGCGCGAGCGCCGCGTCACTGGCGCCTGGCGCGATAATGACCTCGACGAACTGGCGATCCAAAATCGCTCGCGCGGTTGCCTCATCGAGTGGCCGATTGAACGCAATGATCCCCCCGAATGCCGACGTGGGATCCGTTCGGTAGGCCTGCTCGTACGCACCCAAGATCGAATCCGCGAGCGCTACACCGCACGGATTGGCGTGCTTCACGATGACACACGCCGGTTCAGCGAATTGCCGCACGCACTCGAGCGCCGTGTCCGCATCCGCGATGTTGTTGTAGGACAATTCCTTGCCCTGCACTTGTCGGCTGGTGCCCACGTTGGCGCCCGAAGACGTATCCACGTAGAAAGCGCCGCGCTGATGCGGGTTCTCGCCGTATCGCAACTCGAATTTTTTGGTGTACCGTAATTCGAGCGCGGCAGGGTGGGATTCCGCGTGTAGGGACGCTTTCAGCATCCAATCCGCCACCATGCTGTCGTAGCGAGCCGTATGGGCGTACGCGTGCGCGGCTAAGCGCTGACGCAATGCGAAGTCCGTACCACCGCCGTCCATCGCCGTTAACAAGGTCGAATAGTCGGACGGGTCGACCACGACGGCGACATGCTCATGATTTTTTGCGGCCGCGCGCAACATGGCGGGCCCGCCGATGTCGATATTCTCGACGCCGTCTGCGTAGCTGCAGTCCGGCCGCGCGATTGTCGCGGCGAACGGGTAGAGATTGACGACCAACAAATCGATCGGCGATATCCCGTGAGCTTGCATCACGGTGTCATCCTGACCGCGGCGACCGAGCAGTCCGCCATGGATCTTCGGATGCAGCGTCTTCACCCGCCCGTCCATGATTTCGGGGAAGCCCGTGTGTTGTGAAACCTCGACGACCGGTATGCCTGACTGCGCCAGCAATTTGGCCGTACCGCCCGTGGACAGGAGTTCTACGCCGCGCGCACTCAACGCCTGCGCGAGTTCAACGATCCCATGCTTGTCGGAGACGCTGAGCAACGCCCGGCGGATAGGGACGATACGCAATGGGTTATTGGGCAATGCCGTATTCCTCTAATTTGCGACGCAGGGTGCCGCGATTGATACCGAGCACTTCTGCAGCGCGTACTTGATTCCCGTCGGTGTACTGCATGACCGCGCGAAACAGCGGTTCCTCCACCTCGCGGATCACCAACGCGTAAAGGCCAGACGGTTTATGGCCATTCAGGCTCTTGAAGTAGGTTTCTAACGACCGCTGGGCGTGCGAACGCAGTGATCCGGTCTGAAGGTCATCCGGAGCGGGCGTCGTCGGCGTTGCCGCGTCGACATGCGGTGCTTGTTTCGTCTTGCGACCGATGGTCATCCGTTCGTCCCCGTCTAGTGCCGGCCGCGCGTTGGGAAGACAGACGTCTATCCCGATAAGGTTCGGCGTGATCCGCTCTGCGGCGGCATCACCGAAGCCGGTGTGCTGTACATACTTGAAATCGATGACCGCGCGCTGATCACCTCTAACCATTCGTGCACCAGCGCCAATTGTTCCGTCGCGCTCTCGATCGTGCGCAGTGCGCGAAAGAGACTGTCCTCGGTCGAGTCTTCGGTCACTGCAGCATCGAGGTGATCGCTCAGCGCGCTGTCCCGATACCACCCCAAGTGCTTGCGCGCGACCCGTAGGCCGGCGTGCTCGCCGTAGAACTCGTACAACTGCTCCAGGTGCCCGGTCATGATACCACGGACTTCCGCCGGGTCCGGAGCGGGCGGTGTGGGCTCACCGGCGAGAAATGCGCGAATTTCCCGGAAAATCCACGGTTTGCCTTGCGCTCCTCGACCGATCATGATCCCGTCCGCACCGCTTGCGGCAAGGACCGCGGCGGCTTTGTGGCCGCTGGTAATGTCCCCGTTCGCCAATACCGGTATCCGCACCTCAGCCTTAATGGCGCGGATGGTCTCGTACTCGGCGTCACCTGTGTAGTGATCGGCCCGGGTTCGGCCGTGGACGGCCAGCCCTGCGATGCCCGCCTCTTCCGCGAGGCGGGCTATGCGCGGTCCGTTGCGATGCTCGCGATCCCAGCCGGTACGCATCTTGAGCGTGACGGGCACGTCCACCGCCCGCACGACGGCCGTCAGAATCGACGCGACCAACACCTCGTCGCGCATCAAGGCAGAGCCGGCCGCTCGGTTGCAGACTTTCTTGGCGGGGCAACCCATGTTGATATCAATGATCTGCGCGCCCAGATCGCGATTGCGTTGCGCAGCCTCCACCATCATGGCCGGTTCGCCCCCCGCGATCTGCACGATCCGAGGCGACGGTTCGCCGGCGTGATCCATCCGCAGGCGTGACTTGGCGGTGTGCCAAAGCCGAGTGTCGGACGTGACCATTTCGGACGCCGCCATATCGGCGCCGAGTCGTCGGCACAGCAGCCGGAACGGCCGGTCGGTGACCCCTGCCATGGGTGCGAGCGCCAACGGTCGGTCAAACTGAAACGGACCGATGTTCATCACTCGGCGTGCGTTCCCTTCAAATCGCCACCGCAGCCAATGGCGCCGCCGTGCGGAAGGCAGGTGTCCAGTTCAAAGCCGGCGACCGAGGCCCCCGGGTCCGTGAGCAAGAGGTCGGCGTCAATGGCCGTACCCGGCGCCATCGTGCCGCCGTTGGCGGGATGGTTCGCGAGATATTCGGACGGTCGGAAATCGCGTCGCGCCACGAGTGCGCCGTACCGATCCTCGAAGGTGACCCGAAGGACCGGCCAGGGTTGTGTCCGTTGACCCCGGTTCAAAATTTTGGCGCGCAGACGGACGGTTTGGGTCGTCGTATCGGGCACGGCGTGCCAATCCCGCAGATCATAGGCGCCGACATCCCACTCCGGGTCGATGGGGCGTCCCAGCGCCCCATAGATCATCGTCAGGGGAGCGCCGAGCACGGGCAGTGTCACCCACCGGCCGCGTTCATGGTCAATGATCTGACCCAGGAGCAATACACCCAGAAGCGTTGCGACGACCGCGGGAAGTCTGGACGGGGAACGTCGGGATGGCAGTTCGGCCGTGTGGAGAAACCGTTCCTCATCGTCCGCCGCGATGGGTGGGGCGGCGGGGATGACGGCCGGTTGGGTCGGAAGGTCGATGTCCTCATCCAACGGATCGGTGGTGTCGGGCAGGATCGGCAGGTCACGGTCACTCGGGTCCGGCGCGACGACGAGCACCTCGATCGCGGCGGCAGCCGGTGCAGGGGTCGGGGCCGATTCGATGGATGTGGGATCACCGGTTGTCGATGAGGGCAACAGAAACGTCGGCAATTCCGTCGTCACCGGCGTTGCCCACCACTCGTTCGATGCCTCGGCCACCTCAAACGCAACGAGCGGCAGGTGCGTGCTCGGCAGGAAGGGCGCGCTTGCCGGCGGGGGCTCTGCGGCGACGGGTGGGCTCGAGGGCGCGATCGGGTCCGGATCCAGATGAATCCGAGAGGCGGAGGCGGCATTGACGCCCGCCTCAATCTCGTCCATCAAAAATCGGATCGCGTCGAACGTGGCGTCACAGACGCCGCAGCGCACCTGTCCTTGGGCCGCGCGCAATACCCCCGCATTCACTCGGAAGATCGTGTCGCACTCGGGGCACTGCGTATACATGGGCCGCGCTCAGAGCCGACGTCCCGACAAACCCGTCCACCCGGCGCGGTCGCGCGGCGCGTCCATGCGGAACCACGGGCGGTAGGCGGCCGCCACCGACTCCGCCTGTTCGGTCAACAGGCCAGCCAGGACGACGGCTCCCCCGGGTCGCGTCGCTGCGGCGATCCGTGGGGCGAGTTCGATCAGCGGCTCCGCGAGGATGTTGGCCAAGACGATGTCGTAACCGTTACCCCAGTCGGTATCGGCATCGGCAAGGGTCAGTCGATCGATCACGCCGTTGCGCGTGGCATTGTCGGTGGAGGCGATCAACGCTTGGGGGTCGATATCGACGCCGTGCGCCGCGCTGGCCCCCAGAATCAAGCCGGCGACGGCGAGAATCCCAGAACCGCAGCCGACGTCGAGGATCCGCTGTCCGACGGGCGGTTCTCGGTCCAAGAACTCAAGGCACAGCGCGGTCGTGGCATGGGTGCCGGTGCCAAACGCGAGCCCCGGGTCGAGCCAAACGATGGTGGGTTCGGGGGCCGTGTCCGCAGGCGGGTACTGACCACCGGGGCAAATCCACAAGCGGCTCCCGAATCGCATCGGACGAAAATCTTTCAGCCATTCGCGCTCCCACGCGCGATCTGCGAGCGTTTCTGCGCTCAGTTGGACCGGTTGGCCAAGCAGATCGGCCAGGATCGCAGCAACGGATTCCGAGTCTGTGCCGTCTTCGTACAGCGCGGAAATCGCTGTGGCGGGCCAGAGCGGCGTCGTGCCCGGTCGCGGCTCCAATATCGGCGTATCGCCGGCGTCGGCGAACGTGACCGAGAGTGCGCCGGAGGCAAAGCAGGCTTCTTCGACGATTTCCGGGTTGAGGCCGTCTACCGTGACATGAATTTGCAGGAACGGCATGAGCGGCCTGAGCTCCCGGAGGGTTGGGTGTGGAGCGGCACCAGCGCCGCTCCGCCCACCTTACTTTACTTCAGGCCGAGTCGCCGCTCGAGATAATGAATATCAACGCCACCCTGCTGGAATGCAGCGTGACCGAAGATTTCCTGATGCAGCGGCCCGTTGGTCTTGATCCCTTCAACGACCATCTCGGAGAGCGCATTACGCATGCGCGCGATGGCCGTCGCGCGGTCCTCGCCGTGGGCGATGATTTTCGCAATCAGCGAGTCATAGTACGGGGGCACGGAATAGCCCGAGTACAGGTGACTGTCGACGCGGATGCCGGGACCACCCGGTGGATGCCACAACTTGACCGGGCCCGGGCTTGGCATGAAGGTCTTCGGATCTTCGGCATTAATGCGGCACTCGATCGCGTGCCCGGTAATGCGCACGTCATCCTGTGTGATCGGGAGTGGCTCACCCCCAGCGATCCGCAACTGCATTTTGACCAGGTCAATGCCGGTCACCAGTTCAGTGACCGGGTGTTCAACCTGGATGCGCGTGTTCATTTCGATGAAATAGAACCGGCCATCCTCAAACAGGAATTCAAGGGTGCCGGCGCCGCGATAGCCCACCGCTTTCAGTGCCTTGGTGATGCTCACGATCATCTCAGCGCGCATCGCCGGCGTGATGCCGGGCGCTGGCGCCTCTTCGACAATCTTCTGATGGCGACGCTGTAACGAGCAGTCGCGCTCGCCGAGCACGACGACATTGCCGTGATTGTCGGCAAGCACTTGGAATTCCACGTGCCGTGGACGCTCCAAGAACTTCTCCATGTAGACCTGATCGTTGCTGAACGCGGCCAAGGCTTCGGCCTTGGTGACACTGATCGAGGTCGCGAGCGCGGCGTCCGAGTGCACCACGCGCATGCCGCGTCCGCCACCACCGCCGGAGGCCTTGATGATGACCGGATAGCCGATCTTGTGGGCAATGCGCCGGTTCTCTTCGGGATCATCGCCGAGCGGATCACCGGAGCCCGGCACGCACGGTACACCCGCCGCTTTCATCGTGCGGATGGCCGACACCTTGTCGCCCATGATGCGGATCGTCTCCGCTTTGGGACCGACGAAAATGAAGCCCGACTTTTCAACCCGTTCCGCGAAGTCCGCATTTTCGGACAAAAAGCCATAACCGGGATGAATCGCGACGGAATCCGTGACTTCGGCCGCCGCAATCAGGGCCGGCATGTTCAGGTAGCTCTCCTTCGAGGAGGGCGGACCGATGCAGACCGTTTCATCGGCGAGCAGGACGTGCTTGAGGTTGCGGTCCGCGGTCGAGTGGACGGCGACCGTTTTGATGCCGAGTTCTCGGCAGGCACGCAGAATCCGCAGCGCAATTTCACCGCGGTTAGCAATCAACACCTTGTCAATCATGGGCTTATTCGATGATGAAGAGGGGCTGGCCAAATTCGACCGGCTCGCCATTCTTGACGAGAATCGAGACGACCTTGCCGGCGCGGTCGGATTCGATCTGGTTCATCATCTTCATCGCCTCGATGATGCAGAGCGTTTGCCCGACCTTCACCTCGGAGCCCAATTCAACGAATACTTTCGCGCCGGGAGCCGGTGACGAGTAGTAGGTACCGACCATGGGTGCGGTGACGGCAGAGTCCGCGGAACTCGACGCCGGCGCGGCGACGGGCGCAGCGGCGACAACCGGCGCCGCTGCCGCGACCGGTGCGGCGGCCGGGGCTGCCGGCGCAGCCATCGGGCCTGGCGCGGACACATAAGTGGTCATCGGCGCCGAACCGTGGCGGCTGATGCGCACGGATTCTTCGCCTTCCTTGATCTCGATCTCGGCGACGCCCGATTCTTCGAGCAACTCGATGAGTTTCTTGACCTTGCGGATATCCATGTCTCTTCCTCGTCGAACGATCAGTAATTAGGAGTGAGCGCGCAGGGCGGCGTCGAGCGCGAGTTCGTAGCCGAGAGGGCCCAAACCGACGATGACGCCTGCGGCGAGCGCGGACAGATGCGAGTGATGGCGGAACGCCTCGCGGGCGTACACATTCGAAATGTGGACTTCATAAAACGGAATGGCGACCGCAGCAAAGGCATCGCGTAAGGCGATGCTGGTATGCGTGTACGCCCCGGCATTGATGATGATCGCGTCAAATCCTTGCGCTTTCGCGGCATGAATTTGCTCAATCAATTCGTGTTCGGCGTTGGATTGAAATCCAACGACGGCCGAGCCGCGCTGCGCGGCGACCGTCGACAAATGACCGAGAATATCGGCCAACGTCTGGCTGCCGTAGGTGCCCGGTTCACGGGTGCCCAACAAGTTTAGGTTCGGTCCGTTGAGGACCAGAATGCGTGCCATCGGCCCCCCGGAGCCGGTGTGTCGGACGGGCAGTCTAACCAAAAAATCGAGGAATTACGCAATCCGTCCGCATTTGCTGCGATCGGCGCCCATCCTGCAAACAACGCGCCGATCGCTATGTTGCATTTTTGCGTCAGTTGCTCGGGGCTGATGCAGGGGGTGGGTTCGCCGCCGCGACCGCATCCAGCGCGGCGCGTGCGTCGTTGCGATCCAGGGTGCCGGCATCGAAGCGATAGAGGATATCCAGCGTCGCCCGTAAGTTGCGTTCGTGCAATTCGCCGAGGTGGACGGTCAGCACGCGACCGTGGGAGTCCACGAACGCACTGAACGGTAGCGCCATGGTTTCAACGCCATAGGCTTTCGCTGCCTCCAACGCGTCATCTTCACCGACCAACACGTCGTACGACAGAGGGATCTTCTGTGTAAATTTCTCGACATCTTGCGGGAAATCTACGGCAATTCCGATGATTTTGAGCCCTCGATCGGCGTAGTCCGCATGGATCTGGTTGAGCAACGGAATCTCTTTGCGGCAAGGACCGCACCAGGTTGCCCAGAAGTTCACGAGCTGCGGATGACCGTCCCATTCGGTGATGGCGTGGCGTTTGCCATCCAGGCCGCTCAGGGTGAATTCCGGTCGCGACGTCGGCACCGTTCCATCCACGTGGGAACCCGCGGTCAGCGATCCACTCAGGGGATGAGAAGCCGGGGTAGAGCGCTGGTACCAGAAGGCGGCGATCACGGCGATGCCGATCACGGCGAAGCCGGTGTAAGCGAGACGCAACGCGGGCGGGGTTTTCACGGGGCAGCCTCAAAAGCGGTGAGATGTTGCAGGAATTGGTCGGCATCGACGAAGCCGACGAGCCGAAATGCGCGCCGCTCCGCCCCATCCGCCTTGATGAAGGCGGTGGTTGGCGGACCGAAAATCTCAAATCGGCGCAGCAGAGCCTGGTCGTCCGCTGAGTTCGCGGTCACGTCGGCACGCAGTATCAGATACCGCCCCAACGCAGCGGCGACACGCGGGTCATTGAACGTATGCGCATCCATCTCTTTGCAGGAGACGCACCAATCGGCGGAAAAATCCAACATGACCGGACGCCCACTCGTGGCGGCCTCGGCGATCGCCTGATCGAGTTCGGCGCTGCTGTGTATGGCGCGAAACGGTAGGGACTGCGCTTTCGCCTCGCCCCAACGGGTGCCGCGGGTGGGGTGTAGCGGGTCGGTTCCACCCATCAGGCCGCTGATCAGCAGCACGACGGCGTACGCGCCGCAGAAAAAAACGGCGACGTTACGTGCCGTGGAGCGCGAGCCGGCCCGACGCCCGACGCGGGCGAGCACTGCCGCGGCAGCGGCGAGCACCCCTGCCCAACCGACCATCGTGACCTGTGCGGCGACCAAGCGATCGAGCATCCAGACGGCCACGCCCAAAAAGACCACTCCAAACAGGGCCTTGACGGTTTCCATCCAAGGCCCGGATTTTGGCAGCAGGCGTCCGGCCGAGGCGCCAACGAGCAGCAAAGGGGTGCCCATGCCGAGTGACAGCGCGCCGAGCGCGAGCGCCCCGCGACCGATGGCGCCCACCTGGCCGATCACCACGAACGTAGCGACCAGCGGCGGC
Organism: Steroidobacteraceae bacterium; assembly: GCA_036742455.1. Classification (GTDB taxonomy): domain Bacteria; phylum Pseudomonadota; class Gammaproteobacteria; order Steroidobacterales; family Steroidobacteraceae; genus CAIKZZ01. Next base: position 174,999 of record DAINQU010000003.1, on the reverse strand, counting down.
GCGACGCAGGCGGTCACAATCAGCGACGACAGGGCGCCCAGCAATGCCGTAGACGCCAGACGACCGCCGCGTATCCGGCCGCTCAGGTCGGCGAAACGGGTCTGCCACGAGGACGGCAACGCCAGCTCGTAGAGGCCGAACATCGCCAGCGCCAATGCGACGAATAGCGCCGCAAACAGCGCAATGATCCACGGTTGCTGGAAGAACGCCTGCGACTGTGCGCCCACCGCAGCGAACGCCACGCCGACGGTCGTGTACGTCACCGCCATTCCGCCGACATACGCCAGCGACAAGGCGAAGCCGCGCCCGTGAGAGACCCTCGGTCCGTCGCCGGCGATGATGCCGGCCAAGATGGGAACCATCGGCAAGACGCACGGCGTAAACGCGAGGAGTAGGCCGAAGAACCAAAAACTGGCCAGAACCACCCACCAATGCGCGGTACGCACGATTGTCGCCAATCGGTCCTGTTCCGCGCCGGCCGAGCCTGCGCCGGCAACGGGTCCTGCTGCCGTGACGGGCCCGAGAGCCATATCGGTCGTTTGCGGCGTGTAGCACAGGCCCGCATCTGCGCAGCCTTGATACGTCAATTGAATGCGGCTGGGCGCTGGGCCGGTGTACGGGATGCGCACCTCCACGTCGCCGCGGAAGACGGCTTGATCGCCGAAATACTCGTCGTGGTGAATTTCGCTGGCAGGCCACTGCGGCGCACCCAGCGTCGTCGGCGCGGCAACCTTGAAGTGCATGCGCTCGCGGTACAGGTAGTACCCCGGCGCGATAGCCACTCGAACCGCCACGGTCGAGCTTTGGAGCGTTGCCGATGGCTGGAACGCTTGCTCGGCCGGCAGGAACTCGGGTGCCGGCGCGGCCGGGCTTTGGTCCGTGGCCGGCCGGACGAGTTTGCCGAGCAGCCCTCCCGACGCCGGACGGATCGCGCCGCTCGGGGAGGTTGGCGCGGTTCGGATTGCCGGTACCGGCGGTAAGGCTTGGTGCGCGATCCAGGTTTGGGGTGGGTAACACAGGCCGGCATCCGCACAGCCTTGCAGGCGCAGTTTGAGGGCGAGGTCCGCGACGGAGGCGGCGCGGTGGTACGGCACCTGCACGGTGAAGTTGCCGCGGAAAATCTCCTGCTCGCCGAAATACTCGTCGCTGTGGGGGAGTCCCGGGGGGAATACGGCCGGATCCAACGTCACGCCGGCCGTGTCGGTGCTGAACTCGAAGCGCTTGCGATACAAATAGTATCCATCCGCCACGTGATAGGTCACCGCAATCGTCTGGTCATTGGCGACGGCGTCGTATCGGTACGCTTCCGTCGCCTTGAGAAAAGTCGGCTCGCCGGCGAGGGCGCTGGAGGCGACCGAAGCACTCGCCAGGAGCGCGAAAAACCCAGTATTCAGAGCAGACAAGTATTTGAAAAACATAACGTTTCGAGCCTTTTCCTGAGGTATGGTCAGGTGGGGTGAGCGTGCGCGGGCCTCGCGGAGGTCGCGGCAGCAATTTCGGTTAGGCGGCCTTGAAATGCTCCAGTTCGTCGCTATATTTAGCAGCCGTTAGGGGAGAGTGCTAACAATATCTCCCCTCGGGACCCCCGACCGGGGTCGCATCAAATTCTACTGGCTCCTGAAGGAGGACAAACAAAATGTCGAAGATTCGTCCGCTGCATGACCGAGTGATCGTTAAGCGGGAAGAAGACGAGCGCAAGTCGCCGGGCGGCATCGTGATCCCGGATTCTGCGTCTGAGAAGCCGAGCAAGGGCCGCGTTGTGGCCGTGGGCACCGGCAAGATCCTCGAGGACGGCAAGGTTCGTCCGCTCGACGTGAAGGTCGGTGACAAGGTGCTCTTCGGCAAGTACAGCGGCACCGAGGTCAAGGTCGACGGTGATGACGTGCTCGTGATGCGTGAGGAAGACATCCTCGCGGTCCTCGAGAAGTAATCCGCTCCCCGTCCGGCAACAGAATTCAGAGGAATAGAGAACATGGCAGCTAAAGAAGTACGTTTTGGTGATGACGCCCGCTCCCGCATGGTGAAGGGCGTGAACATCCTGGCGAATGCCGTTAAGGTCACGCTCGGTCCCAAGGGCCGCAATGCGGTCTTGGACAAGAGCTTCGGCGCCCCGACCGTGACGAAGGACGGTGTGTCGGTCGCCAAGGAAATCGAACTGAAGGACAAGTTCGAGAACATGGGCGCGCAGATGGTGAAGGAAGTCGCGAGCGCGACGTCCGACGAGGCCGGCGACGGCACCACCACCGCGACGGTGTTGGCTCAGGCGATCGTCCGTGAAGGCCTGAAGGGTGTCGCCGCAGGCGTCAACCCGATGGACCTGAAGCGTGGCATCGACCTCGCGGTGACGACCGCGGTGGAAGAGCTCAAGAAGCTCTCGAAGCCCTGCAAGGACACGAAGGCCATCGCGCAGGTCGGCACGATCTCCGCAAACTCGGATGAGAGCATCGGTAACACGATCGCCGAGGCGATGGAAAAGGTCGGTAAGGAAGGCGTGATCACCGTTGAAGAGGGCTCGGGCCTCAACAACGAACTCGACGTCGTCGAGGGCATGCAGTTTGATCGCGGCTACCTGTCGCCTTACTTCATCAACAACCAGGCGAATCAGACGGCCGAGCTCGACAAGCCGTTGATCCTTCTGTACGACAAGAAGGTCTCGAACATTCGCGAACTGCTCCCGATTCTCGAGGGCATTGCGAAGGCTGGTCGTCCGTTGCTGATCGTGGCGGAAGACGTTGAGGGTGAGGCTCTGGCCACGCTCGTCGTCAACACCATCCGCGGCATCGTGAAGGTCGCTGCGGTCAAGGCGCCGGGCTTCGGCGATCGCCGTAAGGCCATGCTGCAGGACATCGCGATCCTGACCGGCGGCACCGTGATCTCCGAGGAAGTGGGTCTCTCGCTCGAGAAGGCCACGTTGAACGACCTCGGCGAAGCCAAGAAGATTGTCGTGGAGAAGGAAAACACCACGATCATCGACGGCGCCGGCAAGGGTTCCGAGATCAAGGCGCGCGTGGCGCAGATCCGTGCTCAGGCCGAAGAAGCCACCTCGGATTACGACCGCGAGAAGCTGCAGGAGCGCGTTGCGAAGCTCTCCGGCGGCGTGGCGGTCATCAAGGTTGGCGCTGCCACCGAGATGGAAATGAAGGAAAAGAAGGCGCGCGTCGAAGACGCACTTCACGCTACCCGTGCAGCCGTCGAGGAAGGCGTGGTTCCGGGTGGCGGCGTCGCCCTGATCCGCGTTCTCAAGTCGCTCGAGAAGCTCTCGGTCGACAACGATGACCGCAACTTCGGCATCCGCATCTTGGCTCGCTCGATCGAAGAGCCGCTCCGTCAGATCGTCACCAATGCCGGTGTCGACGCTGCCGTCGTGCTCAACAAGGTCCGCGAAGGCAAGGGTAACTTCGGTTACAACGCCGGTTCGGGCGAGTACGGCGACATGATCGAAATGGGCATCTTGGATCCCACCAAGGTCACGCGTCTGGCGCTGCAGAACGCTGCGTCGGTAGCGGGTCTGTTGCTCACGACCGAGGTGATGATTGCCGAGGCCCCGAAGGATGACGACCACTCGCACGGTGCGCCGGGCGGAATGGGCGGCATGGGTGGCATGGGCGGAATGGACATGTAATTCCGCTGTCGGGTGGCGCAGGCCGCCCGACACATTGTCCAACGGCAAGGCCCCGCATGCGGGGCCTTGCCTTTTTTATGGCACTCAATTTAGCGACGGTTTGAAATCGCGGTCGGCGCCCGCCACACGGGACGGGGTTACCCCCGCGCAGGCCACCGACCGCAGGGCTTAGACGATGCCGAGACGTTTTTGAACGTCTTCGAGTGGCACGCCCTTGGTTTCCACTACCATCGTTTTGACCCATACCAACTGCAGGACCATCATTCCGCAGAAGAATAAGAAGACGGTCGATGGCGCGAACGCGGTGACCATCTTCGGAAAGAAGGTGGTCAAAAGTGCCGCGAACACCCAATGGGTCGAACTTCCCAGCGCTTGCCCCTCTGCACGATGGCGGTTGGGGAAGATCTCCGCGATGAATACCCAGATGACGGCGCCTTGGCCGATCGCGTGGGCCGCAATGAACGCGAAAATACAAACCGGCACGATCGCGACCTGGCCACTGGCAAAAGCCCAGGCGACCAGCCCGAGCGAGACGATGTAGCCGAATGAGCCGATATAGAGCAGCGTGCGCCGACCCAGTCGGTCGATCAGCCACAGTCCCACGAACGTGAATACGAGGTTCGTGATGCCGATGCCCACCGATTGCAGTAAGGCAGCCTGACTGCCGAGCCCGGTCAGTTCAAAGATGCGGGGCGCAAAGTAGAGAACGGCATTGATGCCCGAGAGTTGATTGAAAAAAGCGATGAGAAACGCGAGCGTAATCGGGGTGCGCAATGAGCGTGTCCAGAACGCGCCACCGGCGTCGTAAGCGCGGTCGCTCGAAAGGATGTCAGCGGCGCGAGCATCGATCTCCGACGCGCTGGCGGTCGGGTCGATCAGGCGGAGGACCGACTTGCCGCGCGCAGCATCGCCGCGGCGTACGAGCAGCCAGCGCGGGCTCTCTGGCAGCGTAAAACTGAGCAAGGCGTAGGCAAGAGAGGGGATGGCGGCCACCCCGAGCATCCAACGCCACGCGTTCTCCCCCGTTCCCGCCAGCAGTGCATTCGACAGATAGGCGATGACAATCCCGAAGACGATGTTGAACTGGAACATCCCGGCCAACAGTCCGCGACGCGACGGGGGAGCGATCTCCGAGATATAGAGCGGCGCCACCACGGTCGACATGCCGATGCCCAGGCCGCCGATGGCTCTCGCCAGAATGAATGCACCGACGTCATTGGCGAGCGCCGACCAGAGCGCCGAGACGACGTACAGCAGGCCGATAAAGCTCAGCGTGAACTTGCGCCCCCAGCGATTGGTGGGCCAACTGCCGATGAGGGAGCCGATCACCGTGCCGTACAGCGCTGAGGATATGGCGACGCCGTGCAATCCCGGCGTGAGGTGCCACAACGTCTGAATTTTTTGCTCCGCACCGGATATCACGACGGTATCGAAGCCAAACAGAAAACCCGCAAGCGCCGACGTGATCGACCAAAGCAGGATGCGCGTGCCGATGGGTGCGCGAGTCATTGTCCTGTCCATGAAGCCCCCAATGTTGTTCGTATGCCAGGCACCCACGTTCTCGCCGTCGGAAGGCGACGGAAAACCCCGATCCCCGAGCGCCCACCATGACGGTATCGTTTCGCGCTTGCAATCGATTCCGTCGGCAGTTGCGCCGCCTTCCGGGTAAGTCCCACAATATCCGGTGACCTACGCGCCGATCGCGCCGTACTCTGGGGGATGATCTTGAAGAGCAAGGGTGGGCATCGCGCTCCAGCGAAGATGGCAGATATCGCGACGCTGGCAGGGGTGTCACCGTCCACCGTATCGCGCGCCTTAGCCGGTAGTCCGCTGGTGGCGAAGAAAAAACGCGACGAGATCCTGCGTCTCGCCCGGGAGGCGGGGTACGTCGTCAACACGACCGCCCGCAATCTGCGTCTGAAGCGAACGGAAACGATCAGTGTTGTTATCCCGTTGGCGCATGAGGCCAGTCAGCCACTGACCGATCCATTCTTCGTTGAAATGTTGGGCTATTTGGCGGATGCCATCACTCAGCGTGGCTATGGCGTCCTTCTGCAGAAGATCGTGCCGCCGATGGGGGACTGGTTGCCGACGCTCGTCGCCTCGGGTCGGTCGGATGGGGTCATCGTTATCGGCCAAAGTACGGAGCACCGGGTCCTCGAGGAAGTGGCCGGGTATTACCGCCCCTTGGTGGTCTGGGGTGCGCCCGCCGCACACCAGAACTACTGCACCGTCGGTACCGATAATGCCGCCGGCGCGATGCGCGCCGTGGAGCACCTCCTGCGGTTGGGTCGCCAACGCATCGTGTTCTTCGGTGATCCGTCCTTGCCGGAGATCGGGCTGCGTTACGAGGGTTACCTCGCAGCATTGGAAAACGCGCGTCGACCCTTGGAAGCGGCGAATATCGTGCCCGCGCATCTGACGGCGGATACGGCGTATACGGCCATGAGTGAATTGCTCGCCCGCAAAGTGCCGTTCGATGCGGTGTTCGCGGCGAGCGACCTGATCGCCATCAGCGCGATTCAGGCGATTACGGCCGCTGGGAAGTCCGTTCCGAACGACATCGCCGTTGTCGGCTTCGACGACATTGCACTTGCGGCCCACAGTAATCCGGCGCTGACCACGGTACGACAAGACTTGGAGCGTGGTGCCCATACGATCGTCGACCTGATGTTTCGACGTCTCGGTGGCGAGGATGCGCCATCGGCGACGTTGTCGGCCGAATTGATCGTGCGCGAGTCGTGCGGCGCTAAATTGCGGGGCTGAGCGCGGCGATCCGGGGCAGCGTGGCACGAAAGATCGTTTGCAAACGATTGCATTTCGTGGATCAATAGGATCATAACGTGAAGGCGATACCCGCGCGGCGGGTGTCTGTAGGAGGGGGTATGAGCGAAGACATGAAGGCGTCGGCGCCGCATAACGTCGCGGCGATCCGTTGGCTCACCTGTTTGATGTTTTTCATGTTTGCGATGACCACGGACGCCGTCGGCGTGATTATCCCGAAGGTCATCGCTGAATTTGGCCTGAGTCAAACGACGGCCGGTGCGCTGCACTACGGCAGTATGGCCGGCATCATGGGTGCCGGGCTCTTGCTCGGCTTTCTCGCGGATCGTTTTGGCCGCAAGTGGACGATCTTATTGGGGTTGGCGGTCTTTGCAATGACTGCGTTCAGCGTGCCCGCGGCCAGCAGCTTTCCGATGCTCTTGGTGCTGATCTGCTGTGCTGGCATCTCGATCGGCGTGTTCAAAACGGGCGCACTTGCACTCGTGGGTGACTTGTCGGTTTCGGCCACCGAACTGACGAGCACGATGAACCTCGTGGAAGGCTTTTTTGGCGTCGGCGCAATCGTCGGACCGTTGGTGGTCAGTGTGTTGGCAGGCCAGGGTGTGTCATGGCGCTGGCTGTACGTGATTGCCGGGGCGCTGTGTTCGCTCCTATTCTTGATCGCGGCGTTGGCGCGGTATCCATCGGCGCCGCAAGCAGCGCTCAGCGAGCGCCGATCCGCCGCGACCGCGCTGAAACTGGTGTCGAACCCTTACGCATTTGGCTTCAGCGCTGCGGCGTTTCTCTACGTCGCGGTGGAGTGCGCGATCTATGTGTGGATGCCAACGTTGCTGAGCGGTTTGAAGGGGGCATCGTTGGCGTTGGCCGGTTATGCGTTGCCGGCATTCTTCATCATGCGTGCCGCTGGCCGCTTCGTGGGTGCTTGGCTACTGCGTACGTTTGAGTGGTCCTTGGCCCTCTTGATCAGCGCCGTGGCTATTTTCCTCTGTTTCGCCGGAAGCGTCTGGCTTGGGCTTGAGGGGGCGCTCTACCTGTTGCCGCTGTCCGGCCTCTTCATGTCCATCGTTTACCCCACGATCAATTCCAAGGGGATCGGCTGTTTTGCGGCATCCGACCAAGGATCGGTCGCGGGCGTCATTCTCTTCTTTACCTGTCTGGGCGCGATTCTGGGACCGATGTCGATGAGTCTGATCAGCGACGCGGTCGGGGATCCGGCGGTCGGCTTTCAGTTGGCGTCCGGCTTCTGTCTGGTGTTTGTGGGCGGGGCGATCTACAACGCGGTGCGTAAACCGGCGCATGCGCGCCTTGCGCAAAACGAGAGCGGGAACTAGTCGCCAGC
>DAINQU010000003.1:159772-167154 GCA_036742455.1 Steroidobacteraceae bacterium | reverse complement strand
ATCCTAGACCAATCGTGCAGTTGTAAAAAAGCAACGTAAATTATTGAATCCAAGGAAACGCCGCGTGCAATCGGTTGTTGCAATCGTTTGCACATTGTGGTGTAGTCGCGCTCAGAAATTCGGGGGTCGAGTTTGTACCCCTGTTTCCAATCGATTTCACTTGATGCATTTGTGCTCTAGGGGGTACTTGTGAAGAAGACGTCCAACGAAAAGCTTTTCCTCCGTATGCTGATTTCGGCCGCGCTCGCGGCAGGCGCCAGCGCCCACGCGGAAACCGCGGCGACACCGGCAGCCCAGGCCGGCGACAGCCTGCTCGACGAAGTGGTCGTGACCGCTGCGGCGGGCGATAAGACCCAGCTGCGCAGCTCGCTGCAGGTCACCGATATTTCCAGCGAAATCGTGCAGGACATGGCGCCGCGCTCGGTCGCTGAGTCCCTGAAGCTCGTTCCGGGTATGTCTGTCACCGACATGTCGGGCAGCGGCGGTAACGCGAACTTCTCCGTGCGCGGTCTCCCGGTCACCACCGGCGGCGCGCCGTTCGTGCAGTTGCAGGAAGACGGTCTGCCGCAGGTTCTGTTCGGCGACATGAACTTCGGTAACAACGACTACTGGACCCGCTTCGACGTGTCGAACACGATCGAAGCCACCGTCGGCGGTAGCGCCGCGACGTTGGCTGCTGGTGCGCCGGGTGCCGTCATCAACTTCATCAGCGACACCGGTAACAAGGCCGGCGGCATGTTCACCCTGTCCGAAGGCGTGGGCTTCAACGAAACGAAGGCGACGTTCGCCTTCGGCGGTCCGCTGAGCAGCACGTGGCGTTACCACGTGGACGGTTTCTACGTCTACGGCAATGGTCCTCGCGATCAGGGCAGCATCGGCGAGAATGGCTATCAGATTAAAGCCAACGTCACCCATGACCTGAGCGACGACAAGGGCTTCATCCGCTTCTACGTCAAGCTCTTGAACGATCAGGAAGAGTACAACGCGGGCGGCCCGGTGAACGCAGTCGGCAACGGCAGCTCGCTGTCCGGCATCTCGGCATACCCGGGTAACGACATTCGCAACAGCTCGACGGTCGGCGTGTACAACCAGTCGATCAGCTACTTGAACAGCTCGAACGGCCAGTTCAGCACCGTGCCGAACAACGGCGTGCACCCTGTGGTCCACTCGGTCGGCGCGCAGTTGCACCTTACGCCGGCGGGTGATTTCACGATCGACGACAAGTTCCGCGTCACCCAGGCGTCGGGCAACTTCGCGGCTCAGTTCTTCGGCTTGGGCACCGCCGCGGGCTGGCTCGGCTCGACCGTCAACGGTCAGACCGTTGGCAGCGTCGTGTACGCCTCGGGCCCGAACGCGGGTCAGGCTTACAACGGCCTCACCAACAACTCGACCCAGATCTACACGAACATGTCCGATATGGGCAGCGTCGTGAACGATTTGGCGTTGTCGGACAAGTGGTCGTCGGGCGCCAACAAGCTGTCGGCACGCGCCGGCTTCTTCTACATGAACCAGACGATCGATCAGAACTGGCACCCGAACTCGGCGGTCAACACCGTCGACGGCGTGAATCCGGTTCCCTTGAACCTGATCAGCTCGACGGGCCAGCTGCTGAGCAATGCGGGCGTCACCGGCTACAACACGGCTTGGGGCGCGGGCGTTGACCGTACCTACGCCATGAGCGTCGCCGACTCGGCACCGTACTTGGACCTGACCTGGGATCGCGATGCGCTGCAGATCGAAGGCAGCGTGCGTCGTGACTCCTACCGCGTGACCGGCTGGGCCGAGAGCGCCAGCGGCGCGACGACCAACGTGGGTTACCTCACCGGCGGTGCGTTCAGCTCCACCGGCGCGCTGACGACCCCGTACGTCTCGTACTCGACGCTGGATGCGGGCACCTATGAGCCGCTGAACTACACCGTCAGCTACAACTCGTGGTCCTTGGGCGCGTTGTACCAGCTCGACAGTGGCACGAGCGTGTACGCCCGTGCGAGCCGTGGCGGCAAGGCCAACACCGATCGCAACATCCTCTCGGGTTACACCAACCCAGACGGTTCGTTGACGGCGTCGGGTAAGAACCAGGCCGTGGACGTTGTTCTGCAGCAGGAAGTGGGCTTCAAGCATAAGGGCCACGCGTTTGGCGGCTCGTATGACTTCACGGCTGCGTACTTCCAGACGAGCTTCGGCGAGTCGAGCTTCGACCTCACGAAGCCGGCGGCTTCGCGTTACTTCGACGAAAAGTACTCGGCGAAGGGCGTTGAGCTGAGCGGCAACCTGCATGTCGGCAACTTCTCGCTGTACGCGCAGGCCACCTTCCAGAATCCGACCGTCGATGCGAACGGCGTGGGCTCGAGCCCGCAGACGTTGGTCAGCGGCGGCACCGGCTTCTTGCCGGGCGGCACCGCGAAGGTGACGTATGCGATCGTGCCGTCGTACACCTACGGTGCCGTCACCGGCGGTGTCGTGGTGCAGGGTCAGAGCCAGGAGAATATCAACGGCTACCCGCCGTACTACTCGCCGGCAACGACCTTGGTGGACCTGTTCGCGTCGTACCAGATCAGCGAAATGGTCTCGGTCGGCGTGCACGCCAACAACCTGTTCAACACCCTCAGCTTGGGCGGTGGTGGATCGGTGACGACGGGTCCGGGCGTGATCGGTGCTTCGGCTGAACCGGGTCGTACGGTTCTGGTCGATGTGACGCTGCGCTTCTAAGTCGCGAAAGGCCGGTAGGGGGCTGTCGCCCTCTACCGGCCGCTGCGCGCTAAACTGCCGCTCCGGCAGCATTCCTATACAGGCTTGCGGCCATCCATGGGTGGAGGCCGAACATGGTCGAATCGAGTCAACCGATCACTCGCATCGTCATTCTCGGCGGCGGTACCGCCGGATGGATGACTGCCGCTGCGCTCAGTCGCTCTATCGAGCGCAATTGCTCCATCACGCTGATCGAATCCGCCGACATTGGCACCGTGGGTGTCGGTGAGGCGACGATTCCGCCGATTCGTCTGTTCAACGATATGTTGGGCATCGACGAAAATGAGTTTTTGCGCCAAACGAAAGGCACATTCAAACTGGGCATTCAGTTCGTTAACTGGGGCGCCCAAGGGCATCGTTATTTTCATCCCTTTGGCAGTTACGGCCGACCGTTCGATTTAGTCCAAATGCAGCACCACTGGGTTCGCGCCCAGCAGGAAGGCAAGGCGGCGGATCTGGACGAGTACTGCATGGCTTGGGCTGCCGCGAAGCTGGGCCGCTTTGAACGCCCGCATCAGGATCCACGGAGCGTTTTGTCGACGTTCCTCTATGCGTATCACTTCGACGCCGGGCTGTACGCCCGTTTCCTGCGCGGGTATGCGGAAAAACGCGGCGTTCGCCGCGTGGAAGCGACCGTGCAGTCGGTCGCGCAAAATGCCGAATCCGGATTTATCGACAGTTTGACGCTCGACACCGGCGAGACCATCGATGGTGAATTGTTCATCGACTGCTCGGGCTTGCGCGGACTGCTGATTGAGCAAACGCTGAAGACCGGCTTCGAAAGTTGGTCGCACTGGTTACCCTGTGATCGCGCGGTCGCCTTGCCGACCACGAACACTGACCTCACACCGTACACACGATCGACCGCGCACGCGGCCGGCTGGCAATGGCGGATTCCGCTGCAACACCGGACGGGGAACGGTCACGTTTACGCCTCCTCGTTCATCTCGGATGATGAAGCCGCCGCGACATTGTTAAAGCACGTCGACGGCAAGCCGCTGGCCGACCCTCGGATCATTCGGTTTCAGACCGGTTGTCGACGCCTGCATTGGAATAAAAACGTCATCGCCATTGGGCTTTCGAGCGGATTTCTCGAGCCCTTGGAATCCACGTCAATACACTTGATTCAGGCGGGAATATCGAAGCTGTTGGCCTACTTCCCGGATCGTTCATTCGATCCACTCGTCATCCGCGAATTTAATCGCGTTGCCGTGTCTGAAGTGGAGCGTATTCGAGACTTCATTATTCTGCACTATCACCTGACGCGCCGTGACGACAGCGAAATGTGGCGCTATTGCGCGAACATGGCGGTTCCTGAGCCGCTTCAATCCAAGATTGATCACTTCCGTCGCTACGGGCGCATTTTGCCCAGCGACCTCGACATTTTCGGTCCTAGCAGTTGGCTTGCGGTGCACGTTGGGCAATTCAATCGCCCGGAACGCACCGACCCGATGCTGGGTTACCGACAGTTCGACGGCACGGCCTACTTAGAGCAGTTGCGACTCGCGATGTCGCGCGCCGCGCAAACGATGCCGACGCACCAGGCCTATATTGATAAACACTGTAAGGCGACAGGGTAGGGCATATTGCTCTGTCCGATACGCGAGGGGGCGTGATGTACCGATGGATAGGTGGCGCGGTGATCGCCGCGATGGGTTCGATGAGCATCGCCAGCGCGCAAGTGGCGGCGGTGATCGAAATGCCAACCGCCAAATTTGCGATCGGTGATGATCCCGCGCGCGCACGCCCCGAGTTCGACGACAGCGCCTGGGTCACGCTATCGACCCTGAAAAACTACGAGAAGCAGGGCTTCGACGGCTATGACGGGTACTCGTGGTATCGCTTCCACGTGAAAATCCCGTCCAGTCTCCGTACCACGGTCCGGTGGGATCACCGTCTGCGCGTCTATCTCTCCAGCGTTGACGACGTCGATGAGACGTTCTTGAACGGTGAAAAGATCGGCTCGATGGGCCAAATGCCGGAAGACCCACGCGGTTACAGCACCCGTTGGAACGGGATCCGCACCTATTACGTCGACATCGCGTCGGGTCTCGTCCATTGGGATGAGGACAACGTCATTGCGGTTCGCGTCTATGACGGCTCGGGCGGCGGCGGCTTTTACCGCGATATGCCGGCGCTGAGTCTCGCCGAGATTGTGGACGGATTATCGCTGGATCTGGGGAAGACGTATGTCGCGTACGGTGACGGAACCTTGACCGCCCAAACGCACTGGGTGAACGAGTTTCCCGTCGAGCTCGTGGGGCGTCTTGATTACACCGTCTACGACGCCGCGGCGGATCGTGAACTGTCGCGTGGTAGCCAAGCTTTCACGGTAGTGGCGGATGGTGCATCGAATATCACCGTATCCGCGCCGGCGCGGCCGGGGATTGAAGTGCGGTTTCAGTTCACCGAGGGCACCACGGGTACAGTGCACCGGGAGACTTATCACGTTCCCTATCTGTTGACGCCGCCGGAGTCGCCCAAACCCCATATCAATGGCGCCACAGTGCTCGGCGCGCGCGCTGGATCACCGCTCTATTATCGTGTTGCGGCAACCGGGAAGGCGCCGCTCAACGTGACTGCGACGGCGTTGCCGAAGGGGCTGCGTTTCGATGCGAAAGAAGGGGTCATTTCGGGTGCCGTTGTGCGTCACGGAACGTACCGAGTCAAACTGATCGCGCACAACGCGCTCGGTGTGGCCCACCGCGTGCTCACCATCAAAATTGGCGACCAATTAGCGCTGACGCCACCGATGGGATGGAACAGCTGGAATGCCTATGGATTGACGGTCGATGCCGCGAAGGTCCGCGCGGTGGCGGATGCCATGGTGTCGAGTGGTTTGGCGGCGCACGGCTGGACGTACGTCAATATCGACGATGGCTGGGAGTCAGCCTCACGCGACGAGCGCGGTGATATTCATACGAACGTGAAATTCCCCGACATGAAGTCCATCGCCGACCACCTGCACGCGCAGGGATTGCGCTTCGGCATTTACTCGTCGCCGGGACCCGAGACATGCGGGAAGTACATCGGCTCGAAGGGCCACGAGCGGCAAGATGCCGATGTATGGGCGGCATGGGGAGTTGATTATCTGAAGTACGATTTGTGCTCGTATGAACTCACCATGCCCAAAGAGCCGACGGTTGCTGATCATCAGAAACCCTATCGCCTGATGCACGAGGCGTTGCAGGCTCAGTCCCGCGACATCGTCTTCAGTATGTGCCAGTACGGCAGCAAAGAGGTCTGGAAATGGGGCGGAGACGTCGGCGGCAATCTCTGGCGCACGACCGGCGATATGGAAGATTCTTGGCGCTCGGTGCGCGAGGTGATCGACTCGCAATACCTCTCTTCGCCGTACGCGACGCCGGGCCATTGGAATGATCCGGACATGCTGGTTGTCGGAGAGGTGGGTTGGGGTGGTGAGATGCATCCGACTCGGATAACCCCGGACGAACAGTACACCCACATCAGCTTGTGGACCTTGTTGGCCGCACCGTTGTTGCTCGGCAATGAAATGACCCACCTGGACCCGTTTACGCTGAATTTGCTGACGAATGATGAAGTCATCGCGATCGACCAGGATCCGCTCGGGCACGCAGCACAGCGGGTTTATCACCAGGATGACTGGGAGATTTGGGTTCGGGACCTCGCCGATGGTCGTCGCGCCGTGGGCATCTTCAATCTGGGCGGCGCTTTCCGTCGACTGCCGCTGCACGGTCTGGTACCTGCTCTGACGGACGGTGTGCCGCTGCGCAATGTCTGGCGGCAGCGGAACCTCGGACCGATGCCTGCCGATTTTGAGGCGGCGCTGCCGGAGCATGGCGTCCTGTTATTAACGGTAGGGGCCAAACGTCACTGAGCGGATGCCGGTGAGGGCTCGGCCGATGACATGGCCGAGCCCAACCTTTCAAAGCAGCATAAGACTGCTACAGTTCAGCCATGCACATGCAAACCGCTGAAATCTTCCTGATCGCGATGGCGATCATCTTTAGTCTGCCTTATCTGCTGTGGCGGCTTGGTCGGACGGAGTACTACGCGCCGCTTGTCGTTGTGCAGATCATCGCCGGTATTTTGCTCGGGCCCGGCGTGTTGGGCGCGGTATTTCCCAGCTATTACGCGTTCGTCTTTAACCCCACCGTTGTGCAAACCCTCAATGGCGTCGCTTGGTGGGCCGTCATGCTGTTTGTCATGATTGCCGGGCTTGAGTTGGATGTCTCGCAAGTCTGGGCCAATCGTCGCGAGACAGGCATCACCGCGGGTCTCGCGCTCGGAACGCCATTGGCTTTAGGAGCGGCCGTCGCGGCGCTCGCCGCGCTGCAACCGGGCTGGATGGGGGATGGGGCCGAGACCTGGCAATTCGTGCTCGGCGTTGGGATGTCCTGTGCCGTGACCGCACTGCCGATCCTCGTCTTGCTCATGGAAAAGCTCGGCATCTTGCGCGAGCCCATCGGGCAACGGATTTTGCGCTATGCCAGCCTCGATGACATCGCCATTTGGGGTGTGTTGGCGTTAATCCTGATGGATTGGAGTCGGGTCAGTCGGCAAGTGCTGTTCATTGCGGTGTTCGCCGGTGCGGCATTCATCGTTCGCCGTGTGATGCGCCGCATCCCCGAACAGGACCGCTGGTACGGGGC
>DAINQU010000003.1:0-159672 GCA_036742455.1 Steroidobacteraceae bacterium | reverse complement strand
GGCCGAGTACTGGGGTGGCAACGGGGTGAGTCCAGTTTGATCGGCTGGTTACTGCAGACGAAGGCCCTGATCATGATCATCTTTGCCAATATCCTCCTCGACAAGCACGTGATCACCAGCCCGACGTTCACGGCGTTGCTCCTAATGGCCGTCGGTAGCACGATGCTGACCGTTCCGGTCGTAACCCCCCAGTTGAAGCGATTGGCGCATCTGATTACTCGGCACGTTTGAGTCGGAGTGCGTCTAGAAAGAGACTGAAAACGATTGCATACTCGGCATCGGCAGCCGCGCAGGCGCCGGTAGGGGGTATTGCATGATTAAGCTCGCGCTCATTGACTGGGCATTGCTCGCTCTTTATTTCGCGTTTGTGCTCGGCATCGGTTGGTGGCTGAAGCGCCACGTTCGAACCAGCGAGGATTTCTTCCTCTCCGGCCGGTCCATGCCGGCGTGGGTGGCGGGGTTGGCCTTTATGTCGGCGAACCTCGGTGCGCAAGAAGTGATCGGCATGGCGGCGTCGGGTGCCAAGTACGGTATGGCGACGAGCCACTTCTACTGGGTCGGCGCGATTCCTGCGATGGTGTTTCTCGCCATCTTCATGATGCCGTTTTACTACGGTTCCAAAGCACGCTCGGTACCCGAATATCTGCGTATGCGCTTCGACGAGAAGACGCGCGGCTTCAACGCGATCTCCTTCGCCGTAATGACCGTGATGTCCTCAGGCATTTCGATGTACGCGATGGGCCTCTTGTTGAATCTCCTGTTGGGATGGGATTTCAACGTCAGTATGTGGATCTGTGCCGGGATCGTGCTCGCTTACATTCTCCTGGGCGGGCTCACCTCGGCGATCTATAACGAAGTGTTGCAGTTCTTTCTGATCGTGTTCGGATTCCTGCCCTTGGTGCTGCTCGGTCTGCGCGATATCGGCGGCTGGTCCGGTCTGCGCTCGGGTCTTGCTCGTGTCGCGACCGACCAAGGCTACGCGTCTGGCGCGTGGAGTGATTCCTGGCAGTACCTCGGTTCAACGACGGCGAACCCCATGGGGGTGGAATGGTTTGGGCTCGTGATGGGCCTCGGTTTCGTGCTGTCGTTTGGCTACTGGTGCACAGACTTTCTAATCATTCAGCGCGCGATGGCAGCGGAGTCCATGCAAGCGGCGCGACGTACGCCGCTCGTCGCGACCGTGCCGAAAATGCTCTTCCCGTTCTTGGTGATTGTCCCGGGCATGATCGCCATCGCGCTCGTCCACTCCGGTCATGGGAATTTTGCCCTTCCTGCAAAAGCCGACGGCTCCTTGAATTACGACTTGGTGATTCCGGTGATGCTGGGCCGGTATTTTCCGAACGGCTTGTTGGGACTTGGGCTGACGGCGCTGATCGCCAGCTTCATGTCCGGCATGGCCGGCAATGTCACCGCGTTTAACACCGTCTGGACGAACGATATCTATCGTCCCTACATTCGTCCCAATGCCTCCGACAGCGCGTTGCTCTGGATGGGACGTGCGGCCACGGTGGTCGGTGTGCTGCTCTCATTGGTGGCAGCGTATTTGGCTGCGGCGTTCAACAACATCATGGACGTCTTGCAGTTGGTCTTTGCATTTATCAATGCGCCGCTGTTTGCCACGTTCTTGCTGGGTATGTTTTGGCGTCGAGCAAACGGACACGGCGCGTTTACCGGATTGCTGGCAGGCACTGTGGTCGCCGCCGTGCACCACGGCTTGACTTTACCCGCGCATGCCGTTGCTGGCGTCAAAGGGGGATGGCTCGAAACGATGCATATCTACCCGAGCGAAATGGCGCAGAATTTTTGGACGGCTATATTCGCCTTTTCGGGCTGCTTTGCCGTGACCGTACTCGTGAGCTTGTTGTTCGCAGCGCCGGAGCGCGGGACGCTGCGCGGATTGGTGTATTCCGAAACGCCGCACGCTGCCGAGGAGTCCGGCTCGCGTTGGACGCGAACGACAACGCTCGGTCTGATGGCGCTCGGTGCCGCGGTCGTGCTCAATCTGATCTTCTGGTAAGGACGCCTCATGAACCTCGACATTCGTTGGCCGATGGGCATTTTGTTTGTGCTGTTCGGCGTACTGATCGGCGGGTACGGTGCATTAAGCGATGCGACGCCGATCGGTGGCCTCAACGTAAACCTGCTCTGGGGCTGCGTTCTCGGCGCCTTCGGCCTCGCCATGCTTTGGTTGGCTCGTCGCGGGGCGCGGCAGGAGTAACGCATGATCACACGCGAGGCGCGGGCTGCCCGACTCAGAGATCGGTTGCGGTCACGAAACCCTTCGGCCGTTGCGGTCGCGCGGCTCTTTCGGGCACCCGGGCGAGTCAACCTCATCGGTGAGCACACGGATTACAACGACGGCTTCGTGATGCCGCTCGCCATCGACTTTGATACGTGGGTCTTGGCTGCGCCGCGTTCAGACGGGCTCATCGTCGTGGAGTCTCTGGACTTCGACGAGATCCACCGGTTTCGTCTGGAAGATGGGCCCAGTCGGCCGCCCGGCAGCGGGCACTGGACGGCCTATGTCGAAGGCGTAGCTCACGTGTTGAAGTCGATCGACCGCGGCGTGAGCGGTGCCAACCTCGTGATCCACAGTACCGTTCCGATGGGTTCGGGTCTGAGTTCCTCGGCCGCCTTGGAGGTGTCAGTCGCCCTAGCGCTCTCGAGTCTCGGCGGCGCTGAGGTGCCGTCCGGTCTGGAAATCGCGCGTGTCTGCCAGCGAGCGGAGAATGAGTTTGTCGGGGCTCGATGCGGCATTATGGACCAGTACGCATCCGTCCACGGCGCGGCCGGTCAAGCGATCCATCTCGACTGTCGCTCGCTGACGCATCGGGCGGTACCGCTGCAGGCGGTTAATGCGCCATTTCGTATCGTCGTTTGCAATTCGATGGTGCGGCACCAATTAGCCGGCGGTGAGTACAACAACCGGCGTCGGGAATGTGAGGCAGCCGTGCACGCGATTGCCGACACGGATGCGCGCGTTCAGGCCTTGCGGGACGTTTCCGAAGATTTGCTCGACCAATGTGTGGGCCGTATGGATCCGGTCGTGTGGCGGCGAGCGCGCCACGTGGTGACGGAAAATGCGCGGGTAGAGGCCTTGGCGCGCGCACTCAACGACGGCCAGTGGCCAGCGGTGGCGGCGATCCTGCGGGCGTCTCATGAAAGCCTGCGCGACGATTACGCGGTGAGTTGTGCGGAGCTCGATCGCTTGGTCGACATCGCGCAACAGCACACCGGAACGCTCGGTTGCCGGATGACCGGCGGTGGTTTCGGGGGCTGTACCGTGAACCTAGTGGCCGCGGCCGCAGTGGACAGTTTCTGTGCGCACGTTACGCAGGAATACACTCTATCGATGGGCTATGCCCCGGAGATCTACGTGTGTGGAGCGGCAGACGGTGCCGGGGAAGTGTATGGCGTCTGATCCGTCCTCACTGCTGTCGGGGGTACATCGTCGCCGTAATGCGTTGACGGGCGACTGGGTGTTGGTATCACCGCATCGGACGCAACGGCCTTGGCAAGGACAGGTGGAAGACGCGTCGGTCGTTACCCTGCCGAGCCACGATCCCACGTGTTATCTCTGTCCGGGCAATACGCGGGCGGGTGGCATCGTCAATCCCGACTATCGCGACACCTTCGTGTTCGACAATGATTTTGCGGCGTTACGGCCCGAGGCAACGCTCGAGCCCTATCGCCAGGGATTGTTAGAGGCTGAAGTAGAGTCGGGCCTCTGTCGCGTCATTTGCTATTCGCCGGAGCACAACCTCACGTTAGGGCAGATGACGCCGACAGCCATCCGTGCGGTGGTGGATACCTGGGCCGCCCAATACGCAGAACTGGCTGCCCGACCGGACATCGGTGCGGTCACCATCTTCGAGAATCGCGGTGCAATGATGGGTGCCAGCAGTCCGCATCCGCACGGACAGATCTGGGCCAATCGGACCGTTCCGAATGAGTTAGCGCGCGAAGTAGAGCAACAATCCGTGCACCACACCCGCACCGGATCGTGCTTGTTGTGCGACTACGTGAAGACGGAGTCGGAAGCAGGGGTACGCGTGGTGGAAGAGAACGAGCACTTCCTCGTCGTCGTGCCATTTTGGGCGGTGTGGCCCTTTGAGACCCTAGTGTTACCGAAGGCGCATCGCGCAACGGTCGGCGAGTTGTCTGCGCCGGAACGGGATGGGTTCGCGCTCGCACTCAAAACGTTGAATGCACGCTACGACGCGCTGTTTCGGGTGACGTTCCCTTATACGATGGGGCTTCATCAGCCACCCACTACTGGTTCGGTGGCACACGGTTTTCATCTGCACGCGCACTTCTATCCACCGCTGTTGCGCTCAGCGACCGTGCGTAAGTTTATGGTGGGCTATGAGATGCTCGCCGGACCGCAACGAGACATTACGCCGGAAATGGCGGCGGAGCGCTTACGAGCTGCGTGCTGATTAGGCCGTCCGAAAATCAGACGGGTCGTAATCCGGCGAGGCGCCCGGCTTGGACGCGACGAACGCGGCGAGCTTCGCGGCGCGTCGCATGGCGTCAACGGGCGCACTGCCGCGGAGGAGTTCGCTGAGGAGCATCGCTAGGAAGGAATCGCCGGCACCAATCGTGTCGACGACCACCGTCGGGAAGGCTGGCTGCACCACGTAGGAATCGTCATGCCAAAGACGCGCGCCCTTCTCGCCCTCGGTCACGCACAGTGAGCGTATCGGGTAGGACGCACGCAGCCCAGCCCACAACGACTCGGCCGTCGGTTCTAAGCCGAGCCAATGGGCAATCGATACCACTTCGTGCTCATTGAGCTTAACGAATTCGGCGCGCGCCAAGCCGGCGAGGGTGATCGCCCTGTCATCGTGAGGTGCACGCAAATTGGCGTCGAATACACGCCACGCGGCGACGTCCAGCAGTTGCGAGACCGCAGCACTGGACTCTGCCGCGCGTTGGGCTAACGTCCCGTAGACAACGGTTGCGCCCGTGGCGGCCACCAATGCCTCCGCCGTCGCTTCGATCGCATCCCACGCACACGGTGACGGGAATTGGTAGGAGGCTGAGCCGTCCGGCCCCAATGTCGCCGCAGCGATCCCGGTGGGGCGAACGGCGTCGATCTGCACGAGTTGCGTATCGACGCCGAGGGCGTGCATCCGCTCGAGCGCTCGCTGGCCGCGCGGATCCGCACCCACCCGACTGACAACCGCCGCCGAGAGGCCAAGTCGCGTCGCATGCAGCGCCACATTCATAGGGGCGCCGCCGAGGAATTCACCGTTCGGCAAAATATCCCAAAGCGTCTCGCCGACGCAGATCACTCGACCCGTAGACACATCCCAACTCCCGTCTATTCAAGTCGCACAGTGTAGCGAGGCGCGTGCGCGCTCGCAGCCCCGCTCAGTCGTGCGTGACGTCGGCTTCCACAGCCTCGACGCTCGGCCATCCGTGCGGATCGGCATACAGCCGGACCCGTTCGCCGAGGGGTGACCACGCCAAGACCGACTGAGGTCCATAGATTGCGATGAGTCGCGCCCCGACCGCCGCGGCGAGGTGACCTGGGCCCGTGTCGTTGGCGACGACGGCGCGCGAGCTCTCCAGTAAGGCGGCATAGACCCCGAGGTCGGTTCCCAGCAAGGCGGTGGCGTGCGGCAGAACCGCTGCAGTGCGAGCCTCTTCCCCGGGCCCCGGGCACACGACGGTGCGAATCCCGCGTTGATGCAGCCGAGCACCGAGTTGCGCGTGATGCGGCCATACCTTTCGATCTTCGCGATCGTCTGCTCCGGAAAACGGACACAAAACGACGTATTGACCTGGGACGAGCCCGTGTTGCTCCAGCAGCACGTCGGCCTGAGCGCGCTGCCGCGCGCTCGGTGCGATCGACACCGTGGTCGGGTAGGGAGCCGACTCGCCCAATGCCAGCGACGCAAGGTCCCAGTATTGGTGAGCCGCATGCGTCCACTCGGGCATCGGATACGCCGTGCTCAGGAACGGCGTTCGTCCGTCCCGGGCATAGCCCACGGGGCGCCAGCCCGCGAAGCGTGTCTCGAGGGCGGACGAGAGGGACTTCGTGAACAACAGCGCTTTGGGGTTCCGATGCGGGAGCGTCCGCCGCACGTCGCGCCACGCTCGGCGCGCCTCGAGTAAAGCGGCGGGGCGCCGGTAGACCGGCCACCCGGTCCCCTCCAAGAGAGCCGATGCCCAGCCGCGCCCCATCATATGAAGGTCGTAGCCGGCGGCCTCCAGGCGTCGCAGCGTCGGAAGCAACAGAACCACCTCGCCAACCCAGTTGCAGAGTCGGATGCCCAGCGGTGCGCGAGAGCCGTTTTCGAGTCGGGGGAGAGCGATTGTCATCCCACGAGTATATCCGCGGACCGATGCCAGACTCGCCCTCCCGTATACTGATGCCATGCAAGCGACGACTCCCCACACGGACGACGCGGCCGCCACCGAAGTGAGCGCCCTCTTGGTGCGTGCGCGGGCACGGCTTGAGCATGTCGGCGCGTCGTTAGCGCCGGCGCTGGAGCGTGCCGTGGTGGCGAGCGACTTCGTGCTCGACGCCCTGGTGGCGGATCCCGTACTACGCGCCGATCCGTGGACGCTCGACCCGTCTCCTTTCGAGACGGTACGCGACGACATGGACGAAGAGGCCGTGATGAGCGCCATGCGCCATGCGCGGCGCCGCGCTCTGGCGCGCATTGCCATTGGCGACATTTCCGAGCGAATGTCGACCGAGCAGACGCTGGTAGCGCTGTCAGCACTCGCCGACGCAGCGGTACAAACGGCGGTGGCACACGCGGCTCGATTGGTCGCCCCCCGCTTTGGTTACCCGCACTACAGTGACGGCCGGGTGATGCCGCTCATCGTGATGGGTATGGGCAAGCTGGGCGGCGGGGAACTGAATTTTTCGTCCGATATCGATTTGATCTTCTTGTATCCCGAAGGCGGCGAAACCGACGGTCGCCGCCCCGCCGATCACTTTGAGTACTACACGCGACTGGGCCAGAAAGTCATTCACCTGCTGGATGCGCGTACCGTTGACGGCATCGTGTACCGCGTGGACATGCGTCTTCGCCCCTTTGGGGATTCCGGTCCTTTGGTCTCGAGCTTTGCGGCGCTCGAGGATTATCTGCAGCACCATGGTCGAGATTGGGAACGATATGCCTGGGTGAAAGCCCGTGCTTTGACCGGGGCTGAGGCGTATGCGGAAGCCTTCGACTCGATCGTCCGTCCTTTTGTGTATCGCCGCTACCTCGATTTCGGGGTATTCGAATCGCTGCGCGAAATGAAAGCGATGATCCAGCGTGAGGTGGAGCGTCGCGAGTTGGCTGATCACGTCAAACTCGGTCGTGGCGGGATTCGTGAAGTCGAGTTCATTGTTCAAGCACTGCAGTTGGTCCGAGGTGGTAGCGATCCACGGCTGCGGACGCCCAGTTTGCTGTCTGTATTACCGAGACTGACTGGGCAAAAGTTGTTGCCCGACGGAGCGGTGGCTGAGCTTCGTCAGGGCTATCTGTATCTGCGTCGATTGGAAAACCGTCTGCAAATGTTTGCAGATGAGCAGACGCACAGTCTCCCGACCGACCCGCATCGACAGTTGCGTATGGTGGCGGGGCTCAACCTGCCGGATTGGGCAGAGCTTCTGAATGAGCTAAACGCGCACCGAAACCACGTGTCTCACTGCTTCGATGCCCTCGTTTTGGCGGGCCTGAGCGACGCCACACCCCAGCGCAGCGCCTTTGAGGCGCTCTATGCGGCGGACGGCGATGCGTCGGCGATCGGTGGAACGTTGGTGGGTGTATCGGAGAGCGAGCGTGCCGATATGGCCACGCGCCTCGTGGCCCTGCGATCGTCCGGCTACTACAAGCGGTTAGGTGAAGTGGGGCGTAGTCGCCTGCATGGCTTATTGGCGCGGGTTGTGATCGCACTCCAAGGTCATGCCGGCCCGGACGTCGTGTTGCGCCGTACATTGTCGGTGATTGAAGCGATCGGCGCGCGTACGGCCTATCTCGCGCTGTTGAATGAAAATCCCATAGCGCTCAGTCGTCTGATGGATGTGTGCGCTCTGGGTAACTTTCTCTCGGCACAAATTGCCGCCCATCCGCTGCTTTTGGACGAACTCATCGACCCGGGGCTGTTCGAGCATGCGCCCTCCCGAGCAGAGATCGGCGAAGAACTGGCATTGCGCCTCGAAGATTGTGTGGACGACACGGAACGCGCGATCAGTGCGATGCGCGACGTACAGCGCGCCGCCGTCTTTCGGATCGCGTTGTACGACCTGACCGGTCGCTTGCCGCTGATGGAGGTGAGCGATCGGTTGACCGACGTGGCCGAGCTGATCCTGGCGCGCGCAATGGAACACGCCTGGTGGGACATGGTGGCCGTTTACGGTGCGCCCATGGCCGGAGCCGCCGACGGGCGTCGCGTCTGCAAAATCGCCGCCATCGGTTATGGAAAACTCGGCGGTCGCGAATTGGGGTACGGGTCAGACCTGGATCTTGTGTTCGTGCACGACTCCAGCGGCGATATACAGGAGACCGCGGGCCCGAAGGTCATCGATAACCAGGTGTTTTTCCTTCGTCTTGGGCAGAAGATCCTCCACCTGCTGACGTTCCACTCGGCCGCGGGCCGTTTGTATGACGTCGATACGCGACTACGACCGAGCGGCAAGGGGGGCTTACTCATGACCCAAATCGATGCCTTCGTTCGGTATCAGCGGACCGAGGCGTGGACGTGGGAGCATCAGGCCTTGTTGCACTCACGCGCGGTGGCGGGTAGCGCGGAACTGATGCAGGCCTTTGAAGCGGCCCGACTCGACGTGCTGACCCAGGCTGTTCGCCGCGAGCAACTGCGCACCGACATTCGGGACATGCGCGAGCGCATGCGTCGCGAGTTAAGTCGTGCCGGGGCGGGCGAGTTTGATCTGAAGCAAGATCGGGGCGGTCTGGCCGACATTGAGTTTCTGGCGCAATACTGGGTACTCAAACATGCCGCGGATTACCCACCGCTCACGACCTTCCCAGACACGATTCGCATGTTGGAGTCGGTCGGTTCGGCTGCACTGGTTGATCATGGCGTGATCGATCGTCTGATTGATACGTACCGTGACTACCGCGCTGTCCTGCACCGACGGACACTGGAGGGCCATACGCGGGTGGTTCCGGCGGGTGATCATGCGCCCACCGCCGCTTGGGTCGGCGCCATCTGGGAAGCGGTCATGGTTCAGGATACCGAACCCGCTCACGACGGCCCTTCGGTATAATCAAACCCGGTTCACCGACTGAGATGACACCCATGGGCGCCCCGATCATCAACGATCCCAAACTGATTCAGCCGAATGCCGAGCACCGCTATACGGTGACCGAGGCGGATTTGCCGTTGTCGTGCCCGATGCCGGGCATGTATCTCTGGAATTCGCACCCGCGCGTGTTCTTGCCGGTGGCGGTTACGGGTGAGGCGAAGTGCCCTTACTGCGGAGCCGAATATACGCTGACGTCGCAGCGCGCGGGTTAACGCGCGACGCGACCAGCGAGCGGCTTATCGGTAAGCCGCGTAGCTCTTTTCTTCGACGATGGTCGAGCCGAGCGCCGTATTAATGCGCTTCTTGATGGCGGCCCGTTCATCGTTTTCGATGTAGACCGAGCGCGCGAGCGCAATAAACGTCGCGTCGAAGGCCTGTGCGCGCTCTTTGTCGCGAATGTCGTCTTCAATGACCCACAGGCGTTCATTCACCGCCTGCAGTGCTGCTGTATCCGCCGAGATATCCTGCTGACCGTAGACCGACTCGGCCCACGTCCGTTCGAGAATCTCCAGTTCGCGCTTCACATTGGCAAGTTTCGTCGCGTCACTCATACGGGCGGCCTTGATGCGCAAGATCGTGATCTTGTCCATCACCTCACCGGGCGAAACGGGAACCAACATCTCGGACATCGCAACTCTCCTGTCTTCAAACATTCAACAACGAGGACACTAGTGTCGCACGGCGGCGGCTTAATGGGCTGCCGAAGCGGTGCTTCCGATCAAGCGCACGGTTTCGTCGAGCTTTGCGCGATACGCATTCAATGCCGCAACCGCCTGCTGTTCGGCGGCTTCAACCCCCGCAAACTGACGCTCCTCGACCGCTTCGCGTACCCCCGGTAAGGTCTTAACACCGTAGCCGGTGTAGGTCCCCGGTGCATAAACGACGTGCCGGTACCATGGCCGACCCGGTAGCCCCGGATCGCCCAACAACGTCTGTTCCAGCGTTCGGGCCGCAGCGTTAACGGCCTGTAAGCGCTGCAGTGTCGCAGGGTCCGCTGTTTGCACCACGGTCGCCAATGCCGCGTCAAAACGCCGTGCACTCGCCTGTAACGCCGTGCTTGCGTTGCGTAAGGGGGCAAAATTGAGAAACGGTACCGGCGCCTCTTGAGCGGGCGGACTCGCGGGGTCGTTATGGCTATGCGCCAAGTCGTACAACTTCAGCGCGTGTAGCTTGGCCTCCTCCTCGGTCTCTCGTCGCAGGGCGTTGGCCGTACTTTCGATCTCATCGACGTAGCGCGCGATCACATTGGCAAAATCTTGGGTTCGCACGGGGAGCACGTCCGCATCGGCTAGGCGAAGCATGGCGTGTCCGGCGACCTGAGCAAGCGCGACACCGTAGCGCAGATCGGGATCGTTGTAGCGGACGTAATGATCAAACGAGTCGTAGATCGAGTGATAAACACCCGACGGGTCGTCATCCCCAAAGCCCAGATTCAGTGAGGCGATCCCTGCGTGTTGCAGGAACGGCGTGAAGTCCGATCCGGATCCCAACGCTTCCAACGGCAGATCACCGCCTTGTAACAATTGTTCGGCGGTACGGCGTGACTCTTCATCGCCGTGGCGGCCCGTGAGAATCTCACGAGCCTTGGCTTTCGCAAGGACGGACGCCTCCGACGAGGGATCGCGAACGGTCGCTGCGACCTCGTTCATCATGCGTTGCAGAGAATGACTGCCGCCCATGCCGAGAAAGCCGGCGGAATTGGAGTCGGAGTTCACGTACGCGACGGCCTTCGCCGCCAATTCGGCCGCGTGGGTTTCCACCCACTCCGTCGATCCCAGCAAGCCCGCCTCTTCACCGTCCCAGCTTGCATACACGAGTGTGCGACGCGGGCGCCAGCCGGTCTTGGCGAGGGTGCCGATCGCTTTCATTTCACCCATCATCGACACGTTGCCCGACAGAGGATCTTCGGCACCGAACACCCAGCCGTCGTGGTGATTACCTCGGATCACCCATTCGTCCGGAAATTCGCTGCCTTTCAGGGTGGCGATCACGTCGTACACCGGACGCAACGACCAATCCGACTGGATTGTCAGGTGGGCGCGCGCCGGGCCTCCGCCCAGGTGGTAGGCGAAAGGAAGCCCCCCGCGCCACGGTCGTGGGGCGAGTGGGCCGCCCAGTGCGCGCAAGATGGGTTCCGCATCGGCCCACGCAATGGGCAGGACCGGGATCTTTAGCAACGTCTTCGCGTCCGCGAGCGACAGGCGCGGGGCATCCTCCGTCGCGCCGATCCCTGGCGTGAGCGGATCGCCGGAGTACAACGGCATGTCGGCAACCGAGCCACGTTGTACGCTGCGCTCCGCACGGCCGGGACCAGCGGGATAGGTATCCGCGGCTCCGTAGCCGTCGTCGCGAGGATCGCTGTAAATCAGGCAGCCGACCGCACCGTGTTCCTGCGCCAATTTGGGCTTCAAGCCGCGCCAGCCGTGCCCGTAGCGCGTGATAGCGATCTTGCCCTCCACCGAGACGCCGCGGCGAGCCAGTTCCTTGTAATCGTCCGGCATGCCGTAGTTCACGTAGACGACATCGGCGGTGACATCACCGTCCGCGCCGTAGACGTTGTACGGCGGCAGCGCATTCTGCGTCTTTGACGACGTGCGGTCGCCGGCGACCGCAGGCTCGATCAGCGTGGCTTTCACAGCGTGTGGGGCGACCAGCTCCAAGGCCACTTTTTTCGGCGTTGGGTACAACACTTTGAAAGTCTCGATGCGCGCATCGAATCCCCAAGACTTAAACAGCTCCAGCATGAATTCGGCATTCGCGCGATCGTGCGGGGCACCGACATGGTTGGGTTCGGCCGACATGCGCTCCAGCCAAGCGCGCATTTCATTCGCGCTCAGCGCTTTGTCGAATTGAGCCTCAGCGGCCAGTTCTGCCGTACCGTTGGTCGGCGTAAAGCCCATCGGGACGGCCTCGGGCGCTGCGGCGTGAGCAACAATGCCGGAAAGGCATGCGATCAATGCAACGGACAGGCGGTGGCTCAGCGGTGACATGGAAAATCCTCGGTGCAAGAGCGGCCGCCCCGGCGGCATCGCGACGCCCCGAGGATACTCCGAGTGGGCCTCAATCGGGGTGAGCGACGAGCCGGTTGAGACGGTCGAGGACAGACGGAACCTCGATCAGATCCATCACCCCGGGTTCTTCGATCTTGGTGGTCCATGGCAGGGCGTCGGCCGAGCTCCCGCGGAATCGTTCGGCGGCCGCGGCGTAGGCATCCACGCAGTGGGCACGACTCCAGTACGGTCCGCTGCGCGCTGGATTCGTCGCTGCGTACAGCCCGATGACGGGTAGGCCAACCATCGTCGCCATGTGCGCCGGGCCGGAGTCGGGGCTGAGGAGAGCGAGCCCGCGCTCCAGCGTCGCGAGCATCTCCGGCAACGTGTCTTTGCCGACTTGGTCGAGCAGAGGGACATCGGCCGCCGCCTGAATCGCATCGGCCATGGCGCGCTCGATCGGTCCGGGCCCGCCGCACAGCACGACGGGTAGGCCGAGTTCACGCACCGCATGGCGCGCCACGGCCGCGTAGCGCTCTGGGGCCCAGTTGCGCAGGCGATGGCTGGAGCATGCACTGATCAGTAGCGCGCGACCGCGCTCTGGCAGTAAGGCCTCGGCGTAGCGGCGTGCCGCTGCCGGGAGCGGGATATCCCACCGGGGGGCGCTACGCGGCACGCCCAGCGCTTCCGCGAAGCCCAATAACGAATCCAGTACGTGTTCGTTGCGTCGTGCCGCAATGCGGCGATTCGTGAACAGCCACTGCAACTCGCGTGCGCGCACGCGATCGAAGCCGAGGCGTATGTCGGCGCGGACGAGCGTGCTGAGAACGCTCGCCCGGAATGCCAACTGGGTGTGCAGCAACACATCGAAACGACGGCCGGCCAAGGCGCGGCGTACCTGCCGCCAGGCGGCGAGGCCGCCCCGTTTGTCGTAACTGATAAACTCCACATCCGGGAGCAACGACATGAGTTTGTGTTCGACGCGCCCGATGATCCACGTGAATCGCGTCGTCGGCCAGGCGTCCTGCAAGGCACGCAGTAGCGCCAGCGCATGACACGTGTCGCCGATCGCCGATAGGCGCAGCAGACACACGTTGGCCGGCGGCCGGCCCAACAAGGGAGAGGTGGACATCATGCAACTCGAGCGTGTCCCGACAGGCACTGGCGCGATCCTATACGACCCGAGTCGACTCGCCCATCCGAATCGCTCGGCCTTTGATCCCGCCAGTCTCGAATCCACGGGGCGTGTGACGCGTGCGGCGAAAGGTCGCGGCAGCGCCTGGTTCATCGACCCCGCCGCCGAAGGCGGGGTCGCGCTCGCGCTGCGGCACTATCGGCGTGGCGGGCTCATCGCACGGTGGGTTGAGGATCGATACCTCTGGACCGGCGAGGAGGCGACACGCGCGTTCCGGGAGTTGCGGCTGCTGGCGCACCTAGAAACCGTCGGGCTGCCGGCCGCACGACCCGTGGGAGCGTGCTATGACCGTGTCGGTCGGTGGACGTATCGGGCCGCCCTACTGACAGTGCGGATCGTCGGTGCCCGGCCATTGTCGGGGCAGTGTTCCACGACCGATTTGGGCCTGTGGGAGCGCGTGGGCAAGACGATCGCGGCATTTCATGCGGCGGGGGTGTGCCATGCCGACCTCAACGCGCACAACATTTTGGTCGACACTGAAGGCGCGGTGCACGTGATCGATTTTGATCGAGGCACTTTACGGCCGCCGGGTGCTTGGCAGGCGTCAAACCTTGCGCGGCTCGCGCGATCCCTTGCCAAGGTGGGCGGCCCGGCGGTCGACTCCGCCGCGTGGGCGGCGTTGTTGCACGGTTACGGGACACCCCGCAGCGCGCCGCGTCGATAGGGGTCCGGCTCGCCTTTTGCCGGCCGGAATCGCTTGTAGCTCCACAGGTATTGCGCGGGTGCGCGCGCAACCGCGGTTTCGATCAGGCTGTGATAGCGCGCCACATCGCGGGCTCCGTCGCCCGACGGAAAATCGGTCAAGGGGGCACCGATCCGAATGACGTATCCGCTGCCATCCGCGTTGCGTTCCGGGAAAAACGGGAGCACGGCGCAGCGGGTGGCGCGCGCGATGAACGTCGTGCCGGGATTCGACAGGGCGGGGACTCCGAATAACGGCACCACCACGTACCCGTCGCTGTCAAAGCGCTGATCCGGTGCATACAGCACAACGCCGCCGCGTTTGAGCGTTTTGAGCATTTCCACAAACTTGTCGCTCGGGACCATGCGACCGCCTTTGCTGCTGCGCGCGTGCAGGGCTAACTGCTGAATCAGCGCATTGCGTGACCGCTTGTACATGACATCGCAGACATGTCCGGTGTGGGGCAGTACCGAGGCGGCGATCTCATTCGTGGTGAAGTGGGCCCCGAGCAGGAGCACCCCGCGACCGGCGGCGACGGCCGCATGGAGGTGTTCAATGCCCTCGATCCGCGTCAGACGACGTAAGCGCTCAGGCGAGCCGTACCAGACCAATCCGGTCTCCCACAGCGAATAAATCAGCGACTCGAAGTGTCCGATCGCGCGACGGCGGATTTCCGCTGGTGACAGCGTCGGAAAACACAGGCGAAGGTTGATCAGTGTCGTGCGCCGATCGCGGACGGCGAGCACATAGGCCAGACGCCCCAGTCCCCATGCCAACGGCCGGACCGCGGCCAGGGGTAACCACGCGATCGCCCGAACGATGCCGACGGCGATCCAAGCCGGCCACCAGCGCGGGCTCAGGTAGCGAGAGTAGGGTTCCAGTTCGACTCCGCAGGTGGGGTCGTCAATGACAGGCGAGCGTGTGGTCGTCATGGCGGTATCATCTCGGCCTCACCCCCATGGCGGGCCCCATGCGCCTACTCTACCTCTGCCTCGGTCACTGTCTCGCACCGATCGCATTTGTCCGCGAATGCTGGCGTGCGTATCGGCAGCCCCACTATCGGCCTGGACTGTGGGGACGATGGGGGTTCGGGTCCACGGTGGCCGATCGGGCGATCTGGGTGCACGCGGTGTCGGTCGGTGAGGTTCAGGCCGCGGGTCCCCTGGTGCGCCGTCTGGCGAAGGAATATCCCGACCGACCCTTGGTGCTCACCGCGTCGACGGCGACCGGCCGGCAACGCGCGGCGTCCCTCTACGGCCGCATCGCTGACGTCCGCTATCTGCCCTACGATCTGCCCGGCAGTGTGACCCGGTTTTTGGATCGTGTGCGTCCGACGGTTGGGGTCATACTGGAAACCGAGTTGTGGCCGACGCTGTTCCGAGCCTGCGAGCGGCGCAAGATTCCACTCTTGGTGGCCAGTGCGCGCTTATCCAAACGGAGTGTTCGCCGCTACCGACGGGTGGGCGCATGGGTCCGTTCCCTCCTAGGCGCGCCGCAGGTCTCTGTCGCGGCCCAAACGGAGGCGGACCGGGAGCGGTTCCTGCTGCTGGGCGCGGGTGCCGAGCGCACCCGCGTCTCCGGTAACGTCAAGTACGACCAAGGCGTCCCCGCCGATCTGCCCGACGCGGCGGCCGCACGCCGTGCGGAGCTCGGCCGTGGCCGCCCCATCTGGGTGGCTGGCAGCACCCACGAAGGCGAGGAGGCGGCTGCGCTGGCGGCGCATCGCCGGGTTCTGCAGGCGCTTCCCGAGGCCTTGCTCGTGCTCGCACCCCGCCACCCGCCTCGGTTTGAAGCGGTCGCGGATCTTTTGGATCGCGCCCAGGTGGTTTGGGTGCGCCGCACCGCGGGACCGGCCAGCGTTCCCAGCACGGCGAGCGTGCTATTGCTCGATACGTTGGGCGAGCTTGTGCTGCATTACGCCGCGGCAGACGTTGCCTTTGTCGGGGGCAGTCTCGCCCCCATTGGTGGCCACAATCTGTTGGAGCCGTTGGCGGTTCAGTGCCCAGTCGTGGCCGGGCCTTCCGACCACAACGACGCGCGCACCGCTCGCCTGTTGAAAGAGGCCGAGGCCATACAGGAGGTGCCGGACGCGGACGCCTTGCCGGGCGCGATCCTGCGTCTGTTGACCGATCGCGTCACCGCGGCACGAATGCTCGCATCGGCGGATCGCGTGCTGGCGGCCAACCAAGGCGCCGTCCAGCGCGTGTTCGAGCAGCTAGAGCCGCTGCTCGAACACGGATCGGCGATTAGCGCACCGACACCGGAT
Organism: Steroidobacteraceae bacterium; assembly: GCA_036742455.1. Lineage (GTDB taxonomy): Bacteria > Pseudomonadota > Gammaproteobacteria > Steroidobacterales > Steroidobacteraceae > CAIKZZ01. The sequence continues at coordinate 143,262 of DAINQU010000003.1, read as the reverse complement.
GATCCAGCATCGCGTTGATCCGCTCGACGGAGCGATCGTCGAGCGTGCCTGCTTCCTGTTCTAAGGTCAGGACGTTGAGCAGGTAGTCGTAACGACTCCGCGAATACGTGGTCTGCGCATCAAACAAGCGCTGCCGGGCCAACAAGACGTCCACCGCGGTCCGAGTGCCCACTTCGTAGCCCGCTTCCGTGGCGGTCAGCGCGGTCTGGCTCGACTGCACGGCCTGACGAAGCGCTTTGACTCGTGAAATTTCGGAGATGACGCCGAGATAAGCGTCACGCGTGCCACGCTCCGTCGCCCGGGCGACGCGTTCCAGGCGTTCGTGCGCCGCTCGGTGTTGGTACGAGGCCTGTCGGACGCGTGAGGCGATCGCGCCGCCACTGAACAGCGGCACGGTGACCTGCAGGCTGATTTGCTTGTCGCGCGTGTTCGAGTTGGCCGGGTAATTCAGGGATCCCGCGGTCGGGTCGTACAGCGTGGACGTACCGGTGACGTCGACGTTCGACTCACGGGCGACGATATCGATCGACGGTAGGTGCCCCGCCTCCGCCACGTTGACCGACTCGCGCGCGATTTCTGCGCCCATGCGTGCCGACGCCAAATCCAAGTTTTGGTCCAGCGCGGCGCGAACCCATTGTTCTTCGCCGACCGGCGCGGGAGCGACCAGAGGCATTTCATCGCCCGGCCGCGACAAGATGTCGACGGAGTCGCCGGTCACTTCGCGCAATTGGTCGCGCGCCGTGGCAAGGGTGCGCTTGGCCGCAATCAACGTCGCCGCGGCCTGGTCGTTCGCGGCGCGCGCTTCCTCGACGTCGGTGATCGCGATCAATCCGACGTCAAAACGCTGCTCTGCTTGCTCCAATTGGTGCGAGATGGCCTCGCGAGCCGCCTGAGCGGCCTCCACGGTGTCCTGAGCGGCGAGTACCGCAAAGTAGGCGGTGGCGGTGCGCACGATCAACGACTGCCGGGCGACGTTGTAATCGACCTCGGCTTGAGCCACCTGCGCATTGGCTTGACGGAGCGCCGCGAATTTTTCCCAATGGAACACGCTTTGGCGCAATTCGATCGCCCACTGCTTGGCATTGGACGGGGTGTCGGAATAGATCGAGGACAAAGCGCCGGACGTGAAATAGATCGAGGAGCCGCTCGAGTCGTCGTGGGTGTATCCGCCGGTGGCCTGCAATTGCGGCAAGAGGGCGGCGAAGGCTTGGGGCTTCGCCTCACGCAGGGCAAGTCGCGTGGCGTCCGCCTCGCGCAACTGCGGATCGCTGCGTTGCGCCCGATGATAGGCCTCGGCCAAGTCCGTCGCGCGGGTGGTGGCTGCGGCGAGCCCTAAGGCTGCGACAACCGCTACGCGGAGCCAGATGCGAGTCATGCTATGAAAATCCTTGAAAGCGGCCCGAGTTCAACGTGGTCACTCTAGAGGGGTTGGCGCGTTAGCGCCAACCCTCTGTCGCGCGGCGCGGTCAGTATGTCGCAATCGACGGATCGATTTCGGCCGACCACGCCAGTATACCGCCCGTCAGATTGGCTACCCGGGTGTACCCGCGGGATTCGAGGAAACGGGCGACATTCATGCTCCGCGCACCGGCCTTGCACATGACAACGATCTCGCGGTCCGCCGGAATCTCGGCCAGACGGTCCGGAATTTCGCCCATCGGGATATGAACAGCGCCCGGGGCGGCGGCCAGAGCCAATTCCCAGCCTTCCCGGACGTCCAAAAGGAACGGATTCGTGCCGGACGCGGCCAGACTGGCGTACTCACGGGGCGTAATTTCGCGCATCGAGGGAAGCTCCGAGACAGGGGCGAGAGGCGAAGCGTACGGAGTTTGGCTGTGACGAACAACACGGAACGCCACGAACGGTCCGCGATTATGGTGAATGCTGGATTTGCGTCCCAATCCCTCCGGTATGCTCCCCCCGGGGGGAAATATCCGCCCAAACAACGGCATGCCGCGTGTCGAACGACCGGTAGCGCCTGAGGACGAGTCGACCGTGCAATGGATGGGCAACATCGCAGTCTGGCTGGTTTGGGTGGCGCTGGGTGCCATCCTGATCGTGCTGTGGTGGCGTGAAAATCGCCGAGCACGCCGCGCGGAGTCTGCGCTGGACGACGCGATTACGGACTTGAGCCGACCGCGCGCAGTGCCGGTACGCGATCATTCTCTCGGCGAATTGCTGCGCGTCATCCACGATCCGGTGATCTTGCACGGCGAACGGATCGTGCTTGCGAATCCGCGCTTCTCAGCGCTCGTCGGCCGTGAGCCGCACGAGTTGGTCGGCCGGCATTTGTCGGAATTCGTGGCCCCCGAGTACGCGGATCTGATCGTCGATACGGTCCGGCGCCGCTTGGCCGGGGACCCCGCTGCGGATGTCTATGAAGTCGAGGTGACCGATGAGAGTGGTGCCGCGCTGCGCCTAGAGCTCAGCAATTGCGCCGTACGTCATCGCGGTGCGGATGTGGTCGTCTTCACCGCGACGCCGATTCAGCCAATCCAGACGGCGGAATCGAGCCGCAGTCGGGCGGCGGCGACGCTCGACTCTATCGGCGACGGCCTACTGACCACCGACGTCAACGGTCGCATCGATTTCCTCAATCGCCGAGCGGCTGATTTGCTCGGGCGATCGCATGCCGAAGTCGATGGCCGACTCTTCTCCGAAGTGGTGTCGGTGGTCGATGAAGCCGATCGCCGTGTCCTCGCGGATCCGGTGATGCAATGTCTGTCGTCTGGAAGCAGTGTGTCGATCGGGCGGCGTGCCGTGGTGCTGCGTAGCGCGGACGGCTCTGAACACGGCATCGAACTGTCGGCCGCGCCGCTGTTTGGTCCCCGCGGTCAGCTCGAAGGGTCCGTGGTGCTGTTGCACGACGTCACTGAATTGCGCGGAATTGCGCGCCAAATGTCCTACCAAGCGAGCCACGACGCGCTGACCGGACTCGTGAATCGCCACGAGTTTGAGCGGCGTCTGCAGGAGTGCCTCGATACCGCACGCTCAGGCAGACAGTCTCACGTACTGTGCTATCTGGATCTTGATCGCTTCAAAGCGGTGAACGACACGAGCGGTCATATGGCCGGCGATGCCATGTTGCGGGAAATCGCGGCCCTCGTAAAAGATGCGGTGCGCGACTCGGACACGGTGGCGCGCATCGGTGGCGATGAGTTCGCGGTGCTGTTGACCGGCTGTCCATTGGAAAAGGCGATTCAGATTGCTCAGGATGTGGCCGAGGTCATCCGAGACTTCCGTTTTGTCTGGAAGGACAAGATTTTTCAGGTCGGCGTGTCCATCGGACTCGTGGAGATTGGGCGTGAAAGTGCGGGAGCGGATGAAGTTCTGGCCGCCGCAGACTCCGCGTGCTACGTCGCTAAGAATCAGTCGGCGGGGCAGGTTCATGTGTACTCCGCGGTGGATGAAGTGACGGCGCGCCAGCGTGGCGAGATTCACTGGTTACAGCGTTTGCAACATGCGCTGCGGGACGAACGGTTTCTGCTGTACACGCAGCAGATTTTGGCATCCCCCCCGGGCTCGCAGCGCGGTCCTGCGCTGGAGGTACTGGTACGCATGATTGGCGATGACGGGGCCATCATCGCGCCCGGCGAGTTTCTAAAAGCCGCTGAACGGTATCGCTTGATGCCGATGGTCGACCGTTGGGTTGTGCAGACTGCGTTGGCCGCGCTCGGCCGTGGCGGATTGCACGTACCTTATGGGCGAAGTCTCGCGATCAATATTTCCGGTCAGACGCTCGGGGACGGTGCCTTTCTGGAATTTGTGGTGGATTGTCTCGACCAGACGGGTGTACTGCCGCAGCAAATCTGCTTCGAAGTCACCGAGTCTTCCGTGATCGCCAATTTCGACCACGCGCGTCGCTTTGTCGGTGTACTGCATGGCATGGGTTGCAGTTTCGCGCTCGACGATTTTGGCAGCGGACTGGGCTCGTTTACGCACCTGAAGACGATCCCCATGGATTACCTCAAGATTGACGGTGCCTATATGCGGAATTTAGGCGACGACACAGTCAATCAGGCCATGGTGGCGGCCATGGTGAAATTAGCGCGTACGCTCAACTTTGCCGTCATCGCTGAGCAAGTCGAAGATCAGGCGACGCTCACTTTCGCGCAGCGCATGGGCGTGGACTACGCTCAGGGCTTTGCGATCGCGAGGCCTGAACCGATGCAATCCAGTAACTGATCGCGCTTGCGGTTCTCATAACGATTGCGGCATCGTTCCCGTGGTCTACCGGGAGAGTCTGATATGCACCGACGAATAGCCGCTCCGATGCTGCTCGCCCTGCTTTGGGGAGCTGTCGCGTCTGCCTCGCCGACGTTCCTCAATGGCGGCAGTTCACTGCCCGGCGATGTTCCCTTCTCAGCGGCCGTGCGCCAAGGCGACGTGCTGTATCTGTCCGGACAGCTCGGCACTGTACCGGGCACTCGCACGCTACCGGCCGGTGGGATCCGCGCCGAAGCGCGTCAGGCCATTTTGAATGTCGAATCCGTGCTGCGCGCGAATGGCCTCGGTCTCAGCGATGTGATCCGTTGTACGGTCATGCTCGCGGACATCGGGGAGTGGGCTGCGTTCAACGAGGTCTGGGTGTCGATGTTCGCGAAACCGTACCCCGCCCGCAGCGCGTTTGCCACCAACGGTCTCGCGCTCGGCGGCCGTGTGGAGTTGGAGTGTATGGCCGCGATCGGTCCTTGAGCGGTTCAGGAATGCTTCGGTGGGGCGCCGAGCGTGAGCGTGCCGAGCGCTTGATCGAAGGCCGGTAACCACTTGTCGTAGAAATGAATGCGCGGTGCGCGAAAGAACGCGACCAGTAGGCCGTCGGGCAGTGCGGTACCCAAGGCCGTGACGTCCATCACGGTGTCGCCTTGTGCGGGCGGTAACCGGAATCGCACGTGTACCCGAAAGCCCGGCTGACCCGCCAGCGTGGTCGGTTCCGTGGAGAGCGTCTGAAAATCGACCAACTTGCCGTCGGCTTGCAAGTTGGCCACGTAGGCCTCTGCCAGGTCTTCCGTCGACATGGCGGTGCTGGACGATTTTTTGATGGCCGCGAACGCGTGCGCATGGGGAATCAACTGCACATTGATTTGTTCGAGCATCACACCGTCGTGTGACGCGAGCACCGTAGCGCCGGAGAGGTCGTAGAGCCAATGCGGCGGCAATTGCAGCGAGAAATTACCACGCTTCGCCGCTACCGGTGTTTGCTCTGCCACGGGCGTCCAGCCGAGCGCTAGCGTGGGTAGCAAGAGCGCTCCGATCATCAGGGAATGGGCAATTTTCATGGCGATGGGTCCTTGCGGAGTTCGTCTAACGTTTGGCGGGCAAAGCCCGCTTCGCGCGCCGTGGGGTCCAGGCGCAGAAATTCTTCGAGATCGTCGATTGCGGTGAGGCGCTCACCGCGCCGCGCGCGCAAGCGACCGCGAGCCCCGTAGGCTCCCGGGTAATCCGGGTGCTCCTCGGTGGAGCGCGTGTACGCCGCGAGTGCAAGCGCCTCGTCACCCGCGGCATTGCGTAGGCGGTACCCCTCACCGAGGAGGTAGTCCCCGGCCGGTGCGTATCGGTCCGTCTGGCCTGGGTCTGCCAACAGGCAGACGAGCGCAGCGCCATCCTTCTTCTCGTGTATGAGTTCCAGTGTTTGCAGCTGCACGCGACCGGTCGCGCGGGCGTAGTCCTCGCGGTGTCGCTCTCCCGGTTTGGCGCCTGCCGCAAATTCTCGATAATTCTGAACGCGTTCCAACAACTTGGGATGATCGGCGAAGAAGTAGGGCGGCTGCTTGATTTTGCGTGCATCGACTTCGGCCGCCATCCGCTCAAACAGGGCCGCAGCCGCGCTCGGCTCGTAGCCGGCCGCCAGTAACCGTTCCATGCCCACGCGGTCCGCTTCGCGTTCCAGATCGCGGGAATAGCCGGCCATGGAAGAGATGCCGGCAATCAGTCCAAGTATGGGCACCGTGGCGGCCAATACCCCGAGACTCTTGGCTTCCCGAACGCTCTTGAAGGCATGGTCGCCGAGGATATGAGCGCCTTCGTGACCGAGTATGGCTGCCAATTCCGCTTCGTCGCGCGCGCGCAGCAGTAAGCCGGTGTGCACGTACACGTTGCCGGTTGCGACGGAAAAGGCATTCGCTTCTAGGTCCTTGATGGCCCGAACCCGCAACGTGTGGTCGGGATACAGCCGATCCATCACGGACTGCAGGTAGGCATCGAGGGCTTTATCGCCCACGAGGAAGCCACGTTCGGCCAGGCGCGCCTCGTTCTCACGGGTCTGAAAGAGGATGCGATCCCGCTGGGCCTGTTCGGTGAGCGCCCGCGACGCCGGAGCCACCAGAGTGGTCAGTACGACCGCTCCGAGCCCGCGACAGACGCGTCGCCGGCCCGGATCAGTGCGCGAGGACGTGCGCATCGGCGGCGCTCGCCAGCGCCTGCACCGTTGGGTAGTTCTTCATCAGACCGGTGATGACTTTCTGGGCAGAGTCCGTGTTGCGGACGTCCATCGAAGAGATGCCGAGCGCCTCTACGCCGATCGTCGAGTTGAACCAATGGACGGTCTGATGATTGAGGTCAATGATCGCCATGCTCACGGTGGCACCTGCACCACCGATAACGGCGACGCCGGCGGCGGCTAACGCGATTTGCATGAAGATCTGTCCGCCGGACTGGCGGATCTGCATGCCATCAATGACGACGGCATAGTCGGCGCCGGTCTTCTCGTGCAGAAAACTCAGGCCTTCGCCGATTTCCGGATCAAAGTTTTCCAGATGTTTGTGCCACTCGCCGTGACCAAACGTCGCGCCGCTCGCGATAACTTGATGGACGAGCCCGAGCTCCTCGCGAAGTACGGCCTGCTCATCGTCCGAGAGTTCTGGCAGCGGCGTGGGTTCAAAGTCGCCGTGTGCTTTCAGCGCGACGCCGGCCGCGGCCTCGAGATTGTGTCGGGCGTCTGCCGTCCAATCGGGTACCGCCTCAATCCCGGCACCAACGGAGCCTTGGTAGACGGTGAACGTCAACGGGAGTACCACCACTTTGTGGACGGCGGCCGGGGCCGTTTCCGGCGATGGCGCGGCCACCGCGGCCGGCTCGTTCCCGTCAGCCCGGGCCGACTGTGCGATGAGTGACAGGGTCGCCATCAAACCGACGGCTAGGACGTGTGTTCGGCGCATCGGTATCCCCTCGAGCTGAGCAATGAACGCCGGCTCAGATTGAACGGGGATACGGCATTGGTCAAGAAAAGTTATGGAGACGACGGCAAAGAAAAAGGCGCCCGAAGGCGCCTTTTTCACAGCCCAGTGGCGTCGTCTGCTTACAGCAGGGGGACGAGCAGCAAGGCGACGATGTTGATGATCTTGATCAGCGGGTTGATCGCCGGGCCCGCGGTGTCCTTGTACGGATCGCCGACGGTATCGCCGGTGACCGATGCCTTGTGCGTATCCGAGCCCTTACCGCCGAAATTACCTTCTTCGACGTACTTCTTGGCGTTATCCCATGCACCGCCGCCGGTGCACATCGAGATCGCGACAAACAGACCGGTGACGATCGTACCGATGAGCAAGCCGCCGAGCGCCTTCACGCCAGCGCCTGGGCCCATCAAGTAGTTCATGCCGAAGCCGACCACGACCGGGGCGAGGATCGGTAACAACGACGGGGCCACCATTTCCTTAATGGCCGCGCGCGTGAGCATATCGACCGCACGGCCGTATTCCGGCTTCGCGGTGCCTTCCATGATGCCGGGGATTTCCTTGAACTGACGACGCACTTCAACGACAACCGAACCGGCTGCCCGGCCCACGGCTTCCATCGCCATCGCGCCGAACAGGTAAGGAATCAAGCCGCCAATGAACAGGCCGATGATGACGGCCGGATCCGACAGCGAGAAGTCTTGCAGCTTACCGACCGAAGCGAGGTTGTGCGTGTAGTCCGCAAACAGCACGAGCGCGGCCAGACCGGCCGAACCGATCGCGTAACCCTTGGTGACGGCCTTGGTCGTATTGCCGACCGCGTCGAGCGCGTCGGTGATCTTGCGCACTTCCTTGGGCAGACCCGACATTTCAGCGATGCCGCCGCCGTTGTCCGTGATCGGGCCGTAGGCATCAAGCGCGACCACCATGCCGGTCATCGACAACATGGCCGTGGCGGCGACGGCGATGCCGTACAAGCCGGCCAGTGTGTACGCACCGTAGATTGCCGCACAGACCGCGAGCACCGGGAGCGCCGTGGACTTCATGGAGACGGCAAGACCCGCGATGACGTTGGTACCGTGACCGGTCTGCGAGGCCGCTGCCACGTAGCGTACCGGCGCGTAGTCGGTCGACGTGTAGTACTCCGTGATCACAATCATGGCCGCAGTGAGCGCAAGACCGATCAACGAGCATTCGAACATGGTCATCGCCATGGCGCCCGAGAACATGTCCATCGAGACGAAGTAGAACGCGATCGCAGCGATGACGCCCGACACGGCCGTGCCGCGGTACAGGGCGTTCATGATCTTGCCGCCTTCACGTGCGCTCACGAAGAAGGTGCCGACGATGGACGCGACGATGGAGACGGCGCCCAACACGAGCGGGTAGAGAATCGCGCCAGGCCCTGCGGCCTGCATCGTGAGACCCGCCAGTACCATCGTGGCGACAACGGTCACGGCGTAGGTTTCGAACAAGTCCGCCGCCATACCGGCGCAATCGCCGACGTTGTCGCCGACGTTGTCTGCAATCACGGCCGGGTTGCGCGGGTCATCTTCCGGAATATTGGCTTCGACCTTGCCGACCAAGTCCGCGCCGACGTCGGCGCCCTTGGTGAAGATACCGCCGCCCAGGCGGGCGAAAATCGAGATCAGCGAGCCGCCGAAGGCCAGACCGATCAGCGAATGCAGTGCTGCCGCTTGGCTGCCGGTCATCTGCAGCATGGCACCATAGTAGGTCGCCACGCCGATCAGGCCGAGGCCGACGACCAACATGCCGGTGATCGCGCCGCCACGGAAAGCCACTTGCAATGCATCGTTGAGGCCCACGCTCGCCGCCTGCGCGGTGCGGACGTTGGCGCGGACCGACACGTTCATGCCGATATAGCCGGCGACGCCCGACAGCACCGCGCCGACGGCAAAGCCGCCCGCCGTCGCCCAGTCGAGCGCGAGACCCAAGATGACCAAGAGAACGACGCCTGCGACCGCAATGGTCGTGTACTGGCGATTCAGGTAGGCCGCCGCACCGGCCTGAATGGCGCCGGCGATTTCCTGCATCCGGGCGTTACCCGCCGGTTGCGCCACAATCCATCGAGTCATCAGCAGGCCATAGATGATGGCCACGACGCCCGCGCCGATCGCGAGCGAAAGAGCATTAACGCTCAGCATGCGTGTATCCCCCGGTCAATTGAGAAAAACAAAACGTTGTTATCGCGGTGCTGCGCCACTCACGATCAGGAAGGTTCACGTAACCCCCTGAAATTTTTAACCTTTCGGATGAGTGGCGCAAGTCAACGCCCGATTATACCTTGAACTCGGTCTTCAGCTTGCGCCGGACTGGAGCGTTCTTCAGTTTCGCATAGGCCGGCAATCCACCCTCGTAGGGTGGATAGTCTTCCCCTGCGATCAAGGGCTCGAGGTAGCGCCGGCAGGCGGCTGTGATGCCGAAGCCATCCGCGGTCACGAAGTGACGTGGAACCTTCTTTTCCACGTTGGCGACCGCCTCAATGGGTGCCGATTGGATTTCCCATCGGTAGGGTTTTGCCCGCTTACGGACGATGACGGGCAGTACGGCGTTCTGGCCCTTGACCGCGTACTCTACGGCGGCCTTGCCGACCGCGTAGGCCTGCTCGACGTCCGTCTTGGAGGCGATATGGCGCGCCGCTCGTTGCAGATAATCGGCGACGGCCCAATGGTATTTGTAACCAAGCCCCTCTTTGACGATCCGGGCAATCTCGGGAGCCGCGCCGCCGAGTTGGGTGTGGCCAAAGGCGTCCTGAGTGCCGGCGTCCGCCAGGAACTTGCCCTCGGCATCCTTGACCCCTTCCGACACCACGACGACGCAGTACCCTGCGGTATCGACGCTTTCTTTGACTTTGGCGAGGAACCGCTCCCGGTCGAAGGTGATCTCGGGGAAGAGGATGATGTGCGGTGCATCCTTTCCGCCTTTGCCGGCGAGGCCTGCGGCTGCGGCGATCCACCCGGCGTGGCGACCCATCACTTCCAGAATGAAGACTTTCGTCGAGGTACGTGCCATCGAGGCGACGTCCAACGCCGCTTCGCGCGTCGAGACCGCGACGTACTTAGCGACCGAACCAAAGCCAGGGCAGCAGTCGGTGATGGGCAGGTCGTTGTCAACGGTCTTGGGGACGCCGACGCAGACCACCGGGTAGCCGAGTTCGGCGCCGATCTTCGACACCTTATGGGCGGTGTCCATCGAATCGTTGCCGCCGTTATAGAAGAAATAGCCGATATCGTGCGCCTTGAACACCTCGATCAGGCGCTCGTACTTCGCGCGGTCTTGGTCAATGCTCTTAAGTTTATAGCGTGCGGAGCCGAAGGCGCCGGCTGGGGTGTGGCGCAAGGACTTGATCGCCGCTGCGCTCTCCTTGCCCGTGTCGATCAAATCCTCTGTCAGAGCCCCGACGATGCCGTGGCGACCGGCATACAGTTTGCCGATGTGCTTCTTGTGCTTACGGCAGGCCTCAATCACGCCAGCGGCAGAGGCGTTGATGACCGCCGTCACACCGCCCGACTGGGCGTAGAAGGCATTCCGGGGGGTAATCTTCGATTTCGGCTTCGATTTCGACTTCGGCATCGCAACGCTCCGGGTGATGAGTGCACGAAGGATAACCGCTCAGACGATCTCGGCAATGGTCACGCGACACGCGGATTGACCAATGGGGTGGGCTCGGGGCAGCATTGCCCGCCGAATATGCGGCCGACGGGACCGAGGGGCCGTCGGCTCAGAGTTACAAAACAGAGTACAACCATCATGCGCATCGTCCTTTTGGGCGCACCCGGTTCCGGTAAAGGAACCCAGGCCCAACGCTTAATCAATCGCCATCAAGTCCCACAGATTTCGACGGGCGACCTGCTTCGCGCCGCCGTTGCCGCGGGAACACCGCTGGGTCTGCACGCTAAAGCGACGATGGACGCCGGCAAATTGGTGGACGACGCCACCATGTTGGGGATCATTCGTGAGCGATTGGGTCAGCCAGATTGTGCTAACGGCTTCATTTTGGACGGATTTCCACGCACGCTCCCACAAGCGGATGCGTTGGGAGCGCTCCTTGCTGAGTTAAATTGCCCGCTGGAAGCCGTTGTCTTAATGGATGTGGACAGCGAACAATTGTTCCGTCGACTCACCGGCCGGCGTACCTGCAAGACCTGTGGTGCCGTGTTCAACGTTTACACCGCTCCGCCGTCGGTGCCGCCGCCCTGTGCGGGTCGCTGCGAGACCCCGGATCTGTTTCAACGCCCGGACGACAGTGAATCGACCATCGGCAAGCGTCTCGAGGTGTACGACGCGCAGACCCGGCCGTTGGTGGAGTACTACGAAGCCCGCGGATTACTCGCTCGTGTCGACGCAGAGGGCGATATTGATGCCGTCACCGCCCGATTGGAGTCGGCACTCGCCAAGGCGCGAGGCTGATCCTCAATCGGCGACACGGGCCAGCGGCTCGGCCAGGAGGCTGAGCCGCCAGCCGCTGAAGACCTGATCCACGCCTTCGCCGCGCACCATGCGGCGCAAGTCCCGTTGGGTGGCCAGTACTTCGGGCGCGATGCTCAGCAGCGCCGCGACCTGTTTGGCCGCTTCCCCGAGGCGTTTAAGGCGTTCACGTTCGATCGGGTCCGGGCGACCTTCGGCGCGCTGGACAATCCCCTCCGCCGAGAGCTCTGCGGCCGATTCCAGCGCTGCGATGATGGCCGGGCCCAGTTTTTCCAGCGTACTCGCCGGCATCAAGTCGAGCTTACCGAGATCTACCACCGTTCGCGGCGCGGTCCGGGCGAGGGTGCGAGCGATGTCATCCGGCAGGACCCATCCACGCGGCAGGTTGCGTTGCACCGCGCGCTCCTCGCGCCACGCCGCCAGTGAACGCAAACGGAGTTGCTCGCGAACGGGCAGGGTTTCGATACCCTTAAAGCGCTGCCACGCGTCGGCAGGATCCACGCGATAGAGCGCGGGATTCGCCAATTCCGCCAAATCGTCGGCCAGCCACGCGCTGCGGCCAAGCTCTGCGAGTTTTTCCTCGAGCTGTGCTGCCAGTGGCAGCAAATACCGCACGTCATCCGCGGCATAGCTCAGTTGGGCGTCGGAGAGCGGTCGGCGCTTCCAGTCGGTCCGAGCTTGGCCTTTTTCGAGGACGACATTCAGCTCTTTCGCGACCAGTTCTCCGTAGCCGACTTGGGGTCCATACCCGCACAAAGCGGCCGCTATTTGCGTGTCCAGAATCGGGCCGATCGGTAGACCGGTCCACGGTAGCAACACTTCCACGTCCTGTCGGGCGGCATGGAGCACCTTGCACTGTCCGGGCCGGTTGAGCACGGCGGTAATTGAGGCGGTGTCGAGGTCGCCGAGCGGATCCAGGAGCGCCACGCCGTCGGCATCCGCCAGCTGGATGAGCGCCAATTCGGCATAGTACGTGCGCTCTCGCATGAACTCCGTGTCCAGCGCGATGCGGTTCGCTGCGGCCAGTCGGGTGGCCACGGGGTTCAACTCTTCGGCGCGGGTGATCGGCGACAGGCTTTGCGACACGGTAATGCTGACTCGGCGGTTAGAATAGAGCGATTATGCGGGTTACCTGACCGCGCGTCCCCACCGGAATGCCATGCCTGCTTGGATTTTGATCTCGTTGCGGATGCTCTATGGGGGTGCGAGCCCGCGGTCGCTGCCCGCGTCGACAGCCGCGTTGCTCGAGGCGGCGCTGCTGTATGCCGTTATCAGCGCCGTGGACGCCGCGCTGGCCACACCGGGGGGCCATCCGGTGGCCTTCGGCGTGGCGGATTTAGGGTTTCTGGCGCTCGCAACCACCGTTATTTTGGCGCTCCGACGCCGGTTGCATCGATGGCCGCAGACGTTGTTGGCGCTCTTAGGCGTCGGCATCTGGTTGACGCTGCCCTCAATTGCCTTGAACGCCGTGTGGCATTCCTCGACGGACGGCGCGGCGGAACACCCTGCGCCTTTGGCGATTCAACTGCTGTTGGCGGGAGTTCTGTGTGGATCCATCTTCGTGGTCGCTCGCATCTTTCGTGAGGCGCTTGCTGTCGACCTGAATGCAGCACTGGCTGTCGCACTGACCTATTTTTTAGCTGACTACGCGGTGCTGGTGGCGCTGCCTGCAAGGATTTTCAACTGATGCGTGTGCATATCTTAGGTATTTGTGGAACCTTCATGGGCGGTATCGCGGCCTTGGCGCGTGAAGCGGGCCATGACGTTTCCGGTTCCGATGCCAACGTGTATCCGCCGATGAGCACCCAATTGGAAGCTCTCGGCATTCAACTGACGCTCGGTTGGGATCCTGCTCAGCTTGATCCGGCGCCTGACGTGGTGATCATTGGCAATGCGTTGTCGCGCGGCAACCCCGCCGTTGAAGCCGTCCTCGATCGAGGAATTCCCTACGTCTCCGGTGCACAGTGGTTGGCCGAACATGTCTTGCAAGGTCAATGGGTTCTCGCCGTGGCCGGAACCCACGGCAAGACCACAACGACATCGATGCTGGCGTGGATACTCGAGTACGCCCACCTGTCGCCAGGCTTTCTGATCGGCGGCGTGCCGGGGAATTTCGAGGTTTCCGCACGCGCCGGGGCCGGTTCATTCTTCGTGGTGGAAGCGGACGAGTACGACACGGCGTTTTTCGACAAGCGAGCCAAATTCGTTCACTACCGGCCGCGTACGGCCGTACTCAACAACTTGGAATTCGATCACGCCGATATTTATCCGGATATCGCCGCCATTCGACGGATGTTTCATCAACTGGTGCGCACGGTACCCGGCAGTGGTCGGCTGATCGTGCATCAACCGGATGCCGAATTGGACAGCGCATTGGCGCTCGGCTGTTGGACGCCCGTTGAACGCTTTGGCCGGGATGCGACGGCGCCGTGGCGTGTCGTCGCGCGCAGCGATGACTGGAGTGAATTTGATATTTACGAGAAGAACCAATTGGCCGGGACGGTGCACTGGGATTTGATCGGCGCGCACAACGCCGAAAATGCGCTGGCGGCGACGCTCGCGGCGCGCCACGTCGGCGTGCCCGTCTCGGTGGCGGCCGACGCACTGGCAACATTTCGCAACGCACGACGGCGCTTGGAGCGATTGGGAACAGCCGGTGGGGTGACCGTCTACGATGACTTCGCTCATCATCCCACCGCCATCGCCTCGACGATTGAAGCGCTTCGCGGTCGCATCGGTCGGGCGCGGTTAGTCGCCGTCCTCGAACCGCGCTCGGCCACCATGAAGCTGGGCGTGCACCGAGCCACACTGGCGGGGTCATTAGCCGACGCCGACGCTGTGTTCGTGCATGCTCCCGCCGATATCGGTTGGGATGTCAGCGGTGCGCTCGCCAGTCTCGGCGAGCGGGTCCGTGTGGTGCCGAGCGTGGAGGCGCTACTGGATGCGTTAGCGCGCGAGCTGCAGGCCGGCGATCAGGTGCTTGTGATGAGCAATGGCGGCTTCGGAGGTGTGCACGCTCGGTTGCTGCAACGCTTGAGTGCCGCCTCGTGACGCGCCGTATACCGCTCTTCCCCTTGCGAACCGTGCTCTTCCCGGGCGGCCCGATGGCATTGCGCATTTTCGAGCCGCGCTACGTCGATATGGTCGGTCGCTGCATGCGTGATAGCACGGGCTTCGCGGTGATGCTGTTGCTCGAAGGCGCGGAAGCCGGCGGCGGTGTGACGAGCACGGCTCGCATCGGTACTGAAGCGCGGATCGTTGATTTCGATCGACTGGAAGATGGCTTGCTCGGCCTCACCTGTCTCGGCGTCAACCGCGTGCGCATCGTGGAGACGTCGTGCGAAGCAGACGGACTCAACGTCGCGGACGTGGAGGATCTTGCGCCGGATACGCAGACCGCCGTGCCGGACGACTGCGAGCATTTGGTCGGTGCGTTGCGGCATCTGCTGCCGCAGTTACCGGCGATCTATGCGCAATGGGTCGAGCCTCGTTATGACGACGCGGTGTGGGTCGGCAATCGGCTGGCCGAGCTATCACCGTTTGATGCGTTGGTGCGCCAAGGGTTGCTCGAGATGACCGATCCGTTGGAACGCTTGCGATATCTCGCGCCGTTAGTTCGACTCGAACCCGACTCGACGACGCCGCACTGAGTCGACGTCGACCTGTAGCCAATGCGACCAGTGGCGCCGGCAGGCCGCTGCGACGAGGAAAAAGAGACCGATGAAAGCCGTAACGAGCCAACCCGTGTAGCCGTCGTGGCGGCTGACCAGCCACGCGGCCGGGCCCGACTCGGGCAGCAGCGTCACGCCGATCGTCGCGCGCATCATCAACACCCAGCCCGCGTGCAGTCCCGCTGGGAAAAGCACGTTACCGGTCAGTTCACGCGCGAGACCGGTCAAGAGTCCGACGCCGAACAAAGCGCAAAATGAATCGACGATACCCACGGGATGGGTGAACTCGGCGAGTGTCCCGGCGAGCAGTACAAAGCCGGATCCCGCGATGACGTTTTCGTGAGCGATATGAACGCTGGAAAGGAAGTGCACACTGGCAAATAGGATCGAAACTGCAATAACACCCATCACGGGGCGCGGCATGTCACGGGTTACGGCACCCTGAATTAAGCCTCGAAACAGCGTCTCTTCCAACAGCCCCACGACGAGTCCCGAGCCGAGTCCGGCGGCGAGCGCATGGGCCACGAGGGTGCTGTTGACGGCAGGGTCCAACGGGCGCGCCCCGAGGTAAACCATGGCCAGCGATACCGGAAGCATCGTCGCAATCCCTAGGACGAGACCGATCCCGAACTGGCGGCGTGCCTGATGACGTTGCACATCCCAGCCCCACGCGGCGGCTCCACGCAGGCCCAGTCGACGCAGCACGATCACGATAGCGCCGAGCAAGAACAGGTCAAAGAGGCGTGACGCGATCTTGTCTATCCGCCAGGCGGCGTGGAGCGGGTGAATCCACTCGTACGCTGGGTACGCCAGCGCCGTTGCGGCAAGCAACGCAATGGCAATCGCAGCAATGAACCACAACAGAGGACGCATGCGCTGACCGTAGCGGAGGGGGGGTGACAGCGCAACCGCCTCAGCGCGATCGCAGCGGGAGTTCGGCGAGGGCGTCCAGAACGGTACCTACCGGGAGCCCTTCGAGGGGCCCGGCCGGTTGGGTACTGATGCACCGTACGGCGCTGCCGGTCGCTCCCCACGGCCGATAAAGGCTCGGCTCGATCGTTCCGAACAGGACGAGCATGGGCAGACCGACGGCAGCGCCGACGTGGGCAGGGCCCGTGTCCACCGTGACCATGGCATCGGCGTGCTCCATCAATGCCGCCAGACGTGGGATCGGCAAGTCGCTGGCTACGTTGACTGCGTTCTGCGAGCGGACGCCTGCGAGAATGTCGTCATTCAACGCCGCTTCGCTCGGTACACCGAGGAGCAAAATTGAATGATGTGGGTGCCGCTCCGCGAGGCGGTCGATCACCGTCGCCCAACGATCCTCCGGCCAATACTTGGTATTACTGCTGCGGCGCCGGTCACCGCGGCGCATGGTGCGCTTGTTACCTGCTTGTATGAGCAGCAGGGGTCGCTGCGCGAGTCCGCGCGCCATAAGCCACGCCTGCACGTCCTGCCGAGCTTCTGCAGAGACGGCCAACTGGGTCCCGATCAAGGTCGGTGTGGGCGCCGTCAGACCCCCTAGCGCGCGCGGAAGTTGGGCGGCAATCCGATCGAAACGGGTCAGGATGTGCTCGTCGGGCTGGCGGGGCAAGGTGTCGGCGTCGACGATCCATTCATCCCCAATACCCGCCCGTGTCAGCAGGTGCCGGCCGACGCCGCCGGAATCCAGAAACCAGGTCGGTCGAGGACCGTGCTGGCGCAGTGCGCGAACCACGGCCCATTGATCCGGTCCCAGCCAATACGGGCGACGGCGGCTTTCCAGTAGGTGGATCGCGCCTACGCCGGGCTGATCGGCGAGGAGCGGCTTCGTCCAAGGCCCGGATGACACCAAATCCACCGGTGTTCCGTAGCGTTCAGCCAGGCAACGGATGAAGGGGGTGAGAAGCACCATGTCGCCCAGTGCTCCACACCGCATCACCAACGGTCGCATCGCTGTCACCCGAAGCCTCAACCCTTCGCGACAGCGAACGCGCGTCGCGCAGCTGCAATGGTCTCGTCGATTTCGTCGGTTCCGTGCGCGACCGAAATGAATCCCGCTTCGAACGCGGAGGGGGCCAGATAGACGCGTTCGGCCAGCATCGCGTGGAAGAAGCGCTTAAACGCCTCGATGTCGCAGCGCGTGGCCTCCGCGTAGCTGGAGACGGTGGGGGCGTCGGTGAAGAAGAATCCAAACATGCCGCACACGTGGTTGGTCGCGAGCGGCACGCCGGCGTCCTGTGCGGCCGCACGGAGCCCCTCGACGAGGCGCTCGGTACCGGCCAAGAGACGGTCGTGAAAACCCGGTTCTTCCAGCGCCGACAGCGTCGCAAGACCCGCCGCCATCGCCACGGGGTTACCGGAGAGCGTGCCGGCTTGGTAGACCGGACCGAGCGGGGAGATGTGTTGCATGATCTCGCGCTTACCGCCGAATGCGCCGACCGGCATGCCGCCACCCACGATCTTGCCGAGTGTGGTCAGGTCCGGCTGAATGCCATAGAGTGCTTGAGCGCCACCGAGCGCCACCCGAAAGCCGGTCATCACTTCGTCGAATATCAGCACGGCGCCATGGCGCGTGCACTCCTCCCGCAAGCACTCGAGGAATCCGGGTGCAGGCGGGATGCAATTCATGTTGCCAGCGATCGGTTCAACGATCACACAGGCCAATTCGCTCCCGTGACGGGCAAAGACGTCACGGACCTGAGCGATGTCATTGAAGCCCACGGTGAGCGTGTTTGCGGCGAAGGCGGCGGGCACGCCGGGCGATGTGGGTACGCCGAAGGTCAGTAAGCCCGACCCTGCCTTGACCAACAGCGAGTCGGAGTGCCCGTGGTAGCAGCCTTCAAATTTCAGAATCTTGTCGCGACCGGTGTAGCCACGCGCCAGACGGATGGCCGACATGGTGGCTTCTGTGCCCGAGCTCACCATGCGAACCAGTTCGATCGAGGGCACCAGCTTGCAGACCAGACGCGCCACGTCCGTCTCGATCGGTGTTGGAGCGCCGAACGACAGACCGGCGGCCGCGGTCTCTTGAACTGCTCGGATGACCGCCGGTGCCGCATGACCGAGCACGGCCGGACCCCAAGACCCGACGTAATCGATGTAGCGGTCGCCGTCCGCCGACCAGACGTAGGGGCCGGCAGCACGGCTGAAGAAGATGGGTTCACCGCCGACGCCGCGAAAGGCGCGTACGGGGGAATTCACGCCGCCGGGGATGTAACGGCAGGCGTCCTGAAACAATTCGTGTGATGTAGCCACGGAGTTCTCCATTCGAGGCGCTCAGTGTACGGGGCTGGCCGAGCGCTGGGTATCTCGCATTCCAGCCCGGCGCCCGTCAGTCGTCGGTCAACCAGCCGATACGACTGGCTATCTGCCCGTCCGGTGCAAGCTCCAATACGCGCCAGCCGGGTGGAAGGTCATCGATGGCGAAGTCGTCGCTCTGGGGTAGAAACTGTGCGCTGGTCGCCGGCGTGCCGAGCACCGTCACGGGCCCGCGGCTTCCGGCATACACCTGGTGCGCGTGACCGAACACGACAGCCCGTACGTGGGCGTGTCGCTCGACGATTGCCCAAAAGCGCTCCGCGTCCGCGAGCCCGAGCGCATCCAGCCAGCGGCTGCCGAGTTGCACCGGTGGATGGTGCAAGGCGATCAGCGCGTGGCGATCCGGATGGGCCGCTAATGTTTGCTCAAGGCGCGCGTATTCGTGTGGGCTCAGTCGACCGCTGTCCTTGCGAGGTTCCGTCGAATCCACGCCGATGATGATCCAGTTGCCGAGTAACAGATGGCCGAGTGTTTGGAACGGAGCGGCGTGAAACGCCTGCGCTAGGCGCTGCGGGTCGTCATGATTGCCCGGCAAGCACAGAACCGGCACTGTCGCGTGCGCAAGCAGGCCATGCAGATGCGCATAGCCTAAAGGCTCGTCTTGGACGAGGTCGCCGGTGACCAAAATGGCATCGTATGGACCCGTCGCGGCGGCCGCGGCAAGGCAGGATTGGAGTGTGGAAAGCGTGATGGCGCCGCGCAGGTGCCCCTGCGGATCCTCGCGCAGATGAAGGTCGGTGATCTGCAGCAGGCGTAACGGCTTGGACATCGGGCACCGCAGCGGGGGCCGGAGAAAATCTCCGGCCCCACGGTTTTTGCTTAGTAGCGGTAATGATCCGGCTTGAACGGACCGTTTGCCGACACGCCGATGTAGGCCGCCTGCGTTTCGGTCAACTGCGTCAGTTCAGCGCCGAGCTTGCCCAAGTGCAGGCGAGCCACGTGTTCGTCCAAATGCTTCGGCAGGGTGTAAACCTGCTTGGCATACCGTTCGACGTGGGACCACAGTTCGATCTGGGCCAGCGTCTGATTGGCAAACGAATTCGACATCACGAACGAGGGATGCCCAGTACCACAGCCCAAATTCACGAGGCGGCCCTTGGCGAGCACGATGATGCGCTTGCCGTCCGGGAAGACGACGTGATCGACTTGCGGCTTGATCTCGTCCCACTCGTAGCCCGACAGACTCGCGATGTTGATCTCGGAGTCGAAGTGCCCAATGTTGCAGATGATGGCGTTGTGCTTCATCCGCAGCATGTGTGCGTGATCAATGACGTGCAAATTCCCGGTCGCGGTGACGAAGATGTCGGCTTTGTCGGCCGCGTAATCCATGGTGACTACCCGGTAGCCATCCATCGCCGCCTGCAGCGCGCAAATCGGATCGATCTCGGTGACCCACACCTGAGCCGAGAGCGCTTTGAGGGCTTCGGCACTGCCTTTGCCGACGTCGCCGTAGCCGGCAACGACCGCAACTTTGCCGGCAATCATCACGTCGGTCGCGCGCTTGATCGCGTCGACCAGCGATTCGCGGCAACCGTAGAGGTTGTCGAACTTCGACTTTGTGACCGAGTCGTTGACGTTGATGGCCGGGAACAGCAAGCGGCCTTCCTTTTCCATCTGGTACAAACGGTGCACACCGGTCGTCGTTTCTTCGGTCACGCCGCGAATATTCTTCGCGATGGCCGCATAAAAACCCGGCTTAGACTGAATGCGACGACGAATGGACGCGTAAAGAATGGTTTCTTCTTCATTGGTCGGATTGTCCAAAACCGACGCGTCAGACTCTGCCTTCAGACCAAGGTGGACGAGCAGCGTCGCATCGCCGCCATCGTCCAAAATCATGTTCGGCGTACCACCATCACTCCATTCGAAGATGCGATGGGTGTACTCCCAGTATTCCTCCAGCGACTCGCCCTTGTAGGCGAACACGGGGGTACCCGCGGCCACGATGGCGGCTGCCGCATGATCTTGGGTCGAATAGATGTTGCAGGATGCCCAACGGACGTCGGCACCGAGCGCCTTGAGCGTCTCGATCAAGACGGCGGTTTGGATCGTCATGTGCAACGAGCCGGCAATGCGGGCACCCTTTAGGGGTTGCGCGGCCGCGTATTCCTCACGCACGGCCATGAGACCGGGCATTTCGGTCTCGGCAATGGTGATTTCTTTGCGGCCCCAGGCGGCAAGGCCCAGATCCGCGACGTGATAGTCATTCTTCAGGGGGGTTACAGCGCTCATTCTCTCTCTCCAGAGGGAATGGGCGCCGTTGTCAGGTCGACCCCCCCACCGAGCCTGACGGTGCCCGGGAAAAACCCCAGGCCCGCTGCAGCGCCCCTCGGTCGGGAGGTGTTATGCGGGACTTACTTGGCGTCCGCCTTGAGGGCGCGCACCTTGTCGGTGCGTTCCCAGGTAAATTCCGACTCCGTGCGGCCGAAATGGCCGTAGGAGGCGGTCGCCTCGTAAATCGGTCGAGCCAAATCAAGCATTTGGCGCAATCCGTAGGGGGTCAAGTCGAAATGCTTGCGCACGAGCTTGGTCAGCGCGTCGCGCGACAACTTGCTCGTTCCGAAGGTTTCCACCATGACCGAGGTGGGTTCAGCGACGCCGATGGCGTAGGAGACCTGGACCTCGCAGCGTTCGGCGAGGCCGGCGGCCACAATATTCTTGGCGACGTAGCGCGCGGCGTAGGCCGCCGAACGGTCAACCTTGGACGGGTCCTTACCCGAGAAGGCACCGCCGCCGTGGCGAGCAAACCCGCCGTAGGTGTCCACAATGATCTTCCGGCCCGTCAGGCCGCAGTCGCCGACGGGGCCGCCGACGACGAACTTGCCGGTGGGATTGATGTGGAATTTGGTCCGCTTATCGATCCAACGGGAGGGCAGCACGGGGAGAATAATCTCCTCCATCACGGCCTCGCGCAGCTTGCGCTGGGTGATTTCCGGCGAGTGCTGGGTCGACAGCACGACCGCCTCGATGCCGACCGGGCGATCGTGTTCGTACCGGAACGTGACTTGGCTCTTCGCGTCGGGGCGGAGCCAGGGCAATTTCTTCGACTTACGGACCTGCGCCTGACGCTGCACGAGTCGGTGAGAGTAGGTGATCGGCGCTGGCATCAAGACGTCGGTCTCGTTGGTCGCGTAACCAAACATGAGGCCCTGATCGCCCGCACCCTGCTTGCGCGGGTCCTTCCGGTCGACGCCCTGAGCGATGTCCGGAGACTGCTTGCCGATAATGTTGATGACCGCGCAGCTCGAGCCGTCGAAGCCCATTTCGCTGCTGTTGTAGCCAATGCGCAGGATCGTCCGACGCACGATCGCCTCAAAATCCACCGAGGCGGTCGTCGTAATTTCGCCGGCCACAATCGCGCAACCGGTCTTCACCAGCGTTTCGCAGGCCACCCGAGCCTTCTTGTCCAGTGCAAGAATGGCGTCCAGAACTGCGTCCGAAATCTGGTCGGCAACCTTGTCCGGATGGCCTTCGGAGACCGATTCGGACGTGAAAAGGTAACTGTTCGTGGACATGGGGCTCCCTGCTCGCTAAGGCGACTCTTTGCCGTAACGGCGCAGGAGTATACATATCCTTGTTGGACGTTGCCCCTGCATCTCCCATACGGGACAATGCTTGATTGACAGTCTTACCGGGAAATGGAAATGCAGAACCGTCGTCATCTCGCCAATGCCATTCGTGCGCTCAGCATGGATGCCGTGCAACAGGCCAATTCCGGGCACCCCGGCGCCCCGATGGGCATGGCGGATATTGCCGAAGTGCTGTGGCGCGATCATTTGAAGCACAGCCCCGGCAATCCAGCTTGGTTGGACCGCGACCGTTTCGTTCTGTCCAACGGCCACGGATCCATGTTGCTGTATTCCCTGTTGCATCTGACCGGTTATCCCGTGTCGACGGACGATTTGCGCCGTTTTCGGCAACTCGGTTCGCACACGGCCGGTCATCCGGAGCGCGACCTGCATATCGGTATTGAAACCACCACTGGACCGCTGGGGCAGGGCATTACCAATGCGGTCGGCATGGCTCTGGCCGAAAAAGTCTTGGCTGCAACCTACAACCAGCCGGGCTTTGATCTGATTGACCACCACACGTACGTGTTCCTCGGCGATGGCTGTCTGATGGAAGGCGTGTCCCACGAGGCGTGCGCGCTCGCCGGAACCTTGGGGTTGGGCAAGCTCATTGCCTTCTGGGATGACAACGGCATCTCGATCGATGGGCACGTCCAGGGCTGGTTCACCGATGACACGCCGAAGCGCTTCGAAGCCTACGGCTGGCACGTCATCCGGGGCGTTGACGGTCACGACTCCGAAGCTATTTCCAAGGCCATCCGTAAGGCCAAGAAAGAAACGTCGAAGCCGACGCTCATCTGCTGCAAGACCATCATTGGCTTCGGGGCTCCGAACAAGCAGGGCACCGAGCACTGCCACGGCGCCCCGCTGGGGGCTGGCGAAATCGCCGCCGCTCGCGAGGCGCTCAACTGGCCGTACGCGCCGTTTGAAATTCCGGACGACGTTCGGGAGGCCTGGGACGCCCGTGGCCGCGGCAAGCGGGTCGAGGGTAAATGGCAGCGCCTGATGAAAGAATACCGGAAGGTCTATCCGGAAGCGGCAGCGGAGTTGGACCGCCGCGTCCGCGGCGACTTGCCGGCCGACTGGTCCGATTATGTCGCCCAAACCTTGGCGACGGTTCAGGCTGCGGCATCGACCACTGCCACGCGTCAGTCGTCGCAATCGGCGCTTAATGCTTTTGCTCCACGCTTGCCCGAGATGCTCGGTGGATCCGCCGATCTGACCGGGTCCAACAACACGTGGGCGAAGAATTCAAAGGGCATCACCCGCGACGACGCCTCTGGCAATTACGTTTGGTACGGCGTTCGTGAATTTGGCATGTCAGCCGTGATGAATGGCTTGGCGTTGCACGGGGGCTTCTTGCCTTACGGCGGGACGTTCCTCGTCTTTTCGGACTACGCCCGCAACGCGGCACGTATGTCGGCGTTGATGCAAATCCCCGTGACGTACGTCTGGACGCACGATTCGATCGGATTGGGTGAGGATGGTCCTACCCACCAACCGATCGAGCACATTGCTTCGCTACGCATTATTCCGAATTTCACGGTCTGGCGGCCCTGCGATGCTTTGGAGGCGCACGTGGCTTGGGTGGACGCGATTGAGCGTCGTAGCGGCCCGACGGCGCTTATCTTGACGCGTCAGGCACTGGCCCATCAGTCCCGTAGCGCGGAGCAGGTCGCAGCGGTGCGTTGTGGCGGCTACGTATTGAGTGACAGTGACGGGGCTCCGGAAGTCGTCCTGATTGGGACCGGTTCGGAAGTGCAATTGGCGGTGGAGGCGGCGGCGACATTGCGCGCCGCAGGTCGACGTGTTCGCGTCGTGTCGATGCCTTCGACGTCCGTGTTTGATCGTCAAGACGCCGCGTATCAGGCGTCGGTGTTGCCGCCGGGCGTACCGCGCGTGGCCGTTGAAGCCGGCGTGCGCGACGGTTGGTGTCGCTACACCGGTTGCATTGGCAACGTGGTGGGGATCGATACCTTCGGCGCATCGGCGCCTGCCAAGGATCTATTCAAGCACTTCGGCATCACGGCCGAACGTGTTGCTGAAACTGCCTTGGCAGCCATCGGCGGTTAATTGACTGACTCTGTATTAGTCGAAATTTTTTTTGAACTTCAGGAGATTCCATCATGGCAATCCGCATCGGCATCAACGGATACGGTCGCATCGGTCGCAACATTCTCCGCGCACTGTATGAGAGCAATCGCAATCAGGAAATTCAGGTTGTCGCGATCAACGATCTCGGGAACCCGCAGACCAACGCCCATCTGACGCGGTTTGACACTGCGCATGGCCGCTTTCCAGGCACTGTGACGGTCGAAGGCGATTCGATTGTGGTGAACGGTGACCGTATCAAGGTCCTCGCCGAACGCGACCCGTCCAAGTTGCCGTGGGGTGAATTGGGTGTCGATATCGTGCTCGAGTGCACCGGTCTGTTCACGAGCCACGAGAAGGCATCGAAGCATCTCGCCGGTGGCGCCAAGAAAGTCATCGTATCTGCGCCCGCCAGTGGCCCGGTGGATGCCACCGTCGTGTACGGCGTAAATCACAATGTACTGACCAGTGCCATGACGGTCATTTCCAATGCGTCTTGCACGACCAACTGTCTGGCGCCCTTGGTCAAGCCGCTGCACGACGCCATCGGCCTCGAGCACGGCATCATGACGACGATTCACGCCTATACCAACGATCAAGTCCTTACGGACGTCTATCACGAAGACTTGCGTCGTGCCCGCTCGGCCACGATGTCGATGATTCCCACCAAAACGGGCGCTGCCGCTGCGGTCGGCCTCGTATTGCCCGAACTGAAGGGCAAATTGGACGGCTTCGCGGTTCGCGTACCGACGATCAACGTCTCGATGGTCGATTTGACGTTCGTGGCGAAGCGCGCCACGTCAGCCGAAGAGATCAATCAGATTCTCAAGGCTGCGTCAGAAGGGCCGTTGAAAGGCGTCTTGGCCTATAACGACGGTCCGCTCGTTTCGGTCGACTTTAATCACGACCCCGCCTCGTCCACCTATGACGCCACATTGACGAAGGTGATTGACGGTACGCTCGTGAAGGTGTGCTCGTGGTACGACAACGAGTGGGGCTTCTCGAATCGCATGCTCGATACGACGTTGGCGTGGAGCCGCGCTCAGTGAGTGTTGCGACGCCCGTGGGTGGCGTTTCGACCCGCGTCATTAGGATGCAGGACGTCGACCTCAACGGGCGTCGTGTCCTGATTCGCGAAGATCTGAACGTGCCGGTTAAAGACGGCGTGGTCACGAGCGATGCCCGTATCCGGGCTGCACTACCGACTATTCAGGCTGCGTTGGCGGCAGGTGGTCGCGTCATCGTCATGTCGCACCTGGGACGCCCGGAGGAAGGGCAGCCCAGTGCGGAGTTCTCGATGGCCCCGGTGGCCAAGCGACTCGGAGAACTGCTGGGTCGCGATGTGCCGCTCGTCAGTGACTGGCTAAACGGCGTCACGGTCGAGCCCGGTAACCTCGTGCTGGTCGAAAACGTTCGCTTTAACAAAGGCGAGAAGAAAGACAACGCGGAGCTTGCGCGTCGCATGGCGGCGTTATGCGACGTCTATGTGATGGATGCCTTCGGCACCTCCCATCGTGCGGAGGCCAGCACACACGGTGTCGGCAAATATGCTCCGATCGCGTGCGCCGGACCGTTGCTGGTGAATGAGTTGGTTGCCCTAGACTCCGCTCTGCATGCGCCGAAGCGTCCGCTTGTGGCGATCGTTGCCGGTTCAAAAGTGTCGACCAAACTCACGGTGCTGGAATCGCTGCTTGAGAAAGTCGATCTTTTGATTGTCGGTGGCGGCATCGCCAATACGTTCTTGCTCGCACAAGGAAAGCCCATCGGAAAGAGTCTCGCCGAGCCGGACATGGTCGACATCGCTCGTCGATTGTTGGCTCGGTCCGCAGAGAAGGGCGTTCAATTGCCGCTCCCCACGGATGTCGTCGTCGCCAAGGCGTTTTCGGCACAAGCGGAGGCCGATGTGAAATCGGTCGATGCCGTCGGTGAGGATGAGTTGATTCTTGATATCGGGCCGGACTCTGCGGAACGGCTGTCCCAGCTGCTTGCATCGGCGGGCACCATTCTGTGGAACGGCCCAGTGGGTGTTTTTGAGTTTGATCAATTCGGAGAGGGCACGCGCACGATTGCCAATGCCATTGCGGGATCGTCGGCATTCTCTCTGGCAGGCGGTGGTGACACATTGGCTGCAATCGAGAAATACGGCGTGGAAGCGGGTATTTCTTATATTTCGACCGGCGGTGGCGCCTTCCTCGAATTCGTCGAGGGCAAAGTACTGCCGGCGGTAGCAATGCTTGAGGCTCGAGCTGCGGAGGGATCCCGATGACTGCCGTTCTTCACAATAACCGACGCGCCAAAATCGTTGCGACACTCGGTCCTGCAACGGATGATGTGGATACGTTGGCCGAGTTGATTCGAGCCGGCTGCGACGTGGTGCGCGTCAATTTTTCGCACGGCAGTTTCGAAGACCACGCCCGCCGCGTTGAGCGGGTTCGCCTTGCGTCCCACCGTGTCGGCCGCTATGTCGCGATTCTGGGTGACCTGTCCGGACCGAAAATTCGGGTGGACCGTTTTATCGACGGCAAAGTCGATCTCGTTGAAGGTGCTGAATTCACCCTCGACGTGTCGTTGGACCCGAAAGCCGGTACGGTCGAGGCCGTCGGATGCGCCTATAAAGACCTACCGGGCGACGTGGGGCCGGGCGACATCCTTTTGCTCAATGACGGGCTGATTGTATTGGAAGTGACCGCCGTGAACGGCCCACGGGTCGTCACGCGAGTCGTTGTCGGCGGCGAGTTATCGAATAACAAAGGTCTGAACCGCAAGGGCGGCGGCTTGTCGGCCGGCGCGCTGACGGATAAAGACCGGACCGATATCAAGACAGCGGCGAAATTGGGTGTCGACTATCTCGCTGTGTCCTTTCCACGCTCCGCGGAGGATATGAACGAGGCCCGTCGATTGCTCCGCGATGCCGGTGGCAGCGGTCTGGTCGTGGCCAAAATCGAGCGCGCCGAAGCCATCGCTTGTTTGGACGAGATCGTCGAAGCGAGTGATGCGGTGATGGTGGCGCGAGGTGATCTCGGTATCGAAGTGGGCTACGCCGAGTTGACGGGTCTGCAGAAGCGAATTATCGCGACCGCGCGTAAACACTTCCGGGTCGTTATAACCGCGACCCAGATGATGGAGTCGATGATCCAGAACCCGGTTCCGACCCGCGCAGAGGTGTCGGACGTCGCCAATGCGGTTTTGGATGACACCGATGCTGTCATGCTGTCCGCGGAGAGTGCGGTCGGAAAATATCCGGTGAAGGCCGTGGAATCGATGGCTGAAGTGATCGTGGGCGCTGAAAAGTACCGTGTGGAAGGCGGTCTTTTGGCTCAGGACATGGCCGATCGCGTATTCCGTGGTACCGACGAGGCGATCGCGATGGCGGTGATGTACACCGCGAATCACATGGATGTGAAAGCGATCGTTGCCTTGACGGAGTCGGGTTCGACGCCGCTGTGGATGTCGCGTGTGCGCACCGATATCCCCATTTACGCATTCACGCGATCCGAAGCGACACGTCGCCGCGTGTGTCTGTTCCGCGGCGTTTACTCCGTTGCGTTTGACATTACCCATACCGAGCCGCAGCGTCTCTATGGCGCTATTTTCCGTCAGGTCGTCGAGTTGGGTTTGGCCAATGAAGGCGACCGAATCATCCTCACCAAGGGTGAACTGTCCGGTGTCGCGGGCGGGACTAACTCCATGAAAATCTTGCAGGTTCGTCTCTAAGGCGGAGGCTCCGCCGGGGTTCGGGAACCCCGGCGACTTGCCCGCAGCGGCAGGAGCGGCGACGATGGGCGTCCCCGTTCTCGGCCAAGCGTCCATGCAGAAGATCATCACTCGGATTGTGCTCGTATTTTTAGGGGTGCTTTTGGCCAGTTCAGTGGCCGGTACCCTGCTGCTGCGCGGGAGCTTGCCCGTGCTCGATGGGCGAGTGCACACCCGGGGCATACTCTCCACAACGACGCTGGAGCGTGATGCGTTAGGCGTCGCGACGGTCACGGGGTCCTCGCAGACGGACGTCGCCTACGGGCTTGGCTATGCACACGGCCAGGATCGCTTTTTTCAAATGGACTTGTTGCGACGCGCCGCAGCCGGTGAGTTGTCGGCGTTGCTGGGTGCCGGCACGCTGCCGACCGACCGTCAGATTCGACTGCACCGACTGCGCACGGTCGCCCGAGCCGTGGTCGCACGAGCGACGCCGGACCAGCGACTGCTCATGGATGCCTATGCTGCCGGCGTGAACGGGGGCATCGGCTCGCTGAAAACCCGCCCATTCGAGTATCTCCTGCTCGGCGCTTATCCGGAGCCGTGGCGGGCGGAGGATTCGGTGCTTTGTGTGCTCGCAATGTTCCTGCAATTGCAGGAGTCCGACGCCCACACGAAAGTGGAGCGAGCACTGCTGGCGGGTGCCTTGCCGGATGTCGTGACGAAACTCCTTCGGTCGGAAGCGCCGGAATGGGATGGTTCATTGGATCACTCGACGCCGGCGGCACCGCAGTTGCCCACCGCGGAACAATTCGACGTCAAGCGCGCCACGGCGACCGACCCCGACGACGCCGCACGCTCGCGTGGCAGACCTCCCATTACCGGCAGCAACAATTGGGCGGTCTCGGGACGGCGGACGGCGACCGGTGCGGCGCTGGTCGCGAACGACATGCACCTGGGGTTACGGATGCCAAATACCTGGTACCGGGTGCGATTGCGGTGGAGCGAGCCCGATACGACAGCGGTGGACATCACGGGTGTCTCGTTGCCCGGGACCCCAGCGATCGTCGCCGGGAGCAATGGACGAATCGCCTGGGGCTTTACCAACAGTTACGGCGATTATCAGGAGCTCGTGACCCTGGTGCCGGATCCGGAGGATTCGAAGCACTATCTCACCGCCAACGGCTCCGAGCCCTACGGGCATGCCAAGGAAAGGATCGTGGTTCGGGGTGGCACCACCGAAGACCTCGATATCCAGACCACGCGTTGGGGCCCTGTCATTGGGCGCGACGCGCAGGGCAGGGCCCTCGCACTACAGTGGGTGGCGCACGATCCGGCTGCCGTCAACTTCGAGCTGGTGGGTTTGGAACGCGCCGCGACGCTCGATACGGCGTTGGGCGTGGCCACACGAGCCGGGATACCTGCGCAAAACTTCGTCGTCGGCGATGCCCAAGGACACATCGCCTGGACGGTGGCGGGCCAAATTCCCCGCCGCCGTGGCAGTGTCGTTGATGTTCGTCTTTCCACGGATCCCGCCGCCGGCTTTGACGGGTGGTTGGACCCGGCGGATCACCCCCGCATCCTGGATCCCGCGGACGGGGTATTGGCCACCGCGAATGCCCGTGTGGTTGGGGGCGATGCGCTCGCCAAAATCGGCGACGGAGGCTATGACCGCGGCGCGCGTGCGCGCCAGATCCTCGACGATTTGGCCGCCAAAGGTGACCGCTTGCAGCCCGCGGACATGTTGGCCGTCCAGCTGGACGACCGCGCGGTTTTTCTGACGCGTTGGAAAGACCTGCTCGCCGGGGTGCTGGATGATGCGGCCGTGGAGTCGCAGCCGCGCCGGGCGGAGTTGGCGCAGGTCTTAAAGACGTGGAGTGGTGCCGCCGGCGTGAACGATGCCGCCTATCGGCTCGTCAAACGGTGGCGTGAAGAGGTGGAACGCCGGGTTTACTCGGCGCTAACGGCGCCCGCCCGAGCAGCCAGCCCCGGCTTTGCATTCCGGGCATCGCCCACGTTTGAAGGGCCGTTGTGGGCGGTGGTGACGAGTCGGCCTGCCCATTTGCTCCCGCCAGGTCATGCCAATTGGCGTGAATTCCTGCTCAATACGGCCGACGCGGTCTTGAATGATCTGTCGACCGAATGCCCAAAACTCGCCGACTGTACGTGGGGTAAGGCGAACCGAGTCCACATTCGCCATCCACTGTCGGTGGCCGTGCCGGCCTTGGCAGAGCTCGCGGATATGGCGCCGGAGTTGTTGCCGGGCGATGAAGATATGCCGCGTGTGCAAGGGCAACACTTCGGTGCCTCGGAACGATTTGCCGTTTCGCCGGGCCATGAGTCCGAAGCGTATTTCATGATGCCGGGCGGTCAAAGCGGTCACCCCATGTCGCCGTATTATCGAGCCGGACATGAAAACTGGTCGCAGGGTCTGGCGGCCCCATTTCTGCCTGGACCTCCGGAACACAAATTGGTC
This sequence comes from Steroidobacteraceae bacterium, assembly GCA_036742455.1. Classification (GTDB taxonomy): domain Bacteria; phylum Pseudomonadota; class Gammaproteobacteria; order Steroidobacterales; family Steroidobacteraceae; genus CAIKZZ01. Next base: position 112,841 of record DAINQU010000003.1, on the reverse strand, counting down.
TTGGCCCCCTAGAGGACCCCCTATGCTGACGCGTCGATTTTCGGGCACCCAACGGTATGTGACGACCGATGATCTCTCGATGGCGGTCGCCGCCGCGGTGACGTTGGGTCGCCCGTTGCTGATCAAAGGCGAGCCGGGCACTGGCAAGACACAGCTGGCCGAGGAGATCGCGCAGTTTTTGGACCGCCCTCTTTTTGAATGGCACGTGAAATCGACGACGAAGGCGCAGCAGGGTCTTTACGAGTACGACGCAGTCTCTCGCCTGCGGGACTCGCAGTTAGGCGATGCTCGCGTACACGATATCGGCAATTACATCGTCAAAGGCCGTCTGTGGGAGGCGTTCACGAGTGACGTACAGCCCGTCCTGCTGATTGATGAAATCGACAAAGCGGATATCGAATTTCCCAACGACTTGTTGCGTGAAATCGATCGGATGGAGTTCTACGTTTACGAGACGCGCGAAACGATCCGAGCTCGTCATCGGCCGATCATTATCATTACCAGCAATAACGAAAAGGAATTGCCGGACGCATTCTTGCGTCGCTGTTTCTTTCACTACATTCGCTTCCCTGACGCCGAAACAATGCAGCGCATTGTTGAAGTGCACTTTCCGGGGATCAAACAAGCATTGCTCGCCGACGCGCTGGAGGCGTTCTATCGGATCCGCGACGTACCGGGCCTTAAGAAAAAGCCGTCGACGTCGGAGTTATTGGATTGGCTCAAATTGCTGTTGGCCGAGGATATTGATCCGGCAGACCTCCGGGCTACTGACGGCAAGGGCACCATCCCGCCGTTGTACGGTGCGCTCTTGAAAAACGAGCAGGACGTTCATTTGTTCGAGCAATTGGTGTTTATGAATCGACGAACAGTACGCTAGGGCGAGACCTGCGATGCTGATTCGGTTCATTGCGCTGCTGCGGGAAGCCGGAATCCCGGTGTCCATCACCGAGTATCTGTCGCTGATGGCGGCGCTCAAGAGTGGAATCGCCGACTATTCGGTGGATGACTTCTATGTGCTCGCACGGGCTGTTCTGATCAAGGATGAGCGTTACTACGATCGCTACGATCGTGTCTTCTCTGCTCATTTCGCGGGAATTGAATCGAGCCTTAATACATTGATGGGCGCGGAAATCCCTGAAGATTGGCTGCGTCGACTCGCCGAACTGAAACTAACGGCGGAAGAAAAAGCAAAAATAGAGGCGCTGGGTGGCCTCGAGCACGTGATGGATGCGTTGCGGGAACGCTTGCAGGAGCAAAAAGGGCGGCACGAGGGCGGTAACAAGTGGATCGGTACCGCGGGCCGTTCACCGTTTGGTGCCTACGGTTACAACCCGGAAGGTGTGCGCATGGGGCAAGAAGGATCGCGCCAGCGCAGTGCGGTCAAGGTATGGGATCGACGGGAGTTTCGTAACTTCGACGATTCCGTCGAGCTCGGAACGCGAAACCTGCAAGTTGCCTTGCGTCGCTTACGGCGCTTCGCGCGAGAAGGCGCGCCGGATGAGTTGGATCTGGAAGGCACGATCACGGCCACGGCGCGCAATGCGGGGTGGCTGGACCTGAAGTTGCGGCCGGAACGTCACAATGCGGTGAAAGTACTGTTGTTCCTGGACGTCGGTGGGTCCATGGATGATCACGTCAAACTGACCGAAGAGTTGTTCAGCGCAGCCCGTACCGAATTTCGTCATTTAGAACACTATTACTTTCACAATTTCGTCTACGAGTCGGTCTGGCGGGACAATCGCCGGCGTTACCAGCAGCGGATTCCGTTACAGGATGTGCTACGGACGTACGGTCCAGACTATCGTCTCATCTTCGTCGGCGACGCGACGATGGGTCCGTACGAGATTCTGCGGCCGGGCGGCAGCGTGGAACATTGGAACGAAGAGGCGGGGGCGGTGTGGCTAGGTCGCTTGCTGCAGTCGTTTCCTCGATTCGCCTGGCTGAATCCGCAGCCAGAGGCACAATGGGAGTACGTTCCGTCCATCCGCGTCGCCCGCGAGCTCTTGAGCGATCGAATGTATCCGTTGTCGCCGGCCGGTTTGGATCGAGCGGCGCGCGTTCTGAATGCCCGATAAAGCGGCGTTCATCGATAACTGCTAGGCTTTTGCTATTCCTCTATGACTTTTGGGAGTCATCATGCGTTTCGCTGCTGCCCTTTGCCTCGTCCTCGCCGCTGTCGCTGCGCCGTCTCAAGCGGAGACGCGTGCTCAGCAAATCACTGCCTTGATGGACGCCGAAGGCGTGGGCCAAGCGTTTGACGCCGCTCGTGACATGGTCCGCCAGCAGGCGCGCAGCGATGCCGACAAGGGCATGGCCACCTTGCTCACGCGGATTGATGCGAATGCCGAAGTGATGGGTCAGTTACGCAAGGCGTACAACGAATTCATCGACGAAGTCACGGCCGGCGCTATGCACCGTGACGAAATGGCCGCCGTGTGGGGCGAGGCGTACGGTGCCAATTTCTCGGACGAAGAGCTGCAACAGCTACTGGCGTTCTACCAATCGCCACTCGGTCAGAAGACTGTGGCCGCGTCGCGCGCGGCCATGCCCAAGGTGATGGAGAAAATGCAGGCCGATCTGCAGCCGCACTTGCAGCCGGCGATTCAGCATTACACCGAGCAGGTGCGGAAAATTATCGCGGCCTGCAACTGTGAGCGTAAGGCTGAAGCGCCGGCAAAATGATCACGGCGCGGACTTTCCGCCCTGCAAAGCGAGCAATTCCTTAAGGACCATGTCCGAATGGTCCTTGGGGTCGACCTTCGGCCAGTGGCGCACAATGCGTCCTTGGGGGTCGATCAGATACGTGTCGCGCTGGGCGACTTCAAAAACGCCCAGCATTTTCACCAACACGCCGTAGTCGCGTGCCGTTTGCTTGGTCGGGTCGGCCAACAAAGTGAACGGCAGGGAATGCTTCGACGCAAATGCTTTGTGCGATTCGACATCATCGACGCTGATGCCGAGGATGGTGGCACCCGCGCGACGGTACGCAAAAATGTTGTCGCGCAGTGAGCATGCTTCCGTCGTGCACCCCGGCGTGTCGTCCTTGGGATAAAAGTACAGCACGACCCAGCTGCCTTTGTAGTCGGATAGCTTATGTGTCTCGCCGTTTTGGTCCTGCAATGCGAAGGCGGGTGCTAACGACCCGACGGCCGGCGCGTCGGCTAACGCTCGCGGCGACGACAACAACGCGGTGACAGCGAGGATAGCGCTGAGCGATACGGCAATAAGAGCGGTGCGCATGAAAGTGGCCTTTGTGCCGGTGAGAGGATTCGATCCTACGGTGTTCGAGCGCATAATGTCAGCATGATCGAGGGGCCAACGAGTCGTACTGGACAGCCGCGTCGCGCGTTAGTGCTGACGGGCGGTGGCGCGCGTGGGGCCTATCAAGTCGGGGTGCTCAAAGCGTTGGCCGAATGGGTGGAACCGGATGCGCCGATGCCTTTTCGCATCGTCTGCGGAACGTCTGCCGGCGCGATCATCGGTTCGATACTGGCTGCCAACGCCCGTCATTTTCCGGCGGGCGTCGCCACGATCGAGCGTTTCTGGAGTCACTTCCGGGTCGGTCAGGTGTGGCGTAACGATCCCTTGGCGGTCGTCGGAGCCGCGATGCGCTGGGTGTTGGCGTTCCTGACCGGCGGGCTGATGGCGCGTCCACCGCATTCGCTCTTTGACAATCATCCTCTGCGCCAGACTCTCGAATCCCACGTCAACTTTGCGCGAGTTCTGCAGTCGCTGGATCGGGGCGACCTTGATGCGTTGGCAATTACTGCCGCGCCGTACAAGGGCGCTCCGAGTCGTACCTATTACATGTCCCATGCCGCTGGGGTGGTTGGATCCGGCTGGTCGGGGGGTGAACCCGCGGACTTAACGTTGGATCATTTGATGGCCAGCGCTGCCGTCCCGTTTCTGTTTCCGGCCGTCCGGTTACCGGATGGCTATTACGGCGATGGGGCGATGCGACAACGTGAGCCACTCGCGCCGGCGATCAATTTGGGCGCTGACCGGGTGTTGGTGATTGGCGTGCGTGCGGCACCGGGTGCTTCGACGGGGCCCACGATGATGGAGCCCAGTTTCGGACATATTTTTGGATTTATGCTGGACACGCTGTTCACCAGCAATCTGCACGCCGATATTGAGCGCCTTGAGCGCGATAATCGCCTGATCGAGGCCGCCGGCTCGGCGGCCGGTGGGTTGCGACCGGTACGCGCGTTGTTGATCGAGCCCAGCCAGGATCCGGGTGACGTCGCTGCGCGGCATGCGCAGCGCATGCCCTTCGCGGTTCGGCTGCTGATGCGAACCCTGGGAGCGGCGAACCGCGGCGGCCAATTGCTGTTGAGCTACTTGCTCTTCGACGGCGCCTACGCCCGTGACCTCATCGCCTTGGGCTACGCCGATGCCGTGCGCAATAAAGAGGCGCTTCAGTCGTTCCTTTCGAGTGATGAGTGACGCGCGACAACGCCGGGGTATCGGTGAGTGAAGTGGGCGGCTAGCCGCTCGACGAGATACACCGATCGGTGCTGGCCACCCGTACAACCCACCGCGACCGTCAGGTAGGCCCGATTATTGCTCTCGTAAAGCGGCACCCGTCGTTCGATGAAGGACACGATGTCCTCGAGCAGTGATCGAACGGCCGGTTCACTTTCCAGGAATTCGATCACTGCAGGGTCGCGTCCCGTGAGCGTTTGCAAGGTCGGGACCCAATAGGGATTCGGGAGTGTACGGGCATCGAAGACGAAGTCGGCGCCGCCGGGAATACCGTGCTTGTAGCCGAAGGATTCAAACATGATCGACAAGCGACCCCGCGAGCGAGGTTCCACTCGGACGCGAATCTGCTCGCGAAGCTGATGCACGCTGCTGCGGGTTGTATCGATCACCAAGTCCGCGCCGTCGGTGAGTGGGTCTAATAAGCGGAGTTCTTCGGTGATTGCTCCCCGTAAATCCAAGCCGTCTCGAACCAACGGATGGCGGCGCCGTGTTTCCCCGAATCGGCGAAGTAAGGTGTCTTCATCCGCCGCGAGATAGATCAGCTCGCATTGGATACCGCTGCGCCGCAAGCCGAGCAGCATGCGGGGCACCTCTGCAATTTCTCGAGGATCGTTACGGGCATCGAGGCCCACGGCGACTTTGTCATACAGGTCGCCCGGACGCTGTACGGCGTGACTGATGAACGCGTTGAGCAGGCCGACCGGAATGTTGTCAGTACAGAACCAGCCCAGATCTTCGAGCATGTTGAGCGCGATGCTCTTGCCCGATCCAGAAAGTCCGCTGACGATGATTAAACGCATGTCGCCGCCCGTCGTCGAGGCGGGCAGAGCGCCCGCTCGACGATGGTACGGCTTTCCGGGGTGTCGATGGGAGACCCCCCGGGGCAGCTTCAGGCCCCTTTCACGACCTCCGATGCGTGGTGATCATTCTTCTTTTCTTTGTGCTTCTTCACGAGTCGGTCCAGTTTGTCCGTTAACGCGTCGATGGCGGCGTACATATGGCTCTCGCTCGCGTCCGCGTGAATGGCACCGCCCGGGACGTGCAGCGTTGCTTCGGCCCGGTGGGTTAATTTCTCGACGGTCAAAGTGCAGTGCACGTCGATCACTTGGTCGAAATGGCGCACTAGCTTGTCGAACTTCTTTTCCACGTACTGACGCAGCGAATCGGTTACTTCCAAGTGATGTCCTGTCAGAGTCAGCTGCATAGTCATTCTCCTTAAATCCAATGTCGTCTATCAACGTGCGAGTGTCGTACGCCGCTCGCTTGAGGGAGCGATTCGCATCGCCTCCCGGTACTTCGCCACGGTCCGCCGCGCTACCTTGGCGCCATCGGCTGCCAAAATTTCGGCAATCCGACTGTCCGACAGCGGGTTGTCAGGGGACTCACCCGCAATCAGTTTCTTGATCTTGGCCCTAATTGCCGTCGATGACACCTCCGTACCATCCGAAGCCGAAACATGGCTGGAAAAAAAGTGACGGAATTCGAAAGTGCCCCGTGGGGTGAGCATATATTTTCCGGTCGTCACCCGGGAGATCGTTGATTCATGCATTTCAACCGCGTCGGCAATTTCTCGCAGGACCAGCGGCTCCATTGCCTCGTCGCCGAGCTCGAGAAAGGCGGACTGACGCTGGACCAGCATCTTTGCAACCTTCAGAAGGGTGTCGTTGCGCATCTCGATGCTTTTGATCAGCCACCGGGCTTCTTGGAGCTGGGCACGCATGGCGACATGCTCGCGCGTGACCTGGGCGGCGTAGTCGGCATTGACCCGCAGTCGCGGAACCGCGGATGAATTGAGTTCGACCGTCCACCCGCCTGCACGTTTGTTGACGACGACATCGGGAACGACGAATTCGGGTTGACGGTGCTGAATAGCATTCCCGGGCCGGGGGTGACAGGCACGGACCAGTGCTAAGGCATGGGCCCATTCGTCGACGCTGACGTCTAATGCACGGCGCACTGCGCTGTGGTCACCCGATGCGATCTGCGGCAGATAGTCTCGAGCGGCATAGACGGCGCAGAGCAGGCCCGGCGTTGTGGGCGACAGTTGCGCCAGTTGCAGTTCGATACATTCACTAATCGAGCGAGCCCCGACGCCAACAGGGTCAAACGTCTGAACCGTGCGGAGCACGGATTGGACCTCATCCACCGTGCACTCAACATCCGGTCTGAGCACGTCGACGATTGTGTCCAGATCATCGGTCAGGTACCCATCGTCGTTGATGGCATCAATGATGGCTCGACCGATGGCTTCTTCGCGCGGCGATCGCCGCGCGAGCTCCAATTGATGGAGGAGGTGGTCTTGCAAGCTGCCGCCCGACGGATCGGCGTATTCCGGCGACCGATCCTCCTCCGACCAGGGCGCATCGCCGGCGCTTGGGCCGCTGTGGCTCTCCGCCCAGGGGTCTTCGATGGGGTCAACGTCGGGGTCTGGGTCATCGCCCGGCACGAGGGTGTCAGCCGGAATGCCGCTGTCGAAATCCTCGCCCCCCTCCTCGAGCTCCAACATCACATTTTCGGCCAAGCTGTCACGGACGGTCTGCTGCAACTCCATAGCCGTCAGCTGTAACAGACGGATCGCCTGCTGCAGTTGTGGCGTCATGGCCTGACGCTGGCCGAGTTTCAGTTGCAGTGCGGGCTTCAGCATCAACGGATACCACCTTGGCGGTGACGGGACTGCGCCGGTGGCCGGACGGGTCACATGCGGAAGTCTTCACCCAAGTAGACCGCGCGAACCTCGGGATTGGCAAGGATTTCAGTCGCACTACCAGCGGCGATGACGCCGCCACGATTGACGATATAGGCTCTGTCGCAGATCCCGAGCGTTTCGCGCACGTTGTGATCCGTAATGAGTACGCCAATGCCGCGGTCACGCAGGTGTTGAATGCTCTTCTGAATATCGGAAACAGACAGCGGGTCAACGCCGGCAAACGGTTCGTCCAGCAAAATGTAGCGGGGGTCCGCCGCCAAGGCTCGGGCAATCTCTACGCGCCGCCGTTCGCCACCGGAAAGGCTCTGACCGAGACCATCACGAATGTGAGCGATGGACAGTTCCCCGAGTAAGGACTCGAGTCGAGCCTGACGGGCCTCGCGGTCTAAGCCTGGCCGGGTCTCCAGCACCGCCATGATGTTCTGTGCGACGGTTAATTTCCGGAAGACGGAGGCTTCCTGCGGCAGATAGCCGAGGCCGAGACGCGCTCGGCGGTGCATCGGGAGCCGAGTGACGTCGAGTCCGTCCAACCGGATGGCGCCACCATCGGCGGCTACGAGGCCCACGATCATATAAAACGCCGTGGTTTTACCGGCGCCGTTGGGTCCCAGCAGGCCGACCACTTCACCCGCGCCGACATCCAACGATAAATTTGATACGACCGTTCGGTCTTTATATCGTTTGGACAGCCCGTCGGCGATCAGGCGGCTCATGGCGTGTGCTTCTCTTCGGTCGTGTCGACGGCCTTGGGTGTCTTCTTGGGTTGTATCGTCAAGCGGACGCGTTGATCGCCCTGATCATCGGGATTCGCCACAACGCGCTGGCCGTTCAGATCGTAGACCAAGGTCGCACCCGACATTTCATTGGTGCCGTCGGACAACCAAGCGTCACCGGTTAGCCGTACGGTCGCCGATCCGGGCCGGTATTCGATCTGCTTGGCACGACCGCGCGCAATGCCGTTGGGGCGCTTTTGCTCAAATGACGCAGGAGATCCTGAGATCTCGGCGACCGACACTTGATTGTTCGCGAACGTGATCAGCGCCTGGTCACTCTGTAACGTGCCATCGGGCAGGCCCATTCGGACGTTGCCAGCGAATCGCCATACGCTTCCCTTGAAGTCCAGTCCATTGGCCGTGGCTTCATCCGACTCAATCCAAAGGCGGCCTTGGGCAATGTGTACGGCCTTAAAGACCAGTGTACTGGTCTTGTAGTCGAAATCCGATGAGCGCGCCTCTAACTGGATCGGTTGATCTTCGTCCAACTGCGGGCCGCCAGCGTGCGCGGCGCCGGCGAGCAGCAACGCGACGGTAAAACTAGCGATGGAACGTGCCATGGACCGCATTCTCAAGCAGAAGGGATTGGCGCGTCAGGTCGAGCCGCAATCCCTGCGCGTACAGTTGGTGAGGTGGCCATTCGACCCGGGCGAGCTCCGCCGTTGAGGCGATGCGATGCGTGCGGTCCAGGGCGAGCGTATCGGTAAAGACAACGGCGCCTGCGGCGCGAGGCGCCTGTGAGCGCAATTCCACATGGCCGTGCAACGTCAACACACCACTGCCCAAGGGCATCGTTCCACGGTCGGCTTTCAGGTGCCAGATCGAGTCGGGTGCAGCGAGGTAATTAACCGCGATATCCGTCAGTTGAATGGCACGATGGGGGCCGTCTTCCACGGCATGCTGCGTATGCAGGGTGAGGTTTGTGTGCCCTTGCGCGTCGGTTTCGTCCAGCGTGGCATCATCAAAATAGTACCCGGGCGCGACGTCACGCTGGACGTGTTGCTCAACGGGCGAATGGCCTGTGCGCGCCAACCACCACGTCGCGATCGCAATCGCGCCGGTCAGCACGAGCGGGCGAACTCGCATCAGAGGGTGCCCAACAGGTGATCCGCCAGTTCGCGCACAGCGCCCTGACCCCCGGCGCAGCGAGTGACCCATCGCGCTGCCTTGACGACGGTCGGGTGCGCATCCGCGACGGCGACGGGTACACCGACGATGGCCATCATCGGCAGATCGGGAGTGTCGTCGACCAGACAAGCGGTTTCTTCGGCCGGAATCGCTAGCGTCTCCAGGAGTGTGGTCAGCGCCGAGCCTTTCTCTTCGATCCCCTGATGGACGTGCAGGATCCCCAGTTCGCGGGCGCGGCGCTCCAACGCGGGCGAGCGCCGCCCGGAAATGATCGCGACCTCGATTCCAGCCGCCAGCAGGGCCTTAATGCCATGCCCGTCTCGGACGTGAAAGACTTTGAGCGCTTCACCGTCCGCGCCGTAATACAGTCGACCATCCGTGAGGACGCCGTCGACATCCAATACGAGGAGGCGAACAGGTGGTCGCATTACATGACTCCTGCGCGCAGTAGGTCATGGACGTTCAGCGCGCCGACGACATGGCCGCGGTCATCGACGACCACTAATGCGGTGATGCGGTGCCGTTCCAGCAAGACCACGGCCTCGACCGCAAGCGCTTTAGGCCCGATCGTGCGGCACTGGCGCGTCATGACCGCGGACATCGCCGTGGTGTGTACGTCCAGTCGGTGATCCAGTGCGCGACGCAGGTCGCCGTCGGTGAAAACGCCGAGCAGGCGTCCGTCAGTCTCCGCGACCGCGGTCATCCCGAGCCCTTTGCGGCTCATTTCGAGCAATCCGGCCGATACGGTATCGTCGGGACCGACGAGCGGAATATCGGCGCCGCGGTGCATGACCTCGTCGACGTGCAGGAGCAGTCGGCGCCCCAAACTGCCGCCCGGGTGAGACCGGGCGAAATCCGCTTCAGTAAAGCCGCGCAGATGCAGGAGCACGACCGCCAAAGCATCGCCCATCGCCAGCGCCGCGGTGGTGGAGGCTGTCGGTGCAAGATTTAAAGGGCACGCCTCGCTTGGCACCGAGACATCAATGTGTACGTCGGCCGTGCGTGCCAGAGAGGATTGCGGGTTGCCGGTGAGCGCGACCATCGGTATGCCCAAACGCTTCAGCACGGGCAGCACGGCCAGTACTTCGCCGGTTTCGCCGGAATTCGAGAGCAACAGGACGACGTCGTCCCGCGTAACCATGCCGATGTCCCCGTGCTGTGCTTCCGCGGGGTGCACGAAGAAAGCGGGCGTACCGGTGCTCGCGAGCGTGGCGGCGATTTTGCGCGCCACGTGGCCGGACTTTCCCATGCCGACAACGACGACGCGCCCTCGGGCCGACAGACAGAGGCGGCAGGCCTGTACGAACGCATCGCCGAGGCGATCGGCCACGGCGGAGATCGCCGCTGCTTCGATCGCCAGCGCATCTTTTCCCAACTGGACTAGGGCGCGATCGTCGAGGCTGGCCTGCAGGGGCTCCGTCACGTCGTTCATTCTCCGCTTCAAACTCTGGGGTGGGATCATAGCAAGTGGCAGGGCGGTGCTGTTCCACTGCTGCCTGATTCACTACACTGCCGCCCCGTGACCGGCTGCTGCGGTCTTTTTAGCCACAGGTGAAATCCCATGAGCCCAGCCGATATCCAAGAGGCCATTCTGGCCGGTCTGCCCGGCGCCCGCGCGGTTGTGCGCTCGGACGACAATACCCATTTTGAGGCGGTTGTCGTTGCGCCGCAGTTCGCCGGTAAGCGGCTGATTCAGCGGCATCAGATGGTCTACGCGACCCTCGGTGAAGCTGTCGGCCGGGAAATCCATGCATTGTCGATCCAAGCCCATTCGCCGGACGAGTGGGCCGCCCAGGGCCAGGGCTGAGCGCGCCGTGGATAAATTGCTGGTACAGGGTGGCCAACGACTGGACGGTACGGTCCAGATTTCGGGCGCCAAAAATGCGGCGCTGCCGATACTCGCGGCCTGCCTGCTCGTCGACGGTACGGTGACGGTTCGGAATGTGCCGACGGCCCTGCGCGACGTTTCGACCACGCAGAAATTGCTGAGTCACATGGGTGCACGCGTCACGACGACGGACGATGTGTCCACCGTGGTTGTCGACGCCTCCGGGGTCAGCGAGTGCGTCGCACCCTATGAATTGGTGAAGACGATGCGCGCGTCCATCTTGGTGCTCGGGCCGTTATTGGCGCGTTTTGGCGCGGCCGACGTGTCTTTGCCCGGCGGTTGCGCGATTGGTGAGCGGCCGGTGGATTTACACGTGTCGGGAATGCGCCAATTGGGCGCCGACGTCCGGATCGAAAACGGCTTCATCAAGGCTCGCGTGGCCGGGCGCCTTCGGGGTGCCCATATAGTCTTGGAGACCGTCACGGTCACCGGCACCGAGAATTTGATGATGGCGGCTTGCCTCGCAGACGGTGTTACCGTCATCGAAAACGCCGCGCGTGAGCCAGAAGTTACTGATTTGGCTTTATTTTTAAATGCTCTCGGCGCCCGCATCAGCGGCGCGGGGACGGACCGGCTGGTGATCGAAGGGGTGGAGCGCTTGCACAGCGGCGCCTACACCGTCGTGCCGGATCGCATCGAAGCCGGGACGTATCTGGTCGCCGGGGCTATTACGCGGGGTCGGGTGCGGGTGACGGGCGTGGTGCCGGGGCACTTGGACGCCGTTTTGGCCAAATTGCGGGAAGCGGGCGCAACGGTGGAGGTCGGTCCGGATTGGGTCGAATGCGATATGCACGGCGCTCGACCGAAATCGGTCGACGTCCGTACCGCCCCGTATCCGGCATTCCCGACCGATATGCAGGCGCAATTTGCGGCGCTGAACACTGTGGCTGACGGGGTAGGGACCGTGGTGGAGACGATTTTCGAGAATCGCTTCATGCACATGGACGAAATGCGCCGTCTGGGCGCCGAAATTCGTATCGAAGGGAATACCGCCATTATCCGCGGCGTGCCGGGATTGACCGCGGCACCGGTGATGGCAACGGATTTGCGCGCGTCGGCCAGCTTGGTCTTGGCCTCGCTGGTTGCCGAGGGTTGGACTCGCATAGAGCGGATCTACCACATTGATCGCGGCTACGAGCGTATTGAAGAAAAGCTCCAGGGGCTTGGCGCCAGCATCCGGCGGGAGTCCTGATCAGCGCTCAATCGGCCGGGCGACAATCGGAAGGCTGACGTCAAAGCGTCCCGCGCCCGGTCGGACGCCCTTCAGACGGGCCGTCGCGCCGGGCGTCATCCGCGCAATTCGGCCGTAAAAATCCTGCCGCCCGCTGATCGCCACACCGTTGAGGTCCGTCAGTACGTCGCCCGGACGCAAACCGGCCTCCGCGGCGGGGCTGCCTCGGTAGAACCCGGCGATTTGCACCCCTTGGACCGGATTGCCTGCTGCGTCTGTGAGTTCGTTAAGGCCGAGCCCCGACCATCCGCGGACCACCCGTCCCTTCGCTTCGATCTCCTGAGCGACGCCACGAACGAGATTCACCGGAATTGCAAAGCCAATCCCTTCAACCCCTTGCTCGTGACTGAGGATGGCTGTGTTGATGCCGATCAGTTCACCGGACGCGGTGACCAGAGCGCCCCCTGAATTGCCCGGGTTGATCGCCGCGTCGGTCTGAATAAAGTTCTCAAGCATCGCCAAACCCAGCGCGGAGCGTCCGGTGGCACTGCAGATACCTTGGGTCACCGTCTGGCCCAGTCCGAGGGAATTGCCGATGGCCAAGACGACGTCGCCGACCCGCAGTTGATCGGATCGGCCGAGCGGCATTACGGGCAGATTACCCAATGAAATCTTGAGGATAGCGAGATCGGTATCCGGGTCGGTACCGACCAACTTGGCCTTCGTGGAGCGGCCATCACGCAACTGGACGATGATTTCCTCGACGCCTTTAATGACGTGATAGTTCGTGGCCACATGGCCTTCGGCATCGAGAATCACGCCCGAGCCGCGACTGGACTCCTCGCGGCGTCGGAACTCCGGGTAGTCGGGAAACCAGGGCGCGAACTGTTCGGGCAATTGCCGTTCCAAGACCACCTTACGGGTCGAGATGTTCACAACGGCCGGCGCCGCGCGGGCGATGGCATCGGCATAGCTGGCGACGGCCGCCGCCCGGGGTGGCGGGGTATCCGTGGTGACCGTCGGGGCAGCTGATCCGGCGATCGGTGGCGTCAACGCGGCGACGGGGGCGGCGGCCGGCTTTTGCGGCAATAATCCCGGCCGCAAGTAAATCGTGATCAATGCCCCGGCCAGGCCGAGAGCGATCCAAGGCGAGAGGATGCGGGCCAAACGGATCAGGCGTTGCACGGAAAACTCCTAAAAGATTGGCGTGGCGCGCAAGCGCTGCGTGCCGCAATGCGATGTGTATAATGCGCAATCCCTCGCGCCGACGAAACTCCGCGGAACAGCGGTGCCCATTCGGTACGGGGAATTCATTTGCATTGCCTTGCGTTTAGCCCTCTACAGGGGATGTCATGAGCGAAGAGGTTGATCTGGGTCGACGTCGTCTGCTGACGACGGCGACGGCACTTACCGGCGCCGTGGGCGTCGTGTTCACAGCCACACCGTTTCTCGCGAGCTGGAAGCCCAGCGCGCGTGCAAAAGCGATGGGCGCTCCTATTGAAATCGACTTGAGCAAGCTCGAGCCGGGTTCAATGCTGCGGGTCGAATGGCGCGGCAAGCCCGTTTGGGTTGTCCGCCGGACGCCGGAGATGCTCAAACAGTTGGATTTGGCAACGCCATTCCTGCTGGATCCGAATTCCGACGGATCGGTGCAGCCGGCCTACGCCAAGAACGAAGCCCGCGCCAAGAAGCCCGAGTACTTCGTCGTCCTCGGCGTCTGCACGCATCTGGGTTGTTCGCCGTTGCCGAAGTTTGAGGCCGCCGATGTGACGGTCTCCGCCGACTGGCCGGGCGGATTCTATTGCCCGTGCCACGGTTCGAAGTTCGACCTGTCGGGTCGAGTCTTCAAGGGCGTTCCTGCCCCGGCCAATCTGACCGTGCCGCCGTATACGTTCCTGACCGACACGAAAGTGATGGTCGGCAGCGATACCTCGCCGTCCGCCTGACGCGGCAAAGTCGAAGGAGCCTCTCAATGGGTAACGACAATCACGCGAAAACCACAGCCCCGGGGCTGTGGGGATGGATCAATGCGCGCTTTCCGCTCGATACGATGCTCAAGGAGCACGTGACGGAGTACTACGCGCCTAAGAACTTTAATTACTGGTACGTGTTCGGCGTTTTGTCGCTGGTCGTGTTAGTGATTCAGTTGGTCTCCGGCATCTTCCTCACGATGAACTACAAACCTGCGGCCGCGGATGCGTTCGCTTCGGTTGAGTACATCATGCGAGACGTGGAGTGGGGCTGGCTGATCCGCTACATGCATTCGACCGGCGCCTCAGCGTTCTTTATCGTCGTGTATTTGCATATGTTCCGTGCGTTGATGTACGGGTCGTATCGTGCGCCGCGCGAACTGCTGTGGATTTTCGGCATGCTGATTTACCTCTGCCTCATGGCGGAGGCGTTCATGGGCTATCTGCTCCCATGGGGCAATATGTCCTACTGGGGTGCTCAGGTCATCGTGTCCCTGTTCGGTACGATTCCGGTCATCGGGGACTCGCTGTCGGAGTGGATCAAGGGTGACTACTTCATCTCGGACATCACCCTGAATCGATTCTTCGCATTGCATGTCATCGCGATCCCATTGATTCTGATCTTCCTCGTCGTGGCGCACATCTTGGCGTTGCACGAGGTCGGCTCCAACAATCCGGATGGCGTCGAGATCAAGAAGCACAAGGACGCAGCCGGACGGCCTCTGGACGGCGTGGCGTTTCATCCGTACATGACCGTCAAGGATCTGTGGGGCATTTCGGTGTTCTTGCTGTGCTACTGCGGCATCATTTTCTTTGCGCCGACCTTTGGTGGCCTCTTCCTGGAGTCGCCGAACTTTGATCCGGCGAATCCGATGCAGACCCCGCCGCACATTGCGCCGGTGTGGTACTTCACGCCGTTCTACGCGATGCTCCGTGCGGTTCCGTCGTTTGCGGGTACGCAAGTTTGGGGCGTGCTCGTGATGTTTGGCGCGATTGCACTGTTGTTCTTCCTGCCCTGGCTGGACAAGTCGCCCGTCAAGTCGATTCGCTACAAAGGTCCGATGACGAAGATTGCGCTGACGCTCTTTGCGATCTCCTTTGTGGTGTTGGCTTACTGTGGCATGAAGCCGCCGTCGCCGACGCTGCTGCTCGCGAGCCGCGTTTTCACGATCGTTTACTTCGCATTCTTCCTGTTGATGCCGTGGTATTCGCGCATCGATGCCGTGAAGTCTGTGCCGGAGAGGGTCACCTACCATGCTCATTAAGAAGCTCGCGCCGGCGCTCGCTGCTCTTGCGCTCGCGCTGCCTGTCCTCGCGCACGCTCACGAGGGACCGTCGTTGCCGGCCGCCGGTAACGACATTCGTAACGAAGCCTCGTTGCAGCGTGGCGCTCGTAACTTCATGAACTACTGTTCCGGTTGTCACTCAGCAAAATACATTCGCTACAACCGTATGGCCGCCGATCTGCACATTGGTGAGGCGGAACTCAAGCAGAACTTGATGTTCACGTCGGAGAAGCCGGCGGATCCGATCGTCAGCGCGATGCCGGCGGCGGATGCCAAGAAGTGGTTCGGCGTCGTGCCCCCAGATTTGTCGCTGATGGCGCGTTCGCGCGGTACGGCGTATATCTCGGCCTTTCTGCACAGCTTCTATCGTGATCCATCGCGTCCGACGGGCGTGAATAACACGATGTTGCCGGGGACGGCGATGCCGCACGTGCTGAGCACGCTGCAGGGCGTGCAGACGGCGGTCTTCAAGACCGAAGACGGCAAGTCGGAATTTGAGAAGTTTGAGTTGACCGATAAGGGCTCACTCACGCCAGCTCAATACGATGAGTTCGTCCGCGACACGGTGAACTTCCTCGATTACGTGGGCGAGCCTGTGCAGACCACGCGGCAGGATCTCGGCGTCTGGGTGATGCTGTTCCTGCTTCTGTTCGGGGCGTTCTCGTACATGCTTTACAAGGAATACTGGCGCGACGTGCACTGAGCACGTTGTCGTTAGTCCTTTGGCAGACGCACCCGCACTGTCGTCACGGCGCCCGTACTTGCTACGGGCGATGCATGAGTGGCTGACAGACAACATGCAAACCCCCCACGTCGTCGTTGATGCCGGCGTGGCGGGCGTGCAAGTGCCTCGGCAATACGTTCACGACGGTAAAATCGTTTTGAATGTGAGTTACGACGCGACGTCTGGCCTGTTAATCAAGAATGATTGGGTCATGTTCGGCGCGCGATTCGGTGGTGTGGCGCACGAGGTGCGCTTGCCTCTCCGGTCCGTACTGGGCATCTATTCGCGCGAAAGCGGGCAAGGCATGGTGTTCTCAGACGACGACATCGCGCCGTCGGATGATGAAACACCACCCCCGGCACCGCCCAGTCCGCCCCCCTCGCCAACGTCGGGTGGCGACGAGCCTCGCCGAGCTCGGTTGACGGTCGTTAAGTAAGACCGTGTCATCCCACTCTGCTGCCGCGGAACGAAATAAGGGGCCGATTCTTGAGGTCCTAGCGCCGCTGGTACAGCCGGGCTACTCCGTACTTGAAATTGCGTCTGGGACCGGTCAGCACGTCTTGCACTTCGCGGCCGCTCTGCCCGATGTGGATTTCCAACCCACCGAGCGTGATTCGACGGGCCTCGCAGAATTGGTCGTTGCGATGCTCGCCGGTGGCGTCAACAACGTCCGACCGCCGCTGGTCTTAGACGTTGAGGCTGCGTGGCCACGATTGCCGCTCTTCGACGCGATCGTCTGCATCAACATGATTCATATTGCGCCGTGGTCAGCCACGGACGCGCTGTTTGCCGGGGCGGCACGGGTGCTCAGTATGACGGGTCCCGGCAGAGTGCTGCTCTACGGACCCTACCGGGAGATGGGCGCGCATACGGCGGAATCGAATGTCGCGTTCGACGCGTGGTTGCGACAGCGCGATGCGCGCTCCGGTGTACGCGATCTCGAAGCCGTAACGGCGGTCGCCGAGCAACACGGATTTCGTCGCGATGTATTGGTCCGTATGCCAGCCAATAACTTGTGCGTGGGATTCGTTCGGAACTGAACCTTTCTCAACGATCGATTGGTTTGGCCGCGCCATCGGCGCCGAAGCTCGCCCACAGGAGCGAGCGTCGAACTTGCCCGTTCGAACCCATCGATAACGTGCCGGTTAAGCCGTTCAGGCCGTCGATGTCTTCCTCTGCGCGCAACCGTTCGGTCACGGCGTAGGCGTCATAGCCGAGCGCAAACAGGCGGCCCGCGTGCCGTGCGTCACCGGACCAGAGATCGGCCACCGTTTCGCGCAATTTTACGATCGGCGCTGCATCGGAGAGCAGCCAGGGCGCGTCTACGAATAACACGCCCTCAAGATCCTGGTTAGAGGCGGCGCGAGGATCGTGAATATCGGACGTCGCGTAGACGGGAAGGTCTCCCGCGTAATGGAATTTCAGTTGTGGACGAAGGAGGCGACCGTGTACCGGTTGGCCCGCAAAAAAGATGAATTCCAGATCGTCTCGACGCCGCGGCGTAAACACAAGCGATCCACCCACCAGAGAAGAGACGGCGTGGTAGCGCTTTTGACTGTCTTCAAACCCGAGTAGCGGCACCAGAATGTCAGAGAAGTCGGTGGTGTCATTGGGGTACGTCTCAGCGGCGACGACCCGCCCACCACCGGCGGTGAAGGCGCCGATGAATGCTTGTCGGACGCGTTGGCCCCAGTCGCCGGATGGCACGAGCACGACGCCAATTTTTTGGCCCTGTTGCAGCGCGTAAGCGGCAATCTGACGCGCTTCATCTTCCGGCGCGAGCGCAAATTGATAGAAGTGCTTCGGTGTAACGTCCCCATCCGGTAGATGATTCAGCGCCAAGACCGGGACGTGGCCGTCAACGAGAGCGCGAATCGATGCGACATTTTCCCGTCCCAACGGGCCAATCACGAAGGTCGCGCCATCCTCCACCGCCCGTTTGAAGGCCGCCGCACTGTCGTTCCCGGTGTCGTAAATTCGAACGGAAGGCCGGATTTTGGCCGGCTTGTCGTAATAGGCCGCCATGAAGCCGTCCCGAATCGTTTCGCCGGCGTCGGCGAGGCGACCGCTCATGGGGAGCAGTAATGCGAGCTGAGCTGCGGCTTTCGAAGTTGGATGGTCCGACATAACCGACCTAACCGTGACAGGGCGCTAAGGATACCGTGTCGCCCCTAGGCTCGCAGTACGTTGCAAGGGCGTCGGCTTGAGCGCACGATCCGGCTCTTAGCGCACCAGGCGCGCCGGGTGATTACTGTGGCAGGAACGCTCTACATCGTTGCGACGCCGATCGGCAATTTGGGCGATATCACCGAGCGCGCCCGGCAAGTGCTCGGACGCGTATCCGTGGTGGCCGCCGAGGACACCCGGCACACGGGCCAACTGCTCGCGCAGTACGGTCTCTCCGCTGCGTTGGTTGCTGTTCATGATCATAACGAGGCCGACCGCGCGGATCACATCGTTGCACGCCTCTTGGCGGGAGATGATGTTGCGCTCGTCTCCGATGCGGGAACGCCGCTCGTCAGTGATCCGGGGTATCGCCTCGTCTCTGCCGCCGCGAACGCAGGCATTCAGATCGTGCCCCTACCGGGGCCGTGTGCCGCAATTGCCGCGCTTTGCGTTGCCGGGCTGCCGACGGATCGCTTCGTCTTTGAGGGTTTTCTGCCGCAAAAAGCAGCGGCCCGTCGTTCACGGCTCGCAGTATTGGCGCTCGAGTCGCGAACGTTGGTGTTCTACGAGTCGCCCCATCGAATCAAAGAGACGCTGACGGATTTGGCAGCAGCTTTCGGCGACAAACGCGATGCGGTGGTCGCGCGCGAGCTTACAAAACTCCACGAAACGGTCTATCGCTCGACGCTTGCGGACTTGGTGGAGCAGGCCAAGACGGATGCAAATCTGTCGCGTGGCGAATGCGTATTGGTGGTTGCAGGCCATGTCGCCGAAAGCCCCGATGACGATATCGCGCGCTACGACAGCGCGCTGTCACGTCTTTTGGAGCACTCACCGGTCTCGGTGATAGCCGATTCCGTGGCTGAAATTACCGGTTTGCGCCGTAACGCAGTTTACGAACGACTATTGTTGCTTCGCAAAGCGCGAGACGAACTCGCTTGAGGTTCTATCGCGAGAGGCCTATCGTGCGCGTGGGAGTTGGCTAGGCAGTCGCTCGTACCTCACGGTGCGGGAGGAAAGTCCGGGCTCCATAGGGTAGAGCGCCAGGTAACGCCTGGGGGGCGAGAGCCCACGGAAAGTGCAACAGAGAATAGACCGCCGAAGCAGTGACTCCGGTCACGGCTGGTAAGGGTGAAACGGTGCGGTAAGAGCGCACCGCGGGCCTGGTAACAGGAACGGCACGGCAAACCCCGCTCGGAGCAAGGCCAAATAGGGGAACTAGTGGACGGCTTGCCGATCCACGGCGCACGACCCGTGCGTGTTCCCGGGTAGGCTGCTTGAGGTGTCCGGCGACGGGCATCCCAGAGGAATGACTGTCCACGACAGAACCCGGCTTATCGGCCGACTCCCACCTTTTCGGGCTCCGATTGGAGCCGGCGACCCCCCAACCGACTGGGGGGTCGCGATCGTCGAGGATTCAATCACGGCGTTGCCGTCGACACCTCACTTTCGACCGCAGAAATATCTTGTAACCTACTGATTTTCGCGCCTTTCGAAAGGCGTCCGACCGGCCCCTTGAGCGCCGGTAAGTAATTGTCGTTCAAGGAAAAATTTCCCCGTCTTGACGTTGACCTCTGGGAGCGGGCGTCCTATAGTCCTCCTAGGTGGGAAAAAGTGGGAAGGAATGGGGCTTAGTCCCATAAAAAACGTGTTTCGAGGCGCAACTCAACTCTCTTTGGATGCTAAAGGCCGGATGGTGATGCCCACCCGGTACCGCGAGCGTTTGCAGGAGCGTTGTGGGGGCCATCTCATCGGAACCGTCGACAAGGACCACTGCCTGTTGCTTTACCCCCTGCCGGATTGGGAAGAGATCGAGCGGAAGCTCATGCGCTTGCCGTCGCTGAACGCGCACGCGCGTCGTTTGCAGCGGCTCATGGTGGGCTACGCGACCGAGCTCGATCTTGATGGCCAAGGTCGTTTGCTGCTGCCGGGCGAGCTGCGCAGTTTTGCGTCGTTGACGCGGGACGCCGTGCTTCTCGGTCAAGGCAATCGTTTTGAACTTTGGGATGAGGCGCGGTGGACCGAGAAGCGCGATGCATGGCTGGAGGACGATTCAACGCCCTCTGACTTGCCCGCCGATCTCGAGTCGCTGTCGCTGTAGCCGTGTCGACGCCGGCACATCGGCCGGTTCTGTTCGACGAGGTCCTTGAGGGGCTCGCAGTTCAGTCGACCGGTCTGTACGTGGATGGAACCTATGGCAGGGGCGGGCATGCACGGGGCGTGCTGGAACGGTTGGGGGAGCGGGGCTCGCTGGTTGTCTTTGATCGCGACCCAGAGGCAATCGCTTGTGCGCGACGAGACTGGGAACACGATCCGCGAGTGCGAATCTGTCACGCGTCCTTCGATCGACTGGCGGACTTCGTGGCTCCGTTGACTGCGAATGGTGTGTTGTTCGATCTGGGTGTTTCGTCGCCCCAGCTCGACGATGCGGCCCGCGGGTTTAGTTTTTTGCGCGATGGGCCGCTCGACATGCGGATGGATCCTACATCCGGAACGAGCGCGGCGGACTGGATTGCGGTGGCGAGTGAGTCGGAGATTTCTCGGGTGATCGCTGAGTACGGTGAAGATCGCTTTGCACGTCGAATTGCGCGCTCGATCGTCGGCGCCCGTGCAACCGCGCGCATTGAAACGACGGGCCGCCTCGCCGAGATCGTCGCATCGGCAATCCCTGCGCGTTTTCGTGAACCTGGCAAGCATCCGGCTACGCGTGCATTTCAGGCCTTTCGTATTTACGTCAATCGTGAACTCGAGTTGCTGGAATTGGGACTGCAAAAAGCGCTCTCGGTTCTCGCGGTGGGTGGTCGACTCGTTGTCATTAGCTTTCATTCGTTGGAAGACCGGATCGTGAAGCGATTCATGCGTCAGGAATCCGAGGGTGATCCGATGTGGCGGGGCATGCCGAATATTCCAGAGGCGGCTCGACCGCGGCTTTCGCTGATCGGTAAAGCCATCAGGGCCTCGGAAAATGAACTGTCGGAAAATGTTCGAGCGCGTAGCGCGGTCCTTCGGATTGCCGAAAAGGTGCGCGCGTGATGTCCAAGAATCTCAGGCTCGTGGCGGCTCTGCTGTGGTTGGGTGTCCTTGTCACTGCGGCAGGGGTCGTCTATGTCAGCTACAGCAGCCGTATGCAGTTCGCGGAGCTCGACAAATTAATCGCCGAGCGCGACCGCTTGAACATTGAGTGGGGGCGTCTGCAGCTCGAGCAGAGCACCTACACGACCCCCGGCTTTGTCGAGCAGGTGGCGCTGAATCGCCTGCACATGGCTGCTCCTGTTCCCTCTGAAGTGAAGCTGATTGAGAAATGAAATATCAGCGCACAGAAGCGTATAGCAGCGCGCGACAGTTCAGGACTCGTGGCTACGTCGTGGCTGCGCTGTTTGCCGCGACCGCGGCAGCATTGATTGCTCGCGATTTCTACCTGCAATTGATCGACGACCGGTATCTGCAGCGGAAGGGGCAGAATGCAACCACCCGTATCGTGCCGGTGGTCGCGCGACGGGGCACGATCTACGATCGTAACGGGGAGCCGCTCGCCGTCAGCGAACCCGTCGACACGTTAGTGCTCGACGTGGTCGAGATGCACAAGGCTGGTTTTGATGATTCGCTGCCGGTCTTGGCGCAGGCCCTGCATATCGATCCGAATGTGCTTGAGAGTCATGTGACGGCCTCGCCGGACAATCACCATCTCATTCTGAAGCCGCGTATGGATCCGGATGATGCCGCGCGTGTGACGGCATTGCATTTCCCGGGCCTCATCACGGAACGCGCGTACAAGCGTTATTACCCAGCTGGCGAAGTCACAGGCCACTTACTCGGCATGACTGACTTCAACGATAAGGGGCAAGAAGGTCTCGAATTCGGCTTTGATTATGTTCTTTCTGGGGAGGACGGGCTCAAGCGTGTTGTAACGGACGGTAAGGGTCGAGTGGTCGCGGAGGCGGAAAGTCGCCACACCATGCGCCCCGGTCAGGATCTCTATACCAGCATCGATCTCCGTATCCAGTATCTCGCGTACCGAGAACTCAAGGCGGCCGTTCAAGAATTCGGCGCGAAAGCCGGATCCGTCATTGTGGTGGATGCGCGTACCGGAGAGGTTCTCGCTGAAGCGGTCCAACCGATGTTCAATCCCAACGATCGGGAGCACGGTGGTCGTAACTATCGCAACATTGCGATGCTCGATACGATGGAGCCGGGATCAACGTTCAAATCGTTCTGGGTCGCTGCCGGACTTGAAACCGGAAAGCTGAAGACAGACACGATCATTGACACGGGTCCCGGCTATTTTCGAGTTGCCGATAAGCTCCTAAAAGATGAGCACCCGATCGGAAAGGCGACGCTCGCGCTCGCATTAGCCAAATCGTCGAATGTCGCGCTGGCGCACATCGGACTGATGTTGAACCGGGAAAGCGTCTACACGATGCTGAGTAATCTTGGCTTCGGCAAAGTGTCCGATACCCATTACCCGGCAGAAGCGGGCGGTCGCCTGACGCACTTCAGTCGTTGGAAAGATATAGACGTCGCCACAATGGCTCACGGCTATAGCGTTTCCGTGACGCCATTTCAGTTGGTCTCTGCCTATACAACCATCGCGGCAGGTGGCGTCCGTCGGCCGCTGACCTTCCGCCGCCTCGACGGTTCGCCTCCGGCTGGCACTCAGGTCATGAGTCAGCGGACCGCACGTGATCTCACGCATATGTTGGAAAGCGTGGTCACAGAGGGCACCGCCAAGAAAGCGCAGGTGCGCGGCTATACGATCGCAGGAAAGACCGGTACGGTTTACAAAGTCGTTAACGGCGCTTACACGTCGAAGAATCGCGCGCTATTTGCCGGCATGGTCCCCGCCTCGGACCCGCGTCTTGTGACGCTGGTTGTCATCGACGAGCCAATGACCCGCCTTCACCAGGGTGGTGACGTGGCGGCGCCCGTGTTCTCGAGCATCATGACCGGTGCGCTGCGCTTGTTATCGGTCCGACCGGATGAAGAATCTCGAATCTCGACGCAACTCGTTCAATTAGAGGAGCCGCAGTGAGCGCGCCTCGTCCAGGCGTCATCGATCTGTCGGCTGCGTTGCAGGGTATTGCGACGTGCGCGCCCTTGAGTGTTGCGAATCTTCGTTTGGACAGTCGATCCGTTGAGCCTGGTGATGCATTTGTTGCAGTTGCTGGCCGACTTTCCCACGGATTGCGACATGTAAGCTCTGCGGTTGCACGCGGCGCGGTTGCCATTTTGCACGATCCTTCGGATGGTCCGATTGATAGTATCGGTGAGCACGCATGCTCCGTGCCGGTGCCTGCGCTTGCGGCTCGGCTCGGTGAAATAGCCGACCGCGCGTACGGCTCGCCCTCAGCGCAGCTCGAGGTCGCGGGAATCACCGGGACGAATGGAAAGACGACCTGCGCGTGGCTGTACGCACTGTGTCGGACGGAGACTGCGGCGTATCTTGGGACGTTGGGCGCCGGTCGCCCCCCTGAGCTCGAGCCGACAACGCACACCACTGCGGACGTCTTCTCCGTGCACCGCTATCTGGCAGGGTTCGTGGCTGCAGGCGCGCGGCACGTGGGAATGGAAGTGTCATCCCATGCGTTGGATCAGGATCGAGTCGCCGGTGTGACGATTCCGTTGGCAGCGTTCACCAATCTGACGCGTGACCATCTCGATTATCACGGCACGATGGACGCGTACGGTGCGGCCAAAGAGCGGCTCTTCATCGGTCGAAATTTACGGCACGCCATTGTTAACGTCGACGACGCGTTCGGCGCCCAGCTTGCGGCTCGCGTTTCCGACGCGGTCTGCGTGTGGGCGGTGAGTGTGTCAGGCAAGACGCCTGCCCATCGGCACTACCTGGTGGCTACCCAGATTGACCCAACTCCGACGGGGCTCCGTATTCAAGGTGAGAGCCATTTAGGGCTCTTTGACTTCGAAACGCGCTTGGTCGGTCGATTCAACGCTGAAAATGCGTTGATTGTCTTGGCGTTATTGCTCGCGTCGGGTGTATCGCTGGCAGAGGCAACCGAGCGATTGGCTGTCGTGGCCGCTCCTCCTGGGCGCATGGAGACATTCTCCGTTCCAAACGGGCCATTGGTTGTCGTGGACTATGCACATACACCGGATGCGTTGGAGAAAGCGCTATCGGCGTTGCGCGCGCATGTCAGCGGTGAGTTGTACTGCGTCTTCGGATGCGGTGGCGACCGCGATGGCGGCAAGAGGCCATTGATGGGTCGTATCGCGTGTACGCGTGCCGACCATGTCGTTGTGACCGACGATAATCCGCGTACAGAAGATCCCGAGCAAATCGTCGCGATGATCTTGGCGGGTGTTGCTCATGATTTGACGGTACACGTCGAGCGCGATCGCGCCACCGCGATACGCGAGACGATTGCTCGTGCGAAAGCAGGCGATGTCGTTTTGGTCGCAGGCAAAGGACACGAGGACTATCAGATATACGGGTCTGAAGCGAAATACTTCAGTGATCGAGCCATTGCGGCCGAAATGACCAAGGTGGCGGCATGAACCGTCAACTTTCGGAATTTGCCGCGGCGATGCAGGGCTCACTTGTCGGTGACGACGGTGGCTTTTCTGCGGTATCGATTGACTCGCGGACGTGTACCCCAGGGGCGCTATTCTTTGCATTGAAGGGCGATCGTTTCGACGGTCACAACTATTTGAGCGCCGCTATTGATAACGGTGCTGTGGCGGTTGTGGTTGATCGCAAATGCGATGTGTCAGTGCCGCAAATCGTCGTTGGGGACACATTGCTAGCGCTGCAAGCTGCGTCCGCAGCGTGGCGGCGTAATTTCAACATTCCTGTCGTGGGTGTTGCCGGTAGTAATGGCAAAACTACAACCAAAGGGATGATCGCCACCATTCTCTCTTTGCTTGGGCCGTGCCATGCAACCAAAGGTACGCTCAATAATCATATCGGCGTGCCCTTAACCCTGCTGGCTCTCGAGCCCAGTCACGCGACTGCGGTGATTGAGATTGGCGCGAATCATCCCGGCGAGGTGGCGGCGCTGGTGGCGCTGGCCGCTCCGACCGTTGGCATCGTGACGAATGCCGGTGAGGAGCACCTGGAAGGTTTCGGTAGCCTCGAAGGTGCGGCTCGCGCAGAGGGCGAGTTGTTCGCAGGTCTCGACCGATCGGCGACGGCGGTCATCAACGCCGACGATGCGTTCGCCGATCTCTGGCGCCAAATGAATCGGGCGGACACGATCGTCGAATTCGGACTCAAGGATGGCGCAGCCGTAACCATTCGTGGCGATATCAGCGTGAGTGGTCACGCGGGAGAGTCCCAGCAATTTGAGCTGAGATGCCCAGTCGGAGCCGCGCGCGTGTCGTTGGGCTTGGTTGGTCGCCACAACGTCCAGAATGCACTGGCCGCAGCAGCGGTGGCAGGGAGCTTGGGGTGTACGCCAGCTCAAATTGCGTCCGGTCTCATGCAGGTCTCGCCTGTCCGAGGTCGACTCGAAGTGAAGCGCGCGCTTAGCGGAGCATGCGTTATTGATGACACCTATAACGCGAATCCCACCAGCCTAGACGTTGCGCTAGAAGCGGTAGGGACTGTGGCCGGCCGCCGTTGGCTCGTGCTGGGGAACATGGCCGAATTAGGTGATGCATCGATGAGTGCTCATCACCGAGCCGGTGTGGACGCTCGCCGAGCGGGGATTGAGCGACTGTATACCGTCGGTGACCTCGCTGTTCATGCGGCGGCTGCGTTTGGTGCGGGTGCCGAGTCGTTCGATACCGTTGAATTGCTCGCGTCTCACCTCAAGCAGCACATCCCGAGCGACATCACGCTTCTCGTTAAGGGCTCTCGCGTCAATCGCCTTGAGCGTCTTGTCGATGCGCTGGTTAACGAATCCAGTCTAGAGGGTTGACGGAAGTGCTATACCGCCTTGCCGAACTTCTTTCACAGCAACACACGATGTTTCGTGTGTTCTCGTACCTCACGTTGCGGGCCATTTTGGCGGCCCTCACGGCGCTACTCATCGCACTGGTGGTCGGTCCCTGGATGATTCGGCGTCTGACGGAACGTCAGATTGGCCAGAACGTACGGGACTTCGGCCCGCAGTCGCATCTGAAGAAGCAGGGTACGCCGACGATGGGCGGCGCGCTGATACTGGTCGCCATGATCGGATCGACGCTGCTGTGGTCCGATCTAAGCAACCGTTACATTTGGATTGTCGTGGCAGTGACTGCGGCATTCGGCTTGATTGGCTTTTATGACGACTACTTGAAGCTCGTTGTTGGAAATTCAAAAGGGCTTGCTGCGCGTTGGAAGTATTTGGCGCAGTCCGTTGCTGGAATCGCTGCTGCAATAGCGCTGCTCGCAGTATCGAATTCGCCTGTGGCAACCGATTTGCACTTGCCGCTTTTCAAAGATGTGGCCATTCCCCTCGGGTCTGTCGGATTTGTCGCCTTGACCTACTTCGTCATTGTGGGCACTAGCAATGCGGTGAATCTAACCGACGGTCTCGATGGTCTGGCCATCATGCCCTCGGTGATGGTGGCGGGCGCACTCGGCGTGTTCGCGTACGCGGCTGGTAATGCGATATTCGCAAACTACCTACTAATACCGCACGTGGCTGGTGTCGGTGAAATATTGATTTTCACGTCGACGTTGGTGGGTGCTGGACTCGGGTTCCTCTGGTTTAACACGTATCCGGCACAAGTGTTCATGGGCGATGTGGGGGCGCTGGCGCTCGGCGCCGCGCTCGGCACAACGGCTGTTATCGTTCGCCAAGAGATCGTGCTGTTTGTGATGGGTGGCGTGTTTGTACTCGAAACGGTCTCCGTCATCCTCCAAGTGGCTTCGTTCAAGCTGACGGGCAAGCGGATCTTCCGCATGGCGCCGATACATCATCACTTTGAGTTAAAGGGCTGGGCGGAGCCGAAGGTGATTGTTCGCTTCTGGATAATCACAGTCGTGTTGGTATTGGCCGGTCTTGCGACCCTCAAGGTACGGTAATGACCAACCGTCGCAACCTCGTGCTTGGCCTCGGCAAAACCGGTGTTTCGGTGGTGCGGTGGTTGCTTGCGCACGGGGAAGACGTGACGGTCAACGATTCGCGTATCGATCCCCCTGGCTGCGAGGAAATTCGCGACTTGGGTGCGGCGGTACGTACGACATTCGGGCAATTTGACAGCGAATTGCTCTCCGGCGTGGACCGCATCGTCGTGTCTCCCGGGATCTCCGCGCGCGAGAAAATCCTCCAAGACGCCGATCAGCGGGGTATCCCCGTTGTCGGTGATATCGAACTCTTTGCGCAAGCCCATACCGCTCCGGTCGTGGCCGTGACGGGCACGAACGGCAAGAGCACAGTAACCACGCTGCTGGCTGCGATGATTGAACATAGCGGCAAGATGGCTTATGCCGGCGGGAATCTTGGCGAGCCGGCGCTTGAGTTGCTCACGCGCGCAACGCCCGATTTCTATGTCTTAGAGTTGTCGAGCTACCAATTGGAATCCACCAGTAGCCTACGACTTGAGGCTGCGGTCGTTCTGAACGTCACCCCCGACCATATGGATCGGTACGATGATCTAGCGGCGTATTCGCAAGCGAAAGCGCGCATTTTCAAAAACGCGCGGGTTGCCGTCGTTAACGCCGATGACCCCATCGTAAAAGGTATGGATATCGGCAATGCTCGACGCGTGCAATTCGGCACAGGATCGTCGGGAATTGAATACACGGTAGATCAGGATTGGATCGTCGTTGCGGGCGAGCCTTTGATGCGTGTGCAGGAGCTGGGTATTCCTGGCATGCATAACGCGGTGAATGCGCTTGCGGCACTTGCAATGGGTGACGCTATCGGATTGCCACGCGATTCGATGTTGGCGACATTGCGGGGCTTTTCTGGCTTGCCGCACCGGATGCAGGTGGTTGCGGAACACGACGGCGTTATCTTCATTGATGACTCGAAGGGCACCAATGTCGGCGCAACGATCGCCGCGATTGCTGGGCTGCCCCAGCCCATCGTGCTGATCGCCGGTGGCGACGGGAAAGGTCAGGATTTTTCTCCCTTGAGCCGTGCGTTCGCGGGGCGAGTCCGTTACGCCGTATTGATTGGCCGGGACCGTGAAGCGATCGCTGCTGCTGTCGCGACCGTCTGTCCGACGGAGTATGCGGTGGACATGGACAGCGCGGTCAGCGCTGCCGCGAAGGCCGCACAGCCTGGAGACGTGGTGCTCCTCTCTCCGGCGTGCGCGAGCCTTGATATGTATCGGAATTACTCAGAGCGTGGGTTGGCCTTCGCTCGTGCGGCACGGAGGTTGTCAGCATGACTGCGCCAGCATCCACCGTGGTACCGGGCAGTGCGCCGACGCGTCTGCAAAAGAATCGTATCCAGATTGACCCGGTCATTACGATCTTGACCGGAATTCTCCTGTTGCTCGGCGTTGTTATGGTGGGTTCCGCCTCCGTCGCGCTTGCGGCGAAGGAAGGCGATCCGTTCTCATTCCTTGAAAAGCAGTTGTTATTCGGCTTTGCAGGGGTATTGGTCGCTGCATGGGTCGTGCGGGTGCCAACCGAAAAGTGGCAGAAGAACGCTTACCTTCTGCTGGGGCTCTCACTCGCACTGCTCGTCCTCGTTCTTATTCCGGGTATCGGCGCGAAAGTGAACGGCAGCCGTCGTTGGTTGCACCTGTTTGGCGCCAACTTTCAGGCGTCCGAAGCCTCTCGAGTGTTGATCTTTATCTATCTGTGCAGCTATCTCGTGCGGCGCGAGGAAGAGATCAGAACGTCGCTTTTCGGGATCGTGAAGCCGCTGGGGATGTTGGGCGCGGCGTGTTTCCTGCTCTTGCTTGAGCCCGATCTCGGTGCCGGCATCGTAATCATGTTGACCGGGTTGACGATGCTGTTCCTGGCTGGCGCGCAAATGCGGTTTTTGGCCGCGATCGCGGCAGCCGTGTCAGTGCCTGTCGGGCTGGTGGTCTGGCTCACCCCGTGGCGACTCGCTCGCACCATCGTCTTCCTGAACCCGTGGAAAGATCCTGAGGGAACGGGATATCAATTGACTCAAGCGCTCATGGCTATCGGCCGTGGCGAATGGTTCGGTGTGGGGCTGGGCGGATCCGTACAGAAGTTACTGTGGCTGCCTGAGGCCCATACGGACTTTGTCTTTTCGGTCTATGCCGAAGAGTTGGGCTTTTTCGCCGTCGCTGGATTGATCTTGACGTTCTTGGCGATCTCGTACCGTGCCCTTGTCATCGCTCGTGATGCGGCGGACGCTGGCTTGAAGTTCCAATCCTATCTAGCCGCCTCGTTCGGCGTATGGATCGCGTTGCAGGCGTTTATCAATGTCGCCGTGAACCTCGGCGCCTTGCCGACGAAGGGATTAACGCTGCCGCTACTGTCGTACGGTCGGTCCAGCCTGCTCGTCACGTTGGCATGGGTCGGTATCGTTTTGCGCGTGCATCACGAGACCCAGAGCTCACGAACCGTCGCCATCCGGGGCCCGGCACGATGACGACCGTCCTCATAATGGCAGGCGGCACGGGCGGGCACGTTTTCCCGGCGCTCGCCGTCGCACGCGTTTTGGAGCAGAGCGGTTGCCGGCTTGCATGGCTGGGTACTCGCACCGGAATAGAGGCCCGCTTAGTCCCGGCGGCAGGCATCCCCATGGAATGGGTGCGTGTCGGGGGGCTGCGCGGCAAGGGACTTGGAAGTTGGTTGGGCGCGCCGTTCCGGCTCGCGCGCGCGCTCGCGGAGTCGCTGGCTGTGATGCGGCGTGTTAGGCCCGACGTTGTATTGGGGCTCGGCGGCTTTGTCGCCGGTCCTGGCGGTCTCGCGGCCCGCCTGATGGGTATCCCATTGGTGATTCACGAGCAGAACGCCGTTGCGGGCTTCACCAATCGGGTGCTTTCCCGCCTGGCGACCGTTGTTGCGGAGGCATTTCCGGGTGCCTTCCCTCGTCAGGTGGGTGCGATCTCTGTCGGCAATCCGGTGCGTCGTGAGATCGAGGCCATCGGCGCAGAACGCGCGACAGCGCACTCACCGCCGCGATTGCTGGTCTTCGGTGGCAGCCAAGGTGCGCTCGTCTTGAATCGCATCGTGCCGCAGGCGCTGGCCGGAATTTCGCCGGCGCATCGTCCGCTGGTCATGCATCAGACAGGTCGTGGTCGGTTAGAAGCCGTTCAGGCGGCCTATGCGACTCTTGGAATTGAAGCCACCGTTTGTGAATTCATCGACGACATGGCCGGCGCTTATGCCTGGGCTGATTTCGCAATCACCCGCAGCGGGGCCCTCACGGTGGCTGAGTTGGCCGCCGCAGGAT
The DNA here is from genome assembly GCA_036742455.1 of Steroidobacteraceae bacterium. Lineage (GTDB taxonomy): Bacteria > Pseudomonadota > Gammaproteobacteria > Steroidobacterales > Steroidobacteraceae > CAIKZZ01. Next base: position 82,274 of record DAINQU010000003.1, on the reverse strand, counting down.
TGCCGGCGATATTGGTCCCGTTCCCAGCAGCGGTCGATGATCATCAGACCGTCAATGCCCGGTATCTGTCGGACCGCAATGCCGCGGTCTTGATACCCGAGTCAGAGTTGACGCCGGCCCGGCTCGCTTCGGCCCTGCAGTCTATGGCAACGGAGAGCGGCGACGCGCTTGCGCGCATGAGTCGCGCCGCATTGAGTGCAGCCAAAGCGGGTACCGACGAAGTGCTTGCGGCAGTGTGTCTGAAGCAGACCGAGCGGGGTGTGGCATGAACACCCAGTTCCGTCGGATTCAGCGCATCCACTTTATCGGTATCGGTGGCAGCGGGATGGGCGGCATCGCGGAGGTTCTTTTGAATCTCGGCTATGCGGTTCAGGGCTCCGATTTGCGCGCCAATTCGGTGACCGATCGCTTGTCGAGCCTCGGCGCGAAAATCTTCTTCGGGCATGCCGCGGAAAATGTGACTGGCGCCAACGTTGTCGTCGTATCGAGTGCGGTTTCTGCGGAGAACCCAGAAGTCGTTGCGGCCCACGCATCCCGGGTCCCGGTGGTGCAGCGTGCGGAGATGCTCGCGGAGCTCATGCGGTTCCGGAGCGGCATCGCGATCGCCGGTTCGCATGGAAAAACGACGACGACGAGTCTCGTCGCCAGCATCTTGGCCGAGGGCGGCGAGGATCCCACATTCGTCATTGGCGGTCGTCTAAAGAGCGCCGATGCGAACGCTCGCTTGGGAACCGGAACGTACCTTGTCGCTGAAGCCGACGAGAGCGACGCATCCTTCTTGCATTTGCAGCCGATGATGGCCGTCGTTACGAATATCGATAACGATCATTTGGTCACCCACGGCGGCGATTTCGCAAAACTCAAGCAGAGCTTTGTGGATTTCCTGCATAACCTGCCGTTCTATGGATTAGCCGTGCTGTGCGTGGATGATCCCGAGCTCGCCTCGGTCATGCCTTCGATTGCGCGCCCCATCGTGACCTACGGCACATCGGAAAAAGCGGACTATCGCGGGATTGCGATCGACCGAGCTGGCCCGAAGACGAAGCTCACGGTAGTTCGACCGGAAAATCATGGTGACTTGGTGGTCACGCTCGCAGTGCCTGGTCATCACAACGTGCTCAATGCACTGGCCGCAATTGCGATCGCAACGGAAGTCGGTATTGACGATGCTTCCATTCAGCGCGCGCTCGCAAATTTTGAGGGCATCGATCGCCGACTTCAGGTGATCGCTGAACCTGAATTGCCGTGCGGACGTATCACGATTATTGATGACTACGGTCATCACCCTACCGAGGTTGCGGCAACGCTGGAAGCGATTCGGCAGGGCTGGCACGGCCGTCGAATCGTGCTGGCGTTTCAGCCGCATCGGTACACCCGCACTCGGGACTTGCTGGATGATTTCGCCGATGTCCTGTCGCGAGCGGACGTCTTGCTGGTGACAGAAGTCTACGCAGCGGGAGAAGCCCCGATACGGGATGCCGACGGTCGCGCTATATGCCGAGCGATACGGACGCGCGGGCGCGTAGAGCCGGTGTTTGTGGCCAAAGTAGAGTCGCTCAGCGAAGCGCTCTATGGTTTGCTACGGGATGGGGATGTTGTCGTAACGATGGGTGCCGGTCATATCGGTGCGGTGGCGCATGACTTGCCGACCCAACTGTCGGCTCTGGCGGCACTATGACTGCGTTGCGCGAAATCATCCCGAGCGAATTCTTGCCGACCGTGCGGTTCGACGAGCCTTTGTCGCGACATACGTCGTGGCATGTCGGCGGGCCTGCTGATGCGTATTTCACGCCACGCTCTCGCGGCGAATTGGCGCAATTCTTGTCAGTTTTGCCGTCGGAAGTCCCCGTGTATTGGCTGGGCTTGGGCAGCAATGTATTGGTTCGTGACGGTGGCTTGCGCGGTGTGGTGATTTCGTTGCACCTGGGCGTCAACCACCTTGAGCGTATCGCCGAGACCCGTATACACGCGGATGCAGGCGTTCCGTGTGCGCGCATTGCCCGGCAGTGCGCGCGCTGGTTGCTGGGTCCCGCGGAATTCTTTGCGGGAATTCCCGGCACCGTCGGTGGGGCATTGGCGATGAACGCAGGCGCGTGGGGCGCTGAAATCTGGCCCCACGTCGTCGAAGTGGACGTCGTTGATCGTGCTGGTCACATCGCGACGCGTTCCGCTAGCGAGTACGAGTACGGTTATCGACGCGTCAAAGCTCCCACCCCGAACGAGTGGTTCATCGCCGCACGACTCGAGTTTCGTGTCGATCCTTCCGCCCATCAGGAAAGGATCCGCGACCTGCTCGAGGCGCGCCGGGCAAAGCAGCCGATCGGGGCATGGAGTTGCGGTTCCACGTTCACGAACCCACCGGGCGACCATGCTGCCCGACTGATTGAGGCTTCCGGCCTGAAAGGTCTGCGCATCGGCGGGGCGGTCGTCTCCGAAAAGCATGCGAATTTCTTGATTAACGATGGCGACGCGACTGCGCGGGATATCGAACATTTGATCGACCGCGTTCAGGCAGACGTTCTGGCTCGCCAAGGCGTACGCCTCGAAACCGAAGTCCGAATTATCGGGGAGTCGCTATGACCTTTCAGTTTCCGCCGTTAGCTGTGACAGACCCCGCGGTGTTTGGGAAGGTCGCTGTACTGTTCGGCGGCGATTCCTCGGAACGTGAAGTCTCTCTGAACTCCGGACGAAACGTCTTAGAGGCGCTGCAGCAAAAAGGCGTCAACGCATTCGGCGTAGATGGGGTCGCAGCTCTGATTGAGGCTGTCCGAAATGGATCTGTCGATCGCGTCTTCAACATCATGCACGGCGCAGAGGGCGAAAACGGCGTCGTGCAAGGCCTATTAGAGGCGTTGGGCGTTCCCTATACCGGTTCCGGTGTGCTGGGGTCTGCGCTCACACTCGATAAAATTCGGACTAAGCAGGTCTGGTTGTCGCTCGGCCTGCCGACGCCACGGTACGAACGCATCCGTGTCGGCGCCGACATCAATGCGGCGGCGAAGCGTATTGGATACCCACTGATCGTGAAACCGTCGCTCGAAGGTTCGAGCGTGGGCGTGACGCGCGTATTTCGTGCCGAAGATCTTGAGCCCGCGATCGCCCTGGCGAATCGATACGGCCGCGAGCTGCTCATGGAACAGTTGATCGAGGGTGGTGAATACACCGTCGGCATACTCGGCTCAGTCGCCCTGCCATCGATTCAAATCGTTTCGCCGGGCGAATACTACGATTACCACGCCAAATACATTTCCGACGATACGATTTACCTGTGCCCTGGCCTCGAGGGTCAGGCGGAAGCAGAGATTCGTACGCTCGCACTGGCGGCATTTCAGGCATCGGGCGCGACCGGATGGGGTCGAGTCGACGTAATGCGTGATCGTAATGGCGGCAATTGGCTATTAGAGGTCAATACGACTCCCGGCATGACCAGCCATTCGCTCGTGCCGAAGGCGGCGCTGGCGGCAGGAATCGATCTTCCGAGTCTCGTATGGCGCATTCTCGAAACCTCGATGGAAGGGGTGGCGCGATGATCCGTCAATGGATCAAGAGCTTGCGAAAGCCACGTCCCCGTAATAGGGCTCGTGTCGAACGTGCCGATCGCGTAGCGCCGCGCATTGATTTCGCGTTTTGGCTGCCTCGCGCTGCCGTGGCGATCGTGGCGATCGTCGGCGTTGTGGGAATCACGTTGGCGTTGGATCGCCCTGTACGAAAGATCGATGCCGTCGGTGTGTTTCGACGCGTTTCACTGCTTGATGTGGAGCGGGTCGTGCGCGGCAAACTCCGCGGCGGCTTTGTTCGCGCCAATATCGGCGCCTTGCAGGCTGCCGTCGAAGGTTTGCCGTGGGTAGATCACGCGCGCATCCAGCGGCGCTGGCCCGATGCGCTGTTGATCCAGATTACCGAGCAAGAAGCAGTAGCACGTTGGGGCGAGGCGGGGTTGGTGAATGCTCGCGGCGAATTGTTCGTACGCGACGAGCGTCACATACCGATGGAGCTCCCGCGCCTTGAGGGCCCGGATGGCACCGAACATCGTGTAGCCGATTTGTTTTTTCAGGTCCGGACGCAACTCGAGGCGGTCTCACTGCCGATCGGCGGCGTGCGTCTGGACGAACGTGGGGCATGGGAAGTTGAACTCGCCAACGGAGTCACCATTCGGCTGGGCCGCCGTGAAGTTCAGGAGCGTATGGATCGCTTCCTGAAGACTGGCGCCGGTTTGGTGAGTTCACGCTCTGCCGAAATTTCATATATCGACATGCGTTATTCCAACGGTTTCTCCGTGGGCTGGCGTAGCTCGCAATCTCGGACAGGCTGAAGAATGAGCAAGCGAACAGACCGAAATATTATTGTTGGCCTCGACATTGGCACGTCGAAGGTCGTTGCGTTGGTCGGTGAACTGAAGGACACGAATGCCATCGAAGTGATTGGCATCGGTTCGGCGCCATCGCGCGGACTCAAGCACGGTGTCGTCGTCAATATCGACCTAACGGTTCAATCCATTCAGCGTGCGATTGAACAGGCCGAACTGATGGCTGGCGTCGATATTCATGCGGTGTACACGGGTATTGCAGGAAGCCACGTGCGTAGCCTGAATTCGCACGGCATTGTCGCGATCAAAGATAAAGAAGTGACGAGCGGCGATATCACGCGCGTTATGGATGCAGCGCAGGCCGTCGCCCTGCCGGCCGATCAGCGGATCGTACACGTCATCCCACAAGAATATGTCATCGACAATCAAGATGGGATTCGCGATCCGATCGGCATGTCCGGCGTACGACTGGAAGCCCGTGTGCACATCGTGACGGGGGCGGAGAGCGCTGCACAGAACATTGAAAAATGCGTTCAGCGCTGTGGTCTCGCGGTTGAAGATATGGTGCTCGAGCAGTGGGCTTCGAGTTTTGCGGTACTGACCGACGATGAAAAGGACCTCGGGGTCTGTCTGGTCGATATCGGCGGCGGAACAACGGACATCGCTGTGTTCTCCGGGGGCGCCCTGCGGCATACCGCCGTCATCCCAATTGCCGGCGATCAGGTCACCAACGATATCGCGGTGTCGATGCGTACTCCGACTCAGAACGCAGAAGACATAAAGATTCGCTACGCGTGCGCCGTGTCGCAGCTGCATCACTCCGAAGACACGATCGAAGTTCCAAGCGTGGGGGATCGCCCGCCACGACGTCTTGCGCGCCAGACATTGGCGGAGATCGTTGAACCTCGTTATGCCGAGCTCTTCGGACTGGTTGCGGATGAACTGCGTCGCTCTGGATTTGAAGCGGCGATCGCAGCCGGGATCGTTCTGACCGGTGGCAGCGCCCGAATGGAAGGTGCGGTCGATCTTGCCGAAGAAGTCTTCCACGTTCCCGTGCGACTCGGTATTCCGCAAGGTGTGCAGGGCCTCGGTGATGTCGTAAAGAACCCGATGAACGCAACCGGTGTGGGTCTGTTGCTGTTTGCGCGTGACAAGTACCTAGAAAGCGGCGGCAGCCGCGGCCTGAACGGCATGAAAGCCGATATCGGATCGATTTTCGAAAAGATTAAGGAATGGCTGCATAGCTATTTCTGAGATGTGTTTGTTTATTAACTTTGTTTCGAGTTCAACGTCCAAGGAGACGCAACCATGTTTGAGCTAATGGATGCTTACAATCAGAGCGCGGTGATCAAAGTTCTGGGCGTCGGTGGCGCCGGTTGCAACGCCGTAGACCATATGGTCGAGTCAGGCATCGAGGGCGTTGATTTCGCCTGCCTCAACACCGATTCTCAAGTACTGAGCAAGTCTAAGGTCAAGACGACGCTGCAGATTGGCTCGGGTATCACCAAGGGTCTTGGCGCGGGCGCGAATCCTGAAATCGGCCGTCAGGCAGCGATGGAAGATCGTGATCGCATCGTCGAGCTGATTGAAGGCTGCGACATGCTGTTCATCACCGCAGGCATGGGTGGCGGCACCGGCACCGGGGCTGCGCCGGTGGTGGCGCAGTTGGCCAAGGAAATGAATATCCTGACCGTCGCTGTCGTGACGAAGCCGTTCGCGATGGAAGGGCAGAAGCGCATGGTTCTGGCCGACCAGGGCATTGCGGAACTTGCGCGTCATTGTGATTCGCTGATCACGATTCCCAACGAGAAGCTGCTGTCGGTCCTCGGCCCGCGCACGCGCTTGCTGGATGCGTTTACCTCTGCGAACGGCGTGCTCCAGGGCGCTGTGCAGGGTATTGCGGAACTCATCACGCGTCCGGGCTTGATCAACGTCGACTTTGCCGACGTTCGCACCGTGATGAGCGAAACGGGTATGGCCATGATGGGCACCGGCCGCGGCAGCGGCGAAGATCGTGCCCGTACGGCGGCCGAGATGGCGGTATCGAGCCCGTTGCTGGAGGACATCAATCTTGCCGGGGCGCAGGGCATTCTCGTCAACGTCACGGCCGGTCTCGATCTCGCGATTGGCGAGTTGGACGAGGTCGGTAATACGGTTCGCCAGTTCGCGAGCGACGATGCGACCATCGTGGTCGGTACGGTCATCGATCCGGACATGCAGGACGAGTTGCGTGTGACCGTGGTGGCTACGGGCTTGGGTCGTGGCGAAGTTGCGACGGTAGTCCCGGCTCCGGTTGTGCACCAGAGCCCGCGGCAGCGCCCGCAAGTGGTGCGCTCGGCCGCCGCTGGCGCCGCCGCCTCCGCTGCCCGTCCGGATTGGGAAACACTGGCGAACGAACCGGCGAATACGCGTCGCCGTGCGGTCGGTGACGGCCTTTCGATGGGTTCGGAAATGCTGCATATCCCGACCTTCTTGCGCCGACAGGCTGACTGATCGCGTGAGTCCGGCCCTCCCGGGTAAAACGCCCGGGAGGGTTGGGTCGAGCACGATGCTCGTCGGACGATGCGATACACTCCGTCCTCTGTTCGCTCCGTGTTGGGTTGAGCGAATTTTCACGCCTGTGATAGCGTGTCGATGGTTTCTGCGGTGCGGATAGCCGATAGGACGGAAGCGAGCTGGGATGATTAATCAGCGCACACTGAAGAATACTGTCCGAGCGACCGGCGTGGGTCTCCATTCCGGGCGTAAGGTGTACATGACGCTGAGGCCGGCCCCAGCGAACACCGGTATGGTGTTTCGTCGAACGGATCTTGATCCGCCCGTGGATCTCCCTGGGCGAGCGGATCTGGTCGGCGAGACGATGTTGGGAACCAACATTATTATTGGCGATGTGCGGGTCTGCACCGTAGAGCACATGCTCTCCGCTTTCGCGGGGTTGGGCATTGATAATGCCTTCATTGAATTGAGTGCGCCCGAAGTGCCGATCATGGACGGCAGTGCGGCGCCGTTTGTGTTCCTGTTGCAGTCTGCGGGCATCGAAGAGCAAACCGCTCCGAAGCGATTTGCTCGCATTCTGAAATCCATTGAAGTGCGCGACGGCGACAAATGGGCGCGCTTCGATCCGTTCGATGGGTTCAAGGTCAACTTCGAAATCGAATTTGATCATCCAATCTTTCGCCGCCACTCGCAGAAAGCGAGCATGGATTTTTCTACAACGTCGTTTTTGCGGGAAATCAGCCGCGCGCGTACGTTCGGATTCATGCGCGACCTTGAGAAGCTCCGGGCGCACAATCTCGCATTGGGCGGGACCCTGGATAACGCCATTGTCCTCGATGATTTCAAAATCCTGAACGAGGACGGATTGCGTTACGAAGACGAATTCGTTCGCCACAAGATCCTGGATGCCATTGGTGACCTGTACTTGTTGGGCCGCACGCTGATTGGCGAGTTCAGCGGGTACAAGTCCGGTCACGGTTTGAACAATAAACTCCTCCGGACCCTGCTGGCGGACCAGTCGGCGTGGGAAGAGGTGACGTTCCGAGACCGCAGCGAAGCGCCGATCAGTTTTGTCGCGGCAGCCGCGTTTGGCGGCTAAACCCGGCTCGTTCCTTTGGGTCTGACCTGAATTCGGCCTCTCTCGGCCGGCTTTCCCTGATCATTGAGGATACGGGGGAGTAAGTCCGGCAATGCGTAGCGCAGCCTGGTCGCGAAGGCGCCGCTCTCGACGAGCAGGGTTAGGCGGCCGTCCGGCTCGAAAGAAGCGCCGTGGACGCAGCCGGCGAGTTCCGGGGGCAGCGCCCCCTCCACTTGCGCCAGAGTAGACTGGGCGCGTTCCGCGCCGGCCCGCAATGCCCCCAGCCGCTGGCCTTGGGTTGCAAGCAACTCACTAATAGATAACGGTTTTTTCGGTTTCATCGTCGATTTAAACGGACCTTAATCCCCAGCGCCTAACGGTCATACAACCGTCATTCGTCCGCAAGACGATACCGTTTCTACGGGCTCGCCTCTTGAGGTTCTGCGATCTAAGCCCCACTTAGCGACCTTCGGCGGGTAATGGTCATCCCGACTTAGTACAATAGCCGACTTTTCCCCGGCCCCGGCGAGTGCCGTCGCCAGCAAGGATCCTGACCCGTGCTCAAGTATCTGAAGTCGATTTTCGGTAGCCGCAACCAGCGCCTTTTGCGTCAGTACGGTCGCCTCGTCCATGCCACGAATGCGCTCGATGCGCAGATGCGGGCCTTGCCCGATGACGCCTTCCCGGCGTTGACGGCCCAGTTCCGCGAACGACTCTCCAAAGGGGAGACGCTGGATAGCTTACTGCCCGAAGCGTTCGCGGCAGTCCGAGAATCGGCACGACGCACGCTTGGCATGCGCCATTTTGATGTCCAGTTGATCGGCGGTATCGCGCTGCATCAGGGCAAAATCTCAGAGATGCGCACCGGTGAGGGTAAGACTCTCGTCGCCACGCTGCCGACATATCTCAATGCGCTGCCAGCGCTCGGCGCCCACGTGGTGACCGTGAACGACTATCTGGCGTCCCGAGATGCCGAATGGATGGGACCGGTCTACCGCTTTTTGGGTATGACGGTGGGTGTCATCCGGTCGGGCCAGTCGCAGGATGAAAAGCGTGCTGCCTATGCGTGCGATATCACCTACGGAACAAACAACGAATACGGGTTTGATTACTTACGCGACAATTTGGCGTTCCGTTTGGAGGACCGCGTACAACGCGGACTCCAGTTCGCGATCGTCGACGAAGTCGACTCCATTCTGATTGACGAAGCCCGCACGCCACTGATCATTTCGGGTCCGGCCGACGAGAGCACCGAACTCTATTTAAAGATCAACGCGCTCGTGCCGCGTTTGGCGCGCGCCAGCAAGGAAGAGGTCGCGGAAGGCGGCGTACTCGTCACGGCCGTCCAAGGCGGCGTGTTCGGATCAGCCCTCCAGGCGCAAGACGTTTTGTTATCGGTGGCCGGAGCCCAGGTGGCGACGCCCGAGGATGTCCGGGCTGCGTTGGCAGGCATGAAATCCGCCGGCAAGGTGAAGTTCGAGTTGTGGCGGGATGCGAAAGCTGAAACCGTCACCATCGAAGTGCCGGGGCCGTCGGCTTTGTCTGATCTGACCCTACAGGATCTCGATAACGACGCCCGCTACGACCTACGGGTTGGCGGAGACTATTGGGTCGACGAAAAGCAGAAGCAGGTTCATCTGTCCGAGGTCGGACACGAAACGGTGGAGCGTATCGTCCGGGAAGCGGGCTTGGTTCGCGAAGGCGGCAGTCTGTACGATGCCGCGCACATTCGCTTGATGCATCACCTGAATGCGGCCCTTCGCGCGCACGGTCTGTATCACAAGGACGTCGAATACATCGTCCGCAACGGTGAAGTGATCATCGTTGACGAATTCACCGGCCGTACCATGCCCGGCCGCCGCTGGTCCGACGGTCTGCACCAGGCTGTGGAAGCAAAAGAGGGTGTGGAGGTCCGCGAAGAGAATCAGACGATCGCGTCGATCACCTTCCAGAATTTCTTCCGTATGTACCAGAAGCTGTCGGGCATGACGGGTACTGCCGACACGGAAGCCTACGAATTCCAGCAGATCTATGGGCTCGAGGTCGTTGTCATCCCAACGCACCGCCCGATGCAGCGTAAGGACAACTCCGATCTGGTCTATTTGACGCAGAAGGATAAATTCGACGCGATCGTCGAGGATATTCAGGACTGCATCAAGCGCCAACAACCGGTGCTGGTGGGAACGACGTCCATCGAGACGTCGGAGCTGCTGTCGAATGCACTGACGGCGCGAGGGGTTCCGCACGAGGTGCTCAACGCCAAGCAGCACGAGCGCGAGGCGCAAATCGTCGCGCAGGCGGGTCGTCCTGGTGCCGTGACGATCGCGACGAACATGGCCGGCCGTGGCACCGATATCGTGCTCGGCGGTAAGCCCGAGACGATGCCTGACGCGGACGCCGCGACGGTGGAAGCCGCGCAGGCCGAATGGCGCATACGCCACGAGCAGGTCCTCGCATCCGGCGGTCTGCACATTATCGGTACCGAACGGCACGAATCGCGACGCATTGATAACCAATTGCGCGGTCGCTCAGGTCGCCAAGGTGACCCGGGTTCTTCGCGCTTCTACCTCTCGCTCGAAGACAATCTGATGCGTATTTTCGGTGATCCCGAACGCATGAAAGCCATGTTGTCCCGCGTCGGCATGAAGGCGGGTGAGGCAATCGAGAGCCCGTTGTTATCGCGCCAGATTGAACGCGCTCAACGTAAGGTCGAAGCGTACAACTTTGATCTGCGCAAGAACCTGCTGGAGTACGACGACGTTGCCAATGACCAGCGTAAAGTCATCTACGGTCACCGCAACGATTTGATGTCGTCCGAGGATATCGGCGACATGATTCGTGATTTGCGCCGCGACATCGTCGCCGGCCTCGTCACGCGGGCGATGCCACCCGAAACTGTCGACGAGCACTGGAATCTCGCTGGACTGCAGAACACGTTGGCGCGTGATTTCGGTGTGGGCTTTGATCCCAAGGCTTGGATCGACGCTGATAAAACGCGCGGCGCGCGCGAAATGGAGGAATTTCTCGTGGGCGCCTTCGATCAGGCGTACCAGGAGAAGGAAGCAATGTTGGGCGCCGGCGAATTGCGCCGTATTGAGCGTACCTTGCTGCTGCAAATGCTCGATACGCACTGGCGCGAGCACCTCGCTGCGATGGACTATATGCGGCAGGGAATTTTCCTGCGCTCGTATGCGCAGAAGAATCCGAAGCAGGAGTACAAGCGCGAGGCGTTTGAGTTGTTCACCTCGATGCTTGACCAAATCAATTACGACGCGGTGTCGCTGTTGGCTCGCATGCAGGTCCGCTCCGAAGCGGAAGTGGAGCGCGAAGAGATGGAACGTCAGGCGCGCCTTGAGCGCATGATGCAGTTCCAGCATGCGGAGGCGCCGTCGCTGGCGGGTACGCAGGAACCACCCCCGGTGGCGCCGGAGCCGGATACGCAAGTGCCGTTTCATCGGGACGTCCGCAAGATCGGGCGCAATGAACCGTGCCCGTGCGGATCGGGTCGGAAGTTTAAGCAGTGCCACGGTGCCTTGCAGGCGGATGAATCGGATCCGTTCCCTACCGTGGGTCGGAATGATCCTTGCCCCTGTGGTTCGGGTCAGAAGTACAAGCACTGCCACGGCGCGTTAGCCGAATAGTTCATCCTTGCACGCTAGCAAGAAGCCTCGTCCAGGTCGCTGGGCGGGGCTTTTTTTTGCGCGTTCGGCAGAGAGTTCGGCTATGTCAAAAGCGCTCTGCTTATGTTCGATTGCGAAACGACCGGTGTGAACTGTTTCGCAATTCACGCGTCAGTCTCGAATCGGCGACATTTGAGTAGTCCACCGACGCAAAGGTGCGTCGTTAGTTTAGGTCGTCGCACTGAGAACGGCATCCTGAACGCCGTAGGAGAAACTCATGTCTGTACTTTCGCGCTTTATACAAACGAGTGTCCTCACCGCATTGACGGTGAGCCTGGTTGGCTGCGGTGGAGGTGGTGGATCAGCCAATACGCCACCACCGATCAGTTCGGGAATCATTCACCAGACACCCTTGCTGATACGTGATGCACCGTCAGAGAACTGGGGATCCGTCGCCGTCAAAGTGCTCTCCATTGCGCTGACCGCGAGTGATGGCAGCAGCGTCACGGTGTATCAGCCGACGACCCCTGCACTCATGAACCTCGCACAACTCGACCAAGTCGCTGACCAATTGTCGAGTGCCATTCCCGCAGGAACCTATACCGGCGCGACCGTGACGCTCGCGGCCAATCCGGGCGATGTCGTGCTTACGATCGCGCAAGACCCGGAACCGGGCTTTGTCGGCACCCCAGGGACGGTGATTCCTGCGAATCAGACGGTCATCAACGGAGCGACCGGTGCCGTTGGATCAATGACGGTCAGCTTTCCCGTCGCGTTTAAGCACGCGGTCACAGTCTCATCGGCGCAGTCGAATCCAATTCAACTCGACTTTAATCTCGGGCATCCGGCCTTTGTGATTACGCACGCGGTAACCGGTGGTTCGACGATTTATACCGTCACGTTTCAAGGTGGGACGGTCTATCCGCACCCCGTGGCGAAGGTAACCGATATCGTATTGCGCCATTTGTATGGAACGGCCGCGAGCATTTCTACCGATAACACCAGCCTTGTGGTTAACCGAGAGCTACCGACGCTTCCGGTCACATCCCCGGAGACGGCGGTGAGCGTCGGGACGACGTCAACGGTTCTGGCGGACGCGGCACACGGTACGCTCTATTACGATCTGGACACCTCGAACACTCCGACAACGGTCACCGACTTTGCGGCGATCGGCGGCAACGTGACCGGCAAGCAGTTGCGAGTTGAGGCGCGTTATCAGCCGGACGGATCTCTCGTCGCGACGCGTATTTTCGCATCGGCTAATTTTGCGACCATCTGGCGCAGTCCAGAAGGTCATGTGCTGCGTGCTGATCCCAATGCCGGCACGCTCACGGTGACGAGCGAGGATGGTACGCCCGTTACCTTGACCGTCGACGCCGCGACGACGTTCACCTTGCCGAACCAGACCAGCGACATCGGAACGGGTCCGGCGTTCCTGGCCAACGTGCATCGTGGATTCAAAGTGCATGTCACGGTGGATACGACGACCGCCATGCTGGCGCGCATCGTCGAGATTGAGTCAGCGGGTTTCAGCGGCCGTATCGCTAATTCGGCAACGACACAATTCGATATTGTGGCGAATTATCGCCATGCACCAGACAGTTATCGGGTGACCTTGCCGTACATCGCGTCGACCACGACGACGGATGTGACGGTCAACGGTGCCCCGGTGAGCGGGTTCTCGTATTGGAACTTTGCGTATCCGACGGAGGTCGTTTCGACACAGGCGGCCACCGCCACGACCACGGCGGTCGATCCGATCGCGCAGTTCGTGCAGGCGACCGGTGGGAGTGTGGGATTTGGCGGGATTTGGGGTCCGCTGTACGCGCACGGTGAGACGCACGCCGTATGGGGGGATCCGAGCAATCCGTCGGGATGGTCCGCGCCTTGGGTGGATTTGACGCCAACCAACGTTCCCACGGCGCTGGTCTCGAGTACGATCGCCGCCAACCAATTCGCGATCTCGGCTCCGGGGGGCGTGGTTCCCGTCACTGTTACGTTTGATACGGCGCCAGGATCCGCCACGCTGGTTTATGCGGTGCAGCGCTCGCACGACGATATCAGTGTGACGGTTCAGGACGTATCCACGGCGTCCGGCTTGGCGGCTGTGACGTCTGCCCTCGCACTGAATACCCCGGTGCGGGTCAGCGCCATCCCTCAGGCGGACGGTACGTTGAAAGCGTATGCGATCACGTACTTTACGGGGACGCACCCGACGAACTGATCCGATCGATCCGTCCGGTGGGCGTATGGTCGCCCACCGGACGTGGACCGTGATGCGTTAGAGCATCTTCCGATATTGGACAAACCCGGATCGTGTCGCGACTTTGTCGTACAGATGCATCGCATCGGTATTGGTTTCGTGCGTCAGCCACCACACGCGATTTGCGCCGGCCTGCGCAGAACGCGCATAGACGGCGTCGATGAGGAGCCGACCTATCCCCTGGCCGCGCAGTTCGGGTGTCACAAAGAGGTCCTGTAAGTAGCAATAATCGCCCTGTGTCCAGCACGAGCGATGCAGGATCCAGTGCACCATGCCGACGGGTGTCCCCGAGTCGTCGATGGCTAGAAATGCACCCATGGGCTCGGATCCCGAGGTGAGGCGTTGGAAGGTCACGTCCGTGGTGGCCGCGTCCACCGATGCCTTATAGAACGTCAGATATCCCTGCCAAAGCGGATCCCAGCCTAGGCGATCGGTGGCGACCATCGGACGAATGTGCATGAGGCGACTCCTTGAGTTGTGCCGCTTGTGAGTCTCGCGAGAGCGCGCAAAGATGCGCGCATGAACACTAAAGACTACTGGACGACTCGCAGGCTGTCGATTCATGAGAACGTCTCATGAGCGCGCGCGCCATCATGGTGCTCGGTTGTACGAGCGGTGCGGGTAAGAGTTGGTTAGCGACCGCTCTGTGCCGCTATTACGCGCAGCGCGGTGTGCGCGTAGCGCCGTTTAAGGCGCAGAACATGAGCAACCACGCACGAGTGGTGTGTGGCGCTGACGGTGTGATGGGCGAAATCGGTAGTGCCCAATACTTTCAAGCCCTCGCAGCCCGCGCACGGCCAGAGGTGCGGATGAATCCCGTACTGCTGAAGCCCGAGGCCGACACGCGCAGCCAAGTCGTGCTGCTCGGTCAGGTCGACCCGGCCTTGTCTGCCATGGGTTGGCGCGAGCGCAGCCATGCGCTTGCGCTCGTCGCGCAGGAGGCGTTTCATGCGCTGGCCTCGGAAAACGAACTAATCGTGATTGAGGGGGCGGGTTCGCCCGCCGAGACGAACCTGGCTGAGCAGGATTACGTGAACCTCGGTGCGGCCCGATGGTCGCAAGCGCAGTGTCTGCTGGTGAGCGATATCGATCGAGGCGGATCGTTTGCGCATCTGTACGGTACGTATGCGCTGATGCCGGCGGATGTCAGGGCGCAACTCGCCGGGTTCGTTCTGAATCGATTCCGCGGTGACCCGTCTTTGCTTGCACCGGCCCCCGAGGATTTGGAATCGGCGACCGGCGTTGCGACGGTCGCGGTGGTGCCCTATGTGCATGAGCACGGTCTACCCGAAGAGGATGCGTTGCCGGCGAGTCGGCGCGACCGACAAGGCCCTCGGGTGGTCGTGGTTGCGGGCCCCGCCGCCAGTAATTTGGATGAGTTTGAGAGCCTTACTGCGGCCGGTATCGCGGTTCAGTACGCTCGGGAGCCGAGTGCGCTCGCCGCGGCGGATTGGGTGGTGTTGCCCGGCTCCAAACAGACGCGAGTCGACCTCGCGTGGCTCCGGCAGACGGGCATGGCGTCGGCAGTGACACACTATGCGCAATGCGGCGGGGCGGTGCTCGGCATCTGCGGCGGCCTTCAGATTCTCGGCGAACGCCTCGACGATCCTGACGGCCTGGAGGGTGAGGGGTCGGCAATTGTCGATGGACTGGGGCTACTGGCCACGACGACGGTCTTCCAGTCCTCTAAGCGCCTGTCGCGCACGACGGCGACGTTGTCGGGCCTGGAAGGACCTTGGTCTCCGTTGAACGGCCTTGCCCTCGAGGGCTATGAAATACACGTGGGCGCGACCTACGGTTCAGCCGCGGCGCGTGGTGTGGTTTTTGGCGAGAATGGTGTGCCGATCGGTTGGCAACGCGGCAGCGTTTTGGGACTGTATCTGCACGGGGTCTTCGAATCCCCAGCGGTCCTGAAGGCCCTGTTTGGGCAGTCTGCGGTGCCGCTCGACGCGGCGTTTGATCGTCTGGCGGGCGTCGTATCCCGCGGATTCCAGCCAGGCTTTTTGGATCGGTTGGTCGATGATTGAAAACGAAAAAGCCGTCGAAACGGCGCGTACCCGTTGGGCTCAAGGAGTATCACCATGACCGAATTGCCAGCGATCCCCGTCGTCGCCGGATTACTCATCGATGCGCAAGGTCAGGTACTGCTCGCAGCACGTCCTCCGGGCAAGGCGATGGCCGGGCGCTGGGAATTTCCGGGCGGCAAAGTAGACGCAGGCGAAACAGAGACGGCGGCGCTCGTCCGTGAGCTGGCCGAAGAAATCGGTGTCGACGTTTTAGAAGCGCATTGCGAGCCGTTTCACGCGGTCACGTTTCAGTACCCTGGCGCGCCGCGGGCCGTGCGTATTGCCGCGTATCGGATTCATCGTTATGCGGGGGTGCCGACGGGCAGGGAAGGTCAAGCGCTCGCGTGGCATCCGCTCACGCGTCTGCACGATGTCGATATCTTAGAGGCGGATCGGCCGATAGTGACGGCGCTGCGGCTCGGCTCACCGCTCGTTCTCGCGTCACTCACCGCGGACGCCATCGTCTACGAGGGTGTGGAGTCGGTGCAAGGCGCGACGACGCCGGCGCAAATGGTGGGTGTGTGGCTCACGGACGCAGGACAAGCCTTACGTGCGCGCGACGCAGGCGCCGACTTCTTGCTGCTAACCCCGGAGGCGGCGTCACGCCACTGCAGTGAATTACGCCGCAGCGGCTTACCCTGGTATGCGCCGGTTGAAATACCAGCGCCCGGCGCGACCGGGCGCTGGAGCCGGACTCACTCGAGCGTCGATACGTCGATATTGACCTGAGCGTCCGCCAGTTCCGAGATCACGACCTCACGGCCCGATGGCAGCAGGGTGAGGCCCGACTCCGTCATCAATTCAGGGACGAGTGGACCCGGTTCGACACGACCTTGCGCAAATACAAAGCGCTCAATCACCGGATCGCCGGCCGGTCTCGCCACAAACCAGACGGCCTCTTGGGACACCACAAAATTACGCCAGTCGATCGGCGAGAGTTCCCCGGCTAGGAATCGATCATCGCCGCCGGGTGCGGTACTGCGCTGCCAGAGACCGCGGCGATCGGGTCGAACGAAGTACAGCCACTGGCCGTCGGTCGATTCCTGTGCGGCGAGTCCGCCGTCCGCGGTGATCTGCTCCGCCACGGTGGTCCCGATCACTTGCCGGAACAATTGCCAGCGTTTGCCAGCGCGGGTCGATGCAAAATACAACGTGCGACTGTCATGCGACCACGTCGGAGCGCGGCTCTCGCCATCGCCTTCCAGCTTCGTCTCGCCCGTGGCCGCCGTTAGGTCAATGAGATAAAGGTCGAGATGCCCTTGAGTCACCGCGGTAAAGGCGATGTGCCGACCGTCCGGCGACAGGCGCGCCGTCTCGATCTGCTCATACCGGCCTCGACTCACGGGATGAGGGATGCCGTCCGGCGCCGTTGCGACGTACACGGCGTCATGGTCTCCGATATTCGAGATGTACGCGGCCAAGTGACCGTCCGACGCCAGTGTGAGGCTGCGTTCGAGCGCCACACCGCGCCGATAGGCCGCGCCTTCGCCGTCGGCCGCGGCACCGTAGCGGGTAAAGCGTGTGGTGACGTGCCAGTGTTCGAAGGCGAGCGATCGACCGTTATCGGTCATCACGGGGCGTCGCTGCGGGTCTACCGACGGGACGAGACGCTCGGCGGGTGCGCCGTCCATGCGGATGCGCCACAGGCTGTCCTGACCGCGTCGCGCGGACGCAATCACGATCGAGTGCCCCCCTTGTTCCCACGCCGTTCCGCTAATCGGCGACAGATCGTAGGTCATTCGGACGGGCTTGCTGGAATCCAAATCGAGGATTTGCAGGTCTTCTGCGCCGGCCGCGCGTGTACGAACGAATGCCAGTCGGCGACCGTTGGTGGCGAGCGCCGGCTGGGAGTCGCCGGGCATACCTGTCGACGGGTTGGTGACGCCGCCGGACTTTCCCTCGCCCAAGAGAATGATCTGACCCGGCGACTCCCACGCGCCGCGATGGGTCACGAGTAAGGCGCCGCCGTCGCGGACCCATGCCATCTGGCCGGCGCTGCGGAAGTCGCAGTCGGCGAGACGTTGCGGCGTGCCGCCAGCGGATGAAACGGTCATGACCGCACAGCCGTCGCTCGTGCGACGCGTGAACGCGATGGTCTCGCCCTTAGGCGCCCACACTGGGTTGTCGTCCCGGCCGGCGCCCTCGGTTAAAGCGTGCGCCGCGCCGCCGCCGGTGGGCCGTATGTACAGTTTCTGCGTACCGTCCGGCTTGAGCCAGGCGTACACGATCTGCGTGCCGTCCGGCGAGAAGCCCGGTGACAACTGACGCCCCGCTTCTTGCGCGACGACGATCGTTTTCACCACCCGCCCGTAGAGCACACCTTCGCGGCGCTCGACCAGCAGTATGAGTACTAACGCTAAGGCGATGACCATCCCGGCCGCGAGTCCCAGTGCGAGCCCCCGACGTCGGCCGCGCTTGAGGTACGCGCTCACGCGCAGTGTTTCCACGCGCATCGGCGACTCGTGGTCATACGCGTCGAGCGCCATACGCCCCTCTACGGGCGCGCCGGTCTCGAAGGCATAGCCATCGTTTGCCGTGTTGACCAGCCGAACGGAACCGTCGTCGCCTAAGGCGCGTCGGAGGAAGCTCGTGATTCGCCGTAATTTGGTCGGGTGATTTTCAGGGCGCACCGGGCCGTAGAGATGTAAGCAGAGAATATCCCGACGAATGCCTGTGCTGCCGGCCTGCGCGATAAGCACGACGGCGCGTAATGCGTGTTCGTCGAGTTCCAGCACGCGAGGACCTCGCACAACGCGAGCGGCTTGGACTTCAACCCGCCACGTGCCGAGATCAAAGTCCGGACAGGTTCGCAAATCGATCGGTTCAGGCAACGGTCCGCGCGACCAGTTTTCATTCTGCGCGGCGCGCTTTTGGCGAACCAGGTCGAGGTATGTCGGTTTCTTCACGGCGTGATTCCGAATTGCATGGCCGCGGCCGCAAAGGCCCATTGTTCGGCATAGTCCTCTACCTGCATCCACACGGGGCGGTCGTTACCGTGTCCGGCGCGAGTTTCGACGCGCAGCAATATGGGGTGATTGCACTGAGGTGATTGAGCCGATTGCAAAGCGGCGGCGAACTTGTAACTGTGCCACGGCACGACGCGATCATCGTGTTCCGCCGTGGTGATGAGGGTCGCCGGGTAACACGTACCGGCATGAACGTTGTGTACTGGGGAATAGGCTAAGAGTGCCTTAAATTCTTCAGGATCTTCGGACAGGCCGAAATCGGAGGACCATCCACGCGCGTTCGCACTGGCCGTGTGGTACCGAAGCATGTCCATGACGCCGACCGCGGGCAGAGCGGCCGCGTACAAGTCCGGACGTTGAGTTAACGTCGCACCGACCAGCAATCCGCCGTTGCTACGGCCGCGAATCACGAGACGGTCGCGATTCGTCCAGCCATTTTTCTGCAGCCATTCGGCTGCGGCAATGAAGTCGTCAAATACATTCTGCTTGTGCGTTTTCGTGCCTGCCGCGTGCCAAGCCTCGCCGTACTCCGAACCACCGCGTAAATTAGCCACCGCGTACACACCGCCTTTTTCGAGCCACACGGCCACGGGGACGCTGAAGGCGGGCAATTGCGGGGAATTAAAACCGCCGTAGCCGTACAACATCGTCGGCCTCGTTCCATCCCGCGGAATATCGCGACGGTGTGTGATGTACATCGGCACTTTCGTGCCGTCTTTTGAGGTGTAGAACACCTGCTCGGTCACGTACGCCTTTGCGTCGAATTCCATACGCGGCGCACGAAACAGCTCCGTACGCATCGACATCAGATCGAGGCGATAGATGGACTGGGGTGTGAGGTAGTCCGTGTAGGCGTAATACAAGTGGGCAGCGTGACGGTCTCCGTCAAAGCCGACGACTTCGCCCAAACCGGGCAACGGCAGACTTTCCAGGTGACCGTCGAGGTCTGCCACGCGAACGACGCTGTGAGCATCCTTGAGATAGCGAATGACGAAGTGCTGAGCGGCATATTGAACGCCGTCGATTGCTTCCGACTGCTCGGGCACTACCGTGCGCCAGGAGGATTTCTGTGGATGGCGGCGGTCAACCGCGATGATTCGGCCGTTTGCTGCTGCTTGCGTGGTGAGAAAGTAGTACCAATCCCCGTCATTGCCGAGATAGTCGTAACGGGCATCGTAATCGTTCAATAAGGGCGTTGCGTCCGCATCAGGGTCATCGAGATCCATCAATAGAACGCCACTCTGCACGTAGCTATCCGACACGTGGATGACCAGTTGATGCCCGTCATCACTGACGGTGGCATAGGGGTTGCGGTTTGTGTCGTTTGTCACGGCATAGACGAAACGATCCGACTCTTCCGGCGTATTCAGCGTGTGAAACCACACGCTGACTTGGCGCGAGTCATCCCCGCCCTTGCCATTTTCAAGGGCGGGATAGCGGGAATAATAAAAACCACGCCCGTCCGCAGACCACGACGTTCCCGTGAATTTGACGAGGCTAAGTGTCTCGGGCAGGTCGAGGCCAGTGGCAACGGAGCGAACGTGGATGGTTTTCCAGTCCGTGCCGCCGTCGGAGGTGAGGTAGCTGAGATAGGCCCCGTCCGGCGACACGGAATAGCCTGCGAGCGCCGTGGCATGGTCCTTGGATAACGTGTTCGGGTCGAGGAGTACTCTGGGCTCGGTGGCACCGGCATCGAGTACGGTGAGCACGCTCTGGTCCTGCGCGCCGTCGTTGTGCAGGTAGAACAGACGGCCGGCATGTTCCTCCGGAACGACGTACGAGTGGCCGCCCGACAACGAGGCACCGAAGCGTTCGTAGTTCCACAGTTCAAGCATGCGGCGCCGAAACGGCTCGCGGCCCGGCAATGCGTTCAGAATCGGCTGGGTATAGGCATTCTGCGCGTCGACCCACGTGTGGACGCGAGCGTCGTCCAGTTGCTCGAGCCAGCGATAGGGATCCTGCACCGCCACCCCGTGATAGACATCGACGTGCGTGATGGTCGGTGTGGCGGGGGGCGTCCATGACCGATTCGGCTGCGTGGGCGCGGTGGCACAGCCGACAACGAGTGCGGCGGTGGCGATGAACACGAGTGCCGAACGGACCGTCTGCATCTGAGGGACTCAACTCAATCGGGGGGACCGCATCCTAGCAGGTCCCACGGTACAGCCCCCAGGGTCAGGCCGCAGCGCTCGGGCGACTGCGGATAGCCGAATACCACTGCGTCAAATGCGGCCATTCATCGCGCACTCGAATGCCCACGACCTTGCCAAAGTCGAGCGCTACAAAGCCGACGATATCGGCCATGCTGAAGCTGTCGCGGGCGACGTACTCCCGTTGCTCGAGGTGTCGATCCAGCGCAGTGAGTTCTGCCAACACTTGGGCTCGGGCAACCTCGCCATACGCGGGCACCTGAGGGATCCGCCCGGCCCAAAACGCGTGACTGTGGCGGAACACATGCGTCATGGGCACGTACAAGCGAAACATCAGTCGGTCGATCCACTGGTTGACGGAGGCACGCTCCTCCACGGTGGCGCCGAACAGGTCTGGGCCTGCATGCGTCTCATCCAGATAGCGGCAAATAGCGATCGATTCCGTCAGTCGCTGACCATTGTCGAGTTCCAGCACGGGCGTTTCGCCGGCCGGATTGATCGCGAGAAAGGCGGGGGATTGGGTCTCGCGCTGGGCGATGTCGACGCTGACCAGCTCCAATGCGATCCCTTTCTCCGCCGCATACATCCGCACGCGACGGGGACTCGGCGCATACGGGCTGGTGTACAGTTTCACGAGAGGTCCTCTTCGGTGTCGGACGCGACCGAAAGCTCCTCGCCTTTGATACGGTGATTTTCCGTCAGCCAGTCGCCCAGATCGATCAGTTGGCAACGCTCGCTGCAGAACGGACGATACGGCGAATTTTCAAGCGGCTGAAATGGCTTGCCGCACCCGGGGCACCGCCTAGACATCCCGTTCACCGGATCAGTTGCAGAAGCCGAGGACGAAGGGCACATCGTCCGTGGTCTGTGCGGCGCGGGTTTGCGCATCGACCCAGCGCAAGAAACGAATGCTGCAGCGATGGAGGCCAGCACTGACTTCCGGGTGGAGGCCGGCGTCGGCGGGTAATGTGATTCTCAGCATTTGGATCGGCGCATCCCGCTCGAACGCCAAATGGAAATTACCCTCGCGGGCCGTTTCATTGCGCGACCGCTCGCTCTCTCGAGTGAGCCACAGGAGATCCTGCACGGTCTCGCAGATCGGCCGAAGCACGTCCAGCCAGGCGGCGAAATCCGCCCGGCGGGCTTGATCCGGTAACCGCAGCCAATGCGTATAACCCGGCAGGTCAAACTCGCACGTGCCGCCCGGAATGGAGCTGCGATGTTTGATGGCCGCGAGCAGGTCGTTGTCGCGCAGTCTTGCGATGGCCGTCGTCGACGTCGTCTGCAGTTCCTCGCGCCGGGCTTGCAACTGTTGCACAACGGTCCGCAATCGGTCGGTATCGACCCCCGGGCGGTTTTGATATTCGCGGAGCATACCGAGGCGGCGCTCCAATTCCTTGATCACGTCCGCTTTTGGATCGCCGCGTGAGGTGATCGCAAAAATCTCAAGCAGACTCTGGATGGCAGAGCGCATGCTCCACGGAGACGGGCTATCGCGGTGGAAGATCGCTTGCTGATAGAGGAATTCGAGACGCAAAAACGTGCGCGTCCGCTCGTTGAGCGGTTGCTCAAACGACACCGTCGTGGGTGACGGTGATGGAGTGGAATCCTCGGTTAACGGCAACTGCATCACTTATTTTGCGCCGGGCTCGAGTGAACCGTAAACCATTTCTACGACATTTTCGCAATATTTTGGTGTATGGCGCCCGCGGCGAGGTATTGCTCGTGCAGCCTTCGGACGGCCGCATCGAGTCCGTCGAGGGGACCCGAGTTGTCGATAACGTCATCGGCCCGGGCGAGTCGGGCCTCCCGGGTGGCCTGTGCGGCGAGAATGGCTCGGGCGCCGCTGACCGTTTCACCGTCGCGTTGCAGCAGGCGGGCCATTTGGGTCTCGACCGGACAGTCGACGACCAGGACCCGGTCGACCGGTATCCGGCCGTTGCCCTCAACGAGTAGGGGGATCGCGAGGAGGCAGTAGGGGTAACGAACGGCCGCAACGCGCTCGGCGAGGAGGGCGTGAATGCGGGGGTGTAGCAAGCCTTCCAAGTCACGCCGGGCACCCGCGTCGGCGAAAATCAGGTCCCGGAGTGCACGTCGATTCAGCGTGCCATCGGCTTGCAACACACTCGATCCGAATCGAGCGACGACCGCCGCCAAGCCGCTCGAATTCGGCTCTACGACCTCTCGGGCCAACGCGTCGGTATCGATCACCGGGGCCCCCAGGCGTTCAAATGCCGCCGCGACCACGGATTTGCCGCTCGCGATGCCTCCGGTGAGTCCGACGCGGTAGACCATCTCTTAGCGCAGAAAAGGCCACCACGGGGTGACCAGTGCGTGGGGAAAGGTGAGTACGAGCCAGCCCGCCACGGCGAGAAAGGGGCCGTAAGGCATCGGATTTTGGCGTTGGTGCCGACCGAGGCTGATGAGCGCAATCCCGACGAGGGCACCGGACAAGGCAGACAGCAGCACGACGGGCAGCAGAATCGTCCAACCGCCGAAAGCTCCGAGCGCCGCTAACAGTTTGAAATCGCCGTACCCAAAGCCATCCCGGCCGGTTACGAGGCGGAACAGATGATGGACGCTCCACAGCGACAGGTAGCCGGCAGCGGCACCGACGATGGCGTCGGCCGGCCCCACCGGGAAGAGACCGGTCCCCCGTCCGACTGTCACGGCCAACAACAGGCCTGCCCAGAGGAGCGGCAGGGTCAACTCGTCGGGAAGGTATTGGGTATCGAGATCGATGCCGGCGAGCGCAATCAAATAGCCGGTAAGGAGCCACCCGCTCACCGTTTCTATGCTGCAGCCAAATTGCCAGGCGATCAAACTGAAGGCGAGGCCGGTGAGGAGTTCGACGGCCGGGTAGCGCGGCGAAATTCGGGTCTGGCAGACGCGGCACCGGCCCCGCAATGCCAAATAACTGAGCACCGGGACGTTGTCGATGAACCGTATAGGGGTGTCGCAGCTGGGGCAGGTCGAGGGGGGGTGGCTCAGGTCGTAGCGGGGAGCGGGCGGTGGCTCCGTCCCGGCCGGTGCGTCCAAAAGGGAGCAGTCGAGTCGCCAACGTGCCATGAGCATACGGGGTAGGCGATGGATGACCACATTGAGAAAACTGCCGACGATCAACCCGAGCAGGGCACTGATCAGCACGAACGTCTCGGGTGAAGCCTTCAAGAGCGCGACGGCATCCATCATTAGACGACCGACCCGAGTTTGAAAATCGGCAAATACATGGCGATGACCAGCCCACCGATCAGCACACCGAGCACCGCCATGATCAAGGGTTCGAGCAGACTCGACATGGAGTCGACGGCGGTATCCACTTCCAGTTCGTAAAATTCGGCCACTTTGCTGGCCATCTGATCGAGGGATCCGGACTCTTCGCCCACGGCGATCATTTGCACCACCATATTGGGGAAGAGTGCCGTACCGTCCATGGCGCGTTGCAGTCGTTGGCCCGTGGCGACCTCGTCGCGCATTTTGAGCACGGCGGATTCGTACACGATGTTGCCGGTCGCGCCCGCCACGGACGTCAGTGCCTCCACCAACGGAACACCCGCGGCAAACGTGGTCGCCAGCGTGCGTGCATACCGCGCAATGGCGGCCTTGACTAAAATCGGGCCGATGATGGGGATGTGCAGCATCAACCGGTCCATGCGTTCCTGCAGGGGACGAGACCGCCGTAACGTGTAGAAAAACCCCCAGATCCCGCCGCCTACGACGGCGGCCAACAGCAGTCCGTCGTGTTGGATGAGTTGTGACAGATCAATCACTACTTGTGTGAACGGGGGCAGGGCTGCGCCGAATCCCTTGAACAATTCCTCGAATTGCGGGATCACGAAAATGAGAAGAATCAGCGTGACGATGACCGCGATTGCGAGCACCATCACCGGATAGAACAGCGCCTTTTTGATCTTTTTCTTGATCGCCTCGGTCTTTTCCTTGTAGCTCGCGATCTTGTCGAGCAAGGACTCCAAAGCGCCAGCGTGCTCGCCCGCATGCACCAGATTCACGGACAGCTTATCGAAGTACAGGGGATGCTTGCCCAGCGCTTCAGCCAGCGTCAGACCGCTTTCGATCTGGGATTTCACGTCGAGTATTAACGACTGCATCGCCGGCTTTTCATGGCCGCTGCCGACGATTTCAAAGGCCTGTACGAGCGGTATTCCGGCCGATAGCATGGTCGCCAGTTGCCGGAAAAAAATAGCGATATCGCCCTGCGTAGGCTTTTTCTGGGTCGAAAAACCCAAGGTCTCTTTCTTGACCTTGATCGGAACGATGCCTTGCTTCTGCAGGTCGAGCCAGACCGCATGGCGATTGGATGCGGCGGTTCTACCGCGTACTTTATTGCCGCGGCGGTCGCGACCTTCCCATACGAAGGTAAGGTTCTTTCGGGTCGGTCGGGTTACGGGTGGCATGGCGTGGCGCTTATTCGATAGTGACGCTGTTAACTTCATCGAGGCTCGTCAGGCCCATCCGAACCTTGTTCAGTCCGGCGGTCCTCAGGTCCCAAACGCCTTCCCGGCGCGCTTGATCGGCGATCGTGATCGCGTTGCCGCCTTCCATGATGATCCGACCAATGGCTTCGGTCACTGGCATCACCTGGTAGATGCCGACACGGCCTTTGTAGCCGTCCGTACACTGGTTGCAACCGGTCGGCCCGTAGATGGTCATGCCAGCGTCTATATCCGCCTGCGTAAAACCTTCGCGCAATAGGGCGTCGCCCGGGATGTTCAGGGCCTGTTTGCAATGCGGGCACAGGCGTCGCGCGAGGCGCTGCGCAATGATCAAACTGACGGACGTTGCGATGGCGTACGGTTTCACGCCCATATCGACTAGCCGGGTAAGCGTCTGGGGCGCGTCGTTGGTGTGCAACGTCGAGAGGACCAAATGGCCGGTTTGAGCAGCCTTGAGTGCGATCTCGGCTGTCTCCAAGTCACGAATCTCGCCCACCATCACCACGTCGGGGTCCTGGCGGAGAAAGGCTCGAAGGGCCGCCGCGAAGGTGAGGCCGACTTTCGGGTTGACGTTGACCTGATTGACGCCCGGCAGAATGATTTCGGCGGGGTCTTCCGCGGTCGATATGTTGGTGTCTTCGACGTTGAGGATGTTCAGGCCGGTGTAGAGGGAGACGGTTTTGCCAGACCCCGTCGGCCCCGTCACCAGAATCATGCCTTGCGGCTTTTTCAGGTTCGCAAGATAGATGTCTTTCTGGAACGGTTCGTACCCGAGCGCGTCGATCCCGAGTTGCGCGCTGGACGGGTCCAGAATACGCATGACGATCTTCTCGCCGAAGATCGTCGGGCACGAGCTGATACGAAAATCGATAGAACGCGTCTTCGAGAGACGCATCTTGATGCGTCCGTCTTGCGGGACGCGGCGCTCCGCGATATCCAGACGCGCCATCACCTTGATGCGAGAAGAAATTTTCGTCGCAAGTTGCACGGGTGGTTGAGCCAGTTCTTTTAAGACACCGTCGATCCGCAGCCGTACGCGGTAGGTTTTTTCGTACGGTTCGAAGTGGATGTCCGACGCTCCACGGCGAATCGCGTCGAGCATGACCTTGTTAACGAAACGGACAATCGGCGCGTCTTCGACATCGTCGCGCGCCCCCGAATCCGCATCGATCTCGTCACCGCCCGAGGTATCCAGTCGGTCGAGGTCGAGATCGCCCTCGCCGAGTGAACGCATGGAGGTATCGACTTGCTCGAGGACACGCGCCAGTTCACGTTGCAGCTTATTGTCTTCGACGACGATCGGCTCGACCTGTAAGGCTGTCGAGAAGCGGATTTCATCCAAGCCGTGCAAGTTGGTCGGATCGGAGACGGCGACGAAGAGGCGGCGACCGCGCTTCGCGAGCGGCAAGATACGATTCTTCGCCAGCACTTTTTCGGGAACGAGCCGCACGACATCGAGATCAATCGCCATGGCGTCAAGGTCCATGACGGGGGTGCCGAACAACATGGCCGCGGTCGTGGCCAGTTCGCGAGGCTCCACGAGGCGTCGGTCGACCAGGTAGGTCACCAGGCTCTGTTGCGCGTCGCGCGCCCCTTTGGTGGCGGTGGCGAGGCCGACGTCATCCAGCAGCCCTACTTGTACCAAGCGCTCCGGTAATCCGCCGCCGGTGCCGTGGGCAACCGCCGCTGTGACCGACAATGCGATATCTGCCATGGAGTCCGGCTGCCTCAAAAAGGGGTCCGGCTAGCGCCGCGACCCGCGATGCGGAGTGTATGTAACAGAATACAGCAGCATACTCGCATGCCCTATCCGTGACTCCCGTGATGGGGGTCACAGCCCAAAAAAGAAAGGCCCCTCTATTCAGAGGGGCCTAGCCTTCAGTCGGGAACCGGAAGGATTACTTACAGGTCGACGGCAAATACTTCGACAGCACGGTCGTCGCCGTCTGATAGGCGTTGGCAGAACCGCCATTCTTACCGCAGTACCACGAGATGCCGCCCGATGCGGTAACCGGCACGAATGCCAATTGGTTCTGGGATGACGTGGTCAAATTGGTATTGGCGGAATTGCCGAAAGTCACCGTGATGACGCCAGTGGCATCCGTTACGGCGACGGTCGTCACGTATTTCGTGTTCAACGTGATCGGCGAGCCGACCGCGGTCGCGACGCCCGTCAAGGTGCCGTTCGCTTGATAAAACTCGGCCACCTGTTGCTCGTACGGCCCCACGACGTTGATGCCCTCAGAGACCTGCGCGCGCACGGTGCTGTCCATATACATGGGGATCGCAATCGTGGCCAAGATGCCAACAATGGCAACAACGATCATCAACTCGATCAACGTGAAACCTTTCTGAATCTGTCTGCGCATCTCTATGTGCTCCTAAACGAAACCGGGTGTAGTCGAGGCGTATGCCCTTCGGCGATGGAGCGGACGTTAGACCAAAGCCGAAACCCAAACTGTGAAGTGCTGCAAGAGTTTCGAATCTGTCAGGAATCTCTATTTAACATAATATTTACGCGACGGTGTACTGTGAACACGGTCCGTTGCGGGCCCATGCCGAACGAGCGCCCGGGATTTTCCTTTGCCTCGGTCCGCGCCATGCCTCACAATAATGCGTTGCAACATTCCGTTGGTGCGCGCTCGCGCGAGAGGCACGATGAACCTGCACGAATATCAGGCGAAGGAGTTGTTTCGGCGCTATGGCGTCGCCGTCCCGGCCGGCCAGGTCGCGACGACTCCCGACGAGGCGGTTGCGGCCGCCAAAGCATTGGGTGGTTCGGTTTGGGTGGTGAAGGCCCAAGTCCACGCCGGTGGTCGCGGCAAGGCCGGTGGCGTCAAGGTCTGCAAGACCTTGGACGAGGTGGCTTCCGCGACGGCAGGCATGCTCGGTCAGCGCTTGGTCACCAAACAGACCGGCGCTGAGGGCTTGCCGATCCATCAGGTCTATGTGGAAGTTGGCTCGAAGATCCAGCGTGAGCTGTACCTCAGCCTGCTGCTCAACCGTGACCGCAGCCGATTGGCCTTTGTGGCCTCCGCCGACGGCGGTATGGACATAGAAGAAGTGGCGGCCCATACGCCGGAGCGCATTCTGAAGGTGGAATTGCACCCGGCAGTGGGTGTTTCCGGCTACCAGTGTCGCGAATTGGCCTTCGGCCTCGGCTTGGAAGGCCCGCAAGTGGCGGCTTTCGAGAAAGCCATGCGCGGTATCTTGGCGCTCTATCTGGCGCACGACGCGAGCCTCGTGGAGGTCAATCCGCTGATCGTGACCGACGGGGGCGACATTCTGGCGCTCGACGCGAAGATCAACATCGATCCGAACGCCGTCTACCGTCAGACCGAGATCGCCCACTACCGCGATACGACGCAGGAAGATGCGCGCGAGGTGGAGGCGTCCAAGCACGACCTCAACTATGTCTCCCTCGACGGTGACATCGCCTGTATGGTCAACGGCGCGGGCTTGGCGATGGCCACGATGGACCTGATCAAGCTCCACGGCGGCAACCCGGCGAACTTCTTGGACGTGGGCGGCGGCGCGACCAAAGAACGCGTCACGGCTGCGTTCCAGCTGATTTTGTCGAACCCGAACGTCAAAGCAATTCTGGTCAACATTTTCGGCGGCATTGTCCGCTGCGACATCATCGCCGAGGGCATCATGGCCGCGGTGAAGACGGTCGGTGTGGAGGTGCCGGTGATCGTTCGCCTGGAGGGCACGAACGCCGAACTCGCACGCCAGACCTTGGCCTCAAGCGGACTCGCCATCACCCCGGCGAGCGATCTCACCGATGCCGCGACCAAGGCCGTGCGCCTGGCCGCTGGCCGCTAGGAACTTCGTCCATGAGCATTCTCCTTTCAAAGAAGAGCCGCGTCATCGTTCAGGGCTTTACGGGTAAGCAGGGGACGTTCCACTCGGAGCAGTGCCTGGCGTACGGGACCCAGTTGGTGGGCGGCGTGACGCCGGGCCGCGGTGGCCAGACGCATCTGGGATTGCCGGTGTTCAACACCGCGCACGATGCAGTCCGTGCGACCCAAGCCGACGTCAGCATGATTTACGTGCCGGCCGCCGGTGCGGCGGATGCGATCTTGGAAGCGGCCGATGCCGGTATCAAGTTGATCATTTGCATCACCGAAGGGATTCCGGTGAACGACATGATCCGCGTCAAGGAAGCCCTGAAAGGCTACGACACGCGCTTGGTCGGCCCGAACTGCCCGGGCGTGATCACGCCGGGCGAAGCCAAGGTCGGCATCATGCCGGGCTTCATCCACAAGCCGGGCAAGATTGGCATTGTGTCGCGCTCTGGTACGCTGACGTACGAGGCCGTCTTTCAGACCACGCGTCTCGGGCTCGGCCAGACCACCTGTGTCGGCATCGGCGGTGACCCCGTCCGCGGCATGAATTTCGTCGACGTTCTCGCCCTGTTTGAAGCCGATCCGAAGACGGAAGGCATCATCATGGTCGGCGAGATCGGCGGCAGTGACGAAGAGGCGGGCGCCGAGTACATCCGCAAGCACGTGACGAAGCCTGTGGTGGCGTACATCGCCGGTGTGACGGCGCCTCCGGGCAAGCGCATGGGCCATGCGGGCGCTGTGATTGCCGGGGGTAAGGGCACGGCGGCGGATAAGTTTGCCGCGCTCGAAGCGGCCGGCGTGACCACGGTCCATTCGCCGGCCGAGCTCGGTACGGCGATGGCTCGGTTGCTGGCCGCGAAGCAGGCGAAGGCGCGTCGCAAAGCCGCAAAAAAGACGCCGAAGGCGCCGGCTAAGCCCGCTGCGAAGGGCGCTGCTAAGGCGAAGGGAACTGGCAAGGCGAAGGTGGCGGCGAAGGCCGCGCTCAAAGCCAAGCCAACCAAGCCTGCAGCAAAGCCTGTCCGCTCGGCATCGCCCAAAGCAACGGTGACCGCCAAGCCGACCCGTCGTTCGGCGACCCCGGCGGTCACGGGCAAAGCGAAGGCCAAAGCGAAAGCCGCAGCCAACGCCAAGACCAAGACGAAAGTGGCCACCTCACGGCCGGTGAAGAAGAAGGCTGCGCGTCGGGCTCGCTGAGCCCGACGCACGCCCGAGCCCATCCGGTGGAGACCACGCTCAGGATCTTCCTCGCTCAATACGACCTGTGCGTTGGGGACGTTGAGGGCAACAGCCAGCGCGTGCTCGCGGCGGCCAAGACGGCGGCTGACGCGGGCGCGCACGTGGTGCTTTTGCCGGAGTTGGCGTTGGCCGGCTATCCGCCTGAGGACCTGCTGTTCCATTCCGGCTTCCGCCGCCAGATCCAATCGGCGATGCAGCGCCTGTGCGCCGAAGCGCCGACCGGTGTGGATCTCGTCGTCGGCTACCCGGAGTATCGCGAGAAAGCGATCTATAACTCCGCCGCCTTGATCCGCGGCGGACGGGTCTATGCGAATCACCGCAAACAGGCGTTGCCGAACTACCGTGTGTTTGACGAGAAGCGCTACTTCCGTCCGGGTTCGGCACCGACGCTCGTTGACGTCCAAGGCGCACGCGTCGCGCTCTTGGTGTGTGAAGACTTGTGGGAGGCCGAACCAGCCCGTGCGGCCCATGCGGCCGGCGCGGAGGCCCTATTGGTCATCAACGCCTCGCCGTACCAGATGCGCAAACAGCGGGAGCGCGAGGCCTTGGCGCGGCAACGGATTGCGGAAGTCGGACTGCCGCTCGTGTACCTGAACCTCGTGGGCGGGCAGGACGAGCTCGTGTTTGATGGCAATAGCTTTGTCATGTCGGCGACCGCAGAGCTCACTCATCGCTTGCCCGCCTGGCGCGAGGCCACTGCCGTCGTGGAATTCGTACGCCGGGACGGGCGGCTTGAGCCGGTGCCGGGCGAGATCGAGCCGGAGGTTTCCGAGGAAGCCAGCGTCTACGGCGCGCTCGTCATGGGGGTGCGCGACTATGTCGGTAAGCACCGCTTCCCGGGGGTCGTCATGGGCCTCTCCGGCGGTATTGATTCGGCGCTGACCTTGGCCATTGCCGTCGATGCGCTCGGCGCCGACCGTGTACACGCGGTCATGATGCCATCGCGATACACCTCGTCGATGAGTCTCGAGGATGCCGAAGCGCAAGCGCGAACGCTCGGCGTGCGCTATAGCGTGATCTCGATCGAAGAGATGTTTGCGACCACCCAAGCGGCGCTGAAAGAACAGTTTGCGGGTCGACCATGGGATGCGAGCGAGGAGAACATCCAGTCGCGCTGCCGTGGCGTGCTGCTGATGGGGATTTCCAATAAGACCGGTTCGATGTTGCTGACGACCGGCAATAAGAGCGAGATGGCCGTGGGATACGCCACGCTCTACGGCGACATGGCGGGTGGATTTGCCCCGATCAAGGACCTGTCAAAGCTGTTGGTGTACCGTCTCGCGCACTATCGCAACAGCCTGTCGGCGGCGATTCCAGCGCGGGTCATCGAACGCCCGCCGAGTGCTGAGTTGCGCGAGGATCAGAAGGACACGGACTCGCTGCCGCCGTACGAGGTGCTCGACCCGATACTCGAGGCGTTCATTGAGGAAGACCTCTCCGTCGATGAAATTGCGGCGCGTGGATTCGATCGCGCGACGGTGGGTCGGGTGCTCGAGATGGTGAAGCGCAACGAGTACAAGCGTCGGCAGGCGCCGCCCGGGATCCGCATCAGCGGCCGGGCTTTCGGGCGCGATTGGCGCTACCCGATTACGTCAGGGTACCGGAGCCGCTGATCGGCGGCTCCACGAGCCGTTCCTCAGAACGGCTTCCACCAGTGATTTTTGCGGGTCGAACTGTCGGCGTTCGAGCCATTCGGGAAATTGGACGCCAAAATTTTGCGCGTGTCGGCCGCCAAATCCTTCATCCCGAGCTGGTCATAGCACTGAATGGAGATTTCCAGGGCATCCTGCGTGCGCGGCGCGCCCTCGTAGTTTTCAATCACTTCGCGTGCTCGCGCGAGCGCGGCCACCCAGGCGCCACGCTTCACGTAGTAGCGCGCCACGTGAATATTGTAGTCCGCGAGGCGGTTGCGGATATAAATCATGCGCTGATGCGCATCGGCGGCGTATTCGCTTTGCGGATAACGCGTGATGACCTGTTGGAACGCTTCCAACGACTTGTTCAGATCCTGCGGCGGACGCTCGGAAATATCGACCTTCATCCAGCGCTCGAGAAAGTTCAGGTCGCGTTCGAAATAGACCAGCCCTTTCATGTAGTACGCGTAATCCAAGCGCGGATGCGTCGGGTTTTCACGAATGAAGCTGTCGGCGGCGTCGACGGCCGATTCCTTCTCGTGCTGCTTGTAGTAGCCGTAGATGAGGTCGAGGCGGGCTTGCTTCGCCGGGTCGCTGAACGGGTAGCGGGCCGTCAGCGACTCGAGTGCCTTGACCGCGGCCCCGTAGCTGCCTTCATTCAGATACTTTTGGGCCACCTTGTACATGGCCTCGGGGCTCAGGTTGGCATCGTCGTGATGTCGGAAGCTCTTGCAGCCACCCCCCACCAGAGCGATCGCGACGAGGGCGCAAGCGGCGACGATGCGCAGCCCGGACCGGCGGGGGAGAGACAAATGGGGGGTCGTCTGGGTCACGGGATTGCCATCGGCGAATGCAAGGCGGCGGAGTATAGCGTATGTTCCCGTCATGACTGGATTCCTCGAAGAGCGCGTTCCCGACGCGCAGCGGGGTCAGCGTTTAGACCTGACACTCGCCCAACTGTTCCCCGACTACTCGCGGACACGCCTCAAGGCGTGGATCGAGGCGGGGCGTGTCCTTGTGGACGGTGCCGTACCCAAGCCCCGAGACGTGGTCCGTGGCGGCGAACTGGTGCGCGTGACGCCCCTCACCGAGGCGGTCGTCGAGGTGGCGCCGGAGGCCATCGATCTGGACGTGGTCTATGAAGACGCGGCCATCATCGTGATTGCCAAGCCGCCCGGTTTGGTCGTCCACCCGGGGGCGGGTAACCCCCGGTCCACCCTGCAAAATGCCCTGCTGGGGCGCGATGAAGCGCTCGCGCAGCTGCCGCGGGCCGGTATTGTGCATCGCCTCGACAAAGACACGAGCGGTCTTCTGGTCGTCGCCCGCACCACCGTGGCCCATCTCAAGCTCACCCGGGCCCTGGCCGGCCACGAGGTCGAACGCGAGTACGAGGCTGTGGCCCAGGGCGTCATGACCGCCGGCGGCACGGTAGAAGCCCCGATCGACCGGCATCCGACCGATCGCTTGCGCATGTCTGTGCGCCAGAGCGGCCGTGAGGCGGTCAGCCATTATCGCGTCATTGAGCGGTTCCGGGCCCAGACTCACATCCGGGTCAATCTGGAGACAGGGCGCACCCATCAGATTCGCGTCCACATGGCGCATATCGGGTTCCCGCTGGTCGGGGATCCGCTCTACGGTCGTCGTCCGGCATTCCCCAAAGGCGCGACGCCCGAGCTGGTCGACACCTTGAACACGTTCCGCCGACAAGCCCTGCACGCCCGGCGACTGACGTTCAAACACCCGACCACGGGCAAGAAAGTGTCGTTTGAGGCGCCGCTGCCCCCCGATTTTGTCCACCTCGTCACCGTCTTGCGCGCCGATCTCAAGGCGGCAGACACGGCCGACCCGCGCTTGCGATGAGTGCGATCGGCTGGCTGCCGGCCCATCGGGTCCTGCCTGCCGCCGTCCGGCTGGGCACGACCACGCGCCACGGTGGTGTCAGCCGTGGCGGCTGCGAGGCGCTCAACCTGGCGACCTCCGTCAGCGATGCGCCGGAGGCGGTGGCAGAGAACCGGAACCGGCTGCGGGCGGCCTTAAACCTGCCCAGCGAACCGCTCTGGCTGAAACAGGTGCACGGGATACGCGTCCACGTCGACGACGGGCGCTCGCTGCCGACCGAACCGTGCGACGCTGCCGTGACCGCCCATCCGGACCGGGTGTTGGCGATCCTGACTGCCGATTGTTTGCCGGTGGCGTTGATGCACCGGGATGGATTGCGCTTGGGATTGGCGCACGCCGGCTGGCGCGGCCTTGCCGCGGGCGTCATCGAGGCGACCTTGACCGCCTTGGAGAGCCCGGCGAGCGAGGTGATTGCCTGGCTGGGGCCGGCCATCGGATCGTCCGCGTTCGAAGTCGGGGACGACGTTCGAGCGGCCTTTTTGGATCAAGCACCCGAGGATTGCCTGTTTTTTGCTGCCAATGCGCGTGGCCGTTGGCAGGCCGACTTGGCGGCATTGGCGCGCGCGCGCCTGGGGCGCCTCGGCGTGACCGATGTGGTGGATTGCGGCGAATGCACCCACAGCCAACCGGATCGTTTTTATTCGCACCGTCGCGATCCCCAGAGCGGTCGGCAGGCGACACTGCTCTGGCGTCACCGCCAAAGCCGCTAGACTGGCGCCATGGCCGCCATGCCCCCGCTCATCGCTATTCTCGGTCTGACCGCCTCGGTGGGGCTTGCCTCCGCGGTTGTGGCCTCGATTTTTGTGTCGTTGCCGGAGGGTCTGCGGCGTTCACTCGTGCCGCACCTCGTCAGTTTCGCGACCGGCGCGCTGCTCGGTGCCGCTTTGCTGGGGCTCATTCCCGAAGCGATCGAAGGGGTGGGGCCCGCCGGCGTGCGCGCGATCGGTGTCGCGATTGTGGCGGGGTTGCTGTTCTTCTTCCTGCTCGAGAAGCTCGTCCTGTGGCGACATTGCCACGACGCGAGTCCGTGCGAAGGGCACCCGCTGCACGGCGGTGAGGGCCATCGACACGGGTCCTCGAGCGCGTCAGGGCCGGCCGTGGGTCCGATGCTGTTGCTGGGCGAAGCGTTCCATAACGCGCTCGACGGCGTGATCGTGGCGGCGGCGTACTTGACGCGACCCGAGCTCGGTGTCGCCACCGCGCTGGCCGTCTTTGCCCACGAGTTGCCGCAGGAAATGGGCAACATCGCCGTGTTACTACACGCCGGTGTGCATCGCTGGCGTGCGCTTGCGCTGAACCTGCTCAGCAGCCTCGGCGCGGTGCTGGGGGGCATCGCGGCGCTTTACGCGTTCGAGACGGTCAGTCGGCTGCTGCCCTATGGCTTGGCGGTCGCCGGTGCGTCGCTGCTCTACGTGGCAGTTGCCGACCTGATCCCCGGCCTGCATCGCCACGTGACGCCGCGCCGCTCCCTCGAGCAGATCGTGCTGATCGTGGCTGGCCTTGCTGTGATCTGGTTCACGCAGCACGCCGAAGGTGCGCACTTCGGTTGATACTTGGTTGAATTCTGGCCAGCGGGCCCCACAACGCTCTCAACAGACACTTACCTTGTGGGAGCCGGCGCATGCGGCAAGATAAATTGACCTCGAGTTTTCAGTTGGCCCTGGCCGACGCCCAATCCATGGCACTCGGCCGTGATCACGCGTTCATTGAGCCGGTGCATCTCGGCCTTGCGTTGGTGGATCAGCAAGGCGGAACCGTGCGTCCGCTCTTGGACCGTGCCGGCGTCAATCTGCAGACGCTGCGCAGCAAACTCAACGAAGCGCTAGAGCGATTGCCGAAGGTGGAAGGCAACGGCGGCGACGTGCACGTCTCCAATGACCTGACGCGCCTCTTGAATGCCTGCGACAAAGCGGCTCAGAAGCGGGGCGATCAGTTCATCTCGTCGGAGCTCTTTGCGCTGGCGGCCTTGGAGGATCGCGCTGACCTCGGTCGCGCGATGAAAGACGCGGGCGCGCACAAGGCTGCCATCGAAAAAGCCATCGATGAAATGCGCGGTGGCGCGACCGTGGACGATGCCAATGCCGAGCAATCGCGCGGCGCCTTGGATAAGTACACGATTGACCTGACGGAACGCGCGCGCAGCGGCAAGCTCGATCCCGTGATCGGCCGCGACGATGAGATACGCCGTACCATTCAAGTGCTGCAGCGTCGCACCAAAAACAATCCTGTGCTGATTGGTGAGCCGGGCGTGGGTAAGACCGCGATCGTGGAAGGTTTGGCGCAGCGGATCGTTAACGGCGAAGTCCCAGAGGGGCTGAAGCACAAGCGCATTCTGGCGTTGGACATGGGCTCGCTGATCGCTGGCGCCAAGTTCCGTGGTGAGTTTGAAGAGCGTCTCAAGGGGGTGCTGAACGACCTTGCCAAGCAGGAAGGTCAGGTGGTGCTCTTTGTCGACGAGTTGCACACGATGGTCGGTGCCGGCAAAGCCGAAGGCGCCATGGATGCGGGCAATATGCTGAAGCCCGCGCTTGCGCGCGGTGAGTTGCACTGCGTCGGGGCGACGACCCTGGACGAATACCGCAAGTACGTTGAGAAGGACGCCGCGCTCGAACGTCGCTTCCAAAAAGTCTTGGTGGACGAACCCTCGGTCGAGGACACCATTGCCATTTTGCGCGGTCTTAAGGAGCGCTACGCCGTGCACCACAAGGTGCAGATCACCGATCCGGCGATCGTTGCGGCGGCCACCCTGTCGCATCGGTATATCGCTGACCGACAACTTCCGGATAAGGCTATCGATCTGATCGATGAGGCCGCGTCGCGTATCCGGATGGAAATCGACTCCAAGCCCGAGGAGATGGATCGGCTCGATCGGCGCATCATCCAACTCAAGATGGAGCGCGAAGCGCTGCGTAAAGAAAAGGACGAAGCGTCTCGAAAGCGACTGGATCTTGCCGAGTCATCGCTCAAGCAGCTCGAGCGCGAGTACGCGGATCTCGATGAAATTTGGAAGCGCGAGAAAGCGGCTTCGCAGGGCGAAGCGGACATCAAGCAGGCCCTTGAGGAAGCTCGGCAGGCCTTTGAAGAAGCGCGACGTCACGGCGATTTGGCCAAGATGTCCGAAATTCAGTACGGGCGCATTCCGGGTTTGGAGAAACGACTGCGTGAGGCGGAGGTCATCGATCAGTCGGTCCAAACGCTAGTCCGCAATAAGGTCACGGAGGAAGAGATCGCGGAGGTCGTCTCCAAGTGGACGGGGATACCCGTGTCCAAAATGCTTGAGGGCGAGAAAGACAAATTGCTCAAGATGGAAGGCGCGCTCGGCACTCGGGTCGTGGGCCAGGCGGAAGCAGTGGCCGCGGTGGCCAACGCGATCCGTCGTTCGCGCGCCGGCTTGTCGGACCCCAAGCGGCCGAACGGCTCGTTCCTGTTCCTCGGTCCAACCGGTGTGGGCAAAACCGAATTGTCGAAGGCGCTCGCTGAGTTCCTCTTCGACACGGAGGATTCGCTCGTTCGGATCGATATGAGCGAATTCATGGAAAAGCACTCGGTGGCGCGCATGATCGGCGCTCCTCCCGGCTACGTGGGCTACGAAGAGGGTGGTTATCTGACCGAAGCCGTCCGCCGTCGGCCGTATTCGGTGATCTTGCTCGACGAGATCGAGAAGGCGCACCCGGACGTGTTCAACGTCTTGCTGCAAGTGCTCGACGACGGACGCCTCACCGACGGACAGGGGCGGACGGTCGACTTCCGCAACACGGTCGTCATCATGACCTCGAATCTGGGTTCCCAGACCATCCAGGAGATGGCCGGCAAGGACTACGGTCGTATGAAAGCGGCCGTGCTGGAGAACGTGTCGGACCATTTCCGGCCGGAGTTTGTGAACCGCATCGACGAGATTGTGGTGTTCCACCCGCTCGGTCGGTCGGAAATACGTCGGATCGTGGACATTCAGATCGAAGGACTGCGTCGTCGGCTGGCCGACCGCGAGCTTGCGCTGGTCTTGGACGATGCGGCGCTTGATCGGCTCGGTGACGCCGGCTTCGACCCGGTGTACGGCGCGCGGCCTTTGAAGCGGGCCATACAGACGGATCTGGAAAATCCGTTGGCGCAGCGTTTGCTGGCCGGCGAGTACGTCCCAGGCGATCGCATTCTGGTCTCCTCCGGTCGTTCGGGGTTGGACTTCCACAAGCAACGGGGCCCGGTCCACTGACGCCCTGTTATGATCCGCCGCCCCCCTCTTGAATCGGGCGGGTGGCGGACTCATGCAGGGGTCCCCCGATCTTGCGGAGGTTTCGATGCCGTTTTACGAATACGAATGTCAGGCCTGTGGGACACACCACGAGGCCATGCAAAAAATGAGCGACGCGCCACTCAAGACCTGTCCGGAGTGTGGCAAGTCGGCGTTAGTTCGCCTGATTTCAGCCCCGGTCTTCCGGCTGAAGGGCGGCGGCTGGTACGAAACCGACTTCAAGTCCGACAAGGAAAAAAAGCGCAATCTCGCCGGCGGCGAAGACAAGCCATCCGGTGACGGCGATGCCG
This sequence comes from Steroidobacteraceae bacterium, assembly GCA_036742455.1. Classification (GTDB taxonomy): domain Bacteria; phylum Pseudomonadota; class Gammaproteobacteria; order Steroidobacterales; family Steroidobacteraceae; genus CAIKZZ01. The sequence goes on along the minus strand of DAINQU010000003.1, from coordinate 43,719 downwards.
CAACGCGGCGCAAGGCGGCCAAAAAAGCCCCGGTGACCGACGCCAAGGCGCAATCCAGCGCTCCCGCCCCGACGGCGAAGCCGTCGTCCAAGCGCAAGGCCGCCGCCCAAAAGACGGCCGCGGTGAAGCCAGCGCCCGCCAAAGCGAAGTCCAAAACGCCCGGCAAGGCGAAAGCGAAGCCCAAGGCAACAGCAAAGCCCAAAGCGAAAGCCACCGTTAAAGCCCCGTCTCGGACCGCTAAAAAGACCGCGGCGCCCGCCAAGACGAAGGCGAGTGCGCGCAAGAAGGCTTCCAAGGCCTAATCGGAGCCCGAAAAGGCCGGCCCGCCCCGCTTAAGGGGCGGTCTGCCTTGCGGGGTATGGATGTCGGGCCGTAAAATTACGGGTTCCCCAGCCGGGGTCGAGGCTTTCCATGCGTTCCCATTATTGCGGTCAGGTCAACGAATCACTTACGGGTCAGACGGTCCGGGTTGCCGGGTGGGTTCACCGCCGCCGCGACCACGGGGGCGTGATCTTCATCGATCTGCGTGACCGCGACGGACTCCTGCAGGTCGTCATTGATCCGGACAACGCCGCCGCCTTCGCGGCAGCCGAGCGAGTGCGCTCGGAGTACGTCCTGTCGATCGAGGGCCTGGTCCGTGCCCGTCCGGCCGGTACGGCCAATGCGAACCTGGCCTCGGGTCAGGTCGAAATGCTCTGCGGCACACTGACGGTATTGAACCGGTCTGAGGCGTTGCCGTTCCAGTTGGACGAAGAGGTCCGCGAGGACATTCGTCTGCGCTACCGTTATCTCGATTTGCGCCGCGACGTGATGCGCGACCGGTTGCTGTTGCGCCATCGCGCCACGCGCGCGATCCGCAATTATCTCGATGACAACCGCTTCGTCGACATCGAAACGCCGATGCTGACGAAAGCCACGCCGGAAGGCGCCCGCGATTACCTCGTGCCGTCGCGCACCCATCCCGGGTCGTTCTTCGCGTTGCCGCAGTCGCCGCAGATCTTCAAACAGTTGCTGATGGTGAGTGGCTTCGACCGCTACTACCAGATCGTGCGCTGCTTCCGCGACGAGGATTTGCGCGCCGATCGGCAGCCGGATTTCACGCAGGTCGATATCGAGACCTCCTTCCTCAGCCAGGACCAGATCATGGTCCAGATGGAAGGTCTGGTTCGCCACCTGTTCAAGGACGTGCTCGGCGTAGACCTGCCGGTGTTCCCGCGGATGACCTATGCCGAGGCAATCCGTCGCTACGCGTCGGACAAGCCGGACTTGCGCATACCGCTCGAGTTGGTCGACGTGGCCGACCTCGTTCGCGATTGTGAGTTCAAGGTGTTTGCAGGTCCCGCCGCGTCGGCCGACGGCCGGGTTGCCGCGCTGCGCGTACCGGGCGGCAATGCGATGCCGCGCAGTCAGATCGACGAGTACACCGCTTACGTTGGCCGCTATGGCGCGAAGGGCTTGGCCTACGTCAAGGTCAGCGACGTCTCGCAGGGGCGTGCGGGCTTGCAGTCGCCGATCCTGAAGTTCCTCTCGGACGCAGCAGTCGACGGCATCCTCGCCCGTACCGGCGCGGTGAGCGGCGACCTGATTTTCTTCGGCGCCGACAAGGCGAAAGTGGTCAACGACAGCTTGGGCGCCTTGCGCCTCAAGGTCGGCGCGGATCTGAATCTCGTGGAAGCCGGCTGGCGCCCACTTTGGGTCGTCGATTTCCCGATGTTCGAACGGGACGACGAGGCGAAGCGCTGGGTGGCCATGCACCATCCGTTCACCTCGCCGGTGAACGAAGACCCGGCGGCGTTGGCGGCGGATCCGGGCGCGGCGTTGGCCAAAGCCTACGACTGTGTCTTGAACGGCTCGGAAATCGGCGGTGGCTCCGTGCGTATTTATCGCGAGGACCTGCAGTCGACGGTGTTCGGTCTGTTGGGTATCGAGGCCGAGGAGGCGCAGCGCAAGTTCGGCTTCCTGCTCGAGGCACTGCGCTACGGCGCGCCGCCGCACGGGGGCATCGCCTTCGGTCTCGACCGCTTGATCATGCTGATGTCGGGCGCTGATTCGATCCGCGAAGTCATCGCGTTCCCGAAGACGCAGACGGCGTTCTGCCCATTGACCGAGGCGCCGACGCCGGTCAGCGAGCAGCAGTTGAAGGATCTGCACATCCGCCTGAGGCCGGCCGTCACCAGTGGCTGAGACGATCCCAGTCCTCTTCGTCCACGGCCTGTGGATGACGGGGACGGAGGGTCTGCTCTTGCGGCACCGCCTCGCCGCCTACGGCTGCGAGGTGGAACCGTACCGGTACGGGACGACGCGTGACACCTTCGCTGAGGTCATCACGCCCCTCGCGGCGGCGATCGAACGCTTAGGGCCCACCGTCCGCTTGTGCGGTCACAGTTTGGGGGGCTTGGTCATCTTGCGGACGCTGGCGGCCTATCCGGGCCTCACGGTGGGTCCCGTTGTCCTGTTGGGCTCGCCGGTGAATGGCAGCCGTGCCGCCGCAGGGGTGGCGCGTTTTCCCGGTGCCGGTTGGTTACTCGGTGAGGCGGCCGCCGGCGAATTGCTGGCGGGCGGTGAGCGTGAGTGGACGCGCGGCACGCCGCTCGGCGTCATCGCGGGCGACGCGCCCTACGGCGTGGGCGCACTCATCGCGGATTTGCCGATGCCGCACGACGGTGCGGTCACCGTCGCTGAGACCCAGTTGACGGGTGCGACGGCGCATCGTGTCTTCCACGTGAACCACATGGGGTTGCTCTTGTCCGCCGCGGTGGCCCGTGCGGCAGGCCATTTTCTCAGGTCGGGCCACTTTCCCGACTGAGCGTGCGCAGTCGATAGAGCGCGTCGAGCGCCTCTCGGGGCGTCAAGCTGTCGGGGTCTAGCGATCGCACCTCGTCCAACACCGAGTGTGCCAACGCGTCGTCGGGCACGGCCGCGATCGGCGTCGCTGCGGTGCTGGCAAACAGCAATTGTGTCTGCGGCGACGTCTGTGCGGCGGCGGCGCTTTTGGCTTCCAGTTCTGCCAGATAGCGGCGCGCTGCCGCGATGACGTCGCGCGGGACACCGGCGAGACGCGCGACTTGCAGTCCATAGCTCTTGCTCGCCGGGCCGTCTTTGACGGCATGCAGGAATACCAAGCCGTCGCGATGCTCCGTGGCATCGAGATGCGCATTCGCAACGCCTGGGCAGCGCTCGGCCAACTCGGTCAGTTCGAAATAGTGGGTCGCGAAAAGCGTGAAAGCGCGCGCCCGTCGCGCCATGTGATCCGCGGCGGCGTACGCGAGCGACAACCCGTCGAAGGTACTGGTGCCACGGCCGATCTCGTCCATCAGCACGAGGCTGTCTGCCGTCGCATTGTTCAGAATATTCGCCGTTTCCGTCATCTCCACCATGAACGTCGAGCGCCCGCCGGCCAAGTCGTCGGCCGCGCCGATACGCGTGTAGATACGGTCAATCGGCCCGATGACGGCGCGGTCCGCCGGCACATAACTGCCGATCTTCGCGAGCAGCACGATGAGCGCGGTCTGCCGCATATACGTGGACTTGCCGCCCATATTCGGGCCGGTGATGACGAGCATGCGGCGCCGGTCGTCGAGGCTGACGTCGTTGGGAACGAACGGGGAGTCGATCAGCGATTCGACGACCGGGTGGCGACCCTTTTCGATCTCGAGGCGCGACTCATCGACGTACTGCGGCGCACTCCAGCGCAAATCCCGTGCCCGACGCGCGAGCGTGCCGAGGACGTCGGCGAGGGCCAGTGCCCGTGCGGTCGCCTGCAGCGCGGGCAACGCGGCCAGTAACGTGTCCAGCAAACCGTCGTAGAGCTCACGCTCGCGTGCCAGCGACCGCTCACGCGCACCGAGGACCTTGTCCTCGAACTGTTTGAGTTCCGGCGTTAAGAAGCGCTCCGCATTCTTGACGGTTTGGCGGCGTACGTAGTCCGCCGGCACATTCTCTGCATCGCGGCGATTGAGCTCGATGTAGAAGCCCGAGACGCGGTTGTAGGCGAGTTTGAGACTCTGCAATCCGGTGCGCTCGCGCTCGCGCGCCTCAAGCTCGAGGAGGTAGCTGTCGGTGTCCGTCGCGATGCGACGCAACTCATCGAGATCCGCGTCATACCCTTCGGCAATCACGCCCCCGTCGCGCAGCAGATGCGGTGGCGCTTCAGCAACCGCGCGGGCTAACAGCTCGGCGAGCACGGGGTGCCCGGCCAGATCCGGTGCCGCGCCTTGCAAAAGAGGGGAGTCGTGGGCTGCGACCAGGCGCCCCACGGCCGGTAAGGCGGCCAACGACCCACGGAGTTGGGCCAAATCGCGAGGCCGAGCGCTTTTCAACGCCACGCGCGCCAGAATGCGCTCAAGGTCGCCGATCGCGCTCAGGTGTTCGGCCAACGCATCGGCCTCGCCCGAGGCGAGCAGTTCGCCGATGGCATGCAGTCGATGCTCGAGCGGCGTCCGAGCCCGTAACGGGCGACCGAGCCAGCGGCGCAATTCGCGCCCGCCCATCGCGGTGGTGGTGTGATCCAACACACCGGCGAGCGTGGCGTGCTCGCGGCCGACCAGACTCTGCTCGAGCTCCAAATTGCGTCGGGTGGCGGCATCCAAGAGCACCGCGTCATCGCGCCGTTCGGTCACCAGTCCGGTGATATGCGGTAGCGCGGCGCGCTGAGTCTCCTGAACGTACTGCAGCAGCGCGCCGGCAGCGGTCACGGCGGCGGGCACATCCGCGCATCCGTAGCCCGCGAGGTCCTTCACGTCAAACTGGTGCGTGAGCAATCGTTCGGCGACGGCGCGTTCGAAATGCCACGGTGCACGGCGGGTGGCACCGGGCAAGTGCTCCACCGCACTGCCCTCCGGGACCAACAGCTCGGCCGGTCGCAAGCGGGCCAGTTCCGCGTCCAGCGCGCTCGGACTGTCCACCTGCATGAGGCTGAACCGCCCGGAGGAGAGTTCGAGCCACGCGAGTCCAATGGCATCCGACTGTGGCGCGACGGCCGCCAGAAACGTCGCGCGACGCTCGTCCAGGAGGCCATCGTCGGTCACCGTGCCCGGCGTGACGATGCGAATGATTTTGCGTTCGACCGGGCCTTTGCCTTTGCCGGGTTCACCCACCTGTTCGCAGATGGCCACCGATTCGCCCAGTCGCACGAGACGCGACAGATAGGTTTCCAGCGTCGCGACGGGCACGCCGGCCATCGGTATCGGCGCGCCGGCCGATTGGCCGCGGACCGTGAGCGTGATGTCGAGGAGCTTCGCCGCTTTGCGGGCGTCCTCGTAGAACAACTCGTAAAAATCGCCCATCCGATACAGCAACAGCACCGTCGGGCACTCGGCTTTGAGCGCCAGGTACTGCTGCATCATCGGCGTGTGGCTGGGCAGCCCGTCGTCTGCCGTTGCGGAGCGGCTCATGCCGTAGGGACGTCCCGGTCGGGTACCGAATGGGGTGTCGGCCTCGACAGCTGTGTCTGTGCTTCAAGGCGGTAGGGCCGTGTCATGGCGGTCTCGGTACGTTCGGAAAAGGCTGAGCAAGTCTAGTCAATGCACCGAGGGGTCACAACGCGGCGTGCAACCGTCCCTAGGCGGCGCCGGAGGCCACCGATGACCGCGTTGGCGTGCAGATTATTGGCGTACGTGCAGTCGTCGGGATAGCATCGTGCATCCATATCCGCCGGTTTTCCGGCAAAGCGGACTTCAATGCGCGATTGGTTGCGCCTACTGCGCGTCCACCATTGGGTGAAGAACGCCCTGTTGGCTGTTCCGTACGTCACGGCGCACGCGTGGAATCAGCCGGGCGCGCTCGTCGCCTTGGCATGGGCGCTGTTGGCACTTTCTTTGGTCGCGTCCGCGACCTACATACTCAACGATCTGGCGGATGTGCGGCACGATCAGGCGCATGCCGCGAAAAAAAATCGCCCGTTGGCCTCGGGCGCGATCTCAGTGCCGGCCGCGCTCACGGTCGCCGTGGCGCTCTTCGCGGGCGGTTTCGCGGTGGCGGCGCACGTCAACTGGGCGTTCCTCGGTATCGTGGCGCTCTATACGGTCGTCACGACGCTGTACACCCGAGGGATCAAGCGGATCGCGCTACTGGACGTTGTTGTATTGGCGTCTTTGTGGGTGCTGCGACTGGTGGCCGGTGCCATGGCGATTGGGGTGGTGCTGTCCATTTGGCTGCTCAGTTTCGGCGCGTTCTTATTTCTCAGTTTGTCGTTGGCGAAACGCTGCGCGGAGCTCGAGGCGTATCACGGCCCGGCCGATCGCCTGTTACCCGGTCGGGGGTATGCCCGCCGTGATCTTCCTGCGGTCTTGGGCTTCGGGATAGCCACCGGTACGGTGTCGGTCCTCGTCTTGGCACGTTTCGTCGATTCGACCTCGGCGCAACACGAATACCTGCACCCGGAGCGCCTGTGGCTGCTCTGTCCGCCGCTGTGGTTTTGGATGGCGCGCCTGTGGCTGATCACGGCGCGCGGTGAGATGCATCACGACCCGATTGTGTACAGCCTGAAAGACCGCGCGAGCTGGATCTCCTTGCTGCTCTTTGCGGCAGTTTGGCTGACCGCGCTGGCGCCATGGTGAACGCATCCCTGCCCTCGGTGGCGCAACGCTGGGCGGTGTTCCTCTTTGCGCTTGTGTTTGTCGCCGGGTTTGATGGGATGTGGTCGGGCAAGCGTTATCCCTACGCGGCCGATAGCGCGTCCTACATCGAGATGGCACAGACGCTGTATCACGACGGTCATCCGCGGGTGACGCCGTGGGATTTCGATGAAGGCAAAGCCGATCAGATTCCGCAGAAGCTCTTTCCTCCCGGCTACCCGTTGCTGATCGCCGCCGTCATGCCGTTCACGGGCGAGGCTCGCACGGCGGCGCTGATTCCAGGGCGGATTGCGGCCGTGGCGATCCCGGTCTTGCTGCTCTGGCTTTTTGCCGGCGCGCTGCCCGCGCGCGTGTTGGCGCTGTACTCGGTCTACGCCCTGATGACACCGGGCGTACGGGGCTGGCAGTTCCTGGCCTATTCGGACGTGCCCGCGCTCGCCGTGGCGATCCTAGCGCTCGGGGCGCTGGCGCGCGGTCTACAGCTGGTTGGGGACGCGCGCCGCCCACTGATGTGGTGTGTCGTGGCGGGATTCGCGGCCGGATGCGCCTACGTGATCCGAAACGCCGGTCTGGCAGTCCTCGCGATTTCGGTGGTGATGGTCGTCGAAAGCTTCTGGCGTCGTCGAGCGTGGCGCGAAGCCGTGGCGGTGGCGGGCGGCGCGGTGGGCCCACTCGCGGCGCTATGGGCCTATAACCTCAGTACGTTTGGGCGTTGGCAACCGTACGCGATGCCGGCGTCGACGCGTCCCTGGTTCTTGAATGTCGCCGACTGGGCGCGGGCGACCTTCCTGGATGCCGGCGTGCCGTGGCAGTTCGCTGAACCTCTACCGCCGGTGGTCTCGCTCGTCGTGGTGGGCGCCGCGTTGAGCGTGTTGGCGCTCGCGTTCTTTCGCTTGCATGCCGACCCCCGGCGTCGCGCACTGCTCATGCTGTTGGGGGGCTATGCCGTGGGCGGGGGTGTGCTGCTCATCCTGTCCCGCAGTCGCTACGAGTGGGGTAACACGATCGACGACCGCAATACGCTGCAGTACACCTGGGCCTTGGTGTTCGCGTTGTTGATTGCCGTGCCGACGTTATGGCGGGACCGCGCTGTGCGCCGCTGCGGCTGGATAGCGCGGGGTGCGTTAGCGGTCGTCTTTGCCGCGTCCGTGTTTGATGCTTTGAGTGTGGGTCTGGCACCCGTGGAATGGTGGCAAGAAATGGCGACCGACGACGCGGTGATCCGGGCCGCGCGGGTGGAGCCCGGCACCTTACAGGTCTCCAATCAGGCCGTGCTCTTTCGGATCGGCGCCGGCGCGCCGGTGCGAAATATCGAAATCAGCGGTAGCGATCGCGACCTCGTCAACGCGCTGCAACGGATACGGCGCGAAGCCGCCGGCCGACCGGCCCAACTGCTCCTCGTGTGCGACCAATACACGCTGGGCTTTAGCGCGTGCGGCGGTCGGCCGGTACCCACCGTGCCGGCGCCGCGCTGCGAGACGCTGCGTGAGCCCACCCCGCGGGTGTTGCGGTGTCCGGTGGCGCCGCCGGATCCTTCATGAGCGCGGCGAGTGATGAGGCGTTGGTCCGCCGGGCCGTGGCCGTCGCGACCCGATTGGGCGGTGGCGGCTTGGCCGGGATACGGCGCGCTTTCGATCGCGTCGGCGCCGGGGAGACCTTTGATACCTGGGTGGGCCACGGTGCCAACGCACCGATCAGTGCGGACGTCGTTGCGCAAGCGATGCCCGACGCGATCGCCGCCATGGCCGTGGCGACGCGTCGCGACTCGGCGGTCTTGGCGCAATTGCTCGCCGATGCATTGCCTCAGATCGTGGATGAACTGACCCCGGACGGGGTCCTTCCGGCGCCGGCACCGGGGCTCTGGTCGCGCGTGCGCGCGCTGTGGCGAGGCCAACGATGACGGCGCCGACGGATGAGACTCTGCGACGCTGGTCCGAGCGAGTCGGTCGTGCGTTGGTGGCGGCGAACGCGACCGTCGCGACGGCCGAGTCCTGCACGGGCGGTTGGATCGCCAAGACGCTCACCGATGTCCCCGGTAGTTCTGCGTGGTTTCAGACCGGCTATGTCACGTACGCCAACGCCGCCAAGACGGCGCTGCTGGGGGTGCCGCCGGCCGTGTTGGCGCGGGAAGGCGCGGTCAGCGAGGCGGTGGTTCGGCGCATGGCGCGCGGCGCCCTGACGGCTGCCGGCGCGACGGTGGCGATCGCTGTGTCCGGCGTCGCGGGACCCGGCGGCGGAACGGCGGCCAAACCGGTCGGCCTCGTGTGGTTTGCGGTTGCGCGTCGGGTGGGTCGACGCGTCGACGTGCGGGCGTTTTCGTGTCGGTTTCGCGGCGATCGCGAGACCGTGCGGCGTCGCGCCGTGCTGCGCGCGTTACGCACCGTCGTGCAACCGTGAGTTGCATCAAGACACGGCGCGTGTTTTTAGCGCTTTGGCCGGATGACGCCACTCGCCAACGACTCCAGGACGCGCTCGAGCGCGTGACGCTCAATGCGGACGCAAAACGCGTTCCGCCCGACGACTGGCACGTGACGCTGGCGTTTCTCGGGACGGTCCCCGAAGTGGCACGCCCGTCCATCGAAGCGCTCACGGTGGGCTGGCCACCGCTCAGACCTTGCGTACTGGACAAAATCGCGTATTGGCCGGAGTCGCGGGTGCTGGTCGCTGTCGCCGAGGATCCGCCGACGGACTGGCTCCTCCACCGGTCGCGACTGGTCCACCGATTACAGGCATTGGGGTTACGGACGGACCTGCGACCGTGGCGGCCGCACGTGACGCTCGTGCGGGGCGTCAGTGGCCAGGACGGCGCCTCCGCGGCGCTGCAATGCTCCTGCGCGGTCGATCGTGTGGCCCTCGTGGAGTCCCTCTTGGCGCCCGGCCCCAACCGGTACCAGACACTGGCCGCTCAACGACTGATCTGACCGACGAATAATTGCCTGTTAGACCCACAAATGCGGCTAACACCAACCCCTCATGGGTGCGATAATCACATCTCACCGCAATGAGGATTCGCCCGTATGGATGACAACCGCAAAAAGGCGCTCGCCGCCGCCCTCGGCCAGATTGAAAAACAATTCGGTAAGGGGTCCGTCATGCGGCTGGGCGATGCCTCCGCGGCCATGGATTTCGATGTGATTCCGACCGGTTCCCTGTGCTTGGATATCGCACTCGGCGTGGGCGGATTGCCGCGCGGGCGAGTGGTTGAAATCTACGGCCCGGAATCGTCGGGTAAGACGACGCTGACCCTCGAGGTCATCGCGCAGTGCCAAAAGATGGGTGGCACGGCCGCCTTCGTTGACGCCGAACATGCCTTGGATCCGACCTACGCCGAGAAGCTCGGCGTGAAGGTGGAGGATCTGCTCGTCTCGCAGCCGGACACCGGTGAGCAGGCTCTCGAAATCACCGACATGCTCGTGCGCTCGGGCGCGGTCGATATCGTGGTCGTCGACTCGGTTGCCGCCCTCACGCCGAAGGCAGAAATCGAAGGTGAAATGGGCGAACTGCAGGTCGGTCTGCACGCCCGCTTGATGAGCCAGGCGTTGCGTAAGCTGACCGGCAATATCAAGCGTTCGAACACCATCGTCATCTTCATCAACCAGATCCGCATGAAGATCGGTGTGATGTTCGGTAACCCCGAAACCACCACGGGTGGTAACGCGTTGAAGTTCTACTCGTCGGTCCGCCTCGACATCCGCCGCACCGGTGCGTTAAAGAACGGCGAGGAAGTGATCGGCAACGCGACCCGCGTGAAGGTCGTGAAGAACAAAGTGGCACCCCCGTTCCGCGAAGCGGAATTCGAGATCATCTACGGCGAGGGTATTTCGCACGAGGGTGAGATCATTGATCTCGCCGTCTCGCAAAATTTGGTGGAGAAGTCGGGTTCCTGGTACGCCTACAACGGCGAGCGCATCGGTCAGGGCAAGGACAATGCGCGCAATTACCTGAAGGATCATCCGGACACGTCGGCGGAACTCGAAGCCGAAATCCGCAAGCGTCTGTTGGCGCCGCGTCGGGGCCAGACCGGCGCGCCGCTCGCCAGCGAGGATTGAGACGGCGATGACCGGCGGCAGTGGGTGGCGCGGCGGATTCCGCCGGCGGGCACCAAAGCCGCCGGAAGACCCCACGAGCGGCGACGCCGCTCGTGGGAAGGCGATGCGCCTGTTGGCGCGGCGCGATTACCCCTCCAAATTGCTGCGCAGTCGTCTCGGTGAGGCCGGCTATGAGGCCGAGGCCGTGGACGCCGCCGTCACCGACCTTGAAGACCTGCGTTACGTGAATGACGAGCGCTATGTCGACTCCGCCGTTGCCGGCCGGGCGGCGCGCGGTCAGGGCCCTATCCGCATTGCGTTGGAGCTGGTTCGTCAGGGGTGCCCCAAGGAATTGGTCGAGGCAACAGTCCGCCGGGAGGATCCCGAGTGGGCTGAGCGTGCGGTGGCGTTGCGGCGGCGACGGTTTGGCGCGGGTGCACCCGCCGACGGCAAAGAGCGCGCTCGGCAGGTGCGTTTCTTGATGCAGCGCGGGTTTACCGGGGGACAGGTCCGGGCGGCGCTTGCCGCTGCCGGGGACGACGAGGATTTGGACCTCAGCGATGCGCCGGTGGACTTTGATGCCGACGATGCGGCGGATTGACCGCACAACGGTGATCGCGGTCGGCTAGAATCACGGGTTCCGTCAACGACTTACCCGCCGAAGGTCTCGCCATGTCCGCCACCCCGCGCTTCCTCGGAAGCACCGAACTTCGCGAACTGTTCCTCGACTATTTCCGTCGCCAAGGCCACGCGGTCGTCGCTTCGAGTCCGTTGGTGCCGGGTAATGACCCCACGTTGCTCTTCACCAATGCCGGGATGGTCCAGTTCAAAGACCTGTTTCTGGGTAAGGAGCAGCGCAGTTACACGCGTGCGGCGACGTCGCAACGGTGCGTCCGCGCCGGCGGCAAGCACAACGACCTTGAGAACGTGGGATACACCGCGCGTCACCACACCTTTTTCGAGATGCTCGGCAACTTCAGTTTCGGCGATTACTTCAAGCGCGATGCCATCCGCTTTGCGTGGGAGTTCATCACCGGCGAACTCGGTATCCCCAAAGATCGGCTTTGGGTAACGGTCTACGAGACGGACGACGAGGCGTTTGACCTGTGGCGCAGCGAGGCGGGTGTGCCGGCCGAGCGCATTACGCGGATGGGGGCCAAGTCCAATTTCTGGGCGATGGGCGACACCGGTCCGTGTGGCCCGTGCACGGAAATTTTTTACGATCACGGCGCCGAGATCGCCGGCGGCCCGCCGGGGTCGCCGGACGAAGACGGCGACCGTTTCGTTGAGATCTGGAACCTCGTGTTTATGCAGTACGAGCGTTCCGAGGACGGCACGCTCACCCCCCTGCCGAAACCGTCGGTGGACACCGGCATGGGTCTGGAGCGGATCGCGGCGGTGATGCAGGGTGTGCATTCGAACTACGAGATTGATCTCTTTCAAAGCCTCATCGCGGCGGCGGCCCGTGCGACCGGAGCGACCGATCTCTCGTCGCCGAGCTTGCGAGTGATCGCCGATCACATACGCGCATGCACGTTCCTCGTCGTCGACGGTGTGCTGCCCTCCAACGAAGGCCGTGGCTATGTGCTGCGACGCATCATTCGGCGCGCGATTCGGCACGGCTACCAGTTGGGCCAGACCGGCCCATTCTTCTCGACCTTGGTCGATGCCTTGGTGGCACAGATGGGCGCGGCGTATCCCGAGCTCGTCAAGGGGGCCGATCACGCGCGTAAGGTGTTGGCGCAGGAAGAGGCACGGTTTGCCGAGACGATTGCGGCCGGCATGACAATCCTCGATACCGCCATCGCGGCCCTCGGCGGCGATTCGACGATTCCGGGCGAAACGGTGTTCAAGTTGTACGACACCTACGGGTTCCCGGTCGATCTGACAGCGGATATCGCCCGCGAACGCGGTCTCGCGATCGATGAGCCTGGCTTTGAGGCCGCGATGCAGGCGCAGCGTGACCGGGCGCGTGCCGCGAGCCGGTTTGGCGTGGATCTGCGCGAAACGGTGCAACTCGATGCGCGCACAGAATTTTTGGGATACGGCACGACGCACGCGCAGGGTCGCATCGTGGCGCTCATCGATGCGACGGGCGCAACGGTTGACGTACTCGGCGCCGGCGTGACCGGCCGTGTGGTGCTGGATGCCACGCCGTTCTATGCCGAGAGCGGCGGTCAAGTCGGCGACGTCGGTACGCTGTCGACCACGGGCGGCGCGTTCACGGTGACGGATACGCAAAAACTCCGCGACGCGTTTGCCCACGTGGGTTCGGTCCAGAGCGGCGAATTGCGTGTCGGCGATGCGGTCGAGGCAACAGTCGTCGCGGATCAGCGTGCGGCGACGGCCCGTAACCACTCCGCGACGCATCTGATGCACGAGGCGCTGCGCCATGTGCTCGGTGAGCACGTGCAGCAGAAGGGCTCGCTGGTTCAGCCGGATCGATTGCGTTTTGACTTCTCGCACTTCCAGGCGGTCACGGCCGAGGAAATCGCGCGGATCGAGGCGATCGTCAATGCCGAGATTTTGGCGAATCGCGAAGCGGTCACGCGCCTCATGAGCTATGACGAGGCGGTAGCGGCCGGTGCGATGGCGCTCTTCGGCGAGAAATACGGCGATGTTGTGCGCGTGCTCAGCTTTGGCGAGTTTTCGACGGAGTTGTGTGGCGGCACGCACGTGAGCCGCACCGGCGACATAGGCCTGTTCAAGATTACGAGCGAAGGCGGTGTCGCCGCCGGCGTTCGCCGTATCGAAGCGGTGACGGGCGCGGGCGCGCTGGCGTTCTTCAATGCCGGGGAAAGCACGCTGCGCGAGATCGGCGCCTTGGTGCGCGGTACCCGGGACGATGTCGCCGAAAAGGTGACCGCCTTGGTGGATCGCGCCAAGAAACTTGAGCGCGAGATCGACAGCCTGAAGGCGCGTCTGGCAAGCGGCGAGGGGGCGGATTTGGCCTCCCGCGCCGTGAGCGTGGGTGCCGCCCAAGTCGTCGCGGCGCGGATGGACGGCCTGGATGCGAAGGCGTTGCGGGCCGCCGTCGACGGCCTCAAAGACAAGTTGGGCTCGGCCGTGATTGTGTTGGCAGGTCTCGGTGAGGACGGCAAAATCACCCTCGTTGCCGGCGTGACCGCGGATCTGACCGCTCGCGTCAAGGCGGGCGAGCTGGTCGGCAGCGTCGCGGCGCTGATCGGCGGTAAGGGCGGCGGTCGACCGGATTTTGCGCAGGCGGGGGGCACCGATGTGGCGGCACTGGCCGGCGCGTTGGACGGTGTGACCGATTGGGTGCGGGCTAAATTGGCGAGCTAAAACCTAACGGCGTTTCAATCGGTTGCAGTCGTGATCGCGGCCCTGAACCTGAACAAAATGTCATGGTTCAACGGTGTGCGCGGACTTAGAGTGTCGGGCTTCGGTCGATTGTCTATACCGCGAGGCTCACATGCTGATCCTGACTCGCCGCGTCGGGGAAACCGTAATGATCGGTGACTCGATCACGGTTACCGTGTTGGGCGTGAAAGGAAACCAAGTTCGGATTGGTGTGGATGCGCCGCGCGACGTGGCTGTGCATCGCGAAGAGATCTTTGATCGTATCCGCCGTGAGGAAGAGCCCGGGGATTCGGCAGACTCGCACCACGAGGACTGAGTTTTACTGCGTTTTTATGACGCTAGCCCGGTGTTTCCTTTGACCCGGGCTCCCTTGCCCCAGTATCATGCCCGCCGCCGGGGCAGTCCGCAGTCCGGAGAGTTGGCCGAGTGGTCGAAGGCGCGCCCCTGCTAAGGGCGTAGGGACCAAAAGTCCCTCGAGGGTTCGAATCCCTCACTCTCCGCCAAATTATTCCTGCGGGACGTGAGTCAGCCAGTACCGTGTACCCTTGAGTTGCCCTGTGCGCCGAAGGGCGCCGAGTTCAACCAGGTGCATGAGGTCCCGCCCGGCCGTGGCCGGTGGAGCGCCGGTGAGCGCCATATACTTGCTGGCCGAGAGGCCGCCGACAAAACCATCGACTCCGGCGCGCATGAGCCGTGCGAGTGCCTTTTCCTGTCTCGGGTTGAGTCGCCCTCGCAGCCGATCCCACAGCCGCGTATTGGCCAGCAGGAATTCCAGCCCCTCGAGCGTATGGGCTTGGGCCGCCAGGACGAGATCCGCGAACCAGTCGAGCCAGGGTTCGACATCCAACGTCTTGTTCGCGGCCTCAAGCTGCGCGTAGTACTCCTTGCGGCGGCGATGGATCAATAGCGAAAGCGCGGTGAGGCTCGGTTGCCCGGCGCCTTGGGCCAGCGCCTTCTCGGCGATGGCTCTGCCTATCCGGCCATTGCCGTCTTCAAACGGATGGATGGATTCGAAATACAGGTGCGCAAGTCCCGCTCGCGCCAATGACGGCATCGGCGTTTTGCCGGCTGCGTTCGTGTCATTGAACCAGCGACAGAATCGAGCCATCTCCGCAGCAACAGCAGAGGAGGGCGGCGCTTCGAAGTGGATCTTGGGCCGGTCTAAACGGCCAGACACCACCTGCATGGGCTCTTCGTGCCTGCGGTATCCGCCGATGGTGCGCAACTCGGTACGACCCTGCATCAGCCATTGGTGCCATTGGAACAGCGTCGCGTCGTCGAGCGTTTCGTTCCACCGCCGGTGGAGATCGGCAAGCATCTCGGTTATGCCCTGCTCGGCGGGTGCTCCACGCCGCCCATCATCCTGCAAGCCGAATTGTCGGCGGAGCGACGACTGGACGCTGTCGCGATCCAGGATGTCTCCTTCGATCTCGGATGTCTTGAGCGCTTCCGTGCTGATCAGCTCAATGACCAGCGAAAGTCTTTCGTCGTCGGGGACGTGACGAACGGTCCCTATGATCATTCCGCTCTGGCGCAGGAACAGGGCTTCCCGGTCCGACAGCAAGGATGGGCGAAAGCGGAAATTCGGCCAGTCGGGGTGTCGCCAGTTCCAGAGCATGAGCGACAAGATAGCACTTTATCGCTCATATAAGACGCCTTAATGAGCGATAAATGCCCACGCAGCCACGCTCCGATGCCCATTCTGGTTCAAGATAACTCACCAATGTGTGGGTGCAAATTGGGTGTATCAACATTCGGAGGATCAACAATAACTAATAAAATCTTTTAGTTACGAGTGTGCGTAGAGGTCTCTCTCCGCCAATACTTTCCCATGTGATCTCATGGGCTTAGGTTCAGGCACCGCACCTGGCTAGGGTCCTGTATTGTCGGCCCCCGGCCTAGGTCCCATGGCTCGGCGGAGGACTCCCACATCGGACTAGACCGAGCTTTGCCCAGGCGGCGTACAACTCGAGTATCGTGCGGACGCGGTGTCGGCTGCTGTCGCTTGAGGTCGAAAACATTTCGGAGGCGAGAAGCATCGTCGGCAGCTTAGGATGCGCCATCGATCCTACCGAGCGCGAGTGGATCTTCCCGGCTGAGCGCGTATGCGACGGGCATCATCCGGAAGGCGAAGTTCTCCAATTCGCACAGATGAGGCCCAAGGCTAGCGGCAGATAAAGAATTGTCTTTCAGTTACGAATTCGTCGGCCGGTTTGGGACGAGTCGTAACACCCGTGTAGGCCATTCATTGTCGACTGGGCGACTGCTACCAGAGTCCTTCGATGGTACTACGCAGTTGCTCTATGAGCCGCGGCAGGTCGGGCGCTTGTAACGTGTTCCGTGCAATGAACGCATTCCACTGCGAAGTCTTCAGGGCATCCAGCGCGAATTCTGTCGATAAGCCCAATGGCATTCCGGTGGGCAGTTGAGTCTGTCGCCGGCCGAATGTTGCCCGAATGGCTTTAGCCGCCAGCGGCCGATCGATCGTGGCGTCAGTGATCAGAGTCCATAGATCAAAATAGTCCTTCATGCGGCTGTTTTCCATGCCGAGTTCGACGATGGCATGCAGCTTCTCAGCGATGACCGTGTACTTCGGGTAGATACGCAGGTCCGGCGCCGGGAGGTCGGTGAGCAAGGTCGGATAGGTCGCTTTCTCGGGGCCGGGGGTGACCGCGTCTCCGAACCCAATGTCAGCCTGAACCGGGCAGCGCGCGCCAGCGAGCAGCCCCATGAGCGTGACGCGCACGCCACCATAGTTTGCGTCGAGGCGGATCTCCGTCGCCTTGACGGACTTCGGGTCGAAAATGATGCCGTCGGGAACCGATATCTCGCAGAGGTCACAAAACACGGCCTCTATTCTCGGGAGATCGTCAGGTCCGAAACCCAGGAAATCGACGTCGCGCGTTGGACGGTGGATGTCCGAATACCAGAGGTTGAAAAGCAGTGCGCCCTTCAGCAGGAACTGATCCCGATGGTCCGAGATGCTCAGCCGGTAGAGCAGGCGCTCCAGAGCGAACCGCGTGAGCATCTGTTGAAATTCCACTCCCTCGGCACGTGCGCGGTTGAGCAGCCGAGCGCGTATGGAATCCGGATTGTCGGGAGCTGCGCGGGTCATGTCAGGCTCTCGAGGTACGGTCGCATGACGTTCGCGACCCGACAGATTTTGGCGAAACGCCAGAGGTCTTCACTGGTGGCCCGTTTGCCTTGCCTGGCCTCGCGCAGTGCCTCCAGTGCGACGTCCAAGCCTATTTTGTTCCTGAATTTGAAGCAATCGGCGATGGTCTTTGCAATCGAGTACACCTTGACCGTAACGCAGTCGACCGTATGAACCTCGATTCCTTGGGTCAGCGCGTCGCCGGAGTACCGAACAGTACGTAGCGGCGGATACTCGATGCGAGGAGACCTCGACTTGTTTGGCAGTGCGATCCACAGTTCGTGCGGGTTCTGGGTCGTGATCCCGTGGAAGCGCAGTGCGGTCAGCAGGCAATAGACCGCCGTCGGGCTGCGGGCGGCGACCTCAGCGAGTTGATGCTGCTCCGATGGCGTCCGCGTGGGCAGCGTATAAAGGCCTCGCGAAATCCGAGTCAGTTGGCCGCTGTCCACCAGTCGCGACAGGATGACGGCCGGTATAGCCTGATCACGGAGGTCGCGAGCGCGGAGTACTCCTCGTTGCTCGGCGAGCTTAAGCGTGCGGGCGGTGAGGGTGGGCTTGTCCACGAGAGCAGTATGTTCCTAAAAAGCGGTAGAAATCCATAAATACCGTCATAAAAGAACAATCGCCGTGGAATTTGTTGTAACAAAGGGCATCCCCTCGCCGGGCTACTGCCAATCGGGGGATGCGAGGGGATTGGAAGGGTCAAAAATTGTTTTTCAGTAAATTACTGATTTAATTGATGCCTCCGCCCAGTTCGAATCCCTCCCTCTTCGCTAATGTTGCTGCTTGGGATGTCCAGACTTTTATGGGTAAGGCATCGGCCGGGCACCGATTCTTGGTTGTGAATCCATGGCACGGCAGGCCGCGCATCCACATCACGGCGTCCGCGCGGGCGGGAGACTCCGGGCGTAGCCTCCATTCGCGCGAAAGGTGGGGCGTGTCGCCCCAAGACGGTCTTCGCTAGCGTCGCGGCAGGTGGCGCAGGCGGTCAGTTGCGTTGTCCTTCTGTTGCCGGGCTCACGCCCGGCAACAGATCGGCGATTCCAAGCCATTCTGCCCAATGGGCAGGGACGTCCTCACATGACATAAGAGCCCCGAACCGCCAAAACGGGTACCTCAATTTTCACCAACAGGTTATCGGGCCGGACTCAGCGCCTCGCGCTATAGTTCACGCAAGGGACGTCGTGCATCCGAGTCCGTGGTGGCCGATGGACAGGCCAGCCGGTCCGTCGGGTGGAACACACAAAGGATAGGCGGTGGGGCAGCGGGAACACCCATGGTTTGCGCGCTTGGTGGCCGAGCACTACGCGCCGTTGGTGGCCTACATCGGTCGACGCACGCGGTCGCGGGCGAACGTCACCGATATCGCCCAAGAAACGTACCTCCGCCTCTTGCGCGCGCCGGATCCAGACGCCATCCGCTCCCCCGAGGCGTATCTGTACACGATCGCCAGCAACGTGGTTCGTGAACAGGCCGTGATCGACGGTCGTGCCGATCGCTCCATCGACGCCGACGCCGCGGAGTTCGCGGGCCTCCTGGCGGAGGAAACGGTCGATGGCGCCGAGGCCGACTTAGAACGACGCCGACAACGTCTCAAAGAAGTGTTGGACCAATTGCCGCCGAAATGTCGCGCCGCGCTCGTGCTGCAATACCAGTACGACTGGAGTTATCAGCAGATCGGGGAGCACCTCGGTATCTCGATTCACATGGTTAAGAAGTATCTCGCGCAGGGACTTGCGCATTGTCGTCGCCGCATGGCGAGTCTGGGGTGATCATGGAACGATCGTCAGAAGCGGCGCAACGCGCGATCGAGGAACAAGCGGCCGAGTGGCATGCGCAGCAGCACACCTCCGAGGCGAGCAGTGACCGCAACGCGGCGCTGACCGCGTGGCTGCGTGCCTCGCCGGCCCACGTGGAGGCGTACTTGCGCGTCGCCGTGGTGGCCCGCGAGTTGAGCGTCACCGCAACACCGCCCCTCTATACGGTAGAGGCGTTGCTCGCCGACGCCCGCGACGCACCGCCGGTGGTGACGGCGTTGCCAGAACGCGCTGGCGTTGCCGCAAGGCGTCGGCCGCCCGGGTATCGACGTGCCGCGATGGCCGCCGTCGTGGCGGTCGCGGGCCTGCTCGCCGTGCTGTGGGGGTCGCGGCCCACCGCGCCGACCAACGACGCTCAGGTGCTGACGACCGGTCACGGTGAATTGCGCAGTTGGATGCTGGCCGACGGATCTACCCTGGAACTCGATGTCGAATCGTCGGCGCGCATCGAGTTCGGCGCCAGCGAGCGCCGCGTCCGCCTCATGCAAGGTCGTGTGTTTGTACACGTCGCGAAAGGCGACCCGCGGCCGTTGCGCGTGGTCACCGGCGATGCGGTTGTCGAGGCCACCGGCACGCAATTCGATGTGCGTCGCCAGCCGGATCGGGTCACCGTCACGTTGACCGAGGGTCATGTCAACGTCTCGCCGGCTTCCGAGGCGCCGGAGTCCGGCTCAGCGCGGGCCGCTGTGGCGCTCCATGCGGGCGAACAAGTCGTCGTGATGCGCGGTACGGTGTCCGTGCCGCGACGCGTGGACGTTGATCGTTTGGAGGCGTGGCGGAGCGGGCGGGTGGTCGTCGATCGTTTATCCCTCGGCGAGGCCGTCAGCGAATTTCAGCGCTTTAGCACGGTTCCGATCACGGTGCAGGATCGCTCATTGGCGGCTGTCCCCATCAGTGGCGCCTTCGATGCGCGCGATTTGGACACCTTTTTGGGTTTCTTGGAGGCGACCGAAGGCGTGCGTGTGGATCGATCCGCTCAAGCCATCGTCATTACGCGGCGGTTGGCGACGCGCGCCGGAGGCACGAGTTCGATCCGATGAAAGAGGCTTTTACGTGCGCCCAATGGTAATGCGGATGGCATTTGTGCGAGCCAATGGTTCGTCGCGGGCGAGCCGGTGTCACCGGATCTTGCAACTCGACCCGTGTTGTGGCGGTTCGCCCTGATGACGCAGGAGACCGAATGGCGCGCCGGCCGGCGCGGCCGCACCGTCGCTTGGGCGATGGGTCTCGCAGGGCTGTGCGCGGTGTGGATCGTGTCGGCTGCGGACGTGCAGCGCGCCATTCCTCGCCAGGCGCTCCCGAGCGCCTTAGCGGCGCTCGCCCAGCAGACCGGCTTGCAAGTGTTGTACGTCTCCGCCCTGGCAGACGGCAAACAGAGCCATGCGGTGTCCGCGGGCTTAAACCCTAAGGAAGCACTGGCCGCACTCCTGGAAGGTACCGGGCTCACGTTTGAGCCGATTAACGGGCGGGCGATGCGATTGGTGCGCGTGACCGCGGCACCTGCGCCCGCGTCCATTGGCACCATCGAGGATATAGTGCTCGTCACGCAGAGCCGCGAGCAAAGTGCCTATCGCGTCCCGGTGAGCGCCCGCATCGTCGACATGACCGATATTGAGCCGTACGGATTAACGACGGTGGCCGACGTACTGTCCGGCGTACCGGGCGTCGATTACGGCGTGAGTACGCAATGGGGATCCGGTTTTTATAACCACACGTCGATGCGTGGCGTGGTGGGTGAAAAGTCCGGCGTGGCCACCGTGACGTACCTCGGCGATACGCCGCTGTCGACGGCGCTGACACCGAATTCTGCGTTTACCGTGCCGTATCCCATTGCATTCGACTTGAATCGGGTCGAGGTGCTCCGCGGGCCGCAGGGCGTCGACTACGGTGCCGGTGCCGAGGCGGGCGCCATTCGCTTTGTCCCGAATCGGGCCGATACCACCACGCAGCGCGTCGACGTTGGCGGCGAGATCGGGTCCATCGATCACGGTGCCGGGCTGTGGGGATCCTCGGTTCTGATCGCGGAACCCTTGGTCCCGGGTCTCGTCGGTGTGCGTGCCGGCATGATGGCGCGCGACGAAGGGGGTTATGTCGATCGTGTCGATCCGTTCAACGGGGCGGTGGTGACGCCGAATAGCAATCGATCCCACCAGCGCGTAGCGCGACTGTCGTTGGATATCGAGCCGATCGCGGGATGGTCCGTCTTGCCGTCGTTGTCCTATCAGCGCAATCAGATTGCCGATTCACCCTCGTTTTATCAGGCGTTGTCGCAGCCCGCCGAGGGCGTCTTTCGCAACGGGAAACTACTGCCCCAGCCGTTTGAGGATACGTTGACCGTCGGGGCGCTGCGGGTGGAGTACCGCGGCACGTCCGTGAATATGGTCGCGATTAGCTCCTACGTGCGTCGCGTCGCCAGCGCCTTCATCGATGACACCAACGAAGCCGGTCCGGCGTATTTCGGTGGCTATGGGAGTCCATTGGGGCCCGAAGTGCCGGTGTCCTACGCCAACGCCGTCAGCGAACACACGGGAGCGACCAGTGGTGCGCTCTCGGGTGAGATTCGACTCTCTTCCCCGGACACGCACGGTCGGTATGCGTGGTCGGTCGGTACGTACGTGGCCGACTATCGCCTCTCGCAGTACGACGATTATTTCCTCACGCCGTTGCCCCACGTGCCGGCACTCAGCTCTCGGCCCACGGACCACACGACCGAGCAGAATGTCTTCGGGCAGTGGAGCGTCGCGTTGGCACCGCATTGGCGCCTGGGCACGGGTCTGAGAGTGGGGCGTTATCTGCGGCACAGCACCGGTGACGACGCCGGGTATCTGTCCCCGACCGAAAACTTTTCAGCCCATCGCTATCAGGCCTCGATGCCGGTGACGCCGCGGCTCGAACTCAGTCACGAGCCGCGCGAGGGCTTGTCGCTCTACGCCTCGGCGTCGCGCGGCGCTCGACTGGGGCGCGCCGCAGGGCCGGACTATGTGTGCGCCGGCGTGACGACGCCGGGCGCGTCCGGTCCCGACGCGCTGTGGAGTTATGAAGTCGGCGCGAAAGGAGCGGTCGCGGGCGGTGCGCTCTTCGTGGACCTGAGCGTCTACGATGTGCAGTGGAACGACGTGCAACTGCGCGTCTACGATCCGTGCGGCAACGCGTTTTACGCAAACGCAGGCACCTTGGTCAGCCGAGGGTTCGACCTGCACGCCGAGACGCGCGGACTGGGGCATTGGCACGGCTCGCTCGATCTCGGACTGACGGATGCGCACACGACGCAGACGATCTACGCACCCGGCGGCGTGCTCGTGGCGCTGCGTGGCGGTACCTTGGCAGGGTTGCCTGACGTGCCCGCGCCGTGGGTGGGGACGTTGAGCGGTTCGTACGAGTGGCCGTTAGCCGATCAGCGTCGCTTGGTCGCGCGGTCGCGTTGGGTGATTCGCAGTCACGCGACCGGTCCGTATCCCGAGCGCAATCCCGCGTTCACGACCTACGACCCGCGGTTTGCCGCCGACCCATCCTCCGTGCGATGGAACCTGGGGCTCGGCCTCGTGCTGCCGCACGCCTCGGTCGACCTGTATTGCGACAACGTGCTGAACGAGCACCCCATCTTGCAGACCGATGGGGATTATCCCGGGACGCCCTTGCTGTACTCACTCACCCATCGGCCGAGAACCGTGGGATTGGCCGTGCACTGGCACTACTGATTCGATGTGGCGTGGAGCCCGTCTTACGGAGACGCGGTGCGCCAACGCTGCTGTGTGCTGGAGCAGGTGGGGGGTAGGGTCCAGTCGGTGTCCGCCGCCTGCGCGGGCATCCCACGCAGCTCCGGATTCAACGTCGACTGCGCCGCTCGCAATCCCACGCCCCACCGCGATTTCATGAACGCGATCACCGCTTCCGTGTCGCTCTCGGTGAGCACGGACACATACACCGGCATCGCATTGGGTGGGCTCTCTGCCGTATCCGGCCAACGACCGGTGCGTATGCGCTGATAGAGCGCCTCGTCACTGTGCTGCCACGCATGACCGGTGCCATCCAATGCCGGCGCCCGTTGATGCGCGTACTCGTCCTCGAGTCGCCACAAAGCTTGGCCTTGCAAGGTGCGGCCGTGGCATTGGGCGCAGTGCGTTTTGTACACGCGCTGCCCCTGCAACACGGCCGCGCTGTCATCTGCGTCACCAAAATGCGCGGTCGTGGGCTCTGCACGCGCGGGCACCAAGACGCTGCTGCCAAGCACAGTGACCGTGATCAGCGTGATTCGAGCGACGGTCGAGGTCATCGCAGCGCCGCGCGCAGATCGTCCGCGAGTTTGTGTCCGGGCGCGTCACCCGACAGCAGTTTTACAAACCGACCGTCGGGATCGAGCAGATACAAGAAGGCGCTGTGGTCGACGGTGTACGACTCCCCACTGAGCGGCCGCGACTGCACGTACACGCGGAACGCCTGCGCTGCCGAGTGGATGTCCGCCTCACTGCCGCGCAAGCCGACGATGGTGGGCCCAAAGAAGTGGAGATACTCGGCGAGCTTTTCGGCGGTGTCGCGCTGTGGATCCAGCGTGATGAAAATCGGTTGGATGCGCTCCGCCACGGGGCCGAGCGCAGCGAGCGCCACTTTGACGGACAACATCGCGGTGGAGCAGATATCCGGGCAGCTGGTGAAGCCAAAGAACACCAACTGCCACCGCCCCTTAAAACTCGCCTCGGTCACCGCACGACCATCGGTGGTGGTGAGGCGGTAGTGCGCCGGGATGGTGGCCGCATGGGCGGCGGGCGCACTCGTATCGGCTCGGGCAATCCCGCAGGCGCTACCGGCCAGAAGGGCGCACCCCACAAGGGTGCGCCAGCATGCCTGCGGCATTACCACGCGATCACGGTGCTGGAGCGGGAAGGACTCGCATACGCGCCATCATGCCACCGTCTTCGTGCTGAAGGATGTGGCAGTGAAACACGAAGTCGCCGACGATCGGACCGCGGAAGTCCATCTTGATCTTGATGCTGGGGTAGACCGGGTGAGCGATCAGATTGCCCGCCGCATCAATGGGGCGGCCCTGCGCGTCGACTGCGCCGTGGTAGTAATCGACGGTGTAATCGTCGTAGAACTGACTGTCCTGATTGGAGACCGGTACTCCGTTCACTTCCAACAGCTTGAAGTGGATCTGGTGGATGTGGAAAACGTGCTTTTCCGTTGTGCGATTTTCGATCGTCCATTCTTCCACCGCGCCCTGCGTCGTCGTGACCGCCGGCGCGATGCCCGGCGCGTAGAGTTGCGGCTGCGCCCCATCCACCGTGATGTAGAAATTCGTGGGGCTGGACGGATCGTTCGGGTTGCTGATGATCTCGGAGAAGTACAGTTTGCGTTTCGCCGTGACGGGCGACGTGTCCAGTCCTTCGAAGCGCTGCGGTGCCGGATTGCTCGCTTGCGGCAGCTTCGGCAACGGGGTGCCCGTGTTCGTCGTCACGATGCGCGCGATGGTGCGGCTCGGATTGCTGTCACCCGCGGGGCCCGTGTCAATTGTTTTGGTCTGAATGACCGCTTTTACGCCCGGGGGCGGCGGATTCACCACAAACTGCACGCGTCCCGCCGGCGGTGAGGCCAACGTGGTGCGATAGATGGCCTTGCCTTGACGCGAACCGTCTTGCGAGCCGGTCGGTACGCCGTCCAATCCCACGACCTGTAACTTCTGCGGTACGCCGTCGTAGAGCAATTGGAAATCGAGAATGGAATCCGAGGAGCCATTCATGACGCTCCACAATTCCGGCTGGCCGGCCTTCATTTGAATCACCGGCGGCGGCACGGGGGTGCCGGTCGGCGAATAGGGGATCGGCACGTAGTTCACCGACACGTCCCAGGTCGGCACGATCTGCCCGTAGGCATCGAGCGTGCCCGGGGCGTTGACGGCGCCGAGCGTCTGCAGACCGCGGAAATTTAAGATGCGACTCGGCATGCCCGCGAGGCTCGAGTAGTAGTTTTCAATGCCGTCGACGATGAACGCGCCGGTGGCGCCGCCCAGGACGGCGGCATCGGCCACGCCGTGCAGGTGCGGGTGGTACCAATACATCCCTGAGGGCTCGTTGGTCGGGATCTGAATCTTGTACTGAAACGTGTCGCCCGAACCGATGACCGTATCGACCACGTCATCGGACGTGCAGGCCGGTGACACCAGTGCGCCGTGGAAGTGCACATTCACCGAGCTGTCGTAAACGACCGCTTCGCCGCACTGAGTGGTCAATTTCTCCATGAACGTGCCGCGCGGTACGCGGTTCGTCACCTGCAGGAGGAACAAGTCGCCCGGCTTCACGTGCAGGGTCGGTGCTACGGCACCGTCGCTGGTCTGGAAGCAGAATAGCGTGCGGCCTTGTGCGTCTACTGAGGTGTAGTAGTCCAGATGCACCGACAACACGCCGTTTTGGCTGTACAGATCGCGCGGCTGCGAGACGATGCTGCCGGGTGCGGGGTAATTGCACGCGCTGCCGGTCGTGGGCGCAACGGTCGCGGCCCCTTGCGAGACCGTGCCGAGGCCGGCTGCCGAGGCCGCTGCCGTGGACAGGGCGACGGTGACGACCAGTGCCCACTGGCGCAGGTGTCGAACGAATGCGTCATAGCCTCGTCGACGGGTTAAATGGACGCAATGGGTGTCCGTGTTGTGCGTGGTCGTCAGCATGTTTCGCTCCTGCGCATGACTGGCGTTTCCCCGAGTATGCGGGGCAACCAAGCATGGGTGTACAAATACTGAACGTATGCTGCGGACGCACGAGGACTATGTCAAGTTATTGTATTGTTTCTGTACAGGTTAAGTTGTGTGAATAAGCGCATCTTGTACAGGTTTCGCGGCGCAAAGATCGGCGATGAAGCGAAAGGTGTCGCCACGAGACGACGATTTTTGAGGTATTAGAGGGGCTTAGACGACATCCCTGATACGATTTGTACAGGCTACGCATCCTGTAGAAATCGCGCCGCCCATTATTTGTACAGGACGCCTTAGCGCCAATCTCCGCCCAGCGCGCGGATAAGCTGGGTCGTGGCGACCAGTCGTCGCTGCGTGATGGCGATGTCGTTCAGTTGCGCGGTCAATAGCGCATTCTGTGCAACCGCTACCTCAACGTACGTCGTGGCGCCGCCCTCGTAGCGGTGCTGCGCTTGCACGCGAGCGATTTGGGAGGCCGCCACGTTGGCGTCGGCACTGGTCTGCTCGTGCGACAACTCGCGAACGGCGGCCAGGCTGTCTTCAACGTCTTGGTAGGCCGTGAGGACCGTCTGCCGGTAGTTTTCGGTCGCCTCGGCCAATGCCGCCGTCGCGCCTTGGACCTGCGCCCGACGTTGGCCACCGTCGAGTACCGTCATCACGGCGCTCGGTGCAATGCTCCAAAAGCGAGCAGGGGCGGTAAACCAGGTGGCTGATTGCAGGCTGTCGCGCCCCAACGCCGCGCCGATCGAAAACACCGGAAAGTAAGCACTGCGCGCGATGCCCACGGCCGCTGCAGCACTTTGCACCCTGCGTTCCGCGGCGCCGATGTCCGGTCGACGCTGCAACAGCGTCGACGGCACCCCGGCCGTCACGCTGGGAGGCGTCAGTGGGGCGGTGAGCGGCGCGGCCGGCAAATGCCAATCGGCTGGCGCGCGACCGAGCAGCACGGCGAGCGCATGGTCGGTCTGGGACCGATGCAGTTGGGCATCGGTCCACTGCGTCCGCGCGGCCTCCAACTGGGCGCGCGACAACGCGACATCGCCGGCGGTCGCGGCACCGCCGTGATAAAGGTTTTCCGTGATCGCGAGTGCCTTCTCGTCGTCGCTGACGGTGGTTGCGAGTACCGCGATTTGTGTATCCAACGCCCGTGCTTGGAAGTAATCGCTGGCGAGTTCGGCCTGTAGCGACAACTCCAGTGCCCGACGATCTCCGGCAGCGGCGTCGGCTAACGCGCGACTGCTCGCGGCTGCAGCGCGGAGTCGGCCAAACACATCGAGTTCGTACGACAACGCGCCGCTGGCCGACAGATCGTTGTACGTATCCGCGCGGCTCGGCGAATAGGTAGGGCCTTGGGTGGATGTTTGCGCGCGCGTTGCGCCGACGCCCACGGCCACACGCGGCCACAACGCGCCGGCCGCAGCGCGTGCTGTCGCTTGGGCTTCCTCCAGCCGCGCCAGGGCAATTTTCAACGCCGGGCTGTCGTCGGCGAGGGACTGCTCAAGGCGATTGAGCGTCGCATCGTCGAACAGGGTCCACCAGGCGCCTTTGGCGTCCTGGTCTGCTGGCGCCGCCGCCATCCAATCACCGACCTCGGCGTAGTGCTCGGGCGTCGGTACGACCGGCCGATCGACGGTGGGGCCGAGTGCGCAACCGGCCACCGACAGGCACGCCAGCGTGGCAGCAACGGAGCGCATCATCCGTGGGCCTTGTGGCCGGCGACGACGCGCACCGTGGCGCCATCGGTCAGTGAGTCGGGCGGATTGGCGACGACAACGTCATGACTGGTCACACCGTCCAGCACCTCGATCTCCGTGCCGAAATCGCGTCCCGGGACGACTTTGCGCAGCGCAACGTGTTGACCGTCGGGGACCGTGGCGACCCACAACCCTGTGCTACGGAAGATCAGCGCCGTGACCGGAACGCGGGGCAAGTCGGTTTGCACGCCGAGATCGAAGTGCACGTGCGCGTAGGCACCAGCCAACAAAGTGCCGTCCCGATTGTCCATCTGCAGTTCGATTTGCAGGGTTCGCGTCGCAGCATCCAGAGCCCCTGCTGTCGACGTCACGGTGGCGGAATGAACGCCCGGACGCCCGTCAAAGGTCACTTGTGCGGACGCACCGTCGTGGATCTTGCCCGCGTACGCCTCGGGCACGGCCGCAAAAATGCGCAAGCGGTGGACGTCGGACACTTTAAACAACGGCGTGCCGGCGTTCTGGCCTGCGGCAACCAACGCACCGACGTCGACGCTGCGCTGCGTCACAATGCCATCGAACGGCGCGCGAATGTGCTGGAACCCCTGCAAGTCCCGCAACCGGGCCAAGTTCGCTTCGGCGGATTGCACCGCCGCTTTCTTTTGTGCCGCGTCGGAGGCCTTCTGTTCGGCGTCTTGTTTGGAAACGGATTCCGTGGCCAGCAGTTGCTGCCAGCGTTCGTTCGTACTGCGAGCGATCTCGTTCGCGGCTCGCGCGGTCAGCAAATCCGCGTGCGCTTGGCGGAACTGTTGGTCGACGTCGGGCGTCTCGATCTCTGCCATTACGGCGCCCTTTTTGACCTTGGCGCCGAGATCCGTGGCCCACGACTTTACGTAACCGCTCGTGCGCGCGTAGATCATGGCTTCGGCAAAAGCCTGGGCCGTCGCCGGAAGATCCAGCGTTTCTCCCTTATCGGCCGGTGTGGGATTGATCACCGCCACGACGGGTATCGCCGCGGCCGTCGTTTCCGCAGCCAGCGCTTTCCGCTCCGCGAGACGATAGCTGACGCCAACGACCGCCGTCAGGACAGCGGCGGTCAGCAGGCCATTACGCCAGCGTCGAGCGCTACGGTCGGCGTCACGCGTGGCCGCGTCGGGATGCATCGAATTAGACATGCGCCTCTCCAGAGGGAGTCGGAGTTGCTCGCGGACCGTGGATCATCGCGAACACGGTCGGAACAAAGAACAGGGTCGCGAACGTCGCGAAGAGGAGGCCGCCGATCACGGCGCGTCCGAGCGGGGCGTTTTGTTCGCCGCCCTCACCCAGACCGAGAGCCATCGGAATCATGCCGATGACCATCGCGAGGGCCGTCATGATGACGGGCCGGAATCGAGTAAAGCCCGCCATCCACGCGGCTTCCAATGCGTGATCGCCGGCGCGCATCCGGTCGCGTGCAAAGCTGACAACGAGCACGCTGTTTGCGGTCGCAACACCCATGCACATAATCGCGCCGGTCAGTGCAGGGACGCTGACGCTGGTGTGGGTGAGGAAGAGCATCCAGACAATGCCGGCAAGCGCCGCCGGTAGACCGGTGATGATGATGAACGGATCGACCCACGACTGAAAATTCACGACCATGAGCAGGTAGATGAGGACGACTGCGCCGGCGAGACCGATGAGCAGGCCGTTGAAGGACGATTTCATCGTTTCGATCTGGCCCTTTACGACCGTCGTGGTGCCGCGCGGTGCTTTTTCTTTTGCCGACGCAACCACTTTGCCGATTTCCGCGGCGACATACCCGAGGTCAATGCCTTCCACCGACGCGAATATATCCACGGCCGGCTTCGCGTTGAAGTGAGTCACAACCGCCGGTGCAGCACCGCGGCGGATGCTCGCCAAGTTCACCAGTTCTTGGGGTGTCCCGAAATTGGCACCCGAGGTGATCGGCGTGGCTTTGAGGTCCGATAGGGTCGACAAGCGATACTGCGGGGTCTGTGCGGTGACGGGGTACATCGTCCCGCTCTTGGGATCCACCCAGAACGAGGGCGACGTTTGCGCGCTGCCGGACAACGACACGAGCAGGCTGGATGCCACGTCCTTTTCCGTCAAACCGACCGTCGCCGCTTTGGAGCGGTCGACGTCGATGTTGAGAGTCGGATAGTCGAAGGCCTGTTGTACCCGGAGGTCCACGATGCCCGGAATGGTCTTCAGCCGATCGTAAATCGCATTGGCGTATTCCCGATTCGCCGGCACGTTGAAGCCCGAAATCTGCACGTCAACCGGCGCGGGCAGGCCGAAATTCAGAATCTGGCCGACAATGTCGGCCGAGAGGAAGGCAAATTGGGTGGACGGAAATTCTTCACGCAGGCGCTTGCGAAGCATCGTGACGTAGTGCGCGGTCGGCGCATGCTGCGGCTTCAATGCGATGTAAATGTCGGCGTCCCCCGGCCCGATCGGAGCGGAGGTCGAATACGCGAGATTGATGCCGCTGTTGGGAAGCCCGATGTTGTCGACCACGGATTCCATCTCCGAGGCGGGGATCCATTCACGGATGCGCGCCTCGATGGCGTCGCACAAGCGAGTGGTCGCGTCGATCCGCGAGCCCGTGCGCGCTCGCACGTGCAATTTGATTTGGCCGCCGTCCACCGCCGGGAAAAAGTCTTGCCCTAAACCCGGCAGCGGGCCAATGGGGAACGCGATGAGCGCGGTCGCGGCCATCGCTGCCAAGAATGGCACGACAAATCCCCAACGCGCACGCAGTGCCCCTTCGAGCAGTCCGCGATAACGCTCCCGCACGTGCTCGAATCGTGCCTGGAAGGCCACTTCGAACCGAGCCCACGCGCCCCGCGCGACATTCCGGTGGCCATCGTCGTGCGCCTTGAGCCAGTACATGGCCAACGTCGGCACGAGAGTCCGCGACAAGACATAGGAGGCCAACATCGCGAAGACGACCGCTTCTGCCAAGGGCACGAACAAGAACTTTGCAATGCCCGGGAGTAGGAACATGGGGACGAACACGATGCAAATGGCCAGCGTCGAGACAAGTGCCGGAATAGCGATCTGCTCCGCGCCCTTCAGAATTGCGGTTTCGACGTCATCCCCTCGCTCGAGGTGTGTGTCAATGTTTTCAATGGTGACGGTGGCGTCATCGACGAGGATACCCACTGCGAGCGCGAGGCCGCCGAGGGTCATGATGTTGATCGTCTCGCCGATCGCCGACAGACAGATGATCGACGCGAGTATCGAAAGGGGGATGGAAACGGCGATGATCAGCGTGCTACGCCAGTTGCCGAGGAACAGCAAGATCATCAACGCAGTGAGTGCCGCGGCGATGACCGCTTCTCGAACCACGCCTTCGATGGCCGCGCGCACGAACACCGATTGATCACCGATCAGGTTGATGTCCATCTCTTTCGGAAGCGTATCGCGCACACCGGGCAAGCGGTCCTTGATGCCCTTGATGATGTCGAGCGTCGACGCGTTGCCGATCTTCAAAACGCTCATGAGCACGGCGCGATGTCCGTCACGACGAACGATGTTCGTTTGCGGCGGAAAGCCATCACGGACGTGGGCCACGTCTTGCACGTAGGTGACCTTGTTGTCATGCGCCGTGATGGGCAGTGCATTCAGGTCGTCGATCGTCTTCGCGTTCGCGTTCAAGCCGATGTAATACTCGAGCTCCCCGATCTTTTGTGTGCCGGTCGGGAGGATGAGATTTTGCGCGCCAATCGCGGTGGTGACGTCAGCGGCCGATAGGCCGCGCGCATGCAAGGCCTCAGGATTCAGGTCCACCTGAATCTGACGCTGCTGTCCGCCGAAGGGCCAAGGAATCGAAGCCCCCTGTACCGTGGCAAGCCCGGTCCGAATCACCGTATTCGAAAGATCGAAAATCTTCGACTCGGGCAGGCCGTCGCTGGAAACGGCCAACTGGACGATGGGTACGGTCGACGCATTGAACGCGAGCACAAACGGCGGCGTGGTGCCGGTAGGCATCGACCGCAGCTGCGTTTGTGAAACGGCGCCGATCTGCGCATAGGCGAGATCTTCGTTGGCATTCGGCTGGAAGAAGTACTTCACGACCGAGGTGCCGTTCAGCGATTGCGATTCGGTGTGCTCGACGTCGTTGACCGTGGTCTGTGCCGTTCGCTCAGGATTGAGAATGATGCGATTCGCCATGTCTTCGGGCGGCAAACCGGCGTAGTTCCAGATGGTCGCGACCACCGGAATTCGAATGTTGGGGAAGATATCGGTAGGCGTGCGCAGAATCGCAAAGATCCCGAGCATCAGGATCGTGAGCGCAAGCACCAAGAACGTGTACGGGCGCCGTAGCGCTAGATGGACGATCCACATAGTTCGGGGCCAATCCCAGTCGGCGAGGCGTCGTACCGCGACGCGCGCGCCATTATAACGAGTGGGCCCGTGTTAACGGCTGCAATCTGGCGTTGAGGATGGCAGTGACCCGCCCGCATCGTGCTTGAGCATCGCGAGCGATGCCGCCACGATCAGCGCTCCGGCGACCAGCGTGCGTGCGGGCGCCGGTTCGTTGAGCAACAGACGCGCGAGGAGGATGGCATAGACCGGTTCGAGCGCGATGAAGGCACTGCAGGTTGTTGTGTCAAGAAATCTAAGCGCTCGTTGGTACAGGACAAGCCCGACAGCCGTGTTGACGGTACCGAGCCACAACAGGCCCCACCAAACGCGTGGCGACGCCGGAATGCCTGCTTGCATGAGCGCGATGGGCGCAGTGACCGCGCAGACCACCGCGTTTTGCAGGACAGCCGACCACGCGTCCGGCAGCGTTTTCGCCAAGGGGCGTGAGACGTGCCAATACAGCGCATAGAGCACGGCGGACGACAGTCCGGCGACGATGCCCCACCGATCGACGCCCGCTTCAGGCACGCCAAACAACCAGGCAATCGCGAGGACGATCGTGACGGCGGCGCCGACGTGTATAGGGCTGGGTCGTTGTCGCCGCCGGATGCTTTCCACCAGCAACGTGAACAATGGGAAGGTCGCGAAGGTGACGGTACCGACCGCGATCCCTGCCTGCTGGATCGATCCGTAAAAGGCCAACCAGTGAGCGGCCAGCATGACGCCGCTCGCGACGAGCCACGGTCGAAGCGCGGCGGGCAAGGGGCGCCAACGCTGAGTCAAGGCGCACACGGCTGCCAGCGTGATGGCGGCTAACCCGCTGCGGCCCGCGACCACCCAGACGGTGGACACGGGAAGGCGGCCGAACAGAGCGGCGCTACCAAAGATCAGGGACGCCGCATTGATCGCAAGCAATCCGTGCCGGCGCGTGCGGTGCATGTGTTAGGCGCGGGGCTTCGGCTGTAGCATCGCGCCGCGGTTGCCTTCCGTGTCCAGAAACGCGACGTAGTCCCCGACTTGGGGGATGCGCATGGGCTCACCGAGTAAGGTGCCGCCGGCCGTCCGCACGCGATCCATGGCGAGCGCGAGATCATCGACGCCGATCACGATGGACGGGTATTGGTGCGGCCAACCCTCCTTTACCGGATAGAGCCCACCGTTAATGGCGCCGCCCGGCGCCTCGGGCACGACATCCTCTTCGGCGGTCACAACCACGATGTAATTCCCCATGCGTGGCCCGAGGGACGTCGCTTTCCAGCCGAAGGCCTTTGCGTAGAAGGCGCTTGCTCGGTCGGCATCGCGATAGGGAATTTCAAAATGAACAACCGGATTCATGGGGACTCCGCGGGCTCGAGCGGTGATGATATCGCGCCTCGGAACCTGAGGTGCGGGGCTGCGTCCGCAGGGGCGCCGTGACGGCCTAGGCGCCAACGCACCATGAAAAAAGGGCGCCCGGAGGCGCCCTTTTTTGCCGATCAACCGGGCGGGGGACCCGCCCGTTGTATCAGCTCGCCGTCGCCGGCTTGTTCACGGCTTCGATCACGGCGTCCGCGACGTTGCGCGGCACTTGATCGTAGTGCGAGAACTCCATCGTGTACGACGCACGGCCCGAGGTCATGCCACGCAGATGGCCGATGTAGCCGAACATTTCCGAGAGCGGCACATGGGCCACGACGGCGATGTTCGTGCCGCGCTCCAGCTGGTCCTGGATCGAGCCACGACGACGGTTGATGTCGCCAATGACGTCACCGAGGTAGTCACCCGGGGTCACGGTTTCAACCTTCATCACGGGCTCGAGCAGCACCGGACCGGCCTTGCGAATGCCCTCACGGAAGCACGCCTTGGCGGCGATTTCGAACGTCAGTGCGTTCGAGTCGACGTCGTGGTAGCTACCGTCGAACAGCGTCGCCTTGAAGTCCACGGTCGGGAAGCGCGCAAGCACGCCATCCTCGAGCTGCATGCGCAGACCCTTTTCGACGGACGGCACGTATTCACGCGGCACCGAGCCACCGACGGTTTCGTCGACGAACACGAAGCCCGAACCACGCTCGAGCGGCTCGAACTTGATCCACACGTCGGCGAACTGACCCGAACCGCCCGTCTGCTTCTTGTGGACGTAGTGCTCTTCGATCGTCTTCGTGAAGGCTTCACGGTAGGCCACCTGCGGCTGACCCATGATGCCTTCGACGTTGAACTCCGTACGCATACGATCGAGCGTCACTTCGAGGTGCAACTCGCCCATGCCGCGCAAAATCGTTTCGCTCGTTTCGCGGTCCGTTTCGAGACGCAGCGAAGGATCGGCGCGAACCATCTTGCCGATGGCGGCGTTGAACTTCTCAAGCTCCGCCTTGTTCTTCGGCTTGACCGAAACGCTGATGACCGGCTCAGGGAAGCGCATACGCTCGAGCACGACCGGAGCGGTCGACTCGCACAGCGTGTCACCGGTGTCGGTTTCGGCCAGCGAGACGAGTGCCACGATGTCGCCCGCGCGGGCTTCTTCAATGGCGTTGGCTTCTTTCGCGAACATTTCGACCATGCGGCCGATTTTCTCGCGCTTGCCGCGCGTCGTGTTCGTGATGGACATGCCCTTGGTGAGCACGCCCGAGTACACGCGGATGAAGGTCAGCGCGCCGTACGCGTCGTTGATCACCTTGAACGCGAGCGCCGAGAACGGCTCGTCGTCCGAGCAAATACGTTCGCCAATCGGGTTGCCGTCCGCGTCGACGGTCTTGATAGCGGCAACGTCGGTCGGGGCCGGGAGGTAGTCCACGACGGCATCGAGAACCTGCTGCACACCCTTGTTCTTGTACGACGAACCGCACAGCACCGGGGTGAACGTCGAGGTGATCGTGCCCTTGCGCAAGCAAGCGCGCAGGGTTTCGACCGACGGCTCGGTGCCTTCCAGGTACGCTTCCATCGCCGCATCGTCCATCTCGAGGCAGGTGTCGACCAGCTCGGTACGGTACTTGGCGATGTCGGCGAGGATCGCGCGATCGCTGGGAACGGTGATTTCCAGGTCATCCGCGATGGTCGGCGAGATGTCGAGGACCTTCCACTCGGCGTCCTTGTCGTCCGACTCCCAGACGAGGGCCTTCATTTCGACGAGGTCGATCATGCCCTTGAAGTTGTCTTCCGAGCCGATCGGCAGATGCACGGGCAGCGGACGCGCGCCGAGGCGCTTCTTGATCATGTCCACGCAGCGCAGGTAGTTCGCGCCGCTGCGGTCCATCTTGTTGACGTAGCACATGCGCGGCACGTCGTAGTTGTCAGCGAGGCGCCAGTTGGTTTCCGACTGCGGCTCAACGCCGGCAACGCCGTCGAACACAACGACGGCGCCGTCAAGGACGCGCAGCGAGCGGTTCACTTCGATGGTGAAGTCCACGTGCCCCGGGGTGTCGATGACGTTGATCTTCTTCTTGCGCCAGAACGCGGAGACGGCAGCAGACTGAATCGTGATGCCGCGCTTTTGCTCCTGTTCGAGGTAGTCCGTCGTCGTCGAGGACTTCAAGTCCTTCGTATCGTGGATGTCGACGATGGTGTGCTTGCGCCCCGTGTAATACAGGATGCGCTCGGTCGTCGTCGTCTTGCCGGCGTCGACGTGGGCGATAATTCCGATATTGCGGATATCGGAAAGCGGAGTAGTACGGGGCATGGCTGGTTCCGTGCGGT
The DNA here is from genome assembly GCA_036742455.1 of Steroidobacteraceae bacterium. Classification (GTDB taxonomy): domain Bacteria; phylum Pseudomonadota; class Gammaproteobacteria; order Steroidobacterales; family Steroidobacteraceae; genus CAIKZZ01. Next base: position 8,414 of record DAINQU010000003.1, on the reverse strand, counting down.
TTGGGTTGATGCGGTCAATAGAAAACCGGGGCCGGGAGCCACTGGATCCGGCCGTTTCCGGCCGAACCGAGCCTCCGGCCACGGTTCAATGGGCGCGAATTCTGCCAGAAACCCGTGACAAAGTGCTGACTGGTGCCGAGTTTTTCACCAAGGGTGTGGCCTGACGGTTCAATACAGGCGAGTGGCGACCACCTGTTGATAGAGCCCGCCGAACGATACCTGTTGGGTGAATCGAAACGCCCGGCAAGTCGGTGAAATCGATTTAATGTCTTGATTTAAAAAAGAATTAGCGAATGGTTCGAGGGTGGAAAATACCAGCGTCATGATCGGGCGAAGGGGGTGCCAGGGCCCCATTCGGTGATAATCCGTAAAGACGACGCGTCCCCCGACGCGCACGGAGTCCAGCAACGACTCGACGATGCGGCACCGTTCCGTAGGGGGCACTTCATGGAGCAGGAAAAAACAGGCCACCCCATCCTGGGAACCCGGCGGCACGCCCGTTTGCCGCTTCGAAAGGTCACCGCGGTGCAGGTGTACGGTCGGCATCGTGGCTACTTTGGGCGCCACGTTGCCGAGTTGGACGGATGCGACATCGGTGACGGTCAATCGACCGTGGGGTCCCAGTCGAGCGGCAAGGCTCGGTGAGTAACGGCCGTAGACGCAGGCCGCTTGAAGTACACGGTCGCCCGGCTCAAATTGGGTAATCGACTCGCGCATGAGTCGATCCGCATTGCCCCACAAGATGGCGGAGACGACAGCGGGGCGGTCCAGCCAGCGCATCGTCCGCTGGGACAAATAAGCCCATCTATAGGTTTTAGAAAGGTATTCCGGGATGTCTTCCGGCGCTAACGAAGGGGGCGACGCGACGGATTCGACCTGGGTGGCCATGCGTACGACTCTCGGGATGCGGCCCGCAGCGGGGGCTCTGAGTCGCAGTCTGAGCGGCGCTCGCCGCTCACGGTATACGTAGCAGTGACTACCGGTCTATCCGTCGTGTTTCACAGTGCCGGTCGCGTATCTCCGGGCAACAGCAACTGCCGTAGCAACGGTAACGGCGGACCGCCCCAGGCGAGCAATCGATCGTGGAATTCTTTCCAGCAAGGTCGGCCACCCCGGCTGTCGCAGTAGTCGGCCCGCATCTTGCGGATCATCAATTTGCCCAGCGTGTAATTGATATAGCCCGGATCGTAGGTGCCGCGGGCCGCCTGCTGGCGGGCCTCGCCCGTGTCCGCGTACGCTTTTTCGAGAAAGAGGCGTTCTGCCGTCTCGACCGTCATTCCGTGGGTGTGCAATCCGATCGCCACGATCGCCCGTACGTTTCGTTCGAGTGCATTCACCAATTGGCCGATGTGTGTCTCCGGGTCGCCTTGGCCGAGACCCGCCTCCCACATCATTTCCTCGGCGTAATGCCCCCAGCCTTCGGCGAAGGCGTAACCGACCCAGAGCCCGCCGACCGTCGAAGCGGTGCGATTCGACCACTGGAACTGGAGAAAATGCCCCGGCCACACTTCGTGCGTGGATACGAAGAGCAAGTTGGCCTTCGATTCCACGTAGGCCGCTTGCTCTTCCGGCGTCCACGACGGGTCCGGCGGCGACAGATAGTAGACGGCAGGGACACCGCGGTCGAAGTAGCCTGGCGGGTCGATGTACGCGCCGTTTTGCTGATTGTAGGGGGGAGAGGCTTCCACCCGGGCCTCTTCCGTCCCGGGGATGGTGACCAAGTCGTGATCCTGTATGAATTGCTTGAGTGCCGGTAATTGAGTTCGCGCCGCCGCGACGGGCCCCTCGGGCGGCTTGTTGGCATTCATGTGGGCGACGCAGTCGCGCGTGCTCAGTGTCGGCGCGTACGCGTGGCATGCCGCGTCCAACGCCGCAAGGTTCCGATCCAAATCCGCCTGCAGTGCCTGTTCGATGTCCGGTATCGGAAGGTCCACGCGCTCGGTCATGTGCAGCATCCGTGCGAACCGGTCGGCGCCGAGCGCGTCGCTGAATCCGTTCGTCGCCGTACGCCGTGCGAGGTCATCGGCGATGGCGTCCAAGGCTTTCGCTGCCGGCTCGGCTGCCGCCAGGAGTGCCGGCAACAACGTCCGATCGTGGACGTCGGCGAAGGCCTGCGGCGCGTCTTTACGGTAGAACGCAGCAAGACCGCGAAAGCCCGAGACCCCTAGTTTGACGTAGGTCGGGGGCATGGGGTGCGCGAGGTTTCGTCGGATTTCCGGCGCGACACGAACGACCTCGTGTGCATAGGCGATAAATGCGCGGGCGCGGGTATCCACGGGCGCATAAGGCTTCACCACATACGTGGCCGGGTCGAGCGAGTCGCCACCGTCGCTCATCCCCAGATAGAACGCCGGGTTGCGAAACGGCGCGTCGGCGACCGTGGTCCAAAAGAGCTCCCGATCAATGCGCGTCAGCAAATACGCACGCTCAAACTGCTCGGCTGGGGTCAATTGCTCGGTCGGGAAGCGCTCTACGCGCTGACGAAAACGTGCGATCCGGTCGGCCTCGGCGCGCAGACCCGCTTCCGACCAGTCGGGCAAGCGACCGTCGTATTCGTGACGGCCTTGCGACGCGGCAAAAGCCGGGTGCTCCCGCAGATAGGATTCCACGTACTCGTTAACGAGCGCGTGCCAGCCTGCGGTGGGTGCCTGAGGCTGAGAACAGCCACACAGGGCAGCCAGGACAAGCGCGCCAACGGCGCGGCGGATAGCATTCATAGGTGTTTAGTGTCCAAGCAGTTCAAGGGCGGCCGCACTCATGGCGATGACTCCCGTGCGCAAGGTGGGCGCCGGGACCGGTGCGTACAGCGGGGAATGAATATTCGGCAAGGGCTCGTGGGTGCGCGCGGCTTCGGCTGCGAGCGCAGGATCGCTCACACCGAGCCAGAACAGTGTCACTGGAATCGTTCCCGCAAGGCCGAGGTTTCCGAAGTCTTCGCTGCCCATGATGCGCGGGTAGTCGCGTACACCGGCTTCACCGAGCGCGGCTTCCAAGGTAGGGCGAATTCTCGCGACCAAGTTGGGATCGTTATAGAGCGCAGGTGCTTGCTCCGTTTCAATGACTCGAACCAACGGCAGTCGGTCTTCCGGCATGTCGGCCCCCAACGCCGCTGCGCGTGCGATACGGGCGACCGCCTGAATCATGTGTTGGCGGGTGCTTTCCGTGTAGGTACGCAAGGTGAGCTCGAGTTTCACCTCATCGGGAATGATGTTGCGCTTGGTGCCGCCGTGGATGGACCCCACCGTCAGTACCGAGGGATCGAACGGGGATATTTCGCGGCTCACCACGGTCTGCAATTGCATCACGATGTTTGCCGCCAGCACGACCGGATCGCGTGCATCTTCAGGGCGCGAACCGTGTCCGCCGACACCGCGGACCACCACATCCATAGACGTCGAGGTGGCGAGCGCGTAGCCACTGACGATACCGACCGTGCCGGCCGGAATGGTCGAGGTGCTGTGCAGTGCGAGCGCGTAATCGGGCTTCGGGAACCGTTCGTACAGCGCGCCGCGGACTAACGCGTCCGCGCCATCGATGGTCTCCTCGGCAGGCTGCCCGACGAGCATCAGCGTCCCGTGCCATCGGTCACGCAGCGCGGACAACACACGAGCGACACCGACCATCGAGGTCACGTGAATGTCGTGGCCGCAGGCATGCATGACCGGGACCTCCGTACCTGCTCGGCTGACCATGTGCTTGTGGCTTGCGTACGGCAGCCCCGTCTGCTCTTCGATGGGCAGCGCATCCATATCGGCCCGAATCAGTAGGGTCGGGCCCGGCCCGTTGCGCAGCACGCCGACCACTCCGTAGCTTTGCAGACCTGCCTCCGAGTATTGGCCGACATGCTCCGTGACCTCAAAACCGTCGGCGCGGAGTTCCTTGGCCAGATCCGCTGAGGTGTGCGCCTCGAGATGCGATAACTCCGGGTCTGCGTGCAACCCTTTGTAGTACTGCACGAGCGATGAGAGTTGCTGGTCGGTGAGGCTGGACGGCGACACCTCTTTGCCGGCCAAGGCCGGTGATCCAATCAGCGTACTGGCGAGCGCGCAGGCGCCGAAAACAGCGTTTCGAAACATAGGAAGCCACTCTCTCCTGAACGTGCCGCTCAGCCCCAGGGCGACTCCGGCATGTCATTGAACGCCGCCTTCAGGGCGGAGCCCCAGCGGTTACGCACCATCTGGAAGTACTCATCGTCCGCGCCGATCGTACGCCGATTCGGTAGGGCGAGCGTATCGCGGCGGTAGATCGCAAGATCCAAGGGCAACCCGACGGACAGGTTGGAGCGGATCGTGGAATCCATGGAAATCAAGGCACACTTCGTGGCCTCACGAAGCGTCGTTTCCGGCCGAACCATCCGATCAATGATCGGCTTGCCGTATTTGGACTCGCCAATTTGGAAGTAACAGGTCTCGGCGGTCGCCTCGATGAAATTGCCGGCGGAGTACAATTGAAAGAGTCGCGGGCGATCGCCGCGAATCTGTCCGCCGAGGACGAAACTGACCGAAAAGTCGATCCCGTGTTCCTTGAGCGCGGCGGCATCGCGCGCATGGACGGTGCGTATCGCCCGGCCAACGCATTGCGCCGCCTCATAGAGGTTTGCCGCGTCCATGATGAAGGGGCCCTCATCGTCCCCGGCGGCGCGATCAGCCCATAATAAGCTGACGACCGATTGGGAAATCGCAAGGTTGCCGGCCGACATCAAGACAAGGACACGGTCCCCCTTGCGTTCGAATACGGTCATCTTCCGGAACGTGCTGATGTTGTCGATGCCGGCACTCGTTCGCGAATCCGCCAAAAAGACGATGCCTTCTTCCAGCAACGTCGCCACGCAATACGTCACGCTAAATTCCTCATCTCAGCTTGCAATCGCCACCGGGACCCACCCCGTGCCGGCGCGCGCATTATTGCTGTTGTTGCTGCTGTTGTGCCGATGTCGCGACGAATACGGCGACATGCATCGACTCGTCCCCGCCGCCCTGACGCACTCCGCGCAGGGGGGCCGCGTCCAGATAGTCGCGCCCGACGGCGAGCCGGCAATGCCGGTCGCCGGCAATCTGCCGATGCGTGGTGTCGATCGCTAGCCATCCAACGGCAGCGCCCAGCCAGACATCCGCCCACGCGTGGCTGGCCACCTCCGGCGCGTCTGGCTCATACAGGTATCCACTGACGTAGCGCGCCGGAATGCCGGCGCTGCGGCAGCACGCGACGAACGCATGGGCGTGGTCCTGGCAGACGCCTTCTCCGCGCGACAGTACCGTGGCCGCGTCATCGGTCACCGCAGTGACGCCGCGGCGATACTGGATGGCGTCGTGCAGCGCATCGGCCAACTGTTCGACGCGATCGCGCAAGGGAGCGTCCGAGCCGAGGTGGCGGGTGGCAAACGCCCGCAATTCCGCATCCGGCCGCGTCAGCGGCGTCGGAGCGAGATACGCCAGCGGAGAGAGGGGGCCTTCATCGGCGAATGGTTCTGCGCTGCCGGTTTCAACGATGCCTTGAACCACCACTGAAATCTCGCGGTGCGGTTCTTCCAGGGTCAGCAAGTGCGTGATATTGCCGTGTGCGTCGGTCTGCTCCATACGCCGACCTGGCGAACTGATGCGCCACGACAGTGCCCGTTGTCCGGCGTCTCGCCGCGGGGTCAGTCGCAACGTCTGGATGGAGTACTTGACCGGTTGGTCATAGCAATACGTTGTCTCGTGTCGAATGTGCAGTTGCATGGGCCCCTCAGGACGCCGTCGCCGGCAACAGGAAGTCACGGGCGATACGCCACGACAGGTCCGCGATCGTTCCCAGGAATTCGTTTAGGTACTGGTCCAAGCCGTTCGCGCAGAGGTCATCGACGCGCCCGTAGCGCAAGCTGGAGTACACTGCGCCCGCGCGCCGTGCCGTTTCTGCAGAGCCCTGATTGCCGACCAACAATAAATTGGCGTGCAATTCTTGCAGGCAGCGATGCAAGGAGCGGGGCAAGTCGTCGCGTAGGATCAGCAGTTCCGCGACGCGTCGGGGGGTGACCGCGTCCCTGTAGACTTTGCGGTACACCTCAAACGCGGAAAGCGAACGGAGCAATAACGTCCAGGCATAGCTGTCCGGCAGCGTCGGGTCGTCGACGAGCGGGGTGCCGGGTTGTGTACGGGCGAGGAGCATACGGGCGGTACCGTCGGCGCCCTCGAGAAAAGTGCCGAGGCGCGTAAATTGAAAGGCGTCGTCTCGCAACATGGTGCCCAGCGTGACGCCGCGGGAGAGATGCGCGCGATAGCGCACCCATTCCAAAAATGCCCCGATGTCGGACGCTTGATGTGCGGCGGCGTTGCGAGTCTCCAGCCACGTCGTATTGAGGGTTTCCCACATTTCCGAGGTGATGGAGCCGCGAACGGCGCGGGCATTTTCGCGCGCAGCGCCGAGGCAAGACACGATGCTGCCCGGATTTTCGCGGTCAAAGGCTAGGTATTCGAACGCGCGTTCGTTGGTGGGGGCGCCGTGCCGCTCTTGGAACGCTTGCAACTGACCGAGCGCCGATAAGGTGGCCGTCCACTGCCGATCAAACTCGTCGCTCGTGTGGGGTAGCAAGGAGTGGCGATGGTGCACGTCGAGCATGCGCGCGAGGTTTTCCGCGCGCTCCGTCTGGCGCGACATCCAGTACAGATGATCTGCAGTCCGTGACAGCATCGTTACTCCAATACCCAGGTGTCTTTCGTGCCGCCGCCTTGGCTGGAATTCACGACCAACGAGCCTTCACGAAGCGCAACTCGCGTGAGTCCACCCGGCACTATGGTGATGTCACGCCCGGACAGCACGTAAGGACGCAGATCGATGTGTCGCGGCGCGAGGCCTTTCTCCACAAACGTGGGGCAGGTCGATAGCGCCAGGGTAGGTTGAGCTATGTAATTCGTCGGATTGGCGACGATGCGTTGCCGGAATTCCTCGATTTCCGACCGCGTCGACGTCGGGCCGATCAACATCCCGTATCCGCCGGCTCCGTGCACTTCCTTGACGACGAGTTCGGGCAAGTGGGCGAGCGTGTACGCGAGATCGTCCGGATTTCGCAGGATGAACGTATCGACGTTTTGTAGCGTCGGCGACTCTCCGAGGTAAAAGCGCACCATGTCCGGGACATACGGGTAGATGGACTTGTCGTCCGCGATCCCGGTGCCGATGGCGTTGGCGATGGTGACGCGGCCAGCCCGGTAAGCCGCCAAGAGTCCCGGCACACCGAGTAAGGAGTCGGGCCGGAAGGCGAGAGGGTCCAGAAAATCGTCGTCGATGCGTCGGTAGATGACGTCGACGCGTTTAGGGCCCATGGTCGTTCGCATGTAGACCGAGTCGTCGCGCACAAAGAGATCTTGGCCCTCGACCAGCTCGATCCCCATTTGTTGAGCCAAAAAAGCGTGCTCGAAGTACGCGCTGTTGTGAGCCCCGGGCGTCAGGAGGGCCACGATAGGTTCTTTGACGCCTATCGGCGCGACGCTGCGGAGATTCTCCAGAAGGACATCGGGGTAGTGTTCGACCGGCGCGACGCGATGGTTGACGAACAGTTCCGGGAACAGACGCATCATGACTTTGCGGTTTTCGAGCATGTACGAGACGCCCGAGGGAACCCTCAGGTTATCTTCGAGGACCCGAAAGGTCCCGGCTTCGTCGCGAATGACGTCAATGCCCGCGATATGGGCGTAGATGCCGCCGGGCACGTCGACGTCCTGCATCTCCGGTCGATACTGGGTGTTGCACAGAATGACATCGGCGGGAATGACGCCGGCCTTGAGTATTTCCTGGCCGTGGTAAACGTCGTGAAGGAAGGCATTCAGCGCGCGAACTCGCTGTTTGAGTCCGGCTTCCAACGTGCGCCACTCGTCGGCGGCCATGACGCGGGGCACGACATCGAAGGGGATCAGGCGCTCTGTCCCTTCGTCTTCGCCGTAGACGGCAAACGTGATACCCACCCGATGGAACAGAGAGTCCGCCTCCGCGCGGCGTCGCGCGATGACGTCCGAATCCTGCGCGTCGAGCCAAGCGCCGTAGCGCTGATAGTGATCTCGGCGGACATGGTCCGCGGTCAACATCTCGTCGTATGCCGCCACTCTGGGCTCCCCGCCATAGCCTTACGTCATGGAATGCGCGATTCGTGCCATCCCACTGTACGGTAATGCATTCAATGAGTTAATGCTCTCTCGTCGTCCAGTCTGCACTATTTTGGTGCAAGCATCGCGTGCCGCGTCGCGTCGAGAGCATTGAATGATTTGCCACCACGCAGAAATATTTGTGTAGAATGCGCGCCCTCACGCGTTGAACGTCACACGTCTCAACGGGATGCCTTTAGGGCATCGGCTACTCAAGCACGCGCCCGTAGCTCAGCTGGATAGAGTACCTGGCTACGAACCAGGTGGTCGGAGGTTCGAATCCTTCCGGGCGCGCCATTT
>DAINQU010000002.1:162117-199901 GCA_036742455.1 Steroidobacteraceae bacterium | reverse complement strand
ACAACACGTTGATCGTGCCGCCGCTGGACACCGTAATGCTCGACGCCGACTGACCGCTCGAGACGTTGATCTGACCGCCACTCGATACCTGATAGGTAACACCCGAGGTCACACCGCTTTGGGTATAGCCAGAACCGACCTGCTCGATGGCGCCCACATTCAAGGTCGCAGCACCGGTCGCGCCCGACAAAACCTTTATCGTGCCGCCGTTGGAGACCGTGACGCTCGACGCCGACTGACCGCTCGAGACGTTGATCTGACCGCCACTCGATACCTGATAGGTAACACCCGAGGTCACACCGCTTTGGGTATAGCCAGAACCGACCTGCTCGATGGCGCCCACATTCAAGGTCGCAGCACCGGTCGCGCCCGACAAAACCTTTATCGTGCCGCCGTTGGAGACCGTGACGCTCGACGCCGACTGACCGCTCGAGACGGTAATCTGACCGCCACTCGATACCTGATAGGTCACTCCCGAAGCCGCGCCGCTTTGCGTGTAGCCAGAGCCTAACTGCTCAATAGCACCTACACTCAAGTTCGCTGCACCTGTCGCGCCCGACAACAGGTTGATCATCCCGCCACTGGAGACTGTGACGTTAGACGCCGACTGGCCACTCGAGACGCTGATCTGGCCGCCCGACCTCACTTGGTAGGTGATGCCGTCCGTCACACCGCTCTGTGTGTAACCCGAACCCACGAGCGCAAGAGCGCCTGCACTCAAGGTCGCAGCATCCGTCGCACCCGACAACAGATTCACCGATCCACCACTGGAGACCGTAATGCTCGAGGCCGACTGACCGCTCGAGACGGTAATCTGACCGCCACTCAATACCTGATAGATCACTCCCGAAGTTGCGCCGCTCTGCGTGTAGCCAGAGCCTACCTGCTCGATGGCACCGACACTCAGCGTCGCGGCGCCCGAAGCACCCGACAGCAAATTCAAAGTCCCGCCACTCAATACCGTGACCTTAGAGGCGGACTGCCCACTCGAAACGTTAATTTGGCCTGCGGAGAGCACCTGATAGGCCGCTGTTGAGACCACACCCATCTCAACATAGCCGGAGCCGACGGATTCGATAGCGCCGGAGGCGAGCGTCAGCGAAGTCGATGTCGCCCCCGTTAACATGTCAATGCTGCCACCGGAAGCGACCGTCACGTTGGACAGACTCCCGCCAGACAATACAGTCACATCGGCGCCCGAACTCACCGTACCTGTGACAGTGCCGCCGGATAGAACTTCATAGTTGAGTCCCGACACCGCATCGACTTGCGTGTAGCCCGAACCTACGGACTCAATTGCCCCGGAATTCATTGTTACTGAGAGGAGATTCGCGCCAGTGAGCAGGTCGACGATACCGCCGGACACCACGGTGGCATTGGAGAGAATGGCGCCACTCGACACCGTCACCATCGCACCTGAACTCACCGTCCCGGTGAGCCGAGCGCCGCTTGCAAGGTGATAACCGGCGTCCGATACCGCACCCGACTGAACGTATCCGGAGCCAAGATATACGCCAGCTCCCGAAGCTAGCGTAAGCCCAACAGCACCCGCACCCCCTCGGAATAGAATTCCACCAGACACCGTAATGTTCGATACGGTCACCCCTGAAGAGACCGTCAGGGACGCCCCTGAACTGACAGTGCCGACGAATGACCCGCCCGACAGGACTTGATACGTGCCGCCCGATACTGCGTTCGTTTGAATGTAACCAGAACCGATCGATACAACCGCCAACGAATTCAACGTCAGCGCAGTAATCGACGCCCCACCGAGCAGATCAATACTGCCACCGGACGCAACTGTCACGCTGCTCAGACTGCCGCCGCTCGACACCGTCACCAGAGCGCCGCTGCTCACTGTGCCCGCCACCGTGCCGCCTGAAAGCACCCGGTAGTTGACGGCGGCGGCGACCGCATCGGTCTGAACGTAGCCCGAGCCCACCAACTCAGTCGCACCACCGGTGAGCGTGAGTGAGCTCACCGACGCGCCGCCTAAAAGCAAAAGAACTCCGAACCCACTCGCGACCGATACAGACCCACCCGATGAGACCGTCACAGACGCGCCATTGTTCACGGAGCCTTTGATGGTGCCGCCAGAAAGGACCTGGTAACTAACGCCGCCAACCGCGCCCGTCTGAACGTAACCCGAACCTACCTGTTCACTGGCGCCGGACTGTAGCGTGAGGCTTGTGAGCGTAGCGCCGGCAAGCACCTCGATCAGTCCGCCGGACGCTACCGTCACGCTGCTGAGAGCACCACCCGAGGACACAGTCACCACGCCACCCGAACTGATCGTTGCCCGAGATAACTCGCCGCCACTCAAGACGACATCAACGCCACCGGCGGTCACGTTACCGCTTGAGTTAACGCCACTTGAGATACTGACGGTGACTGGGGCTACCATAGAGACCTCGATTCGGATTCGCGTTCAAACGTGAGTAGATAAAAATGGGTGTGACTCTAGGAACGGCGTCGCGCAGGCTCGACGGTCATTGCAGATTCGCTACCGTTTCGAAAAATTTCCACCACGTGCCCGGGTCACTATAAACGCCTCCGACTAAGCCTAGATGACTATTTTATTGAAATTTCCCTAAGAAATTGCGCGCTCGGAAAAATTTTCGCATCACTTTTCCTTATGTAAAATAGGGAGAAAGTTGAATCCGAATTTTTACGGCTAGAACGAATCCTGCAGCGTCTGTGAAAGGTCACGCGTTTGCCCAAGATGCGCGAGGAAGCTCAGCACTGAGTCGCGCATTAGCGCGGGCCTAGACCAATCCATCGGGTAAAAAAACGTGCACTCATGGGCCCGGTCGACTGGACTCGCTGATTAACGAGGCAATCCGGCGCAACAGCACGGCCGCACTCCAATGCGTTGACGTCACACACGCGAATCCTTCAGATGATCAATGCCCTCGCCCTCCCACCCTCTTGCGCCAAACATCTATCGTTCGGGAAATAGTTCTTTGACTCGGCAAGTAGCCTGCCTACGCGTCCATGCGTGCTTGCTCCGTACATTACGATCCGGCTGTTCGGTGGGCGATGGCTTCTAGGGCAAACAACGGATTTAAAACCGCCGTTTTCCGTCAAGCGCGGTGCGGACACGAAATAGTCCACAAATCGGGGGGACACCAATGTCCCCCCATTCGTTTACCCGGCCTTCAGGCGACTACGGGCCAACGAGGCGGCTGAGAAGATTTTACGTCGACAGTGGAGGCCGCTTTCTTGATCTCAGCATTCATACCGAGCAGTGCGCCATCGCTCTTGCGCCGTACCGCCAACCCCGGGTGCATATCGGCTGACAGGCGGATCGGCGACACAAACGTAAAGGCCGAGTAGCCCCGACCCATGCCGGCCTTCTGCAGGTCCGAACGGAAATCACACGCGAGCACCTCGCCGCGGACGATCCCGTCATGGAGGACCTCGAGCGTGACGGGGAAGTCTGGGTGCGCCAGATCCTGTGCCCAACCTTCCACCTTGAAGCCGCCGTGGACCTTGTCCACGTGACCCCGGAGTTTGCCGGACGTCTTAAGTTCTGCGCGCGCCAGAATCGGCGCCAAGCTTTGCGCCAATGCCTCGCCCTTCTCCGGTCGCGGCGCGCACAGCGACACCGCATCGGGCGCGCGTACGTTCGGGAAGCGTGCGGTGAAGTCTGCCGAGTTGTGGAACTCGTCGCGCAGCGTACCGCCGTCGGCAAAGGTCTCCGACCACGTGCCCTCGGCGAGCACGCAATCGTGCGCACCCAAATCCAACTGGTAGTACTCCACTTGATCCGGGATCCAGCTTTGCGTGATCGTCACGCCATTGACGAGGTTCTTCGCCAGCAGCAAATTCTGGCCGACCAACATAGCGTGCCCAGGCGACACGTATAAATCGCGCGCCGGCAAGTTTTCGCCCAAAGCTCCCGCTCGTATATGGACAGGGATGTTCTTCCAGTCGCCCTTGAGCGCCTCACCGCGGAAGCTCTGGCGACCGATCCAGCGGATCTTCTGCAAGCCACCGAAGCGCGTCACCACCGTATCACCCGATTTCAGGGTCTCGACCTTCACTTCACCCGTTGGGGTGAGGATCTGCGTGCCCTCCAGATAGCAGATCGCCACCGAGACCAGCACATGGCCAAACCCGTCGTCGCTCACCGTGTAGGTCGCGCCGTTCGGCATCCAGCCATTGGCCAAGGTCACGGTTGCCAGCGGATCGCCTGCGCTGTCGAGCACCTCCAGCAGGGGCCCGCTCACGGTCACCGTTTCGCCGCTGTTCCACCGCAACGCGGTGAAGTCCAGCGACGCACCGTCTGCCAGCGTCAAGTCGCTCGCCGAACCGCCCGCGAGGATCAGTTCGCCCCCCGACGAAATCGTGTCACCGGACACCGACCCACCGGAAACGACCGTCAACGTGCCCCCCGCACTGACAACCTCGTTCGACGCGCCGCCGATCACCCATTCGCTGGCGCCACTGCCGATCAACGTGCCCGAGGCGGTCCCGTAATTCGAGAGCACCGCACCCTGGTTCAGCGAGGCGTTGCGAATCGTGCCGTGGTTTTCGATCGTGGCGGATTGGAAGGACAGCGTGCCGCTGTAGGTGCCGCCCACGAGATCGCCGCCCTGAATCACGCCCCCGGCGAGATTAAACAAGGTTCCATACATCGTACCCGTACCGTCGACGGTACCGGCATTGAACAACTGCGCTCCGCCCGAATTACGGATCACCCCATCATTGACGACGGTGGCTCCGTTCTTGATCGCGCCATCAATGACTGCGCCGGTGGCGTTGCTCACCGTGCCTGCATCGTTGTTGAAAAACGCGTCCGGTGCCACGTTGATCGTGCCAGCGTTGGTGAGCAGCCCGAAATTATTCAGTACCGCGTAACCGGTCGCATTATTTATCGTGCCGTAATTCTCGATCGTGCCGAAGTTCTGTATCAAACCACCGGACACATTATTAAGCGTCGCACCGGCGGCATTCGTCAGGGTCCCGGCCGTCGGCAGGGATGCGGTACCGACGTTCTGAAGTACACCGTAATTAATTAATCCGCCGGAGACCGCCAGCGAGCCGTAGTTCGTGAGACCACCACTGTTCAACAACGTACCGCGCGCTTTTTGGACCAAAGTCCCGCTGTTGTAGAGTAAACCCCCATTCGCAATGGTGCCCGAGTCCACGCTCAGAGCGTCGCTGGAATAGACGGTCTGTGTTCCGGTCAGGTTCAAGTCACTCATCGGGCTCGTTCCTTGAAAGGTTCAGCGGCGTTGCGAACGCAGAGCCATGAACGCGGCTGCCGCGCAACGCCAGCCGGACGCCCCCCCATGGAGGTGCACGCCCACACCACGTCCCGCAACCCTCGCGCAACTCCGCACATTTCTTGGCGCTCTAGATATCACGAGCCGTCGGTCCCGCCGGCCCGATTGACCATAATGAGGCCAACACAACCGGAGAAAGCGCCTCCAAGGCACCTGCTTGCACACTGTGGCCGGGTAGACTGATTAGAGCCTCGGGCTTAGAGGCACGACAGAAAATCGCCCCACACGAACCCACCTGAATTAGCGCCGGCCTCAACCGCCTATCTAGAGCCGCAGAAAGGGCTCCCAACCTTCAACCTTGAATCGGTCGTGCAGGTTGCTGAACGGTATGCGCGTCCTCTCCAACGTGTGAGCAACGACGCCAGAAGCGGCATCGTCGAAACGTAAGCGATCGAATCCCGAGGATTCTGGGCTACTCCGACGCTCCGATGTATGCGGTAGGCGTCAAATCCGCAACGGACGGCACTTAGGTCTTCCAGAAATGGGCTGCCGCCTCGATGTTCTTCCAGACCGGGGTATTGAAGACCGTCGAGTCGAACACTTGGCTCCACTGCGGCGGCTGAGGGCGAACTTGCGAGCGAATCACGTGCAGATCTTTGAAACCGTAGACGTAGTCGTCTTCGACAGTTGTCTGCTCCACATTCTCAAAATCGTGCGGATAGTCCGCATGACCTAAAAACGCATACAGCCGGTTAAGGGTCTCCTCCGGCCGGCGGGTCAGTGCGTCGTAGTCGACAAAATGCATACGGTCCCGCCAGCCCCGCGTGATGGCATCGCGGATCGCGTTATAGGCGCGTCCCACCGGTTGCGCATCATCGACGAAGGTTTCGACGCGTCCCATGGCCGTCTTGAATTTGAGGGCGAGGTTAGCCTCTTGGTGGATCTGCCCCAATGCCGACGTCTTGCGATACAGCATCTCAAAGGACGCCACCGTGTCGCGTAAATCGCGCACAGTAACGATGATCTTGACCCGATCGCGGCCGCCCAAGAGCGCCGCCGCCATCTCAAGGAATTCCATCCAGTAGCGGTTCTTATCGATACAAATCGGCCGATCCGTGTGCGCAAAGTACGCTTGCAGCATCGCCTGCAATACGCGCAGCTTGATCTCTTCGCTCAACTTACGATTGGTCGCCTGAAAGGCATCGTTACGATCCCAGGCGTTGCGGACGTTCGTCAGCATGTCGACGATGCCGGATGTCGGCGTCACGTACATCGCTGGATTCTGGGCCAGTATGTTCGCGAGCAGAGTCGAGCCGCTGCGCGGCAACCCGGCCAAAAAATAGATGCTCTTATTCATGCTGAATCGACCCTCTGCCTCCCAAGACCACGATCGTCGCGCACGGCCCCGCGTCCAAGTACACTCGGACCCGACGTGCTATCCGCGTTTGCCGCGGACATCGTGAGCGAACAGCGTGATCCTCGCATGGGGCATCCGTGTGCGCCCGTCCCGATTGGTATTTTTGCGGGGCAGGTCGTGTTTCTGACCACCCACCGAGCTCGACTGACCGTTAGAGCCAGCCGAGCTGGGGGATGGATGGGAGCCGTCAGGCTACCAGAGGCGGATTAATCCCGACCCACCAGACGCAACCCTGCCGCTGCCGGTACCTCGTGCGTACCGGACGTCGCGGCCGACAAGACAGCTCTTTGTCTCTCGGGGTTCATACCGAGAACCGCGCCGTCGAGATTTTCGCAGTCGAATAAGTCCGCAATTTCACGCTGCGTGATTTGGCGGAACGTAGCGGCTACTCCACATCGATACTCTAATAATCACTTTCCGTCGAAATATGACATTGTTGAAGCGGCACTCAAACGCCGTTGGGCGAAATACCCGCGCCAATACAGGTCGGCCGTCGAAGAATTGCCATTGCCGGCCACGAAAAATTCCGTGGAGGCGTTGACGCACGCGCTGTTGACGCCGCTGTTCGTAGGCAAATTTTTTATTTACGAAACTGTCGCACCAACTAGCGGCTGAATTTGTTGTGAAATTGTCCGATCCGCCGCTGGCCCTGTTTCAGAAGCAGTCTGAGCTCGGCATTCAACTATTGACTCAGACTTTTCGGCACCTGGCCGATCGACTCGGCCATCGCATTGACGAAGAACGACTCCACTACTGGAGCCTCTGCGTCGTTGGACATGCCCGATTGAGTTCCTTCTGCCCCACCGAGGCCACTCAACACGTCAAGTTCATCGACGTGCATGTCGAACATTTGACGCACGATCTATTTTTTCACACGCCGCCGTGACCTTCGATCCGGTCCCAATGACCTCGCCTAGCGCTCGCTCGCGGATTCTCTGACGGTTGGGGTGACGCAAAACGCCCGCGCGGACGCCAGCGTAGTGTTCGGATCAAGAAGCGGACCGAGCCGAACGCTCCGACTGGGGTCAGAGCGTTCCGGCATCTCCGACCCTGCTATCAACTAGTTCGCGGAAGCGGCCGTGGTCGCGTCCTCACGGACGTCGCGAAAGTGCGGAATCGTCTTAATCACACGGATCACATGCGTGCCGGTAATCTGGGTGGTGCACTCAAACTGCCTGGGCGTGTTCGCGTGTCGCGGACACCAGAGAAAATTCTGGTTCTCAAACATGAGCGCCGGATCATTCCAGCAGCCATTACACGGATGCCAGTTGATGATGCGGTACGGGGTGTAAAACTCCGTCGATGGCAAGCTGAACCCGCTGATGAGCACCACCGTGGCGCCCGCCGCCCACGCAAGCCAGGACAGTCCGCTGGACAGACCCACCATAAACTCGCAGTGCCGCAGATAACGGGCCGCCTCCATCAGCGAGATCCCCGTTTTATCGACCGTGCCATGAGGGATATGCGTCCAGCGCAAGCCCACGCCGTGCTCGGGCTTCTGGTCAATACAGACGACCTCGTAACCGGACGCCTTGAGAAACTTCACGACTTCACGCCAGCCGTAGGGATTGTTCCATTGCTTGGCGGCAGAGGTGGCCTGCACCGCGATGCAGACGTACTTTTCGGCCATCGGCCGGGACTCATCCTCGAGCGCAAGCTTGGGAGAGACGTCAATCGGGTCGACGCCCAAGATGTAGGCTGCGGTCTTGTGCAGGCCGACGTGTCGAAAATCTACCGGCTGGTGGTTGCACTCTTTGTCGGCGAAATACACGCCTAAGGCGTAGGACGCGTAAAAAGTATCGACGAGTTTTTGCTCCCTCAGCTGATCCTGCGTAACAAAGATCAGATTCGGGTAGGCATTCTTGACCAGCGGTATGATGTGCTCTGAGAGGCACACCGTAACCCTTGCATTGGGATGCTTCTTCGCAAATTCCGCCGTGTACGTAAACCAAGCAAAGCTGTCGCCGACCGTGCCTGGCGGCTGATGGATTAGAACATTCTGATCCGTCAGATCCATGGAGTGGTCGAGCACCGAACGCGGCACCGCCTTGGACTTAGGATCGGCATCCACTACCCACACTTCCAAGCGAAAACGCACGTAGTAACGTTTCGTGGAATTGACCCGAGCGCCTTTCACATCCACGTTGAACACGACGTTGCCGGTGTCGAGGTCGGTGAGGCGGATCCGCCACAAGCCCGCCCCTTCCCCGCGCTCCGGCAGCACCACACGGGCGCCGTCGTTGAAGTCATACCGAATCCCCTCGGGACCCACCTGCGTCGGCATCTCGGCCAACGGAAAATGGCCCGCATAAACGACCTTGGCAGGCGCCGTCGCGGTCGAAGAGGCCGATCCAGCGGTCGCGGCTTCAGACGCGACGATGGAGGACACGGCAGAGGATTCGGTCGAACTCGGCATGGTCAATCGCTCAGTGGAATGAATGGCGACACCATAGCAACCTCGCTACCGAAAAAATGTGACGCACGTAAACTATCGGCGACGCGACGGTACCCTCACCCGGCCGAGACTGGGCATGAGAGGCTCCAGGGAGCCTATCGCAACACCGAGGCTCCGACCGGCGTCGACGCCCCCTGCTCTATGATCGGGCTTGCAACTGGGCTAGTGTCAGGACCGTCTGACAGCGCATCGCCGGATTACCCATGACCCTATCCATTCGTCGGTCTCGCACCCTTGCGATCCTCCTCTGCCTCCTGGGACTCGCTCCGACCGCCATCAGCGCTCGCCCCATCGGCGAGCTCTTCGACAGCTACTGGCAGGACGTGCAGCGCCTGAACCCCTCGCAGGCCATCCAACTGGGCAACCGGGCGGCCTTGAGTCAGTTTGATGACTCTCTCGACGACCGTTGGCGCCGGGATATCGTGTCGACCTTGGGCCGATACCTCACCGAACTCAAGGCCGTCGATCCGTCGACTCTCTCGGCGGAAGACCGGCGCAGCGTCCAGATCCTCCGGCAAACGGTCGAGGAGCAGCTTCGTTATTACGACGGTCCGCTGTTTGTAATGGCGCGCCGGTTGCCCACGGAACACTTTCAGGGCCCGCATCTCGTCTACGCACAGGATGCGGCCGGATCGGGCGCCGTACCGTTCCATACGGTCGAAGACTACGATTTGGCGCTGCAACGCGCGCAGGCGTTCGCGCGCTGGTCGGACGCGGCGATCGTGCGTCTGCGCGAAGGCGTGCGCACCCACGTCGTCCTGCCGCGCATGGTGGTCGAGCGGATGCTGCCGCAACTGGCGGTGCATCTCGGCAAGCGGCCCGAGGACACGGAGTTTTGGCAACCCATCAAGACGATGCCGGCCGATGTGAGCCCGGCAGACTGCGCACGCCTTGAGCGCGCGTACCGCGCCACGATCGCGACCGTCGTGCAGCCGGCCTACCAACGCCTGCACGACTATCTGGCCAACGAATACCTCCCCCAGGCGCGCGACTCGGTCGGATTGGGCGCCTTGCCGGGCGGACCGGCGCTTTACCAGCGGATGGTTCGGTTCCACACCACGACGGATTTAACGCCGGCGCAAATTCACGCCCTCGGCAAATCGGAAGTGGAGCGGATTTTGCGCGAATTCGACGCCGTCCAGCGCACCGTTGGGTTTGTGGGCACCCGCGCCGAGTTCCTCGCCCACGTGCGCGCCGATCCGACGCTGCGCTTCGATACGCCGGATCAGGTCGTTCCGGCGTACCAAGCGGCCACGGCGCGAATCGTCGGGCACCTCCCCGAGCTCTTCGGCTACATCCCGACCACCCCGTACGAGATCCGGCCCTTGCCGCCCGAATCCTCCCAGACCTTCCAAGGCAACGGCGACTACGCCGCGCCGGCCGCCGACGGATCGCGACCGGGGATACTGTGGATGAACATCTACGCAAGCGGCGTCCAAGATCGGTTTAACGTGATGACCATCGCGTTGCACGAGGGACTGCCCGGCCACCACTTTCAAGCCTCGGTGGCACTCAATCAGACGGCGCTGCCAGCCTTCCGACGCTCCGGTAATTACACGGCGTACATCGAAGGTTGGGGTCTGTATGCCGAATCGCTCGGCACGGAAATGGGGCTGTTCGACGACCCCTGGCAGTACTACGGGCACCTCAATTACGCGATATTGCGCGCCAATCGCCTTGTCATCGATACCGGGCTCCATGCCTACGGGTGGTCTGTCGAGGACGGCGTGCGTTGGATGACCGAGCACTCCTCGATGTCCCCCGACCAAGCGCGAGCCGAGGTGGAGCGGTACGTGGCCTATCCCGGGCAGGCGTTGGCGTACAAGGTCGGGGAGCTCAAAATTCGCGCGCTGCGCGACGCCGCCCAACGAGCCCTCGGCCCCGCTTTTGACGTGCGGGCGTTCCACGATCGGGTGCTGCGCGGCGGACCGGTGCCATTGACCGCCCTAGAGGCCGACATCCACCAATGGATCGCCGAGGTCTCCGCCGGCCGATCGGCCCGCTGAGGCAGGAGCACGGTCGGTCGATGGCTACCCGGCGGCGCCGCTTGGGTTCCCGTCGGCCGGCGTGCTGAGTCACAATAGGCCATGAAGACACCTCAGGAACTCCAGCCGCTGATCGAAGAAGGCATCGTCGATCAGGTGTTACGGCAACTAAAGAGCGGCAAGGAAGCCGCCGTCTACGTGGTGGCCTGCGGCGCCGACGTACGCTGCGCAAAGGTCTATAAAGCCGCCGAAAAGCGCGGCTTCCATAAGTTGGCCCAGTACCAGGAGGGGCGCAAATCTCGGGGCAGCCGCGATGCCCGCGCCAAACAGCGCCGCGGCCGGCACGGTCGGGAGGTGGAGGAAGCCGAGTGGAAAAACGCCGAGGTCGACGCACTCTATCGCTTGGCGAATGCCGGCGTTCGGGTACCGACACCCTATGGCGTGCACGATGGCGTCTTGCTCATGGAACTTGTGCGCGATGCCGACGGCCGCCCCGCCCCTCGCGTCAACGAAGTCGAGATGAGCGCCGAGCAAGCCCTTGACTGGCACAGCTTCATGATTCGCCAAATCGTGCTGATGCTCTGCGCCGGCGTCATTCACGGCGACTTGTCCGAGTACAACGTGCTCATTGACGCAACCGGCCCGGTGATCATCGACTTGCCGCAAGCCGTCAACGCCGCCGGTAACAATAACGCCTACGCGATGTTTGAGCGCGACGTGAACAATATGCGGGAGACCTTCGCGCGCTACGCCCCGGAGCTCGCCGAGACCCAGTACGCCCGAGAAATTTGGGCGGCGTACGAAGCCAATACGCTGACACCGGACCGTGCGTTCACCGGCCGGTTTGACGTCGTTGAGGCGCCGGCCGACGTCGCTGCCGTGCTTGCCACGATTGAGGACGAGCGTTGGGCCGCAGAGGCGCGCGCCTTGGCGCGCCTGCAAAGCGATTCATGAGCAAGACGGCGATGGCACGTGCCTTGAACGGGCAGACCCGCGTCCGTCATAGTCGCGCCCTATGTTGACCGAGCCCCTCCCGACGGATCCGGCGTACGCCGGGTCGCGCGTGTTTCCATGACGCGGCGCTTGCCGCCACTCAATGCCGTGCGCGCTTTTGAGGCCTCGGCCCGGCTTGGCAGCATGTCGCTGGCCGCCGCGGAGCTCTGCGTCACGGCGGGGGCCGTCTCCCAACAGATCGCCAAACTCGAAGACTATTACGGTCGGCAGCTCTTTATCCGACGCCACCATCAGTTGCTCCTGACCGACATCGGACAGACGGTGTACGCAACCTGCGTGGAGTTGATGAACGAGCTGGCCGCCCTGACCGAACGGATCGTCGGCGGGACGGGCCCCGCTCATCTCGTGATCAGTGTGCTGCCATCGGTGGGCACCCGATGGCTCAGCCACCGGCTCCCGGACTTTCTGCGCCAAGCGCCGCACGTACGGATCGACTTGCGGCTCGAAGAGGACCCCGTCGACTTCTTGCGCAACCGGATCGACGTACGTCTCTCGTACGGTGAGCACCTGTATCCGGAATTAACGACCGTACCGTTCGCTCAGGATCGGGTGACGCCCATGTGTGCCCCGACCTATCTCGTCAGCGGACGCGTGAGCGCCGGTCAGCCGCTGTCGATCCCCGATGAAGACCTCATCCACGTGCAATGGCGGACCGGATTCTCGGCCTACCCGACTTGGGAGTCCTGGTTCGTGGCAGCCGGCGAGGCGCGTACGGTATACGCCGACCGTGGCCATCGTGCCGACAGCGCGAGCGTGGCCATTGAACTGGCGGCTGCGGGCGCCGGGATTGTGCTGGGCCAATTTTTGTTGGCCGGCGAAGCACTCGCGTCGGGGAAACTCGTGACCCCGTTTGACGTCGCACCCCCGCTCTCGTTCCAATACTGTGCCGTGCAGGCACCGGCCGGCTTGCGCAATCCGGCGGCCCGGCTCTTCGTTGATTGGCTGCTGGCGCAAGCGGAGAAAATTTAGTTTTTCTAAGGCGCCTTACGCCTTTACTGACTGTCGATCTGAAACAGCGGTGCTAGGCTCGGATGAGGCTATTTGGGGGGAACACCGTGCACCAGATTCTCGACCTCACGCGTTATCCGATCGACCAACCCACCTTGACGAGCGCGTTGGTGGAACAATGCCGCCGTGAATTGGCCCGTGACGGGATGTTCAATTTGCCGGGCTTCGTCCGGCCCGACGCAGTGCAGGCGATGGTGGATCATGTCGCCCCATTGGCCGCCACGGACTCCTTCACGCATCAGCGCGAGCACAACGTCTATTTTCTGCGCTCGGTGGCAGACCTTGCCCCCGACCATCCCGCACTCACGCGGTTTCGGACGACGAACCACACCGTCTGCGGCGATCAGCTGCGGGATAATTTGATCACTCGGATCTACGAGTGGGAACCGCTGCAGCGCTTTATCGCCGCCGTGCTCGAGATCCCGCAGTTGTATCCGATGGAGGATCCGATCGCGCGGCTCAACGTGATGGAATACCGCCCCGGGGAGGCGCTGAACTGGCATTTTGACCGCTCGCGCTACACGACGACGCTGCTGCTGCGCGCGGCCGAACACGGGGGCGAATTTGAGTACCGGACGGATCTTCGTTCCGATTCCGACCCCAATTACGAGGGGGTGGGCCGCTTTCTGACCGGGGCCGACCCCGACT
This sequence comes from Steroidobacteraceae bacterium, assembly GCA_036742455.1. Lineage (GTDB taxonomy): Bacteria > Pseudomonadota > Gammaproteobacteria > Steroidobacterales > Steroidobacteraceae > CAIKZZ01. Next base: position 186,143 of record DAINQU010000002.1, on the reverse strand, counting down.
GTCACGTCAATCCGCTGGAAGCCGGCACGCTGAATGTCTTCGCCGGAAAGAACACTCTGCACCGGGTGTCCACCGTGCAGGGCTCGCAATCCCGACTCGTCGGGGTCTTTTCGTATTACGATCGACCGAATGTCACGTTCAGCGACGAAGAACGCATCGGATTTTACGGACGATCGACGCCCCGGCACTGACGGGCGCGGCGAACCGAGCCGAGACTCGGCCATGATTCAGCACAGGGGAAATTGAGATGAGCCAGAATAAGACGTTAGCCACAGCCATCGCGTTGGCCTTGGCCGCACCCGCCATCACGACCGTGGCCCACGCCGCTGACGAGAGCGCGACGAGCATCGGCGAAATCATCGTCACCGCGCAGCGTCGCTCGGAAAACCTCCAGTCCGTCCCCATCTCGATACAGGCACTGACCGGCGATGCGCTGGCGCAGTTGAATGCCACGACCTTTGATGACTACATCAAGTTTCTGCCGAACGTGACCACGGCGTCCTACGGGCCCGGTCAGGGCGAGATCTACATGCGCGGCCTGAGTCTCGGTACGCAGGGCCCGCAGGGCAACGGCGTTACCGGCAACTTCCCGAACGTCGCGGTGTACGTGGATGAGCAGTCCTCCATGTTGCCGAGCCATAACCTCGACGTGTACGCCGTCGACCTCGAGCGGATCGAGGTCCTTGAGGGTCCGCAGGGCACCCTCTTCGGCGGCGGCGCGCAAGCCGGCGTGGTGCGTTACATCACGCAAAAGCCCAAGTTGGGTGTGACCGAAGCGGCGATGAATGCCTCGTACGGCACGACCGCGCACGGCGATCCCAACACGGCGATCGACGGCATGCTGAACCTGCCGCTGATCGGCGACACGCTCGCCGTTCGAGCCGTCTTGTACAACGACACCCGCGGCGGTTACATCAATAACGTGCCGAGCACCTTCACCCGCAGCAATTCCGATGTGGGCATCAGCTATGCCGGCGGCTCGGTGCCGGCGAACAGCCCGGTCATCAATAACTATGCGTTGGCGCGTAACGCGATCAACCCCGTCACCTATCAGGGCGGCCGTTTGCAGGCGCTCTGGAAGGTCAATGCCGATTGGGATGTGTTGCTCTCGCAGAGCTACCAAACGACCGACGCGCAGGGCGTGTTCTACCAAATGCCCACCGGCTCGGACGGCCAGAAGCTGCCGGATCTGTCGGTGACGCTGTTCAACCCCTCGGACGCCCGGGACCGGTTCTCGGACACGTCCTTGACCGTCACCGGCAAGGTCGGTGACTTGAAGCTCGTGTATGCCGCGGGCTATCTGGATCGCAACATCGAGCAATACCAGGACTACACCAACTACTCGCGCGGCTACTTTGCCGATTACTACCAGTGCTACGGCGCGTCGGTGACCGGTACGCCGACCTGCTACTCACCCAGCGCCAGTTGGGCGGATCACGAGCACGCCACGCACCAGAGCCACGAGTTGCGCCTGTCCACGCCGGACGATCGACGCATTCGCGCCATCGGCGGCGTGTTCTGGGAAGACTTCAAGGTCTACGAGCAGACCAACTGGATGTACCGGACTCTCCCGGCCTGTACGGATACGAACAACGTCGGCTGTTTGTCGAATATCGCCCCGGCCGCAGGATCCACGGTCGGCGATCCGTCGGTACGCAACTCCAACGTGTCGTACATGATCGATGCGGTGCGCGGTTACCAGCAATACGCCTTCTACTTGTCCACCGACGTGGACCTCGTTCCGAACGTCCTGACGGCCACGGTCGGCACCCGCTACTACCATTTCAGCAACACCGAAAAAGGTGCCTACGGCGGCGGCTTCGGTTGCTTCGAAGCGGGTTCCGCCCCCTGCACCGCCGGCGGTGCCAGCATCGATGCCGAGCACCTGTCGCAGACCTATTCGGGCTTCCGCAGCCGCGCCAACGTGACCTGGAAAGTCACCCCGGACGCGATGGTGTACTACACGTGGTCGCAGGGCTATCGACCGGGCGGCTTCAATCGCACGAGCAACGGGCCGTTCATCGCCGATCTGAACGGCGTCAATCAATACTCGACGCCGAAGGGCTACGCGCCGGACCAGTTGGTCAACAACGAGATCGGCTGGAAAACCGAGTGGCTGAACCACCGCTTCCTCTTCAACGGCGCGATCTACCGCGAGCAGTGGAGCAACGTCCAGTTCCCGGTCTTCAACCCGGCCTACACCGGGTCGCAGGCCTTCGTGACGAACGGCCCGGACTACCAGGTCAAGGGACTCGAAGTGCAGTTCATCGCGCGGTTGGGCGCGGGACTTTCGCTGCAGGCCGGGGCGTCCTGGAACAGTTCCGAGCAGACCAATGCACCCGTCCTGATCGCCAACAACCCCAACAGCGCCAATTACGGCAAGCCGGTGTACCAAGTCGTGAACGGGGCCGCGACCGCGATCCCGAACATCTACGGTGCCTCGGGCAGCCCCTTGGCGATGTCGCCGCCGTTCCAAGGCAACATCCACCTGCGTTACGACTGGCAGGCGGGTGATTACGCTGCGTTTGCGCAGGCCGGGGCCGTCACGACCGCGCACTCGTACAACGTGGTGGGTAGCGCGCCGTCGATCGCGCCGTCCGTCTACCCGACACAGTCGTTCGACCAACCCGGTTACACGACGTTCGATGCGTCCTTCGGCGTCAGCCGTGACGCGTGGAGCGCCCAGATCTATGCACAGAACCTGACCGATACCCGTGGGAAAGTCTTCTTGAGCGACTCCCAAGCGCTGGAGACCCAGACCGTCACGCGCCCGCGCGTCATCGGCGTCAAGTTCGGTTACAAGTTCTCGGGTCGTTAATCGGCGAGGCCCGCGGCACGGTCACGTGCCGCGGGCCCGAACGAGGGAACGCGGCGCGCGGATCAGGCGGCCGCTGGGGCGGTGAGCGGCTCCGAGGTGTCCACCCACAGCCAGCCCAACGCGGCCACCACGGCGCAACCAAACCCAATCACAAACGCAGCGGTCCAATGCCCCGTGCCGGACAGGTAGGCGACGATCGGGATCCCGATCCATCCGCCCATGTTGCCACCGGTATTCAGAACGCCGGTGGCTGCCATGGAGTCGGCCTGCGCGATGCGCATCGTTCCGGCCCAGTACGCGGCTTCGTTCACTTCGACAGTGGCATAAGCGAGGGTGAGAGCCGCCACCGCGACATAGGGGCTCCCGGCAAACGTCGACACCAATAAGAACACCCCAGCCAACGGCAAGGCGATCAGCGGCACCAGTCGGAAACCCCACTTGACGCCGATGCGCAGCGACAACGCGTCAATCAGCGTTCCACCCGTCGCCGCGCCGAGCGCTGCGCCGATCGGTGGCAGGCTGGCTAACAAGCCGCCTTCCAGCAAGGCGAAGTGGCGCTCTTGAATCAGATACAGAAACGACCAGCTGGACAGCAGGTAGAAGACGTAATTCATGCACACGTAGGAGAACGTGGCGACCGCGATGCTGCGGTTGGCCAAGATCCGCCGGATACGCGCCATGCTGATGTCGTGATTGGGCAGCGCGACCGGCGTCGCCGCCAGTTCCGCCAATTCCGCCGTTGAGACGCTGGGATGTTCTAGCGGCGTATCCCGGCCGTACCAGAGCCAGACCGCGACGAGCAGCAACGGTGGGAATGCCGCCCAAATCAAGGCCGGCTGCCAGCCGAGACTCGTGATCAGAATCACCAGCACGGGCGGCGCCAGTGCGGCGCCCACCTGCATCCCGAAGGTGTGTAAGCCCTGGGCCAGCGCCCACCGCCCCGCCGGCAACCACGCTTCCATGAGCCCTGCACACACCGGCATGAACGGGGCATGGGCGATGCCCAACACCAATTGCGTCAACAGCAACGCCACAAACAGCGCCGTGCCGTGAAACGCGTACGGCGTTAACGGCGCGGCCAGTGATGCCGCGACCGCCAACAGCAGCAGCCAGGTCAACGCGCGACGGCCGCCGATGCGTTGTCCGACGATGCCACCGGGGAACTGCAAGAGCCCGTAGGCCAACACGAACGCCCACTGCAGCCAGCCGATTTGCATCTGCGTGAGCGAGAGCTCCGGCATGATGCGTTCGGCCGCCACCGAAATCGCGCGCTGCTGGAAGTAGACGACACCGGCAGCGCCCACCAGCATCGAGAAAATGCGCCAGCGGACTCGGATTCCGTGAATGTTCGGCGATCGCAACGGGTGATCTTCCTTCTCGGGTGGGACTAACCGGCGGGGGGTGCCCCGCCCTCCGCCATGCGCCGTTCCTTGTACTCGGTCAACGCCTCGAGCACGGCCGGATCGATCGCTGGGGCGACAAACGCCCCTAACATCTCACCACAGATTCGGCCGGCGCGCTCTGTCGCCGACTGTGCCCCGTCACCGAGCCACGTGCCGTGATTGCGCCAATCCGAGACGAACGGGGCATAGAAGGCGTCGCGATAGCGGGCCATCGTGTGTTGGGTACCAAAGAAATGGCCGCCCGGACCGGCTTCGCGCACCGCATCCGATCCGAAGTCGTCGTCGGTGGCACCGACAGGCATGAGCACTTCGGCGAGCATCTGCAGCTGTTCAATGTCGAGAATGAATTTCTCGAAACTGGACGACAGCCCGCCTTCGAGCCACCCCGCGCCGTGCAGCACGAAGTTGGCACCACCCACGAGCGCACCCCACAAGCTCATTTGGCTCTCGTAGGCGGCCTGTGCGTCCGGAAGGTTCGACGCGGTCGCGCCCGACGAGCGCCAGGGCAAGCCGACGAAGCGCGCCATCTGGCCGGCACCCACCTGAGCGTGTACATATTCGGGCGTGCCAAACGCGGGCGATCCCGAGCGCAAATCGACGTTCGACGTGAAACTGCCGTACACCACCGGCGCGCCCGGGCGCGTCAGCTGCGCGAGCACCAAGCCCCCCATCGTCTCGGCGTGCGCCAGCATCAACGCCCCGGCGATGGTCACCGGCGCCATGGCGCCCGCCAGCGTGAACGGGGTGATCATCTGCACCTGACCGGCCGCCGCAAAGTCCATGATGCCGTCGGCCATCGGCGCGTCGAGGACGCGCGGCGAATTCGTGTTAATGATCGTGTAGGTGCACGGCGTTTGCCGGAACTCCTCCGCCGTCAAGCCGTTCGCGATACGGATCTGTTCGAAGCAATCCGCCACCTGCGCACTGCCGCGGCAATAGGTGTGCGGAATCTTGTCGGAGAGCGTGAGTTGCGCGTGCAACATCTCCAACTGCCGCACATCGACGGGAATGTCCTGCGGCTCGGCGAACGAACCGAGTAAGTGGATGACATCGAAGGTTTGGCAGAGCCGAATCCCGTCGGCGTAGTCCTGCAGGCGACCCGGGCGCCGGCTGCCGTCCGGCAAGGCCACGTTCGGCGGTCCGGACACCGGGCCGAAGGTCAGCGCCCGCTCATCGAGCAGCACGTGCCGATCGGCATTGCGCGCATGCAGACGAATCGAACGCGGCGCCGAGGCGATCGCCGCCGCCACCAGCGCCCGGTCGATCCACACCATATGGGTGGCGTCGTCCACGCGGCAACCGGCGGCACGATACTGCGCGCGAGCGCGCGCCGAGAGCACTTTAAGCCCATCGTTTTCCAACAGATCGAGCGCCGCGTGGTGCAACGCTTCGATCCGATCCTGGCTGAAAATCTGCCAGGGTTCGTAGGGACGTCGCAGCGTTCGGTAACGAACGCTGCGCGCAGGCGCTGCCACCTCCACCGACGAACGGCGACGGGCTCTCGGCTTATCGGTCGTGCGGTCGTTCATGGCAGGCCTATCACATCCGCATCCGCAGACCCTTCGGATCGAACGGCGGATCGACGAGGATGCTCGACGGCCGGCGCTCGCCGAGAATCTCAATCTCAAACGCGCCGCTCGCCAAGTCGTGGGCCAGTTCTTTCGGCACATAGCCTTGCGCCAGCGACAGATCGACACAGTGACCGTAGCCGCCGGAGGTCACCCAGCCGACCACCTGACCGTTGTGCCAAATCGGCTCGTCGCCGAGCACATCCGCATCCAACGCGTCGACCGCGAAACTCACGCGCCGCAAGGTTCCGCCGTTGGCCTTCTCGAGGGCCGCCGCATCGCGGCCGATAAAGTCGCCCTTGGTCAGATCCACGAAGCGATCCATACCCGCCTCGTACGCCCCGTAAATCGGACGCAACTCGCGATACCAGGTTGGGAAGTTCTTCTCCAACCGCAGCGCCAGCAACGCACGCATACCGAAGTGCACCAAGCCGAGGTCCGCACCGGCCGCGCAAATCGCGTCGTAGAGACGGCGCTGGTACTCCGGCGCCACCCAGATTTCGTAGCCAAGATCGCCGGAATAGGTCACGCGATTGACCATGGCCGGGCAATTGCCGACGTCCATGGCGCGATGATCCATGAAGCGGAAGGCATCGCCGGACACGTCTTCGTCCGTCAGACGGGCCAGCAGCTCACGCGACTTCGGTCCGGCGATCGACAAGCCGACGAGGCCCATGTCGTAGCGGCGGATGGCGACAGAGCCGTCCTTCGGCAAGTGCGCTTCAAACCAACGCATGTGATAGATCTGCGCCTGCGAGGAGCCCCACATGATGTAGCGCTCCGGCGCTGCGCAGGCGATCGTGAAGTCGCCGATGAGCTTGCCGGCCGGATTGAGCATCGGCGTGAGCGCGATACGCCCCACTTTGGGCATCCGGTTGGTCATGAGGCGCGACAGGAAGGCCTCCGCTCCCGCACCGGTGATCTCGTATTTCGCGAAGTTCGCAATTTCCGTCACACCGACGGCGGAACGCACGCCCAGACACTCGGCTTTGACGTGTTCGAAGTCATTGGAACGGTGGAACGAGACGATGTCGCGCGGCTCGACGCCCGGCGGCGCGTACCACAACGGGGTCTCGAGTCCCCAGCTGTCGCCCATGACCGCGCCACGCGAGCGCAGGATGTCGTACAAGGCCGTGGTCTGCTGCGGGCGCGCGGCCGGCAACTCCTCGTTCGGGAAACGGATCGAGAAGCGGCGCGAGTAGTTCTCGCGCACCTTCACGTTGGTGTACGAGCGCGTGGCCCATTCGCCATAGCGGGCGACGTCCATCGCCCACACGTCGAAGCCCGGATCGCCGTTGACCATCCATTGCGACAGGGCAAGACCCACGCCGCCGCCCTGACTGAAGCCGGCCATCACGGCGCACGCGCACCAGAAACCCGGCAATCCCTGCACAGGGCCGACCAGTGGATTGCCGTCCGGCGAGAACGTGAACGGGCCGTTGATCACCCGCTTGATGCCGGCCTTCGCCATGGCTGGGAAGTGCGCGTAACCGATTTCGAGCGACGGCGCGATACGCTCGAGATCCGGCTCGAGCAACTGCGCACCGAAGTCCCACGGCGTCGTCTTCGGCTGCCAAGGGCGGCAATCCTGCTCGTAGGTACCCAAGACCAAGCCGTTGCGCTCTTGGCGCATGTAAATCTCGGCCTTGAAGTCGATCGCATGCGGCAACTCGTGGCCGAACTCGCGATTGAAGTCGACGACTTCCTGGATCTCGTCCGTGACGAGGTACATGTGCTCCATGGCGAGCACCGGCAATTCGAGTCCGACCATGCGGCCGACTTCGCGGGCCCACAAGCCGCCGGCGTTGACGACGTGCTCGGTCCGAATCGTCCCCATCGTCGTCACCACGTCCCACGTCCCTTCCGGGCGTCGCTGGATGTCGGTCACGCGCGTCTGCTGATAGATCTCCGCACCGCCAATCTTCGCCGCTTTGGCGTACGCGTGCGTCGTGCCGGACGGGTCGAGATTGCCATCCGCGGCGTCGAGCATCGCGCCGACGAAATACTTCTCTTCGATCAGCGGCAGCAATTTCTTGGCTTCCGACGGGGTCAACAACTCCGTCTCTAAGCCAAGGTAGCGCGCGCGGGCGTGGGCCATCTTGAGCCACTCCATGCGCTCCGGCGTGTCCGCCAGCAGCAAACCGCCGGAGCGGTGCAATCCGCACGACTGCCCGGAGATACGCTCCAACTCGTCGTACAGGCCGATGGTGTACCCCTGCAGCTTCGCCACATTGGGATCACCGTTCAGCGTGTGGAATCCGCCCGCGGCGTGCCAGGTTGAGCCGGCCGTGAGTTGTTCACGCTCCACCAGCACCACGTCCTTCCAGCCTGCTTTGGTCAGGTGGTAGAGCACGCTACAGCCCACTACGCCACCACCAATCACCACCACTCGTGCATGCGTCTTCATAGATAAATCCTGTGAGTCGATGTCATGTCGGCCCGCGGCGTCGCCGCGGGCACTCGTTCGTCCTTACGCCGCGCGTTGCGCGGCGTCCGTCAAAGCCTCCCACACCGTGAGCGCATAGGTGCGCAGCGCGATGTAGCCGTAATCGTCAGAGCCATTGCGTTCCAGCAAACCGCCGACGTGATGGATCCCCGTCTGGGCAAACGCCCCGTCGACGAACACCGTCGGGTGCAGATCGATCGTCACGCACTGCGACAGCACGTCCCGCGCCGCCGACCCGGTGATACGGATCGCAACGCGCGAACCGGTCAGGTCCGTCCAGCCGGCGGCGTCCTCCGGCAACGCCGACAGGAGTGCCGCTGCCTGAGCGTCCGCAACGTCGCGCAGCAGGTACTGATCCTGCGCGATACGGTACACCCGCCCTCCTGCGGCCGGCGCAACGGTCCGGGCCGACGTGGGCAGTTCCCCACCGACGCTGCGTTGCCAGGCGGCTGCGACCGCGTCGTGGCCCCCGGGATAGACGCCTAGCTGGATCCAGCGGCTGGACGGATCCGCCGCGATGCGCAGCACGGACGCCCCAGCGCGGGCCACGAACTCGCGTTGGGACGCGAGGGCGGATCGAGAGTTATGCATGGAGTCGCTCTCCGGCCGGATCGATAAACATCGGCGACACGATGCGGGCTTTGACCTGCTCACCGCGCAACGGATAGGCGCAGACGACCACCTCGCCGACGTGCGCCAAGCCGCCTTGATAGAGACCGAGCGCAATCAGGCGCTCGTGCACCGTCGACCACGTGACCGACGTGATGTAGCCACGGCCGTGACCCACCATGGGCTCGCCGTCCGCGAATAAGATGGCACCGCCGCGCAAGGTACCGCTCGGCTCGAGCAACTCAAGGCCCACCAAGCTCCAACGATCCGCGGCGACCAACTCCGATCGCTGGCTGAGTTCGCGTCCCACGTACGCCTTGGTCCGCGAGGCCATCTTCCCGAGACCGAGATCGGCGAGCGTGTTGCGGTGATCCAATTCAATACCCGCCACATGGCCCTTCTCGATACGCAGCGATGCCAACGCTTCGAGACCGTAGGGACGGATGCCCGCCGGCGCACCGACGTCGAGCAAATGGGTCCACATCGCGATGCCGTGATCGGCCGGTACGTACACCTCGTAGGCCAATTCGCCGGAGAAGCTGAGACGCGCCACCCGGATCGGGCGTCCGTCCCACTCGGCTTCGAGCACACCCATGTGTGGCAAGGCGGCGCCCGAGACGTCCAGCTGCGGCAAGGCCTGCGCCAGCACCTCGCGCGATTTCGGACCGGCGATGGACATGGCCGCCCACCGATCGGTGACCGAGACGACTTGCACGCGCAGGTCCGGCCACGCCGTCTGCAGCAGGAACTCCAGCCACGACATCACCTCGCCGGCCTGCGCCGTCGTGGTCGTCATGAAGTACCGGTGCGTGCCAAAGCGCGCGGTGGTGCCATCGTCCAAGACCGTGCCATCGTCGTTGAGCATCACGCCGTAGCGGGCTTTACCGACGGCCAAGGACGAAAAACCGTTGACGTAGACGCGATCGAGAAACTGCCCGACATCCGGGCCCGTCAACTCGATCTTGCCGAGCGACGACACGTCCGAGAGTCCCACCGACGATCGCACCAACCGCATTTCGTTGACGTACGCCGTCGCGACGTCGGCACCGGCCCAACGGTAGTACCACGGCCGCAACCACGGGCCGGCTTCAATGAAGGTGGCGCCGTTCTCCTGATGCCAGTCGTGCATCGGCGTGCGCCGGGTCGGCCGAAAGTGCAGTCCGACCGAACGGCCGGCCAAGGCACCCACCGTCACCGGCGTGTACGGGGGACGATGGGTCGTGGTGCCGAGCGAGCCCACGTCTTTCGCGCGGCGTTCGGCGAGCAGTTGCAACCCGTTGTGGTGGCTGTTCTTGCCTTGATCGGTGGCCATGCCAAGCGCGGTGTAGCGTTTCAAGTGCTCGGGTGACTCAAAGCCGTCTTCGAGCGACAGATCGATGTCGGCCACGGTGACGTCGCTTTGGAAGTCCACAAACGCCTTACCCTGCACCGACGGCGCTCTCGGCACGCCCGCAGCCATCAACGGCACGTCCGCCCAATGGGCGTCCGCCGCAACACCCACCGCACCGTCGTAGCCACAATCACGCGCGGCGCGCTCGCCGGCCGTGTGACCCTCCGCGAGCGGGTTACGGACGATCCCGCGGGCGGCCCCGACGACCTGCTGATTCGCAGGCAACGGCCCCGGCACGTGCACCCTCAAGGCCGGGTCGTAGACCGCCTTCACGCCCGTGTGCGTGGTGAGTTGCACGGTGGGCGTCCATCCGCCGGACATCGCGACGAGATCGCACGCGAAGTACTCCGTCCGATGGTCTGCCAACGCGACAACGGTCACTCCGCGTACCGCGCGCGAGCCGTGCGCCGTGACGGGCACGGCGCCAAGACGCACCGTCACCGATCGCTTAGCGGCGCGTGCAAGCAGGTCGTCCGAGACGCGATCTCGGGCCTCGACCACCGTCACGGCGGCACCCGCCTCCGCCAGATCCAACGCGGTGTCCCAGGCCGAATCGTGCTGCGAGAGCACGACCACGCGTTCGCCGAGGCGCAGGGCGAATCGGTGCAGATACTCCCGCACCGCGCCGGCCAGCAGGATGCCCGGTAGATCGTTATTGCCGAAGACGAGTGGCTGCTCTAACGCGCCGGTCGCGTAGATGATCTGCTGCGCCCGCACCACGTGCAGCGTTTCACGCGCGTATGGCGGCTCCGCCGAACCACCGAACGCTCCCGGTATGCGGGAGACGAGTCCCACGGTCTGACCGTCGTATACGCCAAAGGCAGTGGTCCTCGTCAAGAGTTCTACCGTGGGCAATACCGCCAATTGCTCGAGTAGCCCGAAGCCACAACGATCGTCGGCGGAGCCCACGGCACCGTGCAACAAGCTGCCACCGACCAGCGCCTCCTGCTCCACCAAAAGAACACGACTGCCGGCGCGCCCCGCGGCCAACGCGGCAGCCATGCCAGCCGGACCGGCGCCGATGATCAACACGTCGGTATGGCGATGTTCGGTCTCGTAGCGAGACGGGTCTGGTCGGTGCGTGGCTTTGCCCAATCCGGCCGTCCGACGGATCCAACGTTCATAGAACATCCACGCGCCGCGCGTGGGACCCATAAAAGTCTTGTAGTAGAACCCGGCCGAGATCAGCGGTGAGAAGAGCCCGAGCAGGCTCCCCACATCCCGCTCGACACTCGGCCAACCGTTCTGCCGTTCGCAGACGAGCCCCTCAAAGAGATCGACGAGGGTCGCCGGAAGATTGGGGGTGCGCCGATCGCCGGCGCCCACCGTCAGGAGCGCGTTCGGCTCTTGCGCACTGGCCGCCAACACGCCGCGCGGTCGATGGTATTTGAAGCTGCGCCCAACGATCCGCACGTCGTTCGCGAGGAGCGCCGAGGCCAGCGTGTCCCCCTGGAATCCGCTGAGGGTACGGCCCTCGAGCTGAAAGCGTACGGGGGTTGCGCGATCGATGTGGCCGCCACTCGCCAGTCTACGGACGGTCATGACGCTGCCCCTTCGCGAGCGAGCCACGCACGCCCCACCGTATTCGTCGCGGTATCGCGCTCCAAGACCAACCACTGCCGACACCCTTGCACGTGCTGCCAGTATTCGCGGTGCGCGCCTTTGGGATTGTCAAAGAGAAACACATGGTCGTGCCACGCGCGGACGTCGTCGGTGCCGTGCGTCGGCCGCACCTTGGTGGCGTCGCCGGCGTAGCGGAATTCGGTGTAGTCACGCACACCGCAATGAGGACAAGGAATACGAAGCATGGGCTTACTGCTTATAGGTCCAGAGGCCAAGACCGTATTCGTCGTGGCCATTGCCGCGTTCGAATCGGTCCACTCCCAAATGCCGAATCAGAGGGTGTTCCTCGTCATGAGCAATCGTATGTGCCAAACACCAGCCGGTCGCGGGGGTGGCTTTAAACCCTTGGTAACACCAGCCGGCGTTGAGATAGAGGTTCTGGAACGGCGTGCGACCGATGAACGGACTGCCATCCGGGGTCATATCCTGAATGCCACCCCAATGGCGCAGCACCCGCAGGCGGGACATGCCCGGAATCAGGGCGACCGCACACTCCGCCACCGTTTGTACTTTGGGCAACTGGCCGCGTTGGGTGTAGGAATTGAACCCGTCGATGTGCCCGCCGAACACCATGCCGCCACGGTCCGATTGGGAGACGTAGAAGAGTTCCGCGCCGAAGGAAATCACGTGGTCGAGGAACGGCTTGATGGGCTCCGTGACAAAGGCTTGCAGCAGATGACTTTCGATGGGGAGGCGCCAGCCGAGCATCCGCGCCATGTGCGACGAGTGCCCGGCCACACACACGGCGGTGCGACCCGCGTGGATGACCCCGCGGGAGGTCTGCACGCCGGTGACCCGGTCGCCGTCGCGCAGGAAGCCCGTCACTTCACAGTTTTCGATCAGATCCACACCGAGGTGATCGGCACCCCGCGCATAGCCCCAGGCGACCGCATCGTGCCGCACCGTGCCGGCACGGGCCTGATAAAGGCCGCCGTAGATCGGAAAGCGGCAGTGCGACGAGTAATCCAAAAAGGGCACTAATTTTTGAACGTCGGCTCGCTCCAACAACTCGGCACCGATGCCGTTCAGGCGCATCGTGTTGCCCTTGCGCGCCAAGACGTCCATCTGTCCGGGGCCGTGCGCGAGCACGAGCTGGCCGCGCTGCGAGAGCATGACGTTGTAATTGAGTTCGTGGGACAGACCTTCCCACAGTTTGAGCGAGTGCTCGAAGAACTCGGTATTGCCGGGCAACAGATAATTCGACCGGACGAGGGTCGTGTTGCGTCCGACATTGCCGGACCCTAAGTAGCCGCGTTCGAGGACCGCCACATTGGTGATGCCGTGATTGGCGGCGAGGTAGTAGGCCGTGGCCAAGCCGTGGCCGCCACCGCCGATAATAATGACGTCGTAACTCGGGCGCGGCTCGGCGGCCCGCCATGCACGGCGCCATCGAGCCCCTGACCAGGCGCGGCGCGCCAATGACCAAGCGGAATAGCGGGAAATCTCACTCATTCGTTGAATCCCAATGTCAAACGCAGGCACGGCGGCAATACCGTGAGGGCGGCGCAGCACGCCGTTCGCTCGCGCCCGATACTAACAGCCGAACCCAGCGACCGACTTTCGAAAAAGTGAGCGACGCCCAAGATTATCTATAACGGTGGGCCGGGCGATCCTACGCAAAGGACGGGCGGGCACGGCCGGCCGCGCAACCCCGCAGGCGTCGAGCGGGACAGCTCCCCCCATACGTGCTGCGCCGGGCCCCCACGCCCACCTCAGCAACCCCCGCCGCCGCACGGCCGGCGCCCCTTACCGGACTACCCGGAAGGCCGGTCCGGACGCGCCATAGGCTGATAACCCACTGATTTGTTGGTTATGTATCACCGGTTATGCCATGATTCATCCGCACTGACAAAACGATCCGCGCAGCGGGCAATTCGTATCCGGGAGTGTTCATGAAGACGACGATCGCACTGGCCACCTCACTGTTGGCGACCTCGACGCTGTCCTACGCCAACGACGTTGGCCCCACGCCCACCGCCGCAGACTCCGCGACGATGGACGCGGTCGTCGTGACCGGCTCGCATATCCCGCGCACGGAAGTGGAAGGGGCAGCCCCGGTCATTAGCTTGTCGGCCGAGGATCTGCGCAACAGCGGCTTCACGTCGGTGTCACAGGCCATGTCTGCCCTGACCGGCAACCTCGGCGCGTTGGACAACAATCAGAACACGAACGGTTTCTCCCCCGGCGCACAAGCGGTCGACCTGCGTGGCCTCGGACCGAACCATACCTTGGTGCTGATCAATGGACGGCGTATCGCGGATTATCCGCAGCTCTACCAAGGCACCAGCAATTTCACCGACATTTCGTCGATTCCGTTGTCGATGATCGATCACATCGAAATCCTGAGCGGCAGCGCCTCGGCGATCTACGGTTCGGACGCCATTTCCGGCGTCATCAACTTCATCCTCAAGAAGAAAGCAGACGGCGTGACGCTGGATCTGCGCGGCGGATCCACGCAACACGGCGGCGGCACGAACGAGCGCGCGCAATTAAGCGGCGGGTTCTCGACGGATCGCCTCGACGCCGTTGTCGCGGTTGAGTTTCTCAACGAACAACCCGTATGGGCGTTTCAGCGATCCACCACCAACTCGCGCCTGAACAGCCCCAACCCCTACGCAAGTCCCGTTTTCGTTCGAGAGGATCAGGACCAGAACTATTACGACCCACCCGCGGGTGCCTGCGCCGCGCTCGCCGGCCTCGACCAGGGCACGATCGTCAGCGCCTACCGGAACAACTACGGTAATTACTGCGGCAGCTACAACGATGTGGGCTACGGCACGCTGCAAAACGGCAAGAAGGCGATCAACCTCTACAGCACGCTCACCTACCGCCTGAACGACGATACCCACCTGTTCCTCGACATCATGGCCGGTGGATCCAATCAGGAGATCTACAACACGCCCTTGCAGTGGTCGTCGAGCTACGTCCTAAACGGCCGCACCGTGGACACCCCGTTCCTGAATCAGGCCACGGGGCTCGTCGAGCAATGGCAACGAAAGTATTTCACGTACGAGGAAAACGGCGGCTTGGATACCGCCATGATCCACAACAACGGCCGGTCACTGACGCTGAACGGCGGTATCCAAGGCGCCCTCGGCGGCAGCCATTGGCATTATGAGTTGGGCCTCAACTTCTCCCAGAACAAGCTCGTGAGCCAGGAGCCTGCGATCGTCGAATCGGCGATCCAGAACTACTATTTGGGAGCACAACTCGGCGTGGATGCCGCGACCGGGCTGCCGATCTACAACGCGCCGGTCGACCGTCTCTACACACCGTTGACCACCGCACAGTTCAAGTCGTTCCTCCAAAATTCGACGGATCGCGACACGGCGCGGCAAAGCAGCGTCAATGTCCTGTTGAACAACGACAAGTGGGTCACGCTGCCGGCGGGTCCGGTGGGCGTTGCCTTGCTGGCCGAAGTGGGCCGGCAGAGTTTAGACATGCAAGTCGACCCGCTCAGCCTCAACGGCGGCTACTACAGTCTGGGCAACGTCTCTGCCACCGGTGCGCGCACGCACTCCGGCGTGGGCGCCGAAGTCAAAGTCCCGCTGCTCGAGCAGGTCGTCGCCACGGCTGCCACCCGCTTCGACCGCTACACCTACAGCGATACGTCAAGCAGCAAGGGCACCTACTCCCTCGGCTTGGAATACCGCCCCTTCCGGTCGTTGCTCGTGCGTGGATCGTTCGGCACCGGCTTCCGCGCTCCGGACCTCGCGTATCTGTACGCCGGTCTGAGCAATTCGAGCTCCGGTGGCACGGACTACTACCTGTGCCGGGTGAACGAACCCGGTTCGGGCCCGGATTACACGAACAATTGCAGCTTGGGCGACGTCGGTTTCAACGGTCGCAGTAACGGTAACCCGGCGCTGCGCGATGAGACGAGCCAGTCCTTCACCGGCGGGTTCGTCTACAGCCCGACGCGCAACCTCGAATTCACGGCCGATTACTACCAGATCAGTCTGCGCGATGAAGTGACTCTGCAGAGCTCGGATACGCTGCTGCGTGAAGAAGCGGATTGCCGCCTCGGTCAGACGGTCGACGGCGTCGCGGTCAATTCGAACTCGGCACAGTGCCAGCAGGTACTGAGCCAGATCACCCGTAACCCGGCCGATGCGTTTAGCAACCCGAACCAGATCACCTCGGTCCTCGTGTTACCCATCAACGCCGCGGTCGAAAAGACCTCGGGCGTGGACGTCAGCGGTCGCTACCGCATCAACGCCGGAGCCGCAGGCCGCTTTGACCTGCGCGCCTCGTTGACGGACGTGTTCACCCACACGATTCAGTTCCATTCGGGCGACGCGGTCGACAACGAACTCACCGATTACTACTACTACGTGATTCCGCGCTACAAGGCGACCTACTCGGTGGCCTGGACCTTGGGTCGCTACACGACGACGTTGTTTGGCACCCGTCTCGGTGGTCTGCCGAACTACGACGGGACCGAGCGGTTGGCCCCGACCCAGAAGTTCAACGGCACCCTGCATGTTGATCTGAATCACGATTCGGCGTTGACGATCTCGGTCGACAACTTGTTCGACACGAAGCCGCAGAAGGACCCGAGCTGGACGTCCTATCCGTACTACGCGTCCAACTGGTTTGATTCGATCGGTCGCTCGTTCACCGTGCAGTGGACGACGCATTTCGGGAAGCACTAACCCCGCGGTGTGGCGCCCGACCGGTCATTGACCGGTCGGGCGCGTTCAAGCCGCCCTCGTACGCGCCGGCCGACCGGCGCGGTGGACGCTCATCTTTGACACGTAACCGCACCCGATGACGTCGTTAGCCAGCGATACGCCGCTCGATCCAATCGACGCGGGGGACTTCGGCGAGTGGGTCGATGCGATGACGGCAACGCTGCGCGGCACGTCGGGCAGCGACGTCCCGTGTGGAACGTGCGTGGGCTGCTGCAGTTCCCATTGGCCCGTCGCCCTGCGCGCCGAGGATCAGGCCGTGGCGGCCCGGGTGCCGCACTACCTGTTGCTCGAGCCAGAGGACGCTCCCGAGGGTCTGCGTTACATGGGCTATCGCGCCGACGGGACCTGCCCGATGCTGAAAAGCGGTCAGTGCAGCGTGTACGCCATCCGTCCGCAAACGTGCCGTGATTTTGACTGCCGTATTTTCGCGGCCGCCGGGCTGCGCTCTGCGGGCGATGCCAAGCCACTCATCAACGAACGCATTCAACGTTGGCGCTTTCAGTACGCCTCGCCCGAAGCCGAAGCCGCGCACGCCGCGATGCGGGCAGCCGCTGAGTTCATCCGCACCGCCGCGGTATTGCCGGGGGTACCGTCGTTACCCACCTCCCCGATCGCCATCGCGGGGCTCGCTTTCAAAGCGCACCGCGTGTTCCTGGCGGAGTCCGCGACCCGGGACACGCCCGCGAGGCTCGCCCAGCGACTCCTCGAGGCGGGTCGCCGCTTCGACCAAGGCCTGAGCGCGATCGACGAGCCCTGAAACGGCTATTCGCCGAAGAGCCCCATTTGGGTTGGTTGCGGTGCGTACTTTTTCCGCGGCTTGGCGCTCTTGCTACGGGCGGGCTTTTCGGCCGCGCCCATCGGGGTCACAGCGGCGGTCTCGACGGGGCCGCCGAGATCGGACAACCCCTCCACCACCGGCGGCGGCACGGCATCCGCCTCCGTCGCGTCCGGCGTGAGCGCGCTGTCCGCCGTATGCGCCTCGACGTCTTCCTCCCGTGTGGGGGGTTCGATCGCTGCCTCAGCGTCCGCCGTCGTCGCATCGTCTGCGCTCGCCGCGATTTCGGCCGTGGCCGCCACGATGGGAGCTTCCAGCGCGACGACCGTCCGTGAGCTCGCACCGGTCGTGTCCTCGAAGCCACTCTCAGCGCTCGGGACTGACACCGACACCGCCGGCAGGGCCTCGGCGGGCGCGAACGTGTCGCGCCCAGCGGACACGCTCGGGACGGCCTCGAGCCCTTCGGCGATAAGCGCCGCCAGGGGGCCGAGGTCATAACTGAGGTTGGCCTGTTCGAGCGCGTCTTGGTAGCGGCTCTGCTCGGTGCCGAGCACGGTGCGCCACTGCCAGCCACCGGCGGCGAGCAGGACGTTCATCAAGAAATGTGCCATGCGCCCGTTACCCTCGCGGTACGGGTGCAGGTAGCTCATCAGCCATCGCCCCATCACGGCGCGGGCAAACGGATCCGTCTCACCCTCGAGCAAGTCGAATAAGGCCGGCATGGCCGATCGCATCGCCTGGGCCTCCGGCGGCACAAAGCGCGAGGCCGCCAGATAGACGGGCCCGTCGCGGTAGCCCGCCAGCGCGCCCACCGAGCGCAGCCGCCCGGTCACCAACGGCTGCATAAACTCTCGGTACCACTCCCGATGCCCTTCGCGCAGCACCTCCATCGTCGGCGCGCCACCGAGGATGGCACCGATGGATCGAACCACCGCTCGAAAGGCCTGCAGATCGCCAAGGGCGGAGAGGCCGGCCCGATCCCGAGTCGCCGTGAGTTGGGCCGGGGTGACCTCGCCGTCGGCCACCTGCGCCAAGGCGTCACGCGTCACGACCAGCCCGTCGTGCCACAAGCCGTGGAACGCATCGTCCCCGTGGCGAGCGGGTAGCGACTCCAAATACGCATTCGGGTCGGTGATACGTCCCGGGGAGACCGGCAAGCGGTCGGCGATCGACGCGCGCCCCAACGCCGCGAGCCCGGCAAGCCGCGCGACAAGTGACGGCGCTCCGCGTCGCACCGCCATGGGTAGCCGCGGTGCGGTGAAAGGGTTGCGCTCGACGGGCGCGTGCCCGGCGCTGCGCATCGTGGCGAGGATTTCGTCCGTCACGTCCAGGCGACCGATGTGCCGAAACGCCCCGGCCAAGCGGCCCGCGACGATCGGTTGGCCGGTGCGCAGCAAGCGCCGTAGCAGTCCGGAGGCATCGGGGACCGCTCGCAGCGCCAACTGTGCCTCCAACGGGTGGGCGCCGTAAAACGCCTCCGGCACTTTGACGAGTGCCGCATCCAAGGAGTAGAGCCGAAGGCCCTGGCGCAGGACGAGGTCCTCGGCCGGTGGCGGTGTCGCCTCCCGTAGATCGTACAGAGAGGTCCCGTGCAGCAACTCCAAGTCGTTGTTCTGACCGCGGGGCGAACACACCACAAGCTCCGACGGCACCACGGTGTCCTCGACGTGGAGCAGGACGGATTGCTCGGCGGAGAGATGCCAGACGGCCCCGAACCGGGACTCACAGTACGCCGCACAGAAGATCCAGTACGCCGCCCACCACGCCGTGCCGTCGTCCTCGTCGCGCTCTGGCGGCGTGCGCAGCAGCCAGCCACCGATGATCCGCTGCAGATGTCCGGACGCGATCAGCCGATCCCGATGGACGCGGCCCATCTCCTTGGCCGCAAAGACGACCCTGCCGCCTTTCGCCAAGCCCTCTAGGCGGGCCAGGGAGCTGTCCAATTTCTGCTCTTGGGTAGCCACTCGCGACTCTCGTGTTAGATTTATTTCAAGTATATATCGTTTGAGAAATGCGCGTTAAATGCGTTGCGCTCATGATCGTCGCGTTCAACAAATCGTATTTTTTTCAATATTTTGTATGTCTTTTATTGATGGGATTCGAATCGTCATAAACCGGCGCGAACGACCCGCCCGGGTATGCACGCGGCGCAGCCCCGCCCTCCCCGGGAAGCGATGTCCGAAGTCATGCTGCCGCGAGGGCCTGCCCATCTGCGGTCCGGGTGATTTCCTCAGGCACACATCGAATCACGCCCAGGACGGCGACATAGACGAGCGTGGTCACGATCGCGCAGCCGAGGAATCCGTGCCGACCGCCGGCGCTGTAAATCCACGTACCCACCCAATCACCGCCGCGGATCCCGAGGGCGTTCACGCCCGATACGACCATCATGAGCGAGCCGTGCAGACCCGGCGGACAGGAGCGCATCGCCAGATCGTTGATCGCCGCCCACATCAAGCCGCCCAACATCCCGATCGGCAAGGCGAGCAGCACGGCTCCCCAGGCCGAATGGATCAACGCGAGGGGGATCACCTGCGGCACGGCGAGAACGGCACTCCAGAACAGCAACCGCCCGAACGGCACGCGCTGGCACAGGTAGCCGTACAGGAGCAGCACCGGCAAAAAGCCCGCCAGGAACATCGCGTACCAGTAGCCATACATGGCATCCGATCCTTTCAGGACGTCAACCATGTAGTACTGCAGCACCACCCCGGTACCGGGGCTGAATTGGAACATCAGCATCAACGCGACCGCCGGATAGATGGCGCGGTGGCGGATCAACCGACGCAGGTCGCCGCGTAGGTCGAGCCCTTGGGCCTCGGGAGCAGCGTAGGCGCCACCGAACACCGCCGCGGGCTTCCACAGCCCGAAGGCGGCGACGCCGACGGCGGCTAGACCCAGGAGCCGAAATATCGTCGGCGTTGAGGCGTGTTGGACGATCAACCCGGAGCAGGCAGAGCTGAGCAATGCCGTTGCAAACGCCGTGAATTGCCACACGGCCGACAGCCGGCCGGACATCGCGCGCTCTTGGGCGATCAGGGCCATCAGGCCTTGGTACGCCGCCACGATGAAACGCGTCAACAGCATGACCGACAGAACAGCGACGGTCAGCACGCCCATCGACAAAGGCTGCGCCGCGAGGACGAACATCAGCGCCGCGGTGAGCAACCCGAAGACTAAAAAGTAGCCGCGGTCACGACGGCCGAGTGGATTCCACAGATCGCGCGTGAGTCCGAAGACAAAGGCGCCGTAAACCGGCAGGGCCGCCATCAGTCGAAATTGCGCCGCTTCGGAGAGCGTTGCGTGCAGACGGTCCTTCAGGACGTACGTCACCACGATGTCAAAAAACGGACCGACGGGATCGATGACGTATAAGAGGAACGTCAACGGCACAAAGTAGGCCACGATTTGGCCTGTGGAGTGTCGTTCTGTCGCTGCCGTACCGGAATCGTTCATACCCGCCTCATTCCGAGCGTGCGCCCCAAACCCTGACGCAGCTCTTCGACTTAATCATTTGAATAAAAAGAGTTATCGCACTAATAACGTGTTAGAGATTGCCATCCCCAGCGCGATCGCCCGGGGAATGCACGCACCGTCGACGGATCCAAGGCTTGCTGTGCCTCGGGAGCGGACTCGCCTCCGTTATACAACACGACTTCCTCACCGGTAACGGTCGGTACCCGGGTTCGCACCGAGCCGTGATTTTTATTGGACAGTCGTGAGGAGGCCTCGCAAACTGTTGGGTTGGACGCCGCCGTGCGCTGGCCTGCCATCGACGCCCCGCGTTCGGTTCCGACCCCTGTTGAGAGAGCCTCCATGATCATTCGCTACCGCCCTCGCCCCCTCGGTCTCCTCGCTTGCGTACTCGCCGCGCTCTACGGCTGCAGCGGCTCGGGCGGCGCCCCGGGTGGATTCCCCGGCGGCCCTGTCGAGCTCGGCTATCAGGTCGCCGCCGAGCAGGACGTCGGCCTTGACGCCGATCTCACGGGTCGTATCAGTGCGCTGCAGTCCTCGGAAGTCCGTCCGCAGGTCGACGGCGTCATTCGCGAGCGACTGTTCGTCGAAGGGTCGCTCGTCAAAGCCGGCCAGCCGCTCTATTTGATCGACCCGGCGCCGTACCGAGCGGCGAGCGAGAGCGCCGAGGCCGCCCTGAAATCCGCCGAAGCGGCAGCGAGCCTCGCGCGGTCACGCGCCGAACGCTATCGCCGCATTGTCGACAGCGGCGCCGTCAGCCGTGACGCGAACGAAGAGGTTCAAGCGATGGCCTCGCAGGCGGATGCCGCCGTCGCGGTGGCACGTGCGCAGGTGGAAGCGGCACGGGTCAACCTCGAATACACCCGCGTGCGGGCGCCCATCAGCGGCCACATCGGCCGTAGCCTCGTCACGCCGGGCGCCCTCGTGAGCGCCAAACAGGCCGACCCCATCGCCTTGATTCAGGACTACGGCTCTGTGTACGTGGACCTGACCGAATCCTCGGCCCAGCTGCTGGCCCTGCGCCAAGCGCAGGCCGCGGGTCGACTCACCCGGCCGGCCTCGGGGCTGCCCGTGACGCTCACCCTCGAGGACGGCTCGACCTATGCCCACACCGGCCGCCTTGAGTTCACCGAAACGAGTGTGGACAGCGGCACGGGTGCGGTCACCGTTCGAGCGGTGTTCCCGAATCCCGATGGCTTGCTGCTGCCCGGCACGTACGTGCACGCGCGCGTGGCGACCGGAACGGCCCCGCACGCCTTGCGCGTACCGCAGACGGCGGTCGGCCGCGACCCCACCGGGGGAGCGACACTGACGCTCGTCAATGACGCCGGCGCCGTCGAAATACGCCCGGTCACGTTGGGCGCCGCCGTCGGTGCGGACTGGATCGTGACGTCCGGCCTGCGCGCGGGTGAGCACGTGGTCGTGGAAGGCTTGGCGAAGTTGCGCCCGGGTCTGCCCGTCAAACCGGTCCCGGTGGGCGCTGCGCCCGCCGCGGCGACGCACTGAGGCGCTGACCCATGCTGCCGCGTTTCTTTATTGATCGGCCCATCTTTGCGTGGGTCATTGCGATCGTCATCATGCTCGCGGGTCTCGCCGCGATCCTGAATCTGCCGATTCAGCAGTACCCCGCCATTGCCGAACCCCAGATCGGGATCAGCGCCACCTACCCTGGCGCCTCCGCGAAGACCATCGAAGACAGCGTCACGCAGATCATCGAGCAAAAGATGAAGGGGCTCGACGGACTGAAATACATGTCCGCCTCCAGCGACGCCTCGGGTTCAGCGAGCATCGTGCTCACCTTCCGCACGGGCACCAATATCGACATCGCCCAAGTGCAGGTGCAGAACAAGCTGCAAACCGCGGTGCCGTTGTTACCGCAAGAAGTGCAGGCACAAGGCCTGTACGTGCAAAAAACCGCGCGCAATTACCTCTTGGCCTGCAGCATCTACAGCGACGACCCCAACGTCGCCACGACCGATATCGCCGATTATCTCGCCAGTCACATCATTGACCCGATCAGCCGCATACCCGGGGTCGGCGAAACGATCTCGTTCGGCACGCAGCACGCCCTGCGGATCTGGTTGGATCCTGCGAAGCTCGCCGCCTTAAATCTCGTGCCGGCCGATGCGGTGGCCGCCATCCGTGCGCAAAACACCCAAGTGACCGCCGGACAGATCGGTGGCCTGCCGGCGGCCGGCGGCGTCGGACTCAACGCCACGATCACCGCACAATCGCGCCTGCAGACCGCTGAACAATTCCGCCGCATTGTCGTCAAGACGAGTCCCGCCGGTGCGGCCGTCACGCTCGGCGACATCGCCCGTGTCGAGATCGGTGCCGAGAGTTACGACTTCACGGCCCAATATCTCGGGCACCCCTCGTCCGGGTTCGCTATCCGGCTCGCCCCGGGCGCCAATGCGCTGGAGACCGCCGAGGCGGTCAAGGCCAAGTTCGATCAGCTGGCGTTGGACTTGCCTGCCGGTTACCACGCCGTCGTGCCCTTCGACTCAACGCCGTTCGTGCGCTTGTCGATCCGCGAGGTCGTCAAGACGCTCATCGAAGCCATCGGCCTCGTGTTCTTGGTGATGTATCTCTTCCTGCAGAGTTGGCGCGCGACGATTATTCCGACCATCGCCGTGCCGGTGGTCCTCTTGGGCACCTTCGGCGTGCTCGCTGCCTGCGGCTACACGATCAATACGCTCACGATGTTTGCGCTGGTACTCGCCATCGGACTCTTGGTGGACGACGCGATCGTGGTGGTCGAAAACGTCGAGCGCGTCATGCGCGAGGAAAAGCTATCCGCGATCGAGGCCACTCGGCGCTCCATGGACCAGATTACGAGCGCGTTGATCGGTGTCGCGCTCGTCTTATCGGCGGTGTTCATTCCGATGGGCTTCTTCGGCGGTTCGCAGGGCGTCATCTACCGCCAGTTCTCGCTGACCATCGTCGCCGCCATGGGCCTGTCGGTACTCGTCGCTCTCGTGCTCACACCGGCGCTGTGCGCGACACTGCTCAATCCGTCCGCCGCGCACACCGACGGGGTCGAACGTACCGGTCCGCTCGCCGCCTTTGACCGTGGCTTTGAGCGACTGGCAGACCGCTACCGACTCGCGGTACAGCGCATCCTCGGCCAAGGCACGCGTTGGATGGCGGTCTATGCCGCGATCCTCGTCGCCATCGGCTTGTTGTTCTTAAAAATTCCCGGTTCGTTCTTACCGGACGAAGACCA
>DAINQU010000002.1:85664-162017 GCA_036742455.1 Steroidobacteraceae bacterium | reverse complement strand
CGTGCGATGCAGCACTTTGCGACGCTGCGCAATGCCTCGGTGTACGCACTCGTGCCGCCGCCCGTCATGGAACTCGGCTCCGCCACCGGCTTTGATCTCGAGTTACTCGATACCGGCGGCATTGGCCACGAGCGCCTCATGGCCGCTCGCAATCAATTGCTCGGCATGGCGTCGCAGCAGAAGGCGTTGGTCGGCGTGCGCCCCAATGGCCAAGACGATACGGCGCAACTGAAACTCGACATCGATCCGGGCAAGGTGGGCAGCCTCGGCCTCACCGTGGCCGACATCAATGCCACGCTCGCCAGCGCCTGGGGCGGCACCTACGTCAACGATTTTATCGATCAAGGTCGCGTGAAGAAGGTCTACCTGCAAGGCGACGCGGCGTACCGCGGGACGCCGGACGATTTGTCGCGCTGGTTTGTCCGCAACAACGCTGGGCAAATGGTGCCGTTCAGTGCGTTCTCGACGGCCACCTGGACCAAAGGTTCGCCGCGCTTGGAACGGTATAACGGCAGTCCCTCGCTCGATATTCAAGGCGCCGCCGCCCCGGGGCGCAGCACGGGCGAAGCGATGGCCATCATGGCGAAATTGGTCAGCCAATTGCCGGCGGGTGTCGGCTACCAGTGGACGGGGGTCTCTCTGCAAGAGCAGGAATCGGGTGCGAAGGCGCCGTTGCTGTACGGCCTGTCGATTCTGGTCGTGTTCCTCATGCTCGCTGCGTTGTACGAGAGCTGGACCATCCCCTTCGCCGTGATCTTGGTCGTACCGCTCGGCGTGATCGGCGCCCTGCTCGCCACGCAATTGCGCGGGCTGAACAACGACATCTACTTCCAGATCGGTTTGCTGACGACGATGGGTCTGGCCGCGAAGAACGCCATTCTGATCGTCGAGTTTGCAACAACGCTGCACCGCGCTGGCCAAAGCTTGGCGGCGGCGGCGCTCGAGGCGGTGCGTATACGTCTGCGACCGATCGTGATGACGTCACTCGCCTTTGGCTGCGGCGTCGTGCCGCTGGCCATCGCGACGGGCGCAGGCTCAGGGGCTCAGCGAGCCATCGGCAATGCGGTGGTGGGTGGCATGTTGACCGCTACGGGGCTTGCGATCTTCTTCGTGCCACTGCTCTTTGTGCTCGTTGAAAGCGGCGTCGCCCGGTGGCGCCGACGCGGAACTCCCTAGTTCCGCGTCGGCCTCCAACGTCCTCAGTCTTCGTCGACGTCCGCCGTTTTGCCATCGTGCGTCGGTGGCAATTCGGTGTTCAGGGCGATCCCCGCGCTTTTCAGCTGACGGTTCACGGCGGGGATGTCGGCGAGCACCTGGGTGGCCTTCCCTAAGACCGGACCGGCTTGGTTCAACGCGGCGGCCAATGCCGCCGCTTGCGCTTCGTTCGGTGCTTCGTCGCCGCGGGTGAGCACGCCGTAGAGTTCGCCGAGTTGCTGCATGAGGCTCAGCACCCCGATGCCGCCCTGGCCTTTGGCGCCATCGTCGTAGACTGCGTGAATGCGGTTCGCCGTCTGCTCCAGCCGTTCGTAGGCCATCGAGTGCTTGTGGGCTGTCGTTTGCGCGGTCGCGATCTGCTGCAGCAGCGAACGCAGGACGCCCTCGTCGTAGGCGGCCTGATCAAACGCCGTGTAGAGCGGCTGTAGGGCCGCATACTGCGCGGCGATACGGGCACTGGCCCGGGCGTCCAGACGGGGATCCGCTTGCACTTCCAAGGGTTCCCGCGTGATCGACGAACCGACCGTGAGTTCCACCGTGTAGCGACCCGGGGGCACCGTTAACCCTTCCGGTTCCCGCGGCGTCCCGTGCACGACCGCTCCGATCGGAAATCCTTTGGTCGTCGTGCGCGGAGCCGGCCCCCGCAGATCCCACACCACGCGGTGCAGACCCGGTGCGGTGGACAGCGGGTGATGCACAGCAATCCACCAGGTCGGAATCAACTCCCGCGCCAACTCCTCGTCGGAGGGATCCTGCGCATCGCGATCCGAGTACTCACGCACAACCCGACCCTGCGCATCCAGGATACGCAGACGCACCGAGGTGGCGCCCGTCACGGGCAACGCATAGTCGAGAACCGCACCGGCCGGCGGATTTTCACCCACCGGTTCGTCCGGGGCGATCGGCGTATCGCTCCACGTGCTGCGCGCCAGACGAATCGCCGGCGTCGGCGGCACCAACCACG
Source organism: Steroidobacteraceae bacterium (assembly GCA_036742455.1). Taxonomy (GTDB): domain Bacteria; phylum Pseudomonadota; class Gammaproteobacteria; order Steroidobacterales; family Steroidobacteraceae; genus CAIKZZ01. Next base: position 159,838 of record DAINQU010000002.1, on the reverse strand, counting down.
GACCGTCGAGGCGACCCGGCTGCCACGCGCGTAAGCGCGCGATATCGTCCAAAACCCAAAAGCCACGACCGTGGGTCGCCACAATCAGATCAGCATCCTTCACCACCACGTCGCGCGCGGAGGTATGCGGCAGGTTGTTGTTCAATTCGCGCCAGTGATCCCCGTCATCGAACGAGACGTACACCCCACGCTCCGTCGCCGCGTACAGCAAGCCCTTGCGGACGGGGTCCTCCCGGACAGCGTTAACCGGACCTGCGGCCTCGAGCCCGGTCACGATGGCGTCCCAGTGCGCGCCGCCATCGTGCGTGCGATAGATCATCGGCTGCAGGTCATCGATGCGCAGCCGACTGACCGATACGTAGGCCACGTCCGGATTGAAGTGTGACGCGTCGATCTGCGTCACCTTGCTCCAGGCGGTGAGCGCCGGCGGGGTGACCTCTTGCCAGTGCGCACCCTCATCGGTCGTGCGCCAGACGAGACCGTCATCGGTACCGGCCCACAACAGACCGGGGACTTTCGGCGAGGGCCCGAGCGCATAGATGGCGCCGCGCTGCTGCGCGGCATCGGCCGGATGCCGATCCCCGACACTCGCGGGCATCGCCGGTTCCGGTCGCGACAGATCCGGACTAATGATCGCCCAGTGGCGCCCGCCGTCGGTGGTTCTAAACAAACGACTCGCCGCGAAATAGAGGACGTGCGGATCCAGTGGGCTGAACATCAGCGGTTCGGTGCGCACGGTGCGGATCCCAGCGCCTTTGCCCATAAACGGCGTCACGTTCTCGACGCGGCCCGTGGAGACGTGGAAACGGGAGACTTCGGCGCGGCCGGCGCCGTAAATCAGGTCGGGATCCAGGGGGTCCGGCGCCACATAGCCGTATTCGATCGCACCGACCGGATGCCAGTCACGCGCCGTGATCTCGCCGTCGTTGCCACGGCTGGCGATGCAGACCGAACCGCTCTCTTGTTGGCCCGAGCAGATGCGATACGGGAAGGTCGGCGTCACGCTGGCGTGATACAGCTGCGCGGTCGGCTGCGACAGCCAACTGGACCAGGTCCGACCGCCGTTCTGGGTGATGAGCGCGCCCTGATCGCCGACGAGTGCGAGCACGCGACCGTTGTCAGGACTGACCCACACGTTCTGGTAGTCGTCACCGCCCGGGCCACCGCGCAAATAGGTGAACGTGCGTCCACCGTCGTGGGATTGCATGGCCACGATGCTCGCGGTGTAGATCGTATCGGGGTCGTTGGGATCCACCCGCACCATCGCGTGATCGCCGCCGCCGATGCGCAGGACCGCACGCGGATCGCTGGTGGTCTGCGCGAAATGCTGACCGCCGTCGTCGGAGCGCCAGAGGCTCAATCCCGCCGACGAGTTGTAATCACCCGGGTCGGTCGTCGCCACCATCGCATACAGCCGATCCGGCCGGCTCGGCGCCAGAGCCAGGTTGATCTGGGTGGTGTTCTTCGGAAAGTCGCTGCCCAAGCGCTGCCAATGCTCGCCGCCGTCCACCGATCGGTACAGCCCTCCGGCCGTGCCGTGGTACTCGTTCCGATCCTCCCACGGCCCCAAGCGGTCTTCCCACAACGTGGCGTACACGGTATCGGGGTGTTTGGGATCGATGACCACACCGTTCGCGCCGGTGTGCGCATCGAGTTGCAGCACGGCCTTCCACGTGCGGCCGCCGTCGCGCGACCGATAGACGCCACGCGCCTCGCTCGGACCGAACGGGTGACCCAGAACGGCGGCATACACTGTCTCTGGCGTACGCGGATCGACCGCGACCTCGGGAATCTGTTGCGCGTCCGGCAGACCCAAATACCGCCAATGCGCGCCCGCGTCGTCGGAGCGGTACATGCCATTGCCGACCGACAAGTCCGGGCGGTGTAAGCCCTCACCCGTGCCGACGTAGAGCGTCGACGGGGCGGACGGCGCTACGGCAATGGCGCCGATGGATTGCGTCGGTTGGTCATCGAAAATCGGGGTCCACGTCCGGCCGGAATCGTCGGTTTTCCAGACGCCGCCGTTCACCGCACCGACGTAAAACGTGGCGGGGCTTCCCGGTACGCCGGCCACCGCGCGCGTGCGACCGCCGCGGAAGGGGCCGACCATGCGCCAGTGCAGGTCCTGGGTGAGCGATGCCGGCGGTTCGCTGGCCGCGATCGCCGTGGCACTGCCGAGCACGAGCAGCAACGCACATCCACCGATCCCAAGGCGTATAGGCTTCATTGTAGGCATGAGACTCTTTTCCGACGGGTGAAGGGCCGAGCATACACGCAGCACGGGTTCGTGGAGGCAGTGGACACGGGTTCGCGGTACCCTGTGCACGTCACCGTGGGAGGAACGATCCGTGCGCCCCGTCACTTTTGCCGCCTTACAGTTTGCCTGCAGCTGGGACCATGCCCAGACCGTGGATACCGCCGAACGACTGGTGCGAGAGGCCGCAGCGCGCGGCGCTCACGTCATCCTGCCGCAGGAACTCTTTGAAACGCCCTACTTTTGCTCCGTTCAACACCCGCGCTTCTTGAACTTGGCGCGCCCGCTCGACGGGCATCCGACGGTCGAGCGCTTTCGTCAGGTGGCGCGGGAACTCGGCGTCGTCGTGCCCATCTCGGTCTACGAATTGGCCGGATTGGCGCGGTTCAATACCACGGTGGTGATCGACGCCGACGGGAAAACCGCCGGGATCTATCGGAAAAGCCATATACCGCAGAACCCCGGATACGAGGAAAAGTACTACTTCTCCCCCGGCGACACGGGATTGCGCGCCATGGATACGGCCTACGGACGCCTCGGCTTAGGGATTTGCTGGGATCAATGGTTCCCGGAGACCGCACGCGCGCTCGTGCTGGATGGCGCTGAATTTTTGCTCTACCCCACCGCCATCGGGAGTGAACCGGCCGATCCTGCGTACGATTCCATGTCGCATTGGCAGATGGTCATGCGCGGTCACGCCGCGGCCAACATCGTGCCGGTCGTCGCGTCCAATCGCATCGGTACTGAAACCGAGGCCCACACCTCCGTAACCTTCTACGGATCGTCGTTCATCGGTGGCCCGACGGGCGACCTGATTGCCGTCGCGAACCGCACCGACGAGGGCATTCTGACGGCGACCTTCGACCTTGATACCGTGGCGACGCTGCGCTCGACGTGGGGTGTGTTCCGCGATCGCCGGCCGGATTTGTACGGCGCGATCGCCACCCTGGACGGACGCATTCCCCAACCCTGAGCGCACGATCGTCATGGCTGCCCGCCTCACCCTCTTCCTACTACTGGCCAGTGCGGCGGCGGCGCAACCGACGCCGCCGGCCTACGAGGCGGTTGTATGGCACCCCGCGCAGGCACTGCCGGACGGTGAGCGACACACGCCGCTCTACACGGTGCGCGATCCGATCACGACCGACGGCCTCATGCCCGAGTACACCCTCGAGACCAAGGAAGGGGTGCTGCCGGCGTACGGGCATCGCGGGCTGTTGGCGCGTGAACAGGAAGTGCGGGCGTTGGCGGTCGCACTCGCGACGAGCGACATCGACGTGATCGCCGGAACCGCAAAGCGCCAGGTCGAAGGCTCGCTGAAGACCGTCGCCAATGCCGCCAAGAACCCGGTGGGGCTCGTGGAGGGCCTGCCGCGCGGGATCGTCAATTTATTTCGCGGCGCCGCTGCGCAGGTGCGCGAGTTCGGGCGCGAAGCGGCGCAAGACGTGACGCAGACCCACGAGGCCAGCGCGACCGGCCCGGGGCCGGTCGCTCGCGACGAGGCACGGGCGGAGCGCGCCGCGGCGCATTACGCCGATCGATACCTCGGTCTCTCGGCGGACGAACGCGCGTGGTTTGAACGCTTAGGCGTCGACCCGTACACCGATAACGTGCGCTTGCGAAAGGCCGTCCAGCATCTGGCGCACGTGGAAGCTGCGACCTCGTTAGGTCTGCGTCTCGTGTCGCTGCCGTCCATCCCCTACGCCGGTGACGTGCAACGCGCGATGGATGCGGTCTTCCACGAGGACCCGGCGGTGTTACGCGAACGACGCCGCGACACGTTGTTGGGCTACGGCTTAACCGCCGACGAGGTGGATCGGTTCGAAAACAGCGCCGCCTTGAGCCCAACGCGCCAACAGCGACTCACCGTCGCGGCGGCCGAGCTGTCGGGCGTCAGCGGACGTGACAGCCTGTTTCGGCGCGCCATGCATTTGAAGTCCGAGGATGAGGCGGACATCTATGTCGCCAGCGCCGAACTCTTAGTGGACGAACACCGGCACCGCCCGCTGACGTCCCTGTTCCCCGACTTACGCCTACCGGGCGGTCGTTACGCGGACGGCAGCGGATGCATCGTCGCGGCCGCCTTTGAGACGATCACGTGGACCGCCACGACGGCCGACGCCGAGGCGGCGCTGCACGCCGGCCTTGCTGAAGACGTCGGTGTGCGACGCCTGCGCACCGTCGGCACCATCAGCGCCGAGGCCACCGCAACGCTGACCAGCTTGGGCTGGACCTTGCAAGCAGAGGATCCCGTCGCGACACCGGCCAGCAACCCGCCGTAGTCCCTTCCGGGTCGTTCGCAACGAGCCCCGATCAATAGCGGATTTGAATACCGAGGCGGACGCTGAGCGGTGCCGCGGGTCCGATGAAGCGTGGATCCACGCGCGGATCGTCCACCGAGGCGCCGCTCGGAATGCCGGGCACCCCGATACCGGTGGGGTCGCCCAACACGCCGAAGGTGGCGTAGCGACGATTCAGCGCGTTGTGGATAGCGAGCGAGACGTCCGTCGAATGCGACAGTGCGTAACGGCCGTACAGATTCACGACGCAAAATCCCGCCAGCGGCGTCATCTGATTGGACTCATCGCCACGCAAGGGCTGGCTACTTTGCACGGACACGTTGGCGCCGACGTTGAGGCGAGCGCTGGGTTGCCCATCAATGCCGGCCTTGAATCGGTGTCGCGGAATCCCCGGCAAGCGATCACCCGGAACGACCCCGATGTCACCCAAGGCATCAGCCCCGGAATTCAACGGTGACGGCAGTCGGAACCGCGCCTGGAACGTCGCGTCGATCAGGCTGTAGTTCGCATAGACGGACACGTGTTCGGCGCTGTAACGCAGACTCGCTTCCAACCCCTGGCGCCGTGTACCGGGAATATTCTGAAAGTACCCTTCGCTCAACGAGGTGGCGACGGCGTAAATATCATCGCGCACGTTCGCCCGGAACAAACCCAACGCCCACTGCCAGTGCGACGCGTAGCGACCGTCCGGCAGACCGTGCCCCCGCAGTCCCGCTTCCCACGTCCGTGCAACGACTTGGCGCAAGGTGGGGGGATCGCTCGCCAAGCTGGACGGCAAGAGACACGGCGCCGCGGGGTTCGCGCATTCGATTTCCCCCGGAGTTGGAACTCGGGTCGCTTCCGCCACGCCGGCATACGCGGTCAGCGCATCGCTCGCTTTGACCGTGACACCGAGCGCGGGATTGATGCGTGCGTAATGATTGGACCCGCTTAACGCCGTGCCCAACTGATCCGACAAACGAATGTCGGCCGCGTTGTATCGCGCGCTGACGGTCAGGGCGGTCCGCTCCTGCCATAGCCAGGTATCGGTCACGTAGGCGCCGAGTGTTGCGGTGTCCGACAGTAAACCCACCGGCGTCGCCGTGTACGCCCCCCCTTCCGGGGTATCGACCACGGTGCCGGAGTCGCTCACGACCAGTCGTGGGTCGAGCGTGCCGACCGTCGCGCTGGATGCGAACCGTGTGGATGCCTTGTCGACACTGGCGCCCAGCGCCAGCGCGTTCTCACGACCCCCGAGCGCCGACTTGGAGGTCAGCTGTACGGAACCGCCCGTGCTGCGCGAGCGCAGGGCCTCCGCGTCTCGCTCACCAAGGGGGATGCGCCCGCCCTGCGACAGATCGGTAATCGGTTGTCCCGACGTGTTGAACACCGGGGTTGAGCCGTCCGCCTGGCACAGATCGCCTGTCCACAGGGCGGCCGTGCAGGCCGTGTAACTCGTCGTATTCCCGTTGACGACCGACTGATGAAAATCCCGAACGTACACACTGCCCTGAGCCGCCAGGGAGTCGCTGATGGCATAGGTCACGTTGACGGTTGTGAATCCGAGCCGATTGGCGTTGCGCTGCGGATTCGTGAAGATCGCGTCGCGATGCACCGCCAACTCCTGAACCGGAGCAGCCGACTCGCCGGCGAGTTGATTGTTGGCCGCCGTCAGACTGAGGTCGATCGTCCACCCCGCCCTTCGTACACTCGCGACCGTGTAAAACTGCCGTACCGAATCCGGTGATGACTGACGCCAACCGTCAGCGTCGAGCAGTCGCGCCCCGGCGTAGAGTCCCCACGTCTCACCGTGGGTGCCGTACTCCCACCGACCCTGACGCTCATGCCACGAACCGATCGCGACCTCACCGTCACCGCCGGCATCGGTAAAGCCATTTTTCATCGACAGGACGACGGCACCGCCGAGCGCATTCAGCCCGTACACAGGGCTCGAGCCGAGAACATCCATCCGATTGACGGCGAAGTCCGGCACGAGGTCCCAATTCACCGTATCGCCAAACGCCTCGTTAATCCGAACCCCGTTCTGAAAAACGGCCAACCCTTGGGGCGTACCCAATACGGGCGAGGCGGTGAATCCGCGATAGACAATATCGGGCTGGAAGGGGTCGTCTAAGTTGTCGTTGATCGAGACACTGCCGAGACCGACGTTCATGGCGTCGGTGAGACTGGCGACGCCCTCACGAGCGATCTGCGCCGCGCGCAGCGTTTGAACGGCTCCGGGCACGCGGTCGGCGTCGACACCCGCGCCGGGTACGGGGGTGGCGCCGACAATGGTGATGTCGGCGAGGTCTTGCGGCGATTCCGAGAGCGTCACGCCCATCGCGCCCACGACGGCCGAGTACGCGAGCGACAATACCGTCAAGGACGCGCCGTATCGCCTCCCCGACCGTTGTTTCCATCGCCGCATCCGTTTCCAATCCCCGCGCTCGCCGCCGTGTGGCAGTGCGCACAGTGTGATCGTCGGCGAACGCGCCGTCACGCCCTCGGCAGACGTCCGGTGCGTCGCAGGGCGACCGGGCTAGGCGAGATCGGCGAGCACCGCGCGGACCGCATCGACGGCGCCGGCGATGCCGCGCTCGCCCAGTTGGCCCATACAGCCCACCCGGAACGTCTCCAGCGTGGTCAATTTGCCCGGGTAGAGGATGTAACCGCGATCTTTGACAGCGTTGTAGAACCGCTTGAATTCGTACTGCGGGAGATCGGGTGCGTGGAACGTCACGATGATCGGTGCCTGCACGGCCGCCGGCAGGAAGCTCTTTAGACCGAGGCTCGCCATACCGTCAATCAACGTCGTACAGTTCGTGGCATACCGAGCGCCACGCGCGGATTGGCCACCCTCGGCCAGGAACTGCTCAATCGCGCTGTCAAACGCGGCCACCACGTGCGTCGGCGGCGTATACCGCCATTGGGTGGTCTTTTGCATGTAGACCCACTGGTCGTACAGATCGAGCGCGAGCGAATGGCAATTATCCTTCGCCGCCTCCAAGGCCTCACGACGAACGACCACAAACCCCATGCCGGGCGGCCCTTCGAGGCATTTACCGGACGCTGCAATCACCGCGTCGAAGCGGATTTTGCGCGCGTCGATCTCCAGGGCGCCGAAAGAACTCATGGCGTCGATGATGAGACCGCGCCCGTGGCGCTCCACCACCGCCGCGACGTCGGCGAGCGGATTCAAGATCCCGGCGCTCGTCTCGCAATGCACCAAGGCCACGTGCGTGATGCTGCGGTCGGCAGACAGCGCCGCGTCGATGTCGGCCGCCACCACCGGGGCATCTTCTGCGTAATCAAGGGTCGTTACACGCAGGCCCAAGATGCGGCTCATCCGCGCGATTCGTTGGCAGTAGGCCCCGTTCTGCGGCACGAGCACGTGGCCACCCTGGCGCGGCACGAGCGTGCCGATGGCGGCCTCAACCGAAAACGTCCCGCTGCCCTGCATCGGGACGCACTCGTGCGTTCCTTGCCCGTGGACGATCGCCACTAAGCGCTCGCGGATGCGGCCCGTGATGGCGTTGAAATCGGCGTCCCACGATCCCCAGTCGCGCAACATCGCTTCCTTGGTGGTGCGTGAGATCGTCAAAGGACCGGGGGTGAGCAGATACGGGACGTGCATAGCGGACTCCTGCGGGGCTTGTGGCGAAGCGCCGGGTGGTCTGGAAGACGGGACGGAATACTGTAAACTGCAAAAGTGTCATCTGTCGACACTTTCCCGTTGAGCCGCTAACATCGACTTTTGGGTCCTGTTATGAACGCACCGACCAGTCCGCTACAGATTCTGCAAGCCCACTCGCTGCCTTCGGCCGTGCAAGCGGAGATCGAGCGTCTGATCCTGGCCGGCGAGCTGCCGGTCGGCCGGCGCATTAACGAAGTTGCCCTCGCCGAACGGTTCGGCACGAGTCGCGGACCGGTGCGCGAAGCGCTGCGTGCACTCGAGGAATGCGGGATCGTGCGTGCCGAACGCAATCGCGGTGTCTTCGTCCGCGAAGTCACGCTCGTTGAAGCGGACGAGGTCTACGATCTGCGCGAAGTGCTCGACGAATTTATCGGGCGCCGCCTCGCCGAGCGCATCGCGGTGGATGCGCTCGAAGGCCTCAAGGCACTGCTGAGCGACATGACCGCCGCCACCGAGGCGGCGGACATCACGCGGTATCACGCCCTCAACCTCGCCTTCCACGATGCCCTGGTGGACGCCGTCGGCAACAGCCATTTGTCGGCGACCTATCGGCGGTTGACCAAAGAACTGTTGCTGTATCGCCTCCGCGGTCTGGCCGAAGGCGGTGGTTTCGCCGTCTCGGTGGCCGAGCACACGGCGATTGTGGACGCCATCGAAGCCCGAGATCCCGCCCGCGCGGGACGATTGTTGCGAGCGCATGCCGCGGACAGTCGGGCGAGAATGCACAAAGCGGCCGGACCGGTCGCGCGAGCCCTGCGATGAGTCATCGGTTCCGTCCCTTCTGGTTGGCAGAGGCCCTCGAGCTCGAAGGCGCCGAACCGGCGCGACCGCTGGAGGGCGCGATACGAACGCAACTGGCCATCGTCGGGGGTGGCTATACGGGCTTGTGGACGGCCATTTTGGCCAAACAGGCGGATCCAGCATTGGATGTCGTGATCCTTGAATCCGATGTGGTGGGCAGCGGTGCCAGCGGCCGTAACGGCGGCTGCGTACTGTCCTGGTCGACCAAACTCCCTTCGCTGATCCGCTTATACGGAGAGGCGGAAGCGGCTCGGTTGGTCCGCGCATCGGAGCAGGCCATCCTCGATATCGACGCCTTCGTGCGTGGGCATCGTATCGACTGCGACTGGCGGCTACACGGCACCCTGTACACCGCGACCTCCACGGCGCAAGTCGGCGCATCCGATGCGGTGATGGACGCTCTGCGCGAGCGCGGTCTGTCGCAGTGGACCCGCTTGCCCGTCCACGAAGTCCAAAGGCGCGCCGGATCACGCGGCCATTTGGAGGGCTGGTATTCCCCCGTCGCGGCCACCGTACAACCGGGCAAACTGGTCCGCGGCCTGCGGCGCGTCGCATTGTCGATGGGCATACGCCTCTACGAGGGCTCGCCCGTCGCCGATATCACCGCCGGATCGCCGCTGGTGCTGCACACGCCACGCGGACGCGTCGTGGCGGATCGTGCCGTGTACGCGGTGAACGCTTGGATGGGACGCCTGTTCCCGACCTTCCGGCGCACCGTCGCGATCGTCTCCTCGGATATGGTGATCACCGCGCCCAATCCCATGGCGTTGGAACGCAGCGGCCTCGATCGAGGCATCTCGGTTCTCGATTCGCGAACCTTCGTGCACTACTACCGCAGCACGAGCGACGGGCGTTTGATGCTGGGGAAAGGCGGTAATACGTTTGCGTACGGCGGGTACATGCGAGCGGTCTTTAACCAGCCCTCGCCGTACGCCGCAGCGCTCGGTGCCGCGTTGCGGAAATTTATTCCGGAGTTGTCGCACACGCCGATCGCGGCGAGTTGGAACGGCCCGTCGGATCGCTCGGTGACGGGGTTACCGTTCTTTGGAACGCTCCCAGGCCACTCCAATGTCTGGTACGGCCTCGGTTACTCCGGCAACGGCGTCGGCCCGACCCGGATGGGGGGCGAGATCCTCGCCTCACTGGCACTCGGACACGACAACGCCTGGACGCGCAGCGGTCTCGTGACCGGACCCTTGGGGTACTTCCCCCCCGAGCCCATCCGTTTTATCGGCTCCCACGTCGTGCGCAATGCGATCCGCCGTCAGGAATGGGCCGAGGACCATAATCGACCGGTCCGGGCGTGGGACCGTTGGCTCGCCAGTTTCGCAGCCAGTGCCGGCAAGGCGGACAAAGTCGCCCCTTCATCCTGAAATTGTCAACTGTCGACATTTTATCGGGAATTCGTTTTAATCCCTCTACTCTCCTCCTCTGTCCTCAGCGGACACATCGGGTGCTCCATGCGTGAAGTCGAAGTCAATGGTCGTCGCTATCGGATGCCGAGCCAACCGGTCGTCGTCGTGTGCGTCGACGGCTGCGAACCGGATTATCTGGCACAGGCCGTTGCGGCGGGCGTCATGCCCTATCTCAAGACCGTCCTCGCCGGCGGTACGGCCGTCATTGCCGATTGCGTCGTGCCGACGTTCACGAACCCCAACAATCTGTCCATCGTCACCGGCGCTCCGCCGTCGGTCCACGGCATCTGCGGTAATTACCTCTGGGACCCGGAGACGAATACCGAAGTGATGATGAACGACCCGAAATGGCTGCGCGCGCCGACCTTGCTGGCGACGTTGGCCGATGCAGGCGCGCGAGTTGCGGTCATCACCGCCAAGGACAAACTGCGCAAACTGCTCGGCAAGAACCTCAAAGGCATCTGCTTCTCGTCCGAGAAGGCCGACACCACGACCCTCGCCGAACACGGCATTGAAGGGGTCGTGGACTTGGTGGGTAAGCCCGTCCCGTCGGTCTACAGCGCCGACCTCTCGGAGTTTGTGTTCGCCGCCGGTGTGCGCCTGATGGAAACCCAGCGCCCCGACGTGATGTACCTCTCCACCACCGATTACATCCAGCACAAACACGCGCCGGGTACCGAGGGTGCCAACGCGTTTTACGCCATGATGGATGGCTATCTTGCCCAACTCGATGCGATGGGTTGCGTGATCGCGATGACCGCCGATCACGGCATGAACGCGAAGACGTTTATGGACGCGTCGCCGTACGTGATTTACCTGCAAGACGTCCTCGACGGTTGGCTCGGCGCCGGCGTGAGTCGGGTGATCTTGCCGATCACGGACCCGTACGTGGTCCATCACGGCGCACTCGGCTCCTACGCCACGGTTCATTTACCCGCAAGCGTTGCCGTCGCCGACGTGGCCGCGCGCCTGATGGCACTGCAAGGTATCGAGAGCGTGCTCACGCGCGCAGAAGCCGCGGCTCGGTTCGAACTACCGCCGGATCGTATCGGTGACCTCGTCATCGTGTCCGAGCGATCGGTCGTCCTCGGTACCGCCAAAGCAAAACACGACCTGTCGGGCCTCGATGCGCCGTTGCGCTCCCACGGCGGCGTGTCCGAACAACGTGTCCCTCTCATCATGAATCGTCCCGTCGCCCAGCTCGATAGCACGCGCCGGTGGCGTAACTTCGATGCCTTCGACTGGGTCCTCAACCTCGCTGGATGAAACCGATGCACTACGACACCCTACGAATTGGTCGAGACCGTAAGAAGACGGACCGAACCGCGACCGTCATGAATCCCTATACGGGCGGCATCGCCGGTACCGTACCGATGGCGACGGTCGACGATGTGCGCGCTGCCATCGCCGCCGCGCGCGCCTACAAGCCGACGCTGACCCGCTATGAGCGCTCGCAAATCTGCTTGCGGACGGCGGCTTTGCTGCGCGAGCGCATACAGGTCATTTCCGATCTGATCACCGCGGAAAGCGGACTGTCGAAGAAGGACTCTCTGTACGAAGTCGGCCGCGCCTGCGACGTGTTCACCTTCGCGGGCAACGCAGCCCTCGTCGATGACGGCCAGATTTTCTCCTGTGATCTCACGCCCCACGGCAAAAAGCGCCGCGTCTACACGATGCGCGAGCCGCTGCTCGGCGTGATCAGCGCGATCACCCCCTTCAATCACCCGCTCAATCAGGTGGCCCACAAGGTGGCGCCGTCCATCGCCACCAACAACCGGATGGTCTTAAAGCCCTCGGAAAAGACCCCGCTCACCGCGATCCTGCTCGCGGATCTGCTCGTCGAGGCCGGTTTGCCACCGGAGATGTTCCAGGTGATCACCGGCGACCCGAAAGAAATCGCCGACGAGATGCTGACCCACCCAGACGTCGACGTCGTGACGTTCACCGGCGGCGTGCCCATCGGCAAATACATCGCGGCCAAGGCAGTCTACAAGCGCCAGGTGCTGGAACTGGGCGGCAACGATCCGATCATCGTCATGGAAGACGCGGATATCGAGGAAGCGGCTTCGCTCGCGGTCGCCGGCTCGTACAAGAATTCCGGTCAGCGCTGCACGGCGGTCAAGCGCATCCTCGTGCACACGGCAGTCGCCGATCGATTTGTCGAACTGTTGGTCGAAAAGACCCGGGCGTTCACGTACGGCGACCCCATGGACCCGTCGACCGACGTCGGCACGGTCATCGATGAAGCCGCTGCGATGGAGTTTGAAGCGAAGGTCAATGACGCGATCGCGCGCGGCGCCAAGTTGCTCTACGGCAATGTTCGTCAGGGTGCACTGTACTCGCCCACCGTGCTCGACAACGTTACCGCCGACATGCCGGTGGTCAAAACCGAAACGTTCGGACCGGTCTCGCCGGTGATCCGCTTCTCCTCGATTGAGGAGGCGATCGAACTGGTCAACTCGACGGCCTACGGACTGTCGTCGGCGGTCTGCACCAATCGCCTCGACTACATCACGCGGTTCGTCACGGAACTCAACGTGGGGACCGTCAACGTCCGCGAGGTCCCCGGCTATCGCCTCGAAGTGACGCCGTTCGGGGGAATTAAGGACTCCGGCACCGGCATCAAGGAAGGCGTCCAAGAGGCCATGAAAAGTTTTACGAACACCAAAACGTATTCGTTGCCCTGGTGACTTGAAATTACCCTGCGCGCCCGGGAAACTGGGCCGCAGCGGTAAGTGCCGCGCTGACCGGATGGCGCCCATGGCAACTCGTCGAACAATCCTGCAGTCCGCACTCGGTGGGCTCGCATTGACCGGCGGCAGCCTCGCGGCGCGCTTGGCGTCCGCAGCCTTGCCACAAGGCACCCTCGATACGGCCACGTTGGAGCGCTTGCCGGGCAAGCAACCGCTGCTCAAGCGGTCCTATCGACCGCCCAATTACGAAACGCCGCTCAGCTATTTCGACGGTGCGATCACACCGAACGATCGCTTCTTTGTGCGCTGGCACCTCATGGGTATCGCGGAAGTGGATGCCAAGGCGTGGCGCCTCACGATTGGCGGTGATGCGGCCACCAAGCCCTACGAACTCACCCTCGAACAGCTGAAGACCGAGTTTGAACCGGTCGAAGTCGTGGCCGTCTGCCAATGCTCGGGCAATCGTCGCGGCCTGTCCGACCCGCACGTGCCGGGTGTGCAATGGGGCCTAGGGGCGATGGGGAATGCCCGTTGGAAAGGCGCGCGTCTCAAAGACGTGCTCGCCCGCGCGGGACTGAGCAAGGACGCCCTCGAAATCGCTTTTGACGGGGCCGACCGGCCCGCGCTCGACGCCACGCCGGATTTTGTGAAGAGCATTCCCGCGTGGAAGGCCCTGGATGAGAACACGGTGATCGCCTACGAGATGAACGGCGAACCCCTGCCGCACCACAACGGCTACCCGGCCCGCGTTATCGTTCCCGGCTGGACCGCCACGTACTGGATGAAGCAAGTGGTCTCGATCCAAGCGCTCACCAAGCCGCTGACCAATTTTTGGATGGCGAGCGCCTACCGTATCCCCAAGGGTAAATTTGCCCTTGTCGATCGTTTCACGACCCAAGAAAACGAGACGACGACACCCATTACGGAAATGGTCGTGAATTCGGTGATCACGAGTCCTCTCGATGGCGCCCGCACACCGAGCGGCGGACCGCTGCAGGTCAAAGGGCTCGCCTGGGACTCAGGGACCGGCATTCGTCGGGTGGAGGTCTCCATCGACGGCGGCCACCGTTGGGAGGAAGCCGATCTCGGCGAGGACTTGGGACGCTATTCGTTCCGGCCGTGGAGTTACACGCACGTGCCTCGTGCGACAGGCCCGCTCGTGATCTTGGCCCGAGCGACCAATCGGGGCGGATCGACTCAAGTCTCTGAACTGATCTTCAACAATCCCGGCTATCACAACAACGTGATTCAGTCGGTCAGCCTGACCGTCGTCTGAGGAACTCCCAGTGCTGAACCGCCTCCTCCTGATCCTCACGCTCAGCGTCGTCTCTGCGTCGTCCTTCGCGGATGAAAGTGCCCTTCGGCTAGCGCCGTCACCGGATCAATCGATCGTGTTGGCGCGCTGCAGTGTGTGCCACTCCGTCGATTACATCCAAATGAACGCGCCGTTTCTGAAGCGCCCGCAGTGGGAAGCCGAGGTCAAGAAAATGATCAAGACCTACGGCGCACCGGTGAGTGACGAAGAAGCCGTCACCATCGTCGACTATCTCGTGCAGAACTACGGGGCGGCGAACGCCGCCCCGTAACCGCGTCCCGCTCAGACGCGGCGGCCGCGCCGGAAGATCGCGTAGCCGACCGCCATGACTGCGGCGCTGATCACGCCGAACAAGAGCGGTTGCTGCTGCTCGGGGATGAAAGCCATCGCGCCGAGCACGGAGAACATCATCACGATCGCGACGATCGTCAGCCAGGGGAACGCCCACATCCGCACCACGAGGCGCTCCGGACACTCCCGCTCCAAGCGACGGCGCAACCCGAGTTCCGCAAACGCGATCAACACGTACACAAAGATCGCCACGGTGCCGTACGAGTCCACGAGAAATTTGAACACCTTGTCCGGGGACAAGTAATTCATGTACACGGCGACGAACGAGAACGTCATGCTCGCCAAAATCGCGGCGACCGGGACGCCGCGGCGGTCCAAGCGCGCGAAAAACCGGGGGGCATCGCCACGCCGCGCGAGCGCCATCATCATGCGCGATGAGGCGAATACGCCGCTGTTCAGACAGGACAGCACCGCCGTCAAAATCACGATCCCCATGGCCGTGCCCGCGTAGGGCACGTGCAAGGAGTTCAGCACGCTGACATACGGCGTCGCCATGGCGTCCGTGTTCCACGGCACGATGCAGACGACGAGAAAAATGGAACCTACGTAGAACACGAGCACGCGCGAGACGACCGACTGTGTCGCCCGGGCGATGGCCCGCTCCGGCTCGGCCGACTCGGCCGCTGCCACGGTGACGATTTCCGAACCGAAGTAGAAGCCGGTCGCCGCCACGGCGCCCGTGAGCACGGGACCGATGCCTTTGGGCATGAAGCCCCCGTTCTCGGTCAATAAATGGAATCCGCCCGGGACCCCATGCCAGAGCCCCAGCACCACGACGACGCCAATCAGGAGGAAGAGCGCGATGGCCGCGACCTTGATCGAGGCGAACCAGTACTCGGCCTCACCCCAAGAGCGGACGGACAGCAAGTTCACGACGGTGAAGAGGCTAGTGAGCCCGAGGGTGTAATGCCAGGGCTGTATCCCAGGCCATTCGGTACCAAACCACCCGATCAACAACTTGGACCCAGCGACTGCCTCGAAGGCGACGACGATGATCCAGAAATACCAGTACATCCATCCGGTCATGAAGCCGGCGAATTCACCCAGCGCAAGGCGGTTGTACTCGTAGAAACCACCGACCGCGGGAAACGCGGCGGCCATTTCGCCGAGCATGCGCATCACCAAGACGACCAGTAGCCCGGTCAGGGCAAACGAAAAGACTGCCGCAGGACCGGTCGCTTGGACGACAACGCCGCTGCCGACGAACAATCCCGCGCCGATGACGCCGCCCAACGCAATCATGCGCATGTGGCGCTCTTTGAGCGAACGCTGCAGACCCGTTGCCGTCGAATCGACGCTCGGTAACTCTTGTTGGTTCATGACGCGTGACCCCTCCTTTTGTGCCGGCAGCATTGCCTGTCCCGGTCGTGTAGTAAAGTAAATATCCTGTACACGAGGCCCACCTGCGGGCATCGTGCGTGCAGATTCCCGATCAAACGGTGATGGCCCATGTACTTACCTCCCCATTTCCGCGTAGACGATCCGACGCTGCTGAGTGCGGTGATCCACCAACACCCGCTCGCGGTGCTCATCACGCTCGCCGACGGCGTGCCGACCGCCGATCACATTCCGGTGGAACTCGCCGAACACGAGGGTCGCTGGCAGTTGCGCGGCCACATCGCCCGAGCGAACCCCATGCACCGCCACGTCGCCGACGGGACGGAGGTCTTGTCCGTGTTCCGGGCGGTCGACGCCTACGTTACTCCGCAGCATTACCCGTCGAAGGCCGAGCACGGCAAAGCCGTGCCGACGTGGAATTACGAGGCGGTGCACGTGCGCGGCACGATGCACTGGCAACGTGATCGCGAGTCGCTGCTTGCGATCGTCACCCGCCTGACGGACCGACACGAATCGACGCGCGCCCACCCGTGGGCGGTGACCGATGCGCCGGCCGACTACATCGATGGGATGCTGGCGGCGATCGTCGGCTTCACGATCGACGTCACCTCGATGGTCGGCAAGTTCAAGGCCAGCCAAAATCGATCGAAAGAGGATCGCGACGGACTGCGTCGCGGGCTCAGCGCCGACGGGCGGTCGCCGGCCGATGTCGCGGTGTTGGCACGCGACCCGCTGCCGTAAGGTCACTCGACGAGCGGTCGGCCGTCGCCCGCTCACGGCGCCGTCGGGCTGAGGCGCGGCGACGCGAGACACGCCCTGCCGATGTCGCCGCAAGAGACGCCGTACCGGCCGTCGTACGCCGCACACCCCACGGACGTCATCCGCACGGTCCGACTGCGCTTCGGTTCAACCGAGCAGGCCCATCGCGTAGTGGTTGAGCAACGCTCCGCCCACCACCAGCCAAACAAATAAAATGCCGGTGAGTACCAACGGCTTGCCGCCGGCCCGTCGTAGGGTGCCAAAGTGCGTCGACATCCCGAGCGCCGCCATCGCCATCGACAGCAGAAAGACGGCCAAATTGAATAAGCCGTCGACGACACTGGCGGAGAACCATCCCATCGCCGTGTTCAACGAGTTCAGGGCCACCGCACCGACAAAGTAAAAGGCGAACACCGGCACGGCAGCAAGGGCCTGGCGTACCGACACCGTCGCACCGTCCGCGGCGCCGTCACCGCGCATCCACAGCGCGAGTCCGACGAGGAACGGGGCCATCATGAACACGCGCGTCATCTTGGCAATGAGCGCCGGATCCGCGGCGTCGACGCCCACTTGGCGCCCCGCAGCGACCACTTGGGCCACTTCATGCACGGTCGAACCGATGTAGATGCCAAAGCCGTGCGGTCCCGCGGGTATGAAGTCGCGCACCGCATCGATCGTGTAGAGCACCGGATACAGGAACATCGAGATCGTGCCGAAAATGACGACGCCCGCCACGGCGACGCTGACCTGTTCCGCTTTGCCGCGGACAACCGGCTCCGTGGCCAGCACGGCCGCCGCGCCGCAAATGGCACTGCCCGACCCCACCAGTAGCGCCGAGGTCTTATCCATCTTGAGGAGCCGCGTACCGACCTGATAGGCGATGACGACGGTGGAGACGACGATACACGCGTCGATCAGCACGCCCACCCAACCCACGCTCATCACTTGTTGCAGCGAGAGGCGAAAGCCATACAGCACGACACCCGTGCGCAGGATGGTCTGACGCGAAAAGCCGATGCCGGCGCCCGCAGTCGCGGCGATCTTCGGATAAAACGTATTGCCGGCGAACATTCCGAGAACGATCGCGATGGTCAGCGGACTGAAGGCGTGTGCCTGCATCCAGGGGACCGTTGCCACCCATTTCGACAGCGCGGCCACGGTCGCTGCGAGCGCAAGGCCCGGCAGCAGCTGATTGATTTTCAAACGACGTCCCCCTCGTTATCGACGCGGCGGTGAGGAGGCGCGACACGGTCGCGCCTCCCCCGCTCCGATCACTCGACGATCTGCGTCCGCATGTCGTCCCGGCTAATGCCCGCAACGACGACCGGCTTCTTCATCGCATCGCGGCGGAACGGCTCACCGAGTTCCTGGTTCAACAGGACTTCGATGAACGTCGTGATGCCCTGTTGCTGCTCGGCACAGGCGGTACGGATCGCCGCCGTGACTTCGGCCGGTGTACGCGCCAACACACCCTTGTGCCCACAGCCCTCGGCCACGCGGGCGTAGGACAAATTCGGGTCCAATTCGGTACCGACGAAGTTGTTGTCGTACCAGAGGATCGAATTGCGCTTTTCGGCGCCCCACTGGTAGTTGCGGAAGATGACCATCGTGACTGCCGGCCACTCGTCGCGACCGACCGAGGTCATTTCGTTCATCGAAATACCAAAGGCACCGTCACCGGCAAAGCCGACGACCGGCACGTCCGGGTTGCCGATCTTTGCGCCGATGATCGACGGGAAGCCGTAACCGCACGGGCCGAACAGGCCGGGTGCGAGATACTTGCGGCCCTTCTCGAACGTCGGATACGCGTTACCGATCGCGCAGTTGTTGCCGATATCCGAGGAGATGATCGCGTCCTTGGGCAAGCCCTCGATGATGGCGCGCCACGCCTGACGCGGCGCCATGTGGTTCGGCTCGCGCTCGCGGCACTCGGCATTCCACACCGTACCCGGGTCATCCTGCTCGTGATCGAGGCTGGCCAACTCCGCCGCCCACTTCGCCTTTTCGGCGGCAATGCCGGCGCGACGCTCGGCGCGACCCGCATCGCCCGAGCCCGGCGCCAATTGCGCCAACAGCTGGCGTGCGACGAGCTTGGAGTCGCCACAGATGGCCACCGCCACAGGCTTCGTCAGGCCGATACGGTCGGGGTTGATGTCGACCTGAATCACCTTCGCGTTCTTCGGCCAGTAATCGAGGCCGTAACACGGCAAGGTCGAGAACGGATTCAAGCGGGTGCCGAGCGCGAGCACGACGTCCGCTTCCGAAATCAGGCGCATCGCAGCCTTCGAGCCGTTGTAGCCGAGCGGCCCCACCGCCAGCGGGTGGCTACCCGGGAAGGAATCGTTGTGCTGATAGTTGTTGCACACCGCCGCGTCCAAGCGCTCGGCGAGCGCCACGACGTCCGGAATCGCGTTGCCGAGCACCACGCCGGCGCCCGACAGAATGACCGGGTTCTTGGCGTTGGACAGCAACTGTGCCGCTTCGGCGATCGCCTTCGCACCGCCTTGGGGACGTTCGAACTCGATGACGTCCGGCAGATTGACGTCGATGACCTGCGTGAAGAAATCACGCGGCACGTTGATCTGTGCCGGACCCGACAGGCGCTTTGCCTTGCAGATGACCCGGTTCAGGACCTCGGGAATGCGCGAGGCATCGCGCACTTCTTCCTGGTAGCACACCATGTCGCGGAACAACGCCATCTGCTCGACTTCCTGGAAGCCGCCTTGACCGATGGTCTTGTTGGCCGCCTGCGGCGTGACCAGCAGCATCGGCGTGTGATTCCAGTAAGCGGTCTTGATCGCGGTCACGAATCCCGTGATGCCAGGCCCGTTCTGCGCAATCGCCATCGCGATCTTGCCGGTGGTACGGGTGTAGCCGTCGCAGATCATGCCGCCGTTGGTTTCGTGGGCAACGTCCCAGAACGTGATACCGGCTTTCGGGAACAAATCCGAAATCGGCATAAACGCCGACCCGATGATGCCGAAGGCATGTTCAATGCCGTGGCGTTGCAAGACCTTCACGAAAGCTTCTTCAGTCGTCATCTTCATATCAATTCCCCCTTGCCAGGCAAGTCGTTTCCGAACCGAGTCGCACGTGGGTCACGTGCGATCACGGCCGCTCGTCGTTGGTGAAATACCAGAGATACAGCAGTTGTTGTCCGAGGCGACGGAACGGCGTCAACAGCCCTTCCGTTGGCAGTGCCGACTGGAAAATCGGCAGTGCAGGCACGGCTTTACCCGCACACAGGGCCGCCGCGCGGCGGCCTGCTTGCGCCGAGTACATCACGCCGTTGCCGCCATAGGCCAGCGAGTAATAAATGTGCTCGTTCGGGTCCGGACGGAAAATACGCGGCATCATGTCGTGGCCGACATCGACCCAGCCCCACCACGAGTAATCCAACTCGATACCGTCCAAGGCCGGGAACTTCCGCCCCAGCGCGGCGCGCAGACGCGCCAAATGCTTGTCATTAGCGGCATCGCGACCGGTGATCGCGCTGCGGCTACCGATCTGCACGCGTCGATCGCCGCGGATAAAGCGATAGTAGTGCCGCAGGATCCGCGTGTCGGTGTAGAACGCATCGGACTTGAAGCCGCAGTCGGCGATTTCGGCGTCGGTCAACTGCCGCGTCACGATGGAGTTGGACAGAATCGGAAACAGACGGTGACGCGTCAGGTTGTGCAATCCCGGGGCCGTATAACCGGCCGTCGCCACGATCACGCGCCGCGCGCGCACGTCCCCACCCGGAGTGGTCAGGACATACCGGTCGCCCTCGCGACGCCAGCCCTGTACGGGGCTCGACGGGTGGATCTTGACGCCGAGGCTGCGCGCGAGGCGCACCAAGCCGAACGCGTACTTCGCCGGGTGGATCGCGACGCCGTCCGGTTCGAATTGCGAACCGCAGCACTCCCGGTCGTAAAAGTGCCGTTCCCGGGTCTCTTCGGCCGAGAGCACCGTCGACGGATACTTGAACACTTCGTTCAGCAGCGCCGACTCTTTCTTGATCTTCTCGAAGGCCCATGGTCGATGCGCGGCGTAGATGTGCCCGCCATCGACGGCGTCCGGTTGCACCAAGGGTTCTTTGAGGAGCGACCGATAGAGCTCAAAGGCCTCCATGCATTCCGAGTGCATTCCGCGGGCGATATCGACGCCCCAGCGCTCGATCCATCCGGAACGCTTCAGGCGACCGGTCGCAAACTGGCCTTGCCCGCCGTTGCGGGTGCTGCAGCCAAAGGCGGTTCGATTAGCCTCGAGCACCACCGCACCGATCCCGTGATCGCGTGCCAAGTGCAACGCGGCGGATAAGCCGGTGTAGCCCGAACCGATGACGGCCACTTCCACATCCACGTTGCCGCGAATCGGGCCGTCGTCATCCGGCGCAGGTCCCGCGCTGTCGACCCAGTAGGTGGGCGCGTATTCACGGCCGTGCCCGGGCGTGGCGTCCTTGAGAGGGTCGTAGAGCGGATCGTAAGCGGAAATTGCTGCGGTATTCATGGGATTACTTCTGCAGAGGGCGCTCCTTACGGAACGCGCGCTTCACCGACACCAGACCGTCGCGGAGGGTGAACAAGTCGACCCCTTCCACTTCCAAACGCATGCCATCCGGGCGCGTGGCCCGCATCACCCAGGTGGTGGTGACGTAGTCGCCGGCGCCGGGATAGCTCGTGACCTCGTCCCAACGAACGTCGGGCAAGTCCGCGAAGGTTTTGGCAAATCCGGCCGCCACGGCGGCACGGCCGACGGTGCGCGTGCCGTAGACTTCGGCGCCCACGGCGGCCTCAAAGACCACGTCATCGGTCATGCAAGCGCCGACGCCGTCGGCATCGTGACGGTTGAAGGCGTCGAACAAACGGGTGATCAGTTCGAACTGGAAGACCGGGTCGTTACTCATACTGGTGAATCCGCGTTAATTAGGCGACGGCCTAGGATGGGCTTGATCCTAGGCAGTCCCCTCCGCCGACGATAGAACCAGCCGCGTCGCCGCGATGGGTCCAGTCGTCTTAGCGCGGATTCAGCCGGGCGAGTACCTGCGACAGCCGCCGCACGCCTTCGCGGATGCGGCTGCGTGGGATCGAGGTGTAGCCCAGTCGGAACCGATTGAGCGGCGGATGCTCGTCCATGTAGTGCACGTCACCGGGCTCGATGAGGATGCCCTCGTGTCGGGCCGCATCGGCCAGCACCCGCGCGTCGAGCCACTCCGGTCCCTCAAACCAGACGGAGGATCCCCCGTTGACCGGCGCGTGCGCGGCCGGGAACCCGAACTCGGCGACGGCCGCGGAGAGGATCCGGGCTCGCTCCCGGTGCGCATCAACGAGTCGCCGGCTCAGCAAGTCGTAATGGCCTAACGCCACGAAGCGCGCAATGCTGCGCTGGGTAAACGCGCTCGGATGGCGAATGTTCAAGCGGCGCAGCGCGCGCAACTCTTCGATGAGCGGTTGAGGCGCGACGATGTAGCCCAACCGAATGCCCGGCGCGAAGGATTTCGAGAGGCTCCCGACATAGATCACCCGCCCGGCTCGATCCAGACTCTTCAGCGCCGGATTCGGCAGCCCCGAGAAGGTGGTCTCCGTCTCGTAATCGTCCTCGATAATCAGAAAATCGTCGCGCTCTGCACGGCGCAACAGCTCCACCCGTCGGTCCACCGGCATCGTGACCGTCGTCGGCGCCTGATGGCTCGGCGTCACGTAGACGTACCGGCAGTGCTTGAGCGCCGCGCCGATCTTCAATCCTTGCGCGTCCACCGGCAGGGGCCGGAGGCGCTGGGTGCGCAGCGAGAAGATATTGCGCGCATCCGGATAGCCTGGGTTCTCAAGACCCACCTCGGTTTCGGCATCGACCAACAAATCCGCGAGCAGATACAACGCCTGCTGCGCGCCGATCGTGACGATGATTTCGTCGGCCGCCGCCCACACGCCGCGCAACGGCAGCACCTTGTTGCGCAGCTCCTCGATGAGGGCCGGATCATCGCGCGTAAACAGATCCTGCGCCCACGTCCGCACTCCGCCCTTGCCGAGGACCTCCTGACAACAGGCGCGCCAATCGGCGAGCGGAAAGAGACTCGGATCAAACTGGCCGTAGATGAACGGGAACTCATAGGTCTCCCAATCGGCGACCTTTGAGATGTTGCGCTGGCCACTCGGCCGGACACGAAACCGCTCCGTCCAGTCGACGCCCGTGGCGGTCGGTGCCGGCTCGGTGGCCACCGGTCGCGCCGTCAGGGCCAGCGGGTTGATGAAGTAGCCACGACGCTGCCGCGCTTCCAAGTACCCATCGTCGGCCAACTGGGCGTAGGCGCCGACCACGGTGTTTCGGGCGATGCCCAAGTGCTGCGCCAACTCGCGACTGGAGGGCATGGCCTCCTCGGCCGGCAACCTTCCGGCGCCGATCGCCGCCACGATCTGGGCGCGCAGTTGGGCCTGAATCGTCAGCGGCCCCTCCGGGTCCAGCCGAAACAGCTGCGCCCACAGGGGGGCTCGGTCGGGGCGACTCATGGCATGCGGTGTCCGAAACCTGCGTAACGCCGCGATCTTAGCACCCTCGGCGCCGGGGCCTGTCTCGGGGGGTGCCATTCGGCGCGCTTCGGTTCAGAATCCGGGCACCGATGTGTATAGGGAGTCTGCCGTGACCTACGCTGCGATCACCGGTTGGGGCAAATGCTTGCCGCCGGCCGTCCTGACCAACGCCGACTTGTCGACCTTTTTGGCGACCGACGACGACTGGATCCGCTCGCGTACCGGCATGGTCGAACGTCGCATCTCGCACGTTCCGGGCGTTGAACTCGCGATCGTCGCCGCCGAGCGCGCGCTCGCCTGTGCCGGCAAGACCGGAGCGGACGTTGATCTCATCTTGTACGGCAGCGTCAGCAACGACGAAGCGGTTCCGAACACGGCCTCTGGGGTCCAGCAACGCATCGGTGCCACCCGGGCCGCCGCCATGGACATCAACACGGCGTGCACCAGCTTTATGTATGCGCTCTCGGTCGGCACGGCGATGATCAAGACCGGCGTCGTCCGCAACGCGCTCGTCATCGGTGTGGAACTGATCTCCCGGTATATGGACTGGGACAACCGCAACGTGGCCGTCCTCTTTGGCGACGGTGCGGCGGCCATGTTCTTAGAGGCCAGCGACGTCGAGTCCGGCGTGCTGCAGGAGAAGTTGCAGTGTTACGCGGACGCCCGCCAGATACTCCGCGTTCGGGGCATCGGTACCCAGTACGCCAACCACGGACTCGATTTTGGACAGACGCGCTGGGATTTCGACGGCCAAGAAATCTTCAAGAAAGCCGTGCGCGGCATGAGCGAAGCCTCGGTCGAGGTGTTACAGCGTGCCGGGGTGAGCATTGATGACGTCGCGCTCGTGGTTCCGCACCAAGCGAACCTGCGCATCATCGAGTCGGTCGCCAAATACGCGGGCGCGCCGATGGAGAAAGTGTTTCTCACCGTCCAGAAATACGGAAACATGAGCTCGGCGACCGCACCCGTCGCGTTGGTCGAGGCGGTCGAGGAAGGTCGCGTGCAAGCCGGCGACCTGGTGCTGATGCCTGCCTTCGGCGGCGGACTCACTCTGTCGGCGCACTTGCTGCGCTGGGGCGACCGTACGACGCCGCTCGGCACGAGCGACGCGGCCTTGCCCCCGTGTACGCAATCGGCGCTCGAATTGGTCAATGAGATCCGCGCGATCAAAGCCCGCGGGGCGCACACCGCCGGCAGCCTCGCCGAGGCGAGCTTCTCCGAACAGCGCGGCTAGGCGCCCTTTGCGATCGACTGGCGGTGCCGTCCGGCGAAATAGACGGCGGCACCGGCCACGCACAGCATCCCGAGAACACTGATCCAATAGGCGCTTTGCACGTAGACCTCGAGCCAGTTCATGGACACGAGACCGAAGTTGCGCCAGATCAAGAGCCCGGAGCTACCGAAATACCCCGCTGTGTCGGCGACGTAGATCAAAAAGCCAGCCGTCGCGACCCGCCCACTCACCGCGACCAAGCGATCAAAGAGCATCGCATTGAACGGCGTGTAGGCCATATACAGGCCCGCCCCGGACACGATCATCCAGGTGACCGGCCCGAGCAGACCCAAACGGAACGCGAGCGTCGATGCGCCGAGGAGGAAGAGCCCGGCGAAGATGACCCCGTGGATCACCATGAGTGCGCGGGCATTGTCTTTGACGACGATGATTAATCCGAGCACCAACAACGCGAACGCCGCGACCGGGACTTCACTCGCGGTAAAGATGGCGACGCCGTCCCCGCGCCCGAGCGCGACCCACAGCTCAGCGGCAAAGTTGTCGCGGAAGTCCCGTAAGGCGGTCGCGAAAATGTAGGTGATGACCAGCAAGAGGATGCCAAGACCGTACTCTTTCAAGAAGGCGGCGCGCGCACGGGCGTCCATCGGCATCCGCTTGACGCGCGCAGCCTCGTCGGCGGCGTTCGGTGGCGGCATCGACGCCAACACCCACACCGACAAGAGCAGCACCGGAATGAACACCGCACCCGTAGCGGCCGGCATCCAGGTCACCGGAACCCCAAAGCCGGTGATCAGCCACTTACCAACCGACTTCACCGCGCCCGAGGACAGGATGAAACTGGCACAGACCACGGCGCCCAGCACCTCCGACGTCCGGCGGCCCTCCATGAAGCCAAACACGAGTCCCCAAATCATGCCGAGCGGCAGACCGTTCAGGAAAAGACACGCGACGTTCCACGGCGCGGGAATGAGCGCGAACAGGATCAGCGCCAACCAAGCCCCCGCGATCAACCCGATAATCGCCAACGGGCGCCACTTGGGATCCAGCTCCGAAATCACCTTGATGCCGATCATTTTGGAGATCGCATAGCCCAAGACCTGGGCAAGCACGAGGGCGATTTTGTAGTCGAGCGCGTAATCCCAGCCGGGAACGTGGCTATAGGTCGCCACCGAAAACGGTTTGCGAAAGGCGTACATCGCGAAATAGGCGGCGAAGCCTGCTACCGCCGCCACGATCGTGAAGACCACGGGGTGGGCGTTTTCGAGTCTTTGACGCAGTGATCCCGACACGTGACCCCCTCAATGCCTGCACATACATATAGACGCGGACGACGGATATCCCGGCGCGTCCCATCGCGCCGGATTCTGACACGGTGGCCGAGCCTGCGGGGACTTGTTGTGGGACTACCACGCCCGCAGATGCTGCGTCGCAACAGGGATGACATCACCCAATGGAATACCTGTACAAATTAACAGCATGAGGGTGTTTCACCCACGTGACTATTTTGTCACTGTCAAAATAATGTAACCTTCGGCAGTCACTATTTCGGGCATACCAGTTGCTGGTTTGACAAAAGTACCGACCGGGGGGGTTCGGCGGTCATCTAGAGGGAGATCACTCCCCCGCGATATCGCCTAATCGTCCGGTCTTCGATGCGTTGTTGTGGCTGTCATAACGCGCCTCGACCCTGCACTTGATCTGTTGCGTTTTTACACTCACCCCCTAAGGGAGAACGTTCTTGAAAGCAAATCACAAGATCGCCTACGCCGTCCTCGCGGCACTGAGCGCCAGCGCCGGCACCGCCGTCGCCGCCGACTCGGGTGGCATCGAAGAGATCGTCGTCACCGCGCAGCGTCGTAATGAGTCGATTCAGGACGTGCCTATCACGATCCAGGCCATCGGCAGCGACTCGCTCTCGAAGATGAACATCTCGACGTTTGACGACGTCATCAAGATGCTCCCGAACGTGACGTTCGGCACCAACGGCCCGGGCCAAGGCAACATCTTCATGCGCGGCCTGTCGGCCGGCTTCGCCGGCGGCCAGTCCTCCGCCTCGATCGCGCCGTTCCCGAACGTCGCCACCTACCTCGATGACCAGTCGCTGACCTTCCCGGCGCGCAACCTGGACATCTACATGGTCGACATGGAGCGCGTTGAAGTGCTCGAGGGCCCGCAGGGCACGCTGTTCGGCGGTGGCGCCGAAGCCGGCGCGATCCGCTACATCACGAACAAGCCGAAGCTGAACAAGACCGAAGGCAACTTCGAAGCCAGCTACGGCGTGACCGCGCACGGCGACCCGAACACGGCCGTCAATGCGACGATCAACCTGCCGTTGATCGACGACAAGTTGGCGATTCGTGCCACGGTCTACAACGACCGCCGCGGCGGCTACATCGACAACGTTCCGTCGACCTTCACGCGCAGCGCGGCGCACGACACCGGCCCGAGCGCCTACTCGTCGTCGTACCCGGCGCACCTCGACACCTACAACAACTACGCGATCGCCAAGAACGCGCAGAACCCGGTCACCTACAACGGCGCTCGCGTGTCGGCGCTGTACCAGGTGAACGACGATTGGGATGTGCTCGTCAGCCAGACGTACCAGAACATGGACGCCGAAGGCATGAGCGTGCAGTACCCGATCGGTGTCGACTTCCAGAACCTCGGCCCCTTGCAGGAAACCTCGTTCTTCCCGGCTTACAACAAGGATCGCGCGTCGCTGACGTCGTGGACCGTAAACGGCAAGATCGGCGCGCTGAAGACCGTGTACACCGGCTCCTACCTCTCGCGTAACATCGAGCAGAGCATGGACTACACGAACTACACCCGCACCCCGGGTGGGTTCTACTACTCCTGCGTCGGCGGCGGCGGCTCGAACTTCGGCGGCAGCGGCCCGGCCGTGTGCTACAGCCCGGTCATGGGCTGGAAGGACAAGATCGAGAACACCCATCAGAGCCACGAAATCCGTGTCTCGACGCCCGACGACCTGCGCGCTCGCGCTCTGTTCGGCGCGTTCTGGGAAGACTTCGAGATCAAAGACTCGATGGACTTCTACCAGAAGTCGATTCCGGACTGCTCGACGGCGAACCTGGCGGCCGTCAATGCCGGCACCATCCCGCTGTGCTTGGGCAACGTGACCCCGGTCAACGCCGCGATCAACCCGAACACCCGTAACGCGGGCGTCAACTTCGGTGAAGATCTGGCGCGTGGCTACAAGCAGACGGCGTTCTTCACGTCGGTCGACTACGACCTGATTCCGAAGACCCTGACCGCGACCGTCGGCACCCGCTACTACAAGTACGTGGAGCAGGAAGTCGGTTCGCAGTACGGCACCGGCGGCAGCTGTGTGGACGTCCCGAACGGTCAGTGCCTCGCGACGCCGATCAACTACGACGATCACCACGGCACGTTCTCGGGCTTCAAGAGCCGCGCGAACTTGACCTGGCACATCACGTCGGATGCGATGGTGTATGCGACGTACTCGCAGGGCTACCGCCCGGGCGCGTTCAACCGCACCACCAAGGGTGTGACCAAGTTGTGGGTCGATGCGAACGGCGTACCGCTGGCCAACGGCGTGACCGCTGGCGCCGGCGACACGATCGTGAAGCAGTTCGTCAAGCCGCTCTCGTACGCGCCTGACTCGCTGACCAACACCGAAGTCGGCTTCAAGACCGAGTTCTTGAACCGCCGCGTGCAGGTCAACGGTTCGCTGTATCAGATGGACTGGAAGGACGTCCAGACGCTGATCTACAACCCGACCGCGTACGGCAACACGACCTTCGGCGTAAACGGCCCGACCTATCGCGTCAAGGGCTTCGAGCTGCAGGTGACCGCCAAGGTGACCGACGGTCTCACCCTGATGGCATCGCTGTCGGACAACAGCGCGTCGCAGCTGACCTCGCCGTGCATCCGCTCGGCCGGTGTCACCGGCTACACGCCGGGTAACCCGATTGCGGCCGGTGCGTGCATCAGTCAGGTTCGCTCGGGCAGCGAAAACGTGGCTCTCACGAACCCGCTGGGTGCCGTGGGCGACACGCCGGCGTTCTCGCCGAAGCTGCAGTACAACTTGCATGCCCGTTACGACTGGCAGGCGGGTGACTACAAGGCGTTTGCGTTGGTCGGCATGAACCACATCGGCGACCAGTACAACACGCCGTCGAGCTTCCCGTCGGGCGACAACGTGCTGATTCCGTACACGACTTGGCTGCGTTACACGATGCCGGGCTACAACACCTACGACGCCTCGATCGGCGTGTCGAAGGATGCGTGGACCGCCACCCTGTACGGAACCAACCTGTCGGATTCGAACGCGAGCACGTTCACGACCTCGGGTCAGTTCATCAAGGCGGAAGTGCCCCTGCGTCCGCGTGTCCTTGGCGTCAAGTTTGGCTACAAGTTCTAATTGACGCGCTGCTTGCCGCAGCCGGCTCAGCCGGTTGCGGTAAACTCAAAGGCGGGCAGCAATGCCCGCCTTTTTTATTGGTGGATTGCCCATGTCGAACACCTCAAATCTCTCCCCCATTGAAGAGGAAGTGCAGCGCATTCGCGAATTGCTGAATGCGCACGACTACGCGGCTGCCGTCACGGCGGCCACCGCGTTAGCGGCCTCCGTTCCCGAGAACCGGGATGCGCTGTACCTCAAAGCACTGGCGGAACGACAGAATCGAGCCACCCACGCCGCCCTCGCGACGCTGGAGACGTTGGAACGTCACCACCCGACCTCCAGCCTCCTCTACCAGGAGCGAGGTCATTGCTATGTCGTCCTTAAGGACGCGCGCCGTGCCGTTGACGCCTACGAGCAAGCCGTCCGGATCAACCCGGCCTTACCGGCCACCTGGGGCATGCTGGAGGGCTTGTATCGGATGGCCCGTCAGGAACCGATGCGCCTCATGGCCGCGGAGCACGTCCGGCGACTGAACGCGATGCCGGCGGCGGTGATCAAAGCGACGGGGATGTTCTGTGAAGGCGACTGGATGGCCGCCGAGAAACTGGTGCGTACCCAATTAATCACGCACGGCGACCACCCGGAAGCGATGCGACTCCTGGCCCGTATCGCGATCAGCCGCGACATTCTCGACGAGGCCGAGGTCCTGCTCGAAGCCGCTGTGGAGATGGATCCGGATTACATCGAATTGCGGCGCGACTATGCCTGCGTGCTGCTCGACCGACACAAGTACGTGGAGTCGATACGCGAGCTCGACCGATTGCTCGCCCTCGATCCGACCAACAAGGACTACCGGACACTGCGGGCCACCGCAGCGGTCGGCCTCGGCGACCACGCCGATGGCATTGCGCGCTTCACCGAAGTGCTCGGCCAGACGGACCCGCAGTCCCGAGCGGCAGCCGATCTGTGGCTCTCGATCGGTCACTCGCACAAGACCTTGGGACAGCGCCCCGAAGCGATCGCGGCTTATCACGCCGCCATCGCGATACGGCCGAATTTCGGCGATGCCTATTGGAGCCTCGCCAACCTCAAGACGTACCGTTTCAGTGACAGTGATATCGCCGCCCTACGAGCGGCCGAAGCGGACGAAACGCTCTCCGCCATGGACCGGTACCACATCTGCTTTGCGCTCGGCAAAGCCTTCGAGGATCGCAAAGAGTACGAGACCAGTTGGCACTACTACGCGCGCGGAAACGCGATGAAGCGGGCCGAGAGCAAGTACCGACCCGATCTCCTGGAACAAAATACCCGCCTGCAGAAGCGTGTCTGCACTCGGCAATTCTTTGAAGCGCGCGCGGACTGGGGCTGTCAAGCCGCGGATCCCATTTTCATTCTGGGCCTGCCGCGAGCAGGCTCGACGCTGCTTGAACAAATACTCGCCTCGCACTCGCAGGTCGAGGGCACCCAGGAGTTGGCGAACATTCCCCGGTATGCCTTGCAATTGCAGGGCCTCAATCCGGACATGGACAACCCGCGCTATCCGCAACGGCTCCTGGAGCTCACCCGCGAGGAGGTGCATCGCTTCGGTCAACAGTACATCGACGACACGCGCATCTATCGCACGGACAAGCCCTACTTCATCGACAAGATGCCCAACAACTTCCGGCACGTGGGCCTCATCAAGCTCATTCTGCCGAATGCGAAGATCATCGATGCCCGTCGCGAGCCCATGGCCTGCTGCTTTGGGAACTTGAAGCAGCTCTTCGCGCGCGGTCAGGAGTTCTGTTACAGCGTCGACGACATCGCCCGCTATTACCGGACGTACTTGGAGTTGATGCACCACTGGGATGAAGCGTTGCCGGGCCAAGTGCTGCGCGTACAGCACGAAGACGTGATCGATGATTTGGAAGGCAGCGTGCGCCGCATTCTGAATTTCTTGGGGCTGCCGTTTGAGTCGGCATGCCTCGAGTTCCATAAGAATGTCCGCAGCGTCAAAACCGCGAGTTCCGAGCAGGTCCGCCAGCCGATCTATCGCGAAGGCATGGATCAATGGCGCCATTACGAACCGTGGCTTGGCGATCTCAAGGAGGCCTTGGGCGACGCCGTGGAGCAGTACCGCGCCTGACGACGACGGACCGTCGCGGCGCTCGCAACGACGGATGCCGTCGGCTGTCATCCAGTACAGGCATACTGGCGGGTCACAGACCACGGTGATCCCTCATGAAAACCCTACTGGAACCGGCACGTACCATTGATGTTGTCCACGAGACCGACGTCCTCGTCGTGGGCAGCGGGCCGGGCGGACTCTCGGCCGCCTTAGCGGCAGCGCGCGCCGGCGCGCGCACAACCCTCCTGGAGCGCTACGGCTGCTTCGGGGGCAACATCACCCAAGTCGGTGTTGAGGGCTTTGCGTGGTATCGCCGCGAAGGCACGGTTGACTGTGAAGGGATCGGCCCGGAGCTCGAGCGACGCGCCCATGCGATGGGCGCCACGGCCCCCGAACCGCAATCGCAGAGCTCGGCGCTCGATGCCGAAATGTTCAAGTACGTGGCCGACCAATTGGTCGCCGAAGCCGGCATCCACCCGATGCTGCACCGGACCGCCGTGCGCCCGATCCTGGTCGATGGTGAGATACGCGGCGTGTACACCGAAAGCAAAGCCGGTCGAGAGGCGATCCTGGCCAAGCGGGTCATTGACGCCACGGGCGACGCCGACCTCGCCTATCGGGCCGGCGCGCCCACCGTCATGACACCGCGCGAGAAGATGATGTCGGTGTCGGTGATGTTCTCGATGTCGGGGGTCGACAAGCGTGGGTTCATCGATGCGGTACACGCCGATCCCCAAACGTACGGAGACTGGTCCGGTAACAACGAGTGGGACTACGAAACCTCCGGCAAGGAAGATCATCTGTTCTCGCCGTTTCTCCGTAAGCCCTTCGCACAGGCGGTCGAGGCCGGTCTCATTCCGCCGGATCTCAAAACGATCGCCGGCACCTGGGGCACGATGTCGGACACGGGCGAGCTCACCTATCTCAATCTCGTCCATATCCAAGGGTTGAACGGTACCGACCCGGACGACCTCACGCGCGGCGAGATCGACGGGCGCGCACAAGCCATACACGCGATGCAGGCCTTGCGCCATTACATGGGCGGTTGTGAGAACGCGAAGTTGCGCAACTTCGGTATGACGCTCGGCATCCGCGACACCCGCAAGATCGATGCGGTTTATAACCTGACGGAGTCCGACGTCCGCCATCAAGGTCGCTTCGACGATGCGATCGGCATCTTTCCCGAATTCATTGACGGCTACGGGGTGCTGATTCTGCCGACGACCGGCCGCTACTGGCACGTGCCCTACCGGGCGTTGGTACCGAAGGGTGTGGGCAATCTCTTGGTCGCGGGTCGGGCCATCGGCGGCGATCTGCTCTCCCACGCGTCGGCCCGGAACATGATGTGCTGTGCCGTGGCCGGCCAAGGCGCGGGGGTCGCCGCCGCGGTCTCGATCCGTCTCGACGAGGCGGTCGATCGGGTTACCATCAAGGCCGTGCAGGATGAACTGATCCGCCAGGGGGCCCGAATCCAATGACAACCGCCGCGAATCCCGCCCACGACAGTCACGAATTCCCGGTGTCGCGCTGGCGATGGTTCGCGCTCGGTCTTGCGGCGCTGGCGATCTTCGCGACCTATTACGAATCCGATGTGATCGGCGAACTCGCCGACCTGTTGGGACGGGAACGCGGCTTCACCCAAGCGGACATCGGCAATTTGAACGCGGCCATGTACTGGCCCTCCGTGCTGCTCGCCCTGTTGGGGGGCGTGATGATCGATCGCTTCGGCGCGGCGCGGATGGCCTGCTGGACCGCGGGCGTCGGGGTGTTGGGGGCCGCGCTCACGGCGATCGGTCAACCCTACGGTTTGATGTGGGCCGGTCGATTCCTCTTTGGCATCAGCGAAGGCGCGATCTTCATGGCGCTGGTTGCCGGCTTGGCGCTGTGGTTTCCTCGATCGGGCATTGCGCTGGCGACCGCGTTGTTTTTGTCGCTGGCACGCGTCGGCTCGTTCATGTGCAACACGTCATCGACCTGGGCCAAACCGCTCTATGACGCGGGCTGGCAGCCGCCGCTGTGGCTCGGTGTCGGTATTACGGGCATGGGCTTTGTCGCGGCGCTGCTTTTCCTGGCGATGGACGGCCGACGTACCCGCACCACGGCCGCCGAGAGCGGTCAGCGGCTGCCGCGGTGGCAGGAACTCTTTCAGTTCGATGCCTCCTTTTGGTACATCCTCGGCCTGCACGTTTTGTACGCCTCGGTGTTCTTCCCGTTCCGACAAACCTATGCGGTGGAGTACCTCCAACACGCCAAACACCTCTCGCTGCAAACCGCCGGTCAAGTCAACTCAGGCGTTTTCTTGGCCGCGATCTTTGCGACGCCGTTGTTCGGACTCCTGGCCGATCGGTTCGGGCACCGCGCCCTCTTCCTCTGCTTTGGTACGGTGCTGCTGCCGGTCACGTTAGCGGTCTTGGGCCTCACCGACTGGAATCCGTGGGTGTCGACCGTGCTCATGGGCATCAGTTGGGCGCTGGTGCCGGCGATCATCTGGCCGTCGACGACGCTCATCGTCGAGCCGCAGCGCCTCGGTACCGCACTCGGTGTAATCACCGTCATTCAAGCCTTCGGCATCCTGGCATCCAACCTCGCCGCCGGCGCCTTGGCCGATCACGCGCACGCCGGCGCGGAGCATCCCGAAGGCTACGCCGTCATGCTGCTCTTCTTCGGCGCCGTCAGCTTGGTCGCATTGACGTCCGTTGTCCTGCTGTGGCGACGCGAACGCGGGCCGAACGGCCACGGCCTCGAATCCCCCGGCGCCTCCCGCCGGTAAGCGCCGTGCGTTGCGGCAGCGCCATCGGCGTCGGGCTGGCCCTGTGGGCCGCGGCCGCGGGGGCGCAGGACGCGGCGTCAGGGATCGCAACGACCCGTTACGTGGGCGCGCGTGCGTCCTACGGGTCGCGGCTCTGGGATGCGTTTGCCGATCAACCGCTGATCGTCACGGTCACCGGCACGCAGATCACATCGGTCGCGGTGGCGACGCCGACAGCGATCAATGAGCAACCGGCCGGTGCTGTCACCGTCTCGGTGGCCGATCGTGTCATCCTGCCGGGACTGATCGACGCACACACCCACCACGCGACCGAACCGGGACTGCGGCGCGCGCGGCAGGACCTCGCGCGCGAGCTGTACGGCGGCGTGACCACGGTTCGCGACATGGCCGGCGACGCCCGATTGCTCGGCGAACTGCAACGCGAGGGCCTCGCCCATGAGATCGCGAGCCCGGACATACGCTACAGCGCACTGGTCGCCGGGGCCGACTTCTTTTCAGACCCGCGTACCCACGCGGCGAGCGTCGGGCTCGAGCCCGGAACGGCGCCGTGGATGCACGCCGTCGTCCCCGGTGATGACCTGCCGCGCGTGGTCGCGTTGGCGGAGGGGTCGGGCGCGAGCGGTCTGAAGATCTACGCCAATCTCCCGGCCAAGACCGTCCGCGGGCTGATCGCGGCTGCCCACGACGCTCACTTTCCGGTCTGGACCCATCTCGCGGTGTATCCGGCGACGCCGTGGGATTCGGTCGGCGCGACCTCCGTCTCGCACGTCTGTATGCTCGCCCGGGCCGTCTTGGAGCCGCAGAAGCAGCGCTACGGCCACGCAGACGAACCGGATTACACCACCTTCGACCTCGCCGATCCGCAGATTGCGGCGTACGGGCGCGCCCTCGCCGCCGCCGGGTCGGTCTTGGACGCCACGGTCACCGTGTACCCCACACACCTACCGGCGGGCCGTCGCGGCTGTACGCGACAGCTGGCCGCGGCGCTCACCGGACGCCTCGTGGCGCTCGGTGTGCCCCTCGCCGCCGGCACCGATCACGACGTGCCGGACGGACAGACGACACCCGCCCTGTACGACGAATTGCACGCGCTCGTCGACGATGTGGGGCTGACGCCCGCCGCCGCGTTACGCGCGGCCACCGAGGGGTCAGCGGCCGCTCTCGGCGCGGGCGACACGCTCGGTCGGATCGCCGCGCACTACACCGCCGATTTCCTGTTCCTGCGGGCGGACCCGGGGCGTGACCTTGCGCACCTTGAGAGTCTGGATCGCGTCGTGCATCGCGGCCGCGAGGTACCCGACCGTGCGGGCGATCGTTCGACCCCCGACACGCCGCCCACCCAAGGACGCCCATGAACCGCCGTCAGTTCCTGCAGGTCAGTGCCGCCGCCGCTGTGTTCGGCAGCGATGTCGCGATCGCTTCGCCACGATGGCCGCCGGCCACCATTGATCTCTTGGGCGGGATTTCCAATCCCAACAGTGCGACGCCCGACGGCCCGCCGACCTACGGGATCGATGCCCGCGCCGTGCGCGACGCCTACGCCAGCGGCTTGTACGCGTTCAACCAAACGATCGGCTATGTGATGGGACCGGAGGATCCGTACGAGACGACGGTGCGTGACCTCGCGCGCTGGCAGACGTTGATCGCGGGTCACCCGGATCTGCGCTTGGTGCAACACGTACGCGATTTGACGGTGTGTCGGCAGCAGCGACGACTCGGCGTTATTTTGGGCTTTCAGAACGGCGCCATGCTGGGGACCGATCCCGCACGCGTTCAAGAATTTGTGAGCGGCGGCGTAAGGGTCTTTCAGTTGACTTACAACGTCCGCAATCAACTCGGTGACGGCTCCATGGTGGCCGAGAACCGCGGCCTGACGGAGACGGGCCGCGCGATGGTCGCGGCCATCGAAGCAGCGCACGGCCTTGTTGATCTCAGTCACAGCGGTGAGCAGACGTGCCTCGATGCCATCCGTGTGGCGCGACACCCGCTGTTCTTAAGTCATACCGGCTGTCGCGCCGTGGCCGATCTGCCCCGTAATAAAACCGATACCGAGTTGCGTGGTGTTGCCGACAGTGGCGGTCTGGTCGGCATTTACTTCATGCCGTTCCTCGCCATCGGCCGGCAACCCACCGCCGACGATTTGATCGCGCACATCGAACATGCCTGGCATGTGTGCGGTGAAGAACACGTGGGGATCGGCACGGACGGGGTGGTGCCGGCGATCGATGACATGACGGCGTATCGGGAGAGCCTTCGCGCGGAAGTCGCGGCGCGCCGCGCAGCGGGCGTGTCGGCCACCGGCGAGCGCGATGACATCGTGCCGTTCCTACCCGACTTGGCAGGACCGCAGAAGTTCGCGCAGTTGTACCGCCTGCTGCAGCGGCGTGGCCACTCCGCCCGACGCTTGGATTACCTGTTTCAGGGGAACTTCGTCCGGCTCGCGAAAGCCACCTGGCGCGACTGACGCATTGGCGGGCACGCGATGGCGACACGGGTAGGCGTTCGATGTTGACGACCTTAGGGAGCATGATGTGTCCACCACGATCAGACTTCGCAAAATGGGTAATTCCGTCGGCCTGATCCTGCCGAAGGACATCGCTGACCACCTGCATGTCACTGCGGGCGATGTGCTGCATGTCGTGGCCGATGGCGATGGTGCTCGCTTGACGCGCGATGACCCAACGTTCGAGATCGCCATGAAGGCATTCGGGCGGACGCGCCGCAAGTTCAGGAATGCCCTGCAACGCTTAGCGAAGTAGCGTGCGGCCGTCGTAGCTCCACTGGGTGCCGTCGCGGGCCGTTGAGGCAATGCAAGCGAAGTTAATTGGCGAGCACGGGGGCCTTCAGCGTTCCGCGCGTTCATCGCAACTCGACAGCGCGTTCGCTAGCCCTCAGCACCTGTGGCACGACACGGCGTCACTCCTCACGTTGACGCGCGCTGCAGCCAGTTACGGACACGCACTCGCTAAAGGTCATTGCTTTCCAGACGGAAACAAGCGGGTCGCGCTGGCCGTGATGGACGTCTTCCTGCAAATGAACGGCCAAGAAATACGAGCCGACGAAGCAGAAATGGCCGTGATGATCGAATCGCTCGCGTCCGGTGATCTGTCGGAGGATGCCTTGGCCATCTGGCTCGCGGAGAACGTTGCCGAAATCACGGGTTAGTTAACACGCGGAACGCGCCGGCACCGCGGGTGAACGGTGCACACCGATCAAATCGATGGGTTTGACGTACAGAAAAAACCGCGTAGAAATGGCGCGCCCGGAAGGATTCGAACCTCCGACCACTTGGTTCGAAGCCAAGTACTCTATCCAACTGAGCTACGGGCGCCCTCTATGGGTTATAGCGTACCAGACTGCGAGCAGGTCGGGCCGTCGGATCCGCGCCGAGCGACGGGGCTCGCCATCCCCATTAGCGCACGCCCGCATCGTAGGTCATATAGACGTCGGCCCGTTCGTAATGCGACGGCCCTTCCGGGCGCGGAGCGTGGCGAAAGCCCACCGATTCGTACAACTGAAGTGCGGGCACCAAGCGGTGATTGCTCTCGAGAAACAACTGCTCGCCGCCGAGCGCGTGATACACCCGAATCATGGCCGACAGCAGGGCACGACCTAAACCCACCCCTTGCCACGCGGGGCTCACTGCCATCTTGGATAATTCGTAACGGCGCTCACCGGACGGCAGCAGCGCCACCGTTCCGACAACGGTCCCCTCAACGCGCGCAAACAGAATCGCACCGCCCGCTGCCAATATGCGCTCGGGCTGGGAGAGCACCTCCTCATCGATCGGCTCAACCTTAAAATACCGGCGCAACCACGCCATGTTGAGGTCACGAAAATCAGCCGCGTAGGCCGGCGCATACGGCAGTATCTCGGCCACGAGCAGTTGCCCGTCCCGGGTGAGGGTCACGGTTTCGATCGGGTCCATGGGGGACACGGGAATGCTAGGCCTCCTGACTGAGTTACGGCTAACGACGAACGACGGCGCGGAGGCGACGTTCGATGACTTACGGATGTTGCCGCGTCCAGGCAAACGGACCGAACGCCGACGCGCTCGCCGGCGCATTTTTCGACAAATCGACGGTCAACCGTAACCACTCCAGCGGCAATGAACTGCCGTGGACCACAACGCGATGAATATTCGGCACGTGATAGCCTAGATGCGCACGGGCCGCATCCGCCATGCAGTCCACCGCGGGTTCACCGGGCGCAGGCTCCATAACGCACGGCGCGCCGTCTTCGAACGGGTTGTCCGAGCGATACACGTGCGAGTCGCCGACGAGCAGGAGGACCGGCCGCCCGAAGCGCTTCGCTCCCTCCGCGATCGCCTGCACGTACGGCTCGTAGGCCGCCACGTGCGCCGGGCCGCGCTCGTCGGTATCCCACAGGTCCGCTTGAGTGCCGATGACCACGGCCCGTGCGCCGCTACTGCGGGCGTGGGCGAACGCCGCGTCGATCCAACGCACCGTCGCGCCGGTGCGCGCGGCGATCTCGTGGCGCTGCCGACGGCTAGGCTCGGGGGCTCCGTACCACGGATCCTCCCCATTGTTGGAGCCGCCGGGAATGTTCACGAAGGCGTAGACCACGCCATCGTCGACAGTCCGCACGTTTTCGACAAACTCCGCATCGTCCGCCGCACCGCCGGCGCTACCGCGCGCTTGGCTGATGACGACCGTGTCGCGACCGAGGGTATGCCCGGGGTTCGCGAAGAAGATTTGCCGCACGAGCGACAGGTTTTCGAGCGGATCGCCCCCCGCAAAGTCCACCAACTCACCGTGGTCGTCGGTCACGTAGTCGATCGCTTGCCGGTCACGGTTCCAGGTGCCACCGCCCTCGCCGCGTTTGTGGCAATCCATCCATTCGTTGTCGCCGGGCGTGTAGATCAGCGGAATCGTGAAGCGTTGGAACAGCGCAAAAACGGCCCGATCGTAGGCCTGCGTGCACGGCTGTTTCCCCGAATGAATGTCCCCGAGGTGTATGGCGCCCGCCACGGCGCGATCGGCCTGTATGGACGCGATGAAGCCCGGCATTGCATCGAATTCGACCGTGTCGGACGCCGACTGTCCGTACGGCACGTCCCCGAAAACCGCCCACACGTGGGGTTTGGCCCAGACGGGGGCCGTGCCTGCGAGCAGAATCAGGGTGAAAAGCAGACGACGCATCACGGTTCTCCGGCCGACGGACAGCGTCGGGGCACCCATTATCCCGCGTGGGGATCCTCTGTGCATGTCGGACCGCATCCGCGCGCGCCCAAGGCAACCCCTCGGGCGCGAACAGAACCCGTCAGTGCGCGATTTCCAAGAGCCACAAGCCGTGCGTCGGCACCTCAAGCTCAATACGCCCACCGGCGAGGTGCGTCTCCTCGGCCGGGGGCAGTGTCGCGGCCGCGCGCAACGCGGCAATCTGCTGCCGTGAGGGGAACGGCGGCCGCCCCATGCGATCGAAGGTGGCAACGACGTTGCCGTGATCGGCATCCACGCGTGACAGCCGGACGGTGGCGTCCGGCGCCACGCCGTCCACGCGCACCGAAAAATGCTTCACCGGCCGCGGACCCGCGCTCGGCCCGTGGTAGGTCTCGCCGATCCCATCGGGCGCGGCGTAGTTCCACAGGGCCAGCGTCACCCCGCCGTCCGATCGACGCGTCGCGAGGGCCGAGTCGGAATTCACGGCCAATTGTGCGTCGCCCAAGCGATGCAACAACGCGAACGCATTGAAGGCGGGCTTTGGGATATCGCGTTCCGCCACAAGACCGAAGCCGCCGTAGAACGGGGTCTTCACCACCCCCTGCTCCTCGAACACGTCCGAGAACGACCAGTAACTCATGTCGTCGACTGTGCCCGCGCACGCGCGGATCATGTGCGCGATCCAAGGGCCCATGTAGATCGAGTCGGTGACGTCCGGTTCGTTGGCGTAGCTCGCGTTGAACTCGCTCATCACGAACGGCGTCTTCGGCAGCGGCGAGGCGGCGATTTCGTCGTGCACCTTCTTCGTCGCCCGACAGACCATGTCCTCGCGAGGAATCATCTCCTTTGTGCCGAAGACGTTGTCCGCGGTGTCGTTCGCGTAGACGTGCGTCGAGGCGAAGTCGACGGGCACCCCTTTCTTCGCCATGTAGGTCAGAAACTCGCCCACCCAGGCCGCCTGCGCTGTCGACGGACCGCCGACGCGGAATCGTGGGCTAACGGCTTTCAAGGCACGGGCGGTGTGCTCGTACAGTTCGTAATAGGTCGACTTGTGCGGCATGCCGGCCCAGAAACCGATGTTCGGTTCGTTCCACACTTCGAAGTACCAGCTCGACACTTCGTCAATGCCGTACCGTTCGACCAAGTGCTCGGCGAAGCGATGAATCAACTCCTCCCAACGCGCGTAGGAGCTCGGTGGGGCGTGATTCGGGCCGTACCAAAAACCAAACTTCAGGTTCGGATCGGACGACATCTTCGTGGGCATGAACGAGAGTTCAACGAACGGCTTTACGCCGAGCTCTAACAGCCCGTCGTAAATCTGATCGACGTAGGAAAAGTTCCAGACGTCGTTGCCCTTCTTGTCTTTGGTGTAGACACCGACTTCGTCGGCGAAAATGTTATGGAAACGGACGTACTGAGCCCCAGTGACCTCGTGCACCGCACGCAAGTCGCGTCGGTAATCGTCCCGCAGCGCGAGCACTGCACGGCCGGAGCCGACCATCCGTTCCCAGAAGTGTGGCAGCGGGGTGGTTGGCCCGCCGGCATTGACGACAATTTCCTCGGCGCTCGCGGCCGCGGCCGCCACTAGCCCTGCCAGCGCGAACCCGGCGAACGCCGCACGCCAACCTACGAATCTCGTATTGCTCATGACTCCCCCTCTCCGTCGCGTCGCTGCGCGCCGCGGGGGCGTTGGTTGCTCACCCAACGACCCGGCGGTCATCGCGCTGGGCGCGTCGCGCGGTCGCGAGCCTGTCTCGATACGCCGTGTCGGACGGGCCGCTCCGCGAACGGAGCGGCCCACCCCCACCCCCCCGGGCGGTCCACGAATGGACACGCCACTTTAGCAGGGACGGATTACTTGCGGGGCTTCAGAATGTCGTCCAAGCGCGCCGGAGTCTTCCCGTCGCGGACGAGGTGCGGGTAACGCAGACCGCCGTGGTAGTCGAGCGCCACCACGCGCATGCTGTCACCCTGCCGAACGATCAACTCCACCGGTTCGGGCGCCGCCTTGGCCGCCTTCAGCGCGTCGGTAAGGCGCTCTTCCGTAAAGACCATGCCGTTCACGGCGGCGATCTGCGCGCCTTCGGTAAGGCCGGCGTTGAACGCCGGACTGTCCCACGACACGTCGGTGATCGCGCCGTCATCCGCATCGATCACCGCCCCTATCGACGACGACAACGTCAATCGGTGCTTGTGTTTGTCGGCTGCTTTGAGGAAAGGGTTTTCTTCTTCGCTGTAACTCAACCGGTAGCCGCCGCGAGCAAGACCTTCGAGCGGCGCTGTCGGTGCGACGGCACTCACGCGGGTATTGAAGAAGTCGGCCCAATCGTACGGACAGATTTGATTGAGCGTCTGCACGACGTCCGCCAACGTATAGGTGTACGGCTGCATCTCGCCCGGATGGGCGCCAAAGAAGGCCTTGGCAAAGTCATCCAAGGAATGCGCGCCGCCGGTGCGCTC
Organism: Steroidobacteraceae bacterium; assembly: GCA_036742455.1. Taxonomy (GTDB): domain Bacteria; phylum Pseudomonadota; class Gammaproteobacteria; order Steroidobacterales; family Steroidobacteraceae; genus CAIKZZ01. The sequence goes on along the minus strand of DAINQU010000002.1, from coordinate 118,292 downwards.
GCGGATGAGCGTATCGGCGTCGAGCCAGATCAACTGGCCCTCCGAGTAGTACTCCTCGAAACGCTGCCACGACGGCCACGACTCGGGCCGCCGCCCGTTCATGACCTCATCCATCGTCGTGTCCTGCAGCGGCCGCCAGCGGCGCCCCGCCTGCTCGGCGTAAAACGCGGCAACCGTGGCGAGCTGATCGCGCATTTCACCGTCCGACCAGAGCCCAGACCGGGTCGCAAGCACTTGCCCCCAATACTGCGTCTGCCCTTCATAGACCCAGAGCAAACTGTTTTGCATGGGCACGTCATAACTCGGCGTCCACAGATCCGCCGGGCGGCGGAACTTGCCGTTCCACGAGTGCGTGTACTCGTGGGCCAGCAAATCCCGGCCTTCAATCGTCGCCTCACGGTCCGTGAAATATTCCGGGTCCTGGCCGTTCTCGCTCGACTGGTGGTGTTCGGTACCGATCTGCTGGATTTGATCGGAGAGCGACAACAAAAAATCGTAGTGCTGATAGTGACCGGGCCCAAACAACTTATAGGCTTGCTGGACGAGGGCGCGATGGATACGCAACTCGGATGCCGGCACTTCGAGCACCGACGGACGATCGGCCACGACATTCAGGGTCACGCGCGTGGCGGCGCCCGGGTCCAGATCGATGTGTTTCGCATAGCGACCGGCATACACCGGACTGTCGAAAAATGTCTCAAGGTCCGTGGGCGCGAACTCGGCGTGAGCGCCGTCACGGCGCACGGTCGTCAGAGCGGTGCCGTAGTCGAAGCCCGTCGGTAACGTCAGGCTCGCCTCGACCGGTATGCGACGCGCGTAATACCCGGCCGGGTACAGCCCCAGTTCGATCCACTCGAGGAACATCACATCCCGACTGATCTCCGCTTGGGCGACCTTCGGACTGGTCGGCGACAAGTAGTCGTAGCCGATGTCGAGCGCCGCGGTGCCGGCCGGCACTCGGACGTGGAAGGCGTTGACATCCAATGGATCGCGCCGCCACGGCAAGACGGTGTTGCCCGCACGGATGATCAGTCCGGCCAATCGATCGATCGGGCCGCCCGGGGCGTGCTGCCCGGGGATCCACTTGGGGTAATACAGAACCAGGTCTTCCGGCGGCGCGGTCAACGTCTCCGCGACGTGGACGACGCGACGGTTCAGATCGCTCGCGTCCACGGCAATGCGAAGGACACCCGGGTACTCCCGATCCTGCGGCGTGGGCACCGTGGCATGGGCGCTCGTGATGAGCGCCCACACGAGGGCGACGCCGGCCCAACGACGCCGCATCAATGCGTACCCGCCGTACGACGGATGAAGTCCGCGACGGAGTCGTGCAACTCCTTCAACGAACTTTCCTTGGCATAGACCATGTGGCCGGAATCGTAGAAGTGGTATTCGATGTTGCTTTGCAATGCCGAGGGCATCGGCAAATGCTTCATCTCGTACACGCCTTGGAAGAACGGCGTCGCCAGATCGTAGTAACCGGCGTGCAACTGAACCTTCAGGTTCGGATTCACCTTCATCGCATTAGCCAAGTCCGGCATGGTGTTCGCACCCTGGCGCGAATTACCGGCTCCGTTCGACCCCGGCTGCTGATGCTGCCAATTCCAGGTCCGATAGGTCGAGATGCTCGGCTTGAAGAGCTTGTCCTCACCCCAGTGCAGTTCGCGCCGGGCGTAATCGTTATAACCGGAGACGTAGGCGCTCGAGATGGAGGCGGACTGCGGGTCATAGCCCGCGCGTTGCGCCAACGGATCCAAGACGGGGCCCGCAAAGCGCGTATCGAGACGACCCGTGGACTCGCCATCGTCCAGTTTGAGTTGCTGGCGGAACTCACCGCCATCGATCCGCAAGTCCGCCTTCAGGATGTAGTCCACCGAAAGGCCGGTGTAGGCGTGCAACTTCTCAGCGATGGCGCGACGCCGCTCGGCCGGCAGATCGCTACCGAGCGCCAAGGCCGCACCGTACTCGCCCAACGCGAACTGCTCCACGTCGGCCAGAAAATCGGTGAGCGAGGCCGGGTTGCCCGGGACCTTTTTGTGATACCACGCGGTCGCCGCATAGGTCGGCAACGCGGTCTGGTACGGCAGATCGATGCCCGGATTGCCGGTCGGTCCGTCGGGCGACAGATCGAAGTTCAGAATCTGCGACAACAGAATCACGCCATTGACGTCGACCGACCGCTCGTTCTCAAGCAGATTGACGAGCACCGCCGCGCGCGGCGTGCCGTACGACTCGCCGAAAATATACTTGGGCGAATTCCAACGTCCGTACTTGGTCAGGAACAACGTAATGAAATCGGCGAACGCGTTGGCATCGCCGTCGACGCCGTAGAAAGCTTTTTCTGCGTCCTTACCCGCGATCCGACTGAACCCGGTACCCGGTGCATCGATGAAGACCACGTCGCTCACGTCGAGCAAGCTGCCGACGTTGTTGACGATCTCATACGGGGCCGCGGGCAGGTGTCGATCGGACGTGGCGAGGATCCGCTTGGGCCCGAACGCGCCCATGTGCAGCCAAAACGTCGATGAGCCGGGGCCGCCGTTGAACAAGAAGGTGATCGGCCGATTGCCGCCGCCTTGCTTGAAGTACGCCGCGTAAAACATCGACGCTTCGGCGTCCGCGGGGTCTTTGTCGGCTTTCGGGTCTTTGGGGACATCGTCCCAACCCTTCTGATGCACCGTCAGCGTGCCGGCGATCGACTGGTAGGCGATGGTCTGGCCGTTGACCGTCACGCTGCCACTGCCGGTCTTCGATTCCACTTTGAAGGGACTGAATCGGCCGCTGTCCGCCTTCGCGGTCTCCGTTTTGCTGTCCGGTGCGGGCGTGTCTGCCGGCGATCCGGCGGCGAGGGCTGCGGTGGCGTGCAGGGCGAGGACTAAAGCGGCGGTCAGGCGCATGAGGCATCCTTTGGAACGAAGACAACGTTCGGTCAGACCCCAGAATGGCTGACGCGATGGGGCCGGATCAAGCCCAGTGACGCAGGCGCCGGTCGGCAGTGCATACTCCGGCTCTGGCGTTGCGATCGGAACCCCCATGCACCTTCTCGATGCGGAAGCCATACTCGGCGCGGTGCTCTCGCCCCTGCCCCTTGACGATTTTTTGCAGATGCTCGGAGACAGTCGCTGGCGCCGTCTACCGGGCGCGGACTCGGCGGTCCGCCTTGGACTGCTCGGCCCAGACCCCGTGGCGACGTTGGAAAGCGCGAGCGCGATCGCGACCCATCTCACGTACCACTCGTCCAATGCCGACGAACCGCCGCCCGCACTGACGGCCACGACCGATCCGGCAGCGTTCCGACGGATGGTCGATACCTTTCACCAGCGCCGCTATTCGCTACGCTTCCCCGGGATGCGCCCGTATTCGGCATCGCTCGACCGCCTCTGTCGCGCCCTCGAAGTGGTCCTGCACAAGCCGGTCACCGCGTCCGCGTTCTGGAGCCAAGGGGGGATGCGCGCGCCGGTGCACTCCGATGATCACGATCTCCTCGTGATCCAGATACTGGGGCGCAAACGGTGGTACGTCGCCCATGCGGAATCCGAGCTCGACAACACCTGGGAGCGCATACCGGGTTCGCCCCCCGCGCTCGGCGAGCACGCCTGCTTTGACATCGGGCCCGGTGACGCCGTCTACGTGCCGCGAGGCACGGTACACACCGTCGATGGGATCGAGGAGTCCATACACCTGTCGATTGACTGCACGCCCATCACGGTACGTGAGGCGGTCATTGCCGCGCTCGATCACCTGTCGGACCTGGATCGCCGTTGGCGCGCGACGGCCTCACCGGGACTGGGTCGCCTCGTGAGCGGCAGTCGGGTCGATTCCGTCGCGGCGACCGTTCAGGAGGCGTCCGCCGCATTGGCCCGCGCGGTGACCACCCCCGGGTTCGTCGGCGCCGCGCTGCAACGCCGCTCCGCCCGAACCGTGGGCCATCTGCAGCCACCGGCTCTGCCGGCATCCTCGACACTCCACCACGTCACCCTCGACACGGTCTTGGTGCATCGGATGGACAGTTTCTGCCACCTCACCGCCAACGAAGACAAGATCGACGTCGCCTATCCCGGCGGGCATCTCTACATACACCGCGGTGCCGAAGCCGCGGTCGTCTACATCACGCGCACGTCTCCGTTGCGTGTGCGGGATATACCGGGCGGTGTCGACGACGAGGTTCGGCTCTCGCTGGCGCGCCGTTTCTACGAGATCGGCTTTCTCGCGCCCGATCCCGCAGCCAACGGACCCTCCCGCGGGCTGCCGCCGTCGGAAACCCTTTCTTGACCACTCGACACACACGATGGTTCGACCGAGCTAAGCGACGCACCCGCACGCAGCGCTCGGTACACTCACACACGATCCTTTCGGAGATCCGATGCGTACGTTCACTTGTGTTTGCCTACTGACCGCACTGAGTATCCCCATGACGGTGACCGCCAGTCCTACCCCTGATGCTGCGACTCTCACGTATCCCGCGACCCGCACGGTCGACGTTCGTATGGATCGCTTCGGCCTGACCGCCGACGATCCGTACCGATGGCTCGAAAACGACGTGCGCGTCGACGCGGAGGTGAAGGCGTGGGTGGACGCCGAGAACTCGGTCACGCGCGGCGTGCTGGACGCGCTGCCCGGCCGTGACGCCATTCAACAGTCGTTGAAGAAGGTTTGGAATTTCGAGCGCTACACCGTTCCCGTGCGCCGCAACGGACGCCTGTTTTATCGCCGCAATTCCGGGCTGCAGAACCAGTCCGTGCTGATGGTGCAAGACAGTCCGGAGGCGGCGCCTCGCGTGCTCATCGATCCCAATCTCTGGGCGAAGGATGGGGCGACCGCGTTGGCGGAATGGGCACCGTCCGAAGACGGTCGGCAGCTCGTGTATGCCGTTCAAGACGGCGGCACCGACTGGCGCACCGTCCATATCTTGGATGTGCAGACGGGCCAACCGCTGGCCGATGAACTGCATTGGGTGAAGTTCTCGGGACTGGAATGGGCGCCGGACGGATCGGGCCTGTATTACTCCCGCTTCCCCGCGCCCGCCGCAGGCGCGGAGTTCCAGAGCCTCAATGTGAATCAGGCGGTGTACTTTCACCGCATCGGCGAGCCACAGTCCCGCGACCGCCTCGTCTACGCGACACCCGATACGCCCAAGCGCTCGCACGCCGCGTCCATCACGACGGACGGCCGCTGGCTCGTGCTGACCACCGGCGAAGGCACGGATGACCGCTACGAAGTGGCCGTTCAGGATCTCAGCACAGACGCCCCACCGCGCGTGCTCTTCCCCGGTCTTGAGCACAGCTGGTCGCTGGTGGGATCTGTGGGCACACGGTTGTACTTCCGGACCAATCGCGACGCCCCGCGCTACCGGATCGTCGCCATCGACGCGGCGACGCCCGGTGCGCCGCTCGTCTCGATCGTGCCGCAAGGCAACGGCACCCTTGAGAACGCCTCGATCGTGGGGCAGCGACTGGTGGTCAGTGCACTCGAAGATGCCAAGAGCGTGGTCACCACCTACGCCCTCGACGGCAGCGACGCCCGTCCGCTTGCCCTCCCCGGGCTCGGTGCGGTCGCCGGCTTTGAGACCGACCCGGCCCACGAAGACACGTACTACGGCTACACGAGCTTCACGACGCCGGAAACGATTTACCACGTGGATCTCAAGACCGGCGTCTCCACGGTCTTCAAGCAACCGGAACTGCCCTTCGACCCCGAGGCCTACAGCGTCCGCCAAGCGTTCTACGCGTCAAAGGACGGGACCCGCGTGCCGCTGTTCATTGTGGCGCGACGCGACCTCGCACCGGGTCCCCACCCCACTGTGCTGTACGGTTACGGCGGCTTCAACATTTCGTTGACGCCGGGCTACAACGCCGCGCGCATTGCGTGGCTGGATCTCGGCGGAGTCTGGGTGGTCGCGAATTTGCGCGGTGGCGGCGAGTACGGCAAAGCCTGGCACGACGCCGGCCGCCTTCTCAACAAACAGAACGTCTTTGACGACTGCATTGCCGCAGCGGAATACCTCATCAAAACCGGTGTCACGAGCGCCCGCCAACTGTCGCTCTTGGGCGGCTCGAACGGCGGCCTCCTCGTCGGTGCGGTCGTCAATCAGCGCCCGGATTTATTCGCGGCCGCGTCGCCGGCCGTCGGCGTCATGGACATGTTGCGCTACCCGGAATTTACGGCCGGACGCTATTGGGTCGATGACTACGGCAGTCCCGACGACCCGACGCATTTCAAAAATCTGTTGAGTTATTCGCCGTACCACAACATTCGCGCAGGACAGGCCTACCCCGCGATCCTCGTCACCACCGCCGATACGGACGATCGGGTGGTACCCGGACACAGTTTCAAGTACGCAGCCCGTTTACAGGCCGCTGACGTGGGACCGTTGCCGCATTTGATTCGAATCGAGACCCGTGCCGGCCACGGCTCGGGCAAGCCCACCGACAAGCAGATCGCCGAATACACGGATTTGTGGGCGTTCTTCGGTCACTACACGGGCCTCGTGCCCGCACCGACGCCCTGAGGAGGACGGGAGCAACCGCTCCCGTCGATCAGGCCCCGCCGACACAACCGAACGGTTGCGCCGGCGGGTCGTTCGCTTACGCGTACTTCTTCGCCATCGCGTCGAACGAGAGCGGCTTGATACGGTCGGCGTGACCGGCCGTACCGAAGGCCTCGAAGCGCAGCTTACAGATCGACTGCGCCGCCTTCTGCGCCGGCGCGAGGTACTTGCGCGGATCAAACTCAGCCGGATCCTGCGCGAAGTGCCGACGGATCGCGCCGGTCATGGCCAGGCGAATGTCGGTGTCGATGTTGATCTTGCGCACACCGCTTTTGATGCCGCGCTGGATCTCTTCCACCGGCACGCCGTAGGTCTCCTTCAACGCACCGCCGAACTCACGGATCACCGCCAGCCACTCCTGCGGGACGCTCGACGAGCCGTGCATCACGAGGTGCGTGTTCGGGCACGCCGCGTGGATCTCGGCGATGCGATCGATCGCCAAAATGTCACCGGTCGGCTTGCGCGAGAATTTGTAAGCGCCGTGACTGGTACCGATGGCGATCGCCAGCGCATCGACGCCGGTCTGTGCGACGAAATCGCGAGCCTGCTCAGGATCGGTCAACAGCATGTCGTGGGACAGCTTGCCGGCGGCGCCGACGCCGTCTTCTTCACCGGCTTCGCCGGATTCGAGCGAGCCGAGGCAACCCAGTTCGCCTTCGACCGATACGCCCACAGGATGCGCCATCTCGACGACCAGCTTGGTGACGCCGACGTTGTAGTCGTAGCTCGACGGGGTCTTCCCGTCGGTCATCAACGAGCCGTCCATCATCACGCTCGAGAACCCCGAACGGATGGACGCCTGGCAGACCGCCGGCGAGGTGCCGTGATCTTGGTGCACACAAACCGGGATGTCCGGGTACGACTCCACCGCCGCGAGCATCAAGTGCCGCAAGAACGGCTCACCGGCGTACTTACGAGCACCGGCCGAGGCCTGCAGGATCACCGGGCTGCGCGTTTCCTGCGCGGCGCTCATGATCGCGACAACCTGCTCGAGGTTGTTCACGTTGAAAGCCGGGACGCCGTAGTCGTGTTCCGCGGCGTGGTCCAGGAGCTGGCGAAGCGAAATGAAGGCCATACAAGTGATCCTTTTGAGTGTGGTCTAAAGCCAAGGCCCGATTATGCCGAATCCGCGACCGCCATGGCGGCCAGTAGCCCGGGCAACTCGGCCAATCCCGTGACGTGGGCATCGGCCGGCAGCAGGCGCGGATCCTCACCGCCGTTGTACCCGTAGGGCACCACCACCACGGGGATCCCGGCGGCGCGGGCCGCGTCCACGTCATTGACCGAGTCACCGACCATCAGCGCCGCCGTGACCGGCAGTCGTAACACCTCCAAGGCGTACAGCAACGGTGCGGGGTGCGGTTTGCGCTCGGCACAGGTATCGCCTCCGACGACGACCTCGAACGCGTCGAGCACGCCGCCGTCGGCCAAGGACTTGAGCGCCAGGTCGCGCCGCTTATTGGTCACGACCGCCAATCGGTAACCGCGGGCGCGCAACTCGTCGAGGCAGTCGCGGGCGCCGGGGAACGCCTGCACGCGTGCGCTGTGGGCGTGATGCAGGGCCTCGTAATGGTGGAAGAACCGATCCAGGATCCGGGCGCGAGCGGTCGCATCGAGGGCGAGACCTGCGGTCATCTTCTCCACCAACACGGCTGCGCCCCGACCGACCCCCGCCAGCACCGTCGCCAACGGCAGCGGCGCCACCCCCTCCTCGACCAAGGCGCGGTTCAACGCCTCCGCGATGTCGGGCAGCGTATCGAGCAAGGTGCCGTCCAGATCAAACAGAACGGCGGCGAGTGGGCGGTGCGCAAAGAGGCTCATGCGCGGCATTCTGCCACCGTCGGCGCACCGAGCGCGCGCTTGAGTCTCGTCCGCCGGGGCGCGACACTCCCGCCCCAGACCCGAGGAGGCTTCCATGTCCGACCTATTCGACGCCGAGCGCGTCTACGCGGCTCGAACGCCGGCAGAACTCGCCGCGGAGTACGACCGTGTGGCCGAAAGTTACGACCAAGTCCTCGTCGACAGCCACGACTGGCGCATGCCCGAGATCGTTGCGGGGCTGGCCGCCTGGCTTTTGCCGCGGGAGAGCACGATCCTGGACGCCGCCTGCGGGACCGGCCTGATCGGTGTGCATCTGGCCCGCTATGGGTTCCACGCGGTCGATGGGTTGGACCTGTCCGCGGGCATGCTCGACGTCGCACGGCGCAAAGGGGTCTATCGCGACCTCCTGTGCGCCGCGCTCGGTGAGCCGTTGGCCTATCCCAGCGGCAGCTACGACGCCGTCACGGTGGCCGGCGCGTTCACACCCGGCCATGCCCCGGCCGCGTCCTTGGCGGAACTGGTGCGGACCCTCCGCCCCGGCGGCTATGCGATCTTTTCGCTGCGCGACGACGTGGCGCAGCCCGACTTTCAGGACGAACTCGCGCGTCTGTCGGACCTTGGGGTCTGGCGATTGGTCCATCGAGGGGCAGCCTTTCAGTCCCTGCCACGCGCGGAACCGCACGTTAAAAACCGTCTATACGTGTATCAAATACGCTGAAAAAACGTGATCTCATCGCGCGTAAGCTGCGATATTGAATAAGTATGTTTCGTATTTTTGATTTTTATTCAATAATTTAAGTCAGAATATTCCGCCACTGCTCTCACCTGCCCTCACTGCTGGACACACCGTGCGCCCACCGAGCCCCGCCAACCACTATCGCGCCGATCTGCTGCTGCCCATCTTGCGCAGTTACGAGACGTTGACCGGACGGGCGCTGCTGACCCGAGTGCACGGCGAATCGGCCGGCGAGTACGGTCTGCGCGCCTACGAGGCACCTTTTGTTCTGCTCGCCCACAACGGCGAGGCCGACCCACGCTTCGTCTATGCGAATCGGCAAGCACAGCAATTGTTCGAGCGCACGTGGGATGACTTCGTGGGACTGCCCTCTCGCCTGTCCGCGGAACCCGACGCGCAAGCGGCGCGAGCGGCACTGCTCAGCACCGTCCTTCGCAGCGGCTATTGCGACGATTACGGCGGTGTGCGGGTGGCGTCCTCCGGTCGGCGCTTTCGGATCCAAGGCGCCACGGTGTGGAACGTGCTCGATGAAGACGGGGATCGTGTCGGCCAAGCCGCAACCTTCGCCGCGTGGACCGACATCACGCATTAACCGCCCAGAGCACCGCTTGGAACGGACTAGCGATCAGAATCCGACGCAATGCCCCAAGACCGCTTATAATCCGCTCGCCGCTCAACGAGGAGACGTGCTTTGATCAGTTTGACCGAGGAACTCACCCTGCTGGCCGTCGAGGACGACGGTCGCATCGCCTATACCGCGGGTTCGCCGAACTTCGCGATGGCGTTGGTGGGCGCCTGCATCGTTGACCTCAACACGGCCGGACGCGTCGACGCCGACCTCACGGGTTTGAACGTGCTGAGCACGGAGCCCACCGGCCTTGCCGCACAGGACCGCGTCCTGCAGGTGCTGGCCGAAGGCCCGATTCAGACGACCGATCGCTGGGTACTCGAACTGCAAGGGGATGCGCCGGACCTCGTTCGTCTGACGCTTGCCCAACTGCAGCAGCGCGGCATCCTGCACCAGTCGGAGAAGCGCTTTTTGTGGGCGCTGCGCGCGCGTCGTTACCCCATCGACGACGGCGGCAAGGAACAAAAGGAAGCGAAGCTGCGTATTCTGGCGGCGCTGCTTTCCGACGGACTGCCGACGCCGCACGACACGATCCTGATCGGTCTGGCCGTCGTTGGCGGCTTGCTTGAAGCCTTCATGTCGAAATCCGAGATCGCCCGGTTGTCCGAGCGCATCGCTGAGATCGGCGGGCTGGATTTAGTGGTGCGCGGTGTCGAGGCAGCCATCCGGGCTGACGCCGAAGTCCGCGCCCACGCCATCATGCTTTCCATTCATTGAGTTTTAGCCCCAGAGGCCACGCTGTGAACGTCACTCACGACACTGCTCAGAAGACCACCACCCTCCACGCCATCGGACGCCTCGATTTCGAAGCGGCCGGCGGATTCCAAAAGGATCTCGAAGCGTCCGTCAGCGCAGCGGCTGCGGACGGCAACGCCGTGCTTATCGACTGTTCCGCTCTGGAGTACGTGTCGAGCGCCGGTCTGCGCGTTTTCCTCGTCGGCGCACGGGCGGCCAAGGCCGCGAACGTGCCGTTTGCCGTCTACGCCCTCACGGCATCGGTCAAGGAAGTCTTTGATGTGAGCGGCTTCGGCCGAATCATCGATGTGCTCTTTGACCGCGCCGGTGCGCTCGAAAAGGTCGGACGCGGGGCGTGAAGACCGCGCGGACCGACGTCGGCGCGGACGCTGCGGCGCTCGCGCCGCTTCAGTCTTTTCTGTGTCAGTTTTGGTCGGATGCCGATCTGCCTGACGCCGATCGCTTCCCGTTCGAGCTCGCGCTCGAGGAAGTGTTCATGAACGTCGTGATGCACGGCAGCACCGGGCTTCACGACGTGCGCGTTGCCGTCACATTGAGCGCGGATGAGGACCGTCAGGTCGAGATGGTCATCCGCGACGGCGGTAATTTGTTCAATCCGCTGCAAGCACCCGTCCCCGACACCGACGCACCGATCGAAGCGCGCTCGGTGGGTGGACTTGGCATCCATCTCGTCATCACCTTGATGGACGACGTGCGCTACTCCGCGGACGGTGGGCAGAACTGCCTCACCCTCCGCAAGCGCGTCGCCGCCGACAACCGCGGCGCTTAACCGGCCGCCGCCTGGCGTTGTAACGCCAACTCCCCCGCCATCGTCTGGACCGTGGCTTCGTCGAGCGGGTACCACCGCAGGACCGCCACCGCGAGCAGCGCCACCGCCGCCGGAATCAGGCTCATCATGAGAACGATGCCGTGCACGGTGGATGCCGACTGGGCGACGTTCGGGACGTACCCGAAATAGGCCAGCAACCAACCGGTGCCGGCACCGCCCAATGCCCAACCCACCTTCTGCGAAAAGGACGCGGCGGAAAAGACGAGGCCGGTCGCCCGTCGCCCGCCCTTCCATTCCGAGTAGTCGGCGGTGTCGGCGTACATCGACCAGATGATCGGCGCGGTCGGCGCCGTCGCGAGACTGATCAATCCGTGCATGATCCAAATGGTCATCACGCGATCCACCGGCACGAAGTAAAACGCGATGGTCAACGCCGCGGTGGTCAGCATGGACCCGGTGTACACCGACTTCTTACCGTAGCGGTGCACGAGCGGCGCGCAGGCGGCAACGCCCACCAAGAAGGCCACCGCACCGATCGTCATCGCAGTGCCAAACGCGCCGTGGCCGTTCGGAACGACGTAATCAAAATAGTAGAGGATGACGGCGCTGCGCATGTTGCCGCAGGTCAGCGCCGCCACGCCGACAAAACTCAAGATCACCCAGGGTCGGTTGCGGCGCAGGTCCTTCAGATCCGCGCGCAAGTCTTGATGGTGATCGGCGACCGGCTGCACGCGCTCGCGCGTGAGCAGGAACGTCAGGACGAAGAACACAAGAGCGATCAGCGAATAGACGACCATCGCCGACTGCCACCCGTGTGGCGAGACGCTCGACCCTCCGAAATACTTCACAAGGTCATCCGTGAACCAGACCAAGATGAAAATCGGCAGGAACCCAAACACGAACCGATAGGACGATACGGTACTGCGCTCCGCGGAATCGGGACTCAGCACACCGAAGAGCGCCGAATACGGGATGTTGATCGCCGAGTAGCAAAACATCAGCAGCGTCAGCGTGACGTACGCGTAGGCGATCTTCGCGCTTCCCGCGAGCGACGGCACCGTAAAGGTGGCGATGGCAGCGACCGCCAAGGGGATCGGCATCCACAACAAATACGGCCGGAACCGTCCGAAGCGCGTCCGCGTGCGGTCCGCCACGATCCCGATCAGTGGGTCGATAATGGCGTCTGCCGAGCGCGTGACCAGCATCATCGTGCCCATCGTGGCCGCGCCGAGCAGAAACACGTCGGTGTAGTACTTCGCGATATAGATCGCGAACATTTGCCAGAAGAAGTTCGATGCAAAATCGCCGAACCCGTAGCCGACCTTGTCGAGAACGGTCAGCCTCGCGCGCTCTGTACTCATGTGTCTGCGCTCCATTGACGCGTCACGGCGAAGCCCCTCATCGCCACGACGCCGGTTGTACGACGGTAAACCCGGACTGTCCAGACTGCGGTCGGCCGACGCACGGCCGACCGCCGTCGATGCTTACGGCACGAACGTAAAGTCGTCGAAGTACATCGCCGGTTCATCCGCCGACGGCGTGCTGCCAAAGTCGGGGAAGACGACCATCGTCGTGTAGGTCTGCGTCGGATCGAGCGCCGGCGTGCCGGGCGCGGGATTGGCCAGATTGAACGTGAGCGTGCTCCACGCGCCCGCGGCGGTGGTCGTCGCATCGGTTTCCACGGTGTGTGCCGCAGTCGCGTCCTGGAACTTCAACTTCACGTCGAGACCCGCCTGCGCCGCCCACACACGCACCGTGAAGGTCGTGCTCGTGGCCGTGAACGGGATCGCGCCCACGGTAGGCGCCGCGGTCGTTCCGGAATCGCCGACCAGCGTACCCGCGTAGCTGAGCGACCCTGCACTCTTGACGATCTTCAGCACGTTGCCGTTGCTGCCGTTCGGACCCGCGCCGACGGTGCTCACATCACCGGCGAAATCCTGGGTCGGATAGGTCTTCGTGGGATCGTCAAACGTCACCGTCGTGTACGTCGCGGTTACGACCGGAGGCGACAGCGGCGGCGCCGCCGGTGCGGTGGCGCCGACGAACGTCAACGGACCGACGTAGAAGATTTCATCGGCCGCGGGGGCCGGCGCGCCATTGGCGCACGTGAAATCCGCGAAGATCGAGATCTTGTCGTACGTCTTCGTGGGATCGAGCGCCGCCGTCCCCGAGGCCGGTTTCGAGAAATCGAAGGTCAACAACTGCCAACCCGCCGTCGGCGCGATCACGTCCGTTTCAACGCTGACCGCCGCATTATTGGCATCCTCAACCTTCAATTTAATGTCGACACCCGCGGTCGGCACGTACACCGGCACCGTCACGATCGTCGCGCCGGTGGCGAACGGCAGTGCGCCGATCGAATAGTTGTAACCGATGGACAGGGTCGCCCCCGCGTAGCACTGCGCGCCCGCGGTCTTGTCCAACAGCACGACGGTGCCCGACGGACCACCGCCCGGCACGCCATTCGCGGTGAGACTCGCGCCGGCACCGCCGAACGGGGTCAACGTGTAGGTCACGTTGGCCGTGTTGAAGTCCATGATCGTGTAGGTCGGAACCGGCGGCGGCAACGGCGCCGCGGAGGGCGCGGCCGCGCCGACAAACGTGATCGGCCCGACATAGAACACTTCGTCCGCCGACGGCGAGGCACCGCCGCTCGCACAGGTGAAGTCCGCAAAGATCGACAACTTGTTGTAGGTCTGCTTCGGATCCAATGCCGCCGTGCCGGCCGCTTGCTTGGAGAAGTCGAAGGTCAGCACTTGCCAACCGGCGGTCGTCGTAAAGACATCGGTTTCGACCGAAACGGCGCCGTTCGACGCGTTCTCGGCCTTGAGCTTGATGTCGAGCCCTGCCGCCGGCGCGTAGAACTGCACCGTCACCACGGTCGCCGTTGCCGAGAACGGCAAAGTGCCGATCGAGAACTGTCCACCCAGTGAGAGCGTGGTACCGGCGTAGCAGGTCGCGCCGGCCGGCTTCGTCAGCATCGCCACCGTGCCCGACGGCCCACCCGGCGGAACCCCCGTCGAGACGAGCGAGGCCACCTGCCCGCCGAACGGCGTCAGCGTGACGGTTTGGGTGGGATCGTTGAAGTTGACCACCGGGTAGCTGGCACCGACGGTCACCGCCGCCACGGCCTGTCGACCGGAGGCCGTATCCACGGCCGTGACGCTGGTGGTACCGGCTTTCACGCCGGTGATGACGCCGTTGCCATCGACCGTGGCAATCGTCGGGTCGGCCGCCGTGAACGTGACACCCGAGAGGAGCGGCGCGGTCGTGGCGTCGGCGTAGACCGCATTGACGGTGAGCGCCTGCGTCAGTCCCGGCCCGACCGAGACTTGCGACGGTGTGAGCACGAGGCCGGCAAGCGCCGCTTGCGGGACGGTCACGTTCACCGTGGTCTGCTTACCGGACTGCGAATGCAGGATATGAATCTGTGCCGCACCGCTGTGCAGGGCTGTGACGATACCGCGCGAGTCGACCGTCACTACGCGCGCGTCCGACGTCGAGAACGACGACGCGGAGGTGACATCGAGCGCGGGCTTCGTCGGGTCCGACAGTTGGGCGTAGACCGTGATTGCCTGCGTGTGCCCTTCGGGCAACGAGAACGACAGCGGGACGGCCGCGATGGCGACGATGCTCGGCTGTGCCGGCGCCGACGTGGACGCCGGTTCGCAGGCCGCGAGTCCCGTGCAGACGGCAATCGCCGCGACAGTCCGTAGTAACCAAGCCACTGGATTCATGACCACACCCCTAACCGTAAAATGATTCGTCCGTGGGCGCGTCGCCGTCGCGACGTCCCCTCTTCTACTGTGCTGCAGCGCCCGTCTCCGGTCGCCCATCCACCGTCGCATACACGACATCGCCCGTGCCCCGATCAGCGAGCGGCGGTAGGCCGTCGATGCGGGTATACACGCGCACATAATCGACCACGAATTCCGCTGGGAACGGCGTCGAGTCGTCCGGCGGTCCGGGCAATCCGCCCCCGACGGCCAGATTCAGCAGCAGGTGGAACGGTCGGTCGAACGGTGCAGGCCAGGGATTGAGATCCGCCGCATCGCGGGGTGCCAAACCACCCGCCGACGTCCGTCGGCTCGAGCTCCACCAAAATCGCTGCTCGGCATACAGCACGTCATCCACATACCAGCGGATGACGCCGGGGTCCCATTCCACGGCGTACACGTGAAAGTGTTCCGCGGAATCGCCATCGGCAAAGCGGTGCACGACGGTGCGATGATCGCGATGCGGCCACGCCGCGCCGAAATGCACACTGCCGAGCACTTCCTGGGGCCGTGCGCCGACCACTTCGAGCACGTCGATCTCGCCCGACGCCGCCCAACCGCCGTAATGCGCTTCGCTCGGCAGCATCCAGAATGCCGGCCAAAGCCCCTGCCCCGCCGTCATCCGCGCACGGCACTCAAAGCGCCCGTAGGCTTGCGCGAACAGCACGTGGCCGTCGGCTCGGCGGGTGCGGATGCGCGCCGAGGTATACGCGCCATCCGCCGTGCGCGGCGCGAGTGCGCGTATGTGCAGACAGCCGCCCTGCACGCGGAGATTGGCCGGATCGTCCGTGTACGTCTGCAACTCGTTGTTGCCCCACCCCGGCACCCAATCCCCGGTAACCGGATCGGCAAAACCGCTGCCCAACTCGGGCTGCCAACGCGTTGGATCGAGTCGATCGCCGTCGAACTCGTCCGACCACACCAATTGCCAGCCGGACGGGGCTGCCACCGCGGAGGCATCGGCGGAGGCGGACGGCACGCTCAACCCGGTTCCCGTTCCTGCACGCGCCGCACGACGCCACCGCGCCGATCGCGGAAGGCACGCAACAGTTCGCGGTACCACAATGCGCTGGCCTTTGGGGTCCGCTGCTGCGTGGCGTAATCGACATGGACGATGCCAAACCGCTTGGAGTAGCCGTGCGCCCACTCGAAGTTGTCGAGCAAACTCCACGCGAAGTAGCCGCGCACATCGACGCCCGCATCGCGGGCCATCGCCACGGCTTGCAGGTGGCTGCCGAGATAGCGAATACGCGCATCGTCCTGCACGCGGCCACCGACCAATTGATCAGGGTAGGCGGCGCCGTTCTCGGTGATGTAGAGCGGCGGCAACGTGTAGTCGCGATGCAATCGCGTGAGCAATTCGGTAAGACCGGCCGGGTAGACTTCCCAACCCATGTCCGTCAGTTCGAGGCCGCTGCTGCGCGGATCGTACGTGCCGTGGGCGATCGCAATGTTGCGCGTGTAGTAGTTGATGCCGAGAAAATCGAGCGGCGCACGGATCGTCTCGAAATCACCCGCTTCGACGACGGGCGCGTCCGCGCCCAATGTGTCCCATACGTCCGCCGGGTAATGCCCGTTGAACAAAGGATCCATGTACCAACGCACCAGCTCGCCGTCATCGAGTCGGGCTTTGGTACGGTCTTCGACCAATGCGGTGGCCGGATGCACCGGCGCCTGATTCAGCACGATGCCGAGCTTGGCGGATACGCCGTCGGCTCGCAACGCGGTCAGTGCCGCGCCGTGCGACAGCAAAAGGTGATGCGCCACTTGGGCCGCTGCGGCGCGACTTTTCAGGCCCGGGGCAAAAATGCCCTGCTGATGGCCCAGCGTCGCCACCACCCACGGTTCATTGTGCGTGGCGATCGTCGCGGCGCGATCGCCGAGCAACGCGCCGATGCGTCGAGCGTAGTCCACGAAGCGATCCACCGTCGCGCGCGACTGCCACCCGCCGAGCGTCTGTAAGGCCTCGGGCAAATCCCAGTGGTACAACGTGACGTGCGGCTGGATGCCCCGCGCGAGCATGCCGTCAACGAGTCGGTCGTAAAACGCCAGACCCGCGTCGTTCCAGGCGCCCTGCCCCAAGGGCTGGACGCGCGGCCACGCGATCGAGAACCGGTAGTGCGTGAGGCCCAGAGAGGCAATCAGATCGAGATCTGCCTCCCAATGGCGCACGTGCTGACACGCCTCGCGGCCGTCGGTCCCGTCAATAATCGTGCCCGGTCGCTCGCAGAACGTATCCCAAATCGATGCACCACGCCCGTCTGTGGCATCCGTGCCTTCGATTTGGAACGCGCTGGTCGCCACCCCCCACACAAAATCCGACGGGAAGAGTCGCGCGATCCGCTCCGGATCGACGACTCCCGCCGCGAGGGTCTGGTTCGGACTTGCGCTCATCTCCCCGCCTTCCTCTTAATAATTATGCGGCGCGTTGGTCGGCCAGCGACGGGTTTACTTCGAGAAGCCGATGTACCCAATGGCAATCGTGTCGTACTCACCCGCGACGCCGGCAGCATTCTTGTCACCGGTGAACTTAATGGCGACCGAGGTAACGCCCGAGGTTTGCAGGATCGACATGGAGCCCGGCGAGCAGGTGAACGACGCCAACGGAATCGCATAGTTCAGCACGCCGAGCGCCGAGGGGGCACCGGCACCGACCGTGGCCAACGTTTGATCGTAACTGCAGGTCGCGGTTTCCGTGCCGGAGGAGCCATTGCCCTGCGCGTCGTTGGTCAGCACCACCGTGAACACGGCCTCGTGACCGTGCGTGGCATCGGGCGTCACCGTGTTGCCCATCTGAATCAGCAACGTGCTGGCCTGACTGATATCGACCGGCGGAATGCTGGTCACGCCGCTCCCGTTGCTCGCCGGCGCCTTGACCGCCACGTACGCGTAGTCGCCCGCCGAGGTCGGGGCGGTCGATGCGATCGCGTTGCAATTACCGTCGCCGTCCGCTTGCGCTTGGACGATGTACAGCTGCGTCCGGTCCATGTCGCTCTGCGAGGCCGAGTAACAGCCGTACGCAAAATTACCGCCGAACCCCGCGTACACGTCGCCGCCTTGGATCGAGTGCAGGTAGGCACCGTTGGTCTGGGCACTGTAGGCGACGTAATTGGAGGCAAACAGGATGTACGGCGAGGCACTGACCGTCGTGCCGCCGCCACCGCCACTGCTGCCGCCGCTTCCCGAACCACCACCGGCATTGCCACTGCCCGGTGTCGGGGTCACGCCACCGCCGCCGCAGGCGGTCACCAACACAGCCACCGCCATCAGCAGGCTGGCAAGAGTACCCTTCGAAGTCCGGTGGATGGAGACCATGGCTGTACAACCCCTCGCGGCAGGCCGCTGTAAATAGAATTTGCTTCTTGGTGTGCTTGACCATCCAAGAAAGCGCTTTCATAGAAACTACCACAAAGCCCGTCGGGTATGTCAACGGCTGCGCTACGATCGCGCCATGCGCAATGCATTCACTCTTGTCGGTTTACTCCTGGTCACGGGCCTGCCAGCACCGGCCAGGGGTGCGCCGATCGAGTCGTCGCAGTCGATCCCAGTGCGTGTCGCCCCGGCCGGGCCCGTCATTGGCGCGGTACCGGTGCTCGTCGTTCGGCCCGACGATCATCGCCGCCATCCGGTGCTACTGATCGTGCACGGCCGCGGCGTGGATGCCGCTGAAAATGCCCGGATGGGCCGCGTGGATTACCCGGCCAACGCGCGCTATTTCGCCGAACGCGGCTACGCGGTGCTCATTCCCACCCGATTAGGCTATGGCTACGCCGGCGGTGGTGATCGGGAAGAGACCGGGCCGTGCAACCACAAAGACCCCCGCTCGGCACTGCACTTCGCGGCCTCGGAAATGACGCAGGTGCTGGCGGCCATTCGCGCCGAGGCTTGGGCCGACGCCGATCGGTCGATCGTCATCGGCGACTCCTTCGGCGGTCTCATTGCGCTCACGATGGCCACCGACCCGACGCCCGGGCTGCGCGGGGTCGTCGCGTTTTCAGCCGGCGACGGCGGCGACTCGCTGCGACACGTGGACAGCCCCTGCGATGCCGCCGCCCAGGCAGACCTCTGGGCGGAATTGGGCAAAGCCAATCGACGGCCCGCTCTTGTCCTGTACAGCGCCAACGACCGCACCTTTGGCACCGCGTGGCCGAAGCGCTGGTTCGAGCGTTGGCAACAGGCCGGCGGCCAGGGCGAGTGGGTCTCTCTACCGGCCGACAAAAACAATGGCCACTACATTTTCATGCGCAATCCGCCGGCATGGCAGGCGCCGCTCGCGCAGTTCTTTACGCGCGTGGGATTGCCTTAACGGTCGCGGTTTGGCCGGGTGGAATCGCGGATCGCCAAGGTCGCCGACGATAACTTGGACACCGGCGTACGCCCGTCCAAGAGATCAATCATGGCCTCCGCCGCCGCCTCGCCCAACTCATTAATCGACCGATGGACCGTCGTCAGCGGCGGGATGATGTAAGACGAGGTCGGCAAGTCGTCGAAGCCGACGATCGAGACGTCCTGCGGGATGCGCAACCCACGGCGATGCAACGCCAACATCGCGCCGTACGCGCTCTGGTCATTGGCCGCAAACACCGCCGTGAACTCCGCTTTAGAGTCCAGCAGGCGATTCATGGCTTGGTAGCCGCCGCCGTCGGAGTAGTCGCCGGCCGCCACGAGCTTCGGCGCATACGCAATTTTGGCGGCACTCAGCGCGTTCTTGTAACCGGTCAAACGCTGTACCGAGTCTGGGTGATCGGCGGGACCGGCAATAAAGGCGATCTTGCGATGCCCCTGCCCGATCAAGTATTCGGTCGCGAGACGCGCCCCAGGGGTTGAATCGGCGTCCATGGAATAGGACCGTTCCGCCTCGATCGACCGCCCGGTCAGCACGATCGGCACCTGCCGCGTCAGCCGCACGAGCTCCGCATCCGGCAAACAACTCGTCACGAGGATAATCCCCTCAACGCGCCGCGCGAGCAGATGCTCTACACAACGGCGCTCATCGTCTTCGCGCCAGTGGCCGGAGAGGAAGAGCACCGAATAACCGGCGCGAAACAAGCCCTTCTCGATCGCAGCCAACGCCTCACCGTAGAACGGTGAGTCGATCGTTTGAATGATCACACCGACGCTCATCGAGCGGCCCCGCGCCAGCGAACGGGCCACCGGGTTGGGCTCGAATTGCAACTTTGAGATGGCCGCGCGCACCGCGCCTACCTTCGCATCGCGCACCTTGGCGGTCCCGTTGAGGATTCGCGACACCGTACTGGGTGAGACGCCGGCCTCCGCGGCGACCATTTCCAAGGTCACCACGCCCGCCGGTGGGGACGACGCCGGTGCTTTCGATGCGGGCGTTTTACGACGCGTAGCCATCACTCTCTCCCGAGTTCCCGACCGGGGGCGGTCAGCGAAGGCCCATCTTACGCCCACCGGACGCGACGCGCATTTGACAAAGTCCAACGGCTTTCGATACTTTTGAAAGCGCTTTCCAAATTCGACCGTACAACGGCTGATCGCGCATGCGGTTGCCGTGTGAGGACGATCGGCGAAAGTTCAGAGGGGGGAACCGGGGACCGTGATGCGTCCCTGGCCGCTTCCACTGACGCGCTATCCAATCGGCTCGGCTGCACGTTACGAAGACGGTGAACCCTATGATGACACCCCTCTCCTTTCTCGGTCGCTGTCGCTGGCTGCCCGCGGCGGGTCTCGCGCTTGCGTTGACCGGCTGTGGCAGTGGACAGAACTGGAGCCACGACGCGGCGTACGTCACGATCGGTGGATCGGTGTCAGGGCTGACCGCGAGTGGGCTCGTGTTGGCCAACAACGGCGGTGACCCCTTAGCCGTCAGCGCGAACGGCGGCTTCACGTTCGCCCTTAAGCTCGCGCCGCAGGCCGCCTACGCGGTCACGGTACAGACCCAGCCCCAAGGTGAAGTGTGTGCCGTCTCGAACGGAACCGGCACGGCCGCTACGAACGTGACGAGCGTCAGCGTGGTCTGTCTGCCGGACGTCACGATCGGCGGTACGGTGTCCGGCCTGAACGGCGGCATCGTCGTGTTGACCGATAACGTCTCGGACACGCTGGCCGTGGGATCGAACGGCGCGTTCAGTTTCGCGCAGAAGATTCATAACGGCGGCACGTACGCCGTGGCCGTCAAGACGCCTCCCAGCGGCGAACTGTGCACGGTCGCCAACGGCTCGGGCACCGCGTCGGGCGACGTCAGCAGCGTGGCGGTGACCTGCGCGCCGTTCGTACGTCGGCCGCTCCCGGCGATTTATCGCACCGGCAAATCGATCGCGTACAGCGCTTACCGTGCCGGCGGCCCGGGCGTGGGCGAACTGCCTGCCGATGCCGATGTGCTGCAGGATCTCGGCTTGCTGCACGCGGCCGGCTTTAACCTGCTGCGTCTGTTTGGCGCCGACGCCGTGGCACAGAAAATCATTTCGCTCGCACAGGCGAACTACCCAGAGATGCGCTTCCACCTCGGCATCTACTTGGAAGGCGCGCCGGCGTCGTGCAGTGATTCGGTCAACGCCGCGCAAATGGCGACGGCAATCAGTCTGGCGAACACCTACTCGAACGTCGTGGCGGTGAGCGTTGGCAACGAAACCTCGTTCGCGGGCAACTTGCCGGCGGCGTGCCTCGTCAGCTACGTACAGAACGTTCGCTCCCAGATCACCCAGCCCGTCACCGCCGACGACGACTACACGTTCTATGCCGGCCTCACCGCGACCGGTGAGAAGCCTGATACGGTCCTGCCGGTGCTGGACTTCGTGTCCATCCACACCTACCCGCTCAGCAACTCCGGCCGTTGGGATTGGCAGCAGCTCGCGGTACCGACCGGTCCCGGACGCGCGGTGGCCATGATGAATGCCGCGCTGCAGAACGCCCAGGACACCTACAACGCGGTCGCCAACTACCTGTACCGCGACCTGTCCGGCAACACCGTCACCGTGGGCTCGTCCCTGCCGATCGTGATCGGCGAGACCGGTTGGAAGGCCACCCAAACCAACCCGAGTTCGACGATCGAGTTGTTCACCGCCAATCCGATCAACCAGAAGTGGTACTTCGATTTGTTGAACGGCTGGCAGGCGGCGGGCACGGGTCCGGTCGCGATCTTCTACTTTGAAGCCTTCGATGAGGCCTGGAAGGGTACCGACGATGGCTGGGGTCTGTGGGATGCAACCCGGACGGCGCGCTATGCCTTGTGCGGCACACCGGTCGGCAGCGCGTGCAATAACCCGGTCTACGACGGCGCGGGGTACTACCCGTGATCTCCAGAACGCGACGCATGAACCGGGAGTCCCTCGTGAACACAGTAACCCTTCGTAAGCCCCTGGCCCTTGCGCTGGCCGCCTTGCTCGGCAGCAGCGCCGCTCACGCGGTGAAACTCGGTGACATCGAATTGAACGGCTTCGCGAAGGACGAACTGTCGTTCTGCGATAACTGCTCACTCGGCCTGTCCAACCCGTCCTCGTACGACCCGCGGGGCGTATTGAACCCGCCGACCCCGATGCTGAACCAACCCGGCGAGTCGGGGCAGACCACCGCGAATCTGGGCTTGGCCATGCTCACGGCAGGGCTCAATCACGAGTTCGATAATGCGTGGGCCGTCACCGGCCGCGCCACGGTGCGCGAGCGCAACAACGGACCCGACATTTACGGCAATTACCTGATCGACCTGTACGCGGGCATCGCGTATCCGAAGTTCGGCAGCCTCGACGTCGGCAAGATCACCTCCCGACTGTGGACGCGCTCGGACTCCTTCGCCTACCCCATGGGCTTGTCGAGTCCGTGGGCCGAATCGGGTGCCGGCTACGGCGTCTTCCCGAAGGCCGTACGCTACGGGACGCGCGAGTTTGAAATCGGCGTGGGCAAAATTCGCTTCGAGGTAACGGGCGCCACCGCGCAGAAGCGCGAACCGCTGAACGCGAGCTCGAGTGTCGTCGCCCCGCCGACCCCCAAAGCGCTCGAAGTCTTCGTGCAATACTCGAACGCGAAGAATCTGATCGAGGTGATTTTTCAAGATAGCAGCGGCGGCCGCCAGAGCGCCTTCCCCAAGGGGGCCTTTTACGGTGCCCAGGGTGACACCAACGGACCGACGACGTCGCCGGACTACAAAGCGCCGACGGAAGATGCGCTCATCATCGAAGGCACGCATTGGTTCAACCCCACCTGGAAGCTCACCTACGGCCTGAAGCGCAGCGAATGGTCCGGTCAACAGCAGCAATGCGACTACGGCCCGACGAGCCCCACGGCGAGCAACTGCTTCTGGGATCAGCCGGGCTTCAACTACGCCTCGGACTTTCAGCGTCACCACGCGATTGAGTGGGACGCGATGGCCGGCGTGGGCTACAACTATCGCCTGTGGACGTTCACCTTCGGCGGTGTGCGCTACAACAAAGCCTACGTCCGCACGCCGACCGAATACGGCCAGTCCAACAGCGCGACCTTCGTGAATGCCGGCATCTATCGCAAGCTGCCGGAGGTCTCCAAGCACATGGAGGTGTACGGCGGCTTCGGTCATGTCATCTTTGATCGGCAACTGCCGGCCCCGTTGTCGTTCGCCAACAATACGGCGATTTTCAATGTCGACCCGCGTGAGAGTCGGTCCGCGAATTCGATTACGATCGGCGCCAATTTCATCTTCTGAGGTCACCATGCGCAGCCCCCTTCCGATGCCCCGCCCGCGCCGTCTGGCGGGGGCTCGCGCGACCCGACTTGTCATGACCCTGTGCGCCTTCTGGGTCGCGGGGCACGCGCAGGCCGGCAGCGATGGGTTAGAGCGTCACGGCGCTGGGGGCGTGCTCGCCCGGCCGATCGCTGCGGATCTGGGTTTCGACACCCCGCCGCCTGCCCCGACCTACCGAATCGGTCCGGCGGCGGCCGAAGCGGTGCCGACCAATCAGTGGTACTCCACCACCGTGTTTCATCGTTGGGCCTACCCCCTGTATGCCCAACCGATGAGCTACCGGCCGACCGAAGCCGGCTTTGAGGTCGGCTTGCCGACGAAGGTCGTGTCCATCGAGGACGACGGGCGCAAACGCTTCATACGCTATCCACACGTGGCGGCCTTGACCGTCGCGGCGACGGCGTACCGCCCCACCCACAGTGCCTTGGTCGCGCACGGCGACTGGCTGGTCACCGTGCGCCTCGCCGACGACGCGGGCCATGGCCTCGACGCGACCGTGCTGCACGGCAGCCCCTACAGTTACTACACGGTGGACGCAGGCGACTTGCGCTTCCACGGCCAGACCACGACGGAAATCGCGAACGGCACGGACGGCCCGACGGTCGTCCTGCGCATCGGCGGCCAAGCGTTCGCCATTTACGCCCCGCACGGAGCGCGCTTCGAGCACACCGGCCCGACGGATCTCGTGCTGCACCTGAACGACGGTGCGCGCTACGCCGTCGTGGCCGGACTGCCCGACGAGCGGCCGGAGACGCTGGCGCTCTTCGCCGAGCACGCCTACGCCTTGCCCACCGACACGCGGGTGTCGTGGCACTACGACGAAGCCCACGGGACGGTGGAGTCCACCTACACGGTGACGACCCGAGCCTTGGAAGGCTCGCAGACCACGACGTTAATGGGGCTCTATCCGCATCAGTGGAGCGCCACCGACGTCGCACCGGCCTCGAGCCCGACCTACGCCTCGGTGCGTGGGGCGATCCGCGTGATCGCGGCGAACGCCTTCACGGTGAGTCGCCCGTTCAACGGGATCTTGCCGCGCTGGGGTGAGATCCGGGATCCGCAGACCCGCGCCCAAGTGGACGCGCTGTTGAACGGCGACGTGGCCAAGGCCGACCAGCTGTTCATGAAGCAAGGGCACGGCACCTACTGGATCGGCAAAGGCTTGGGTGCCGTGAGCCAGCTCATCGGTATTGCCGAAGCCGAGGGGCGCTTGAAGCAGCGCGACGAACTGATCGACGCGCTCAAAGCCCGTCTCGAAACCTGGTTCGATGGCCGCCACCCGCAGCACTACACCTACGACGCCAGCTACGGCGCGCTGTTCGGCTTCCCACAAGAGTACGGCAGCGTCACGCAGATCAACGACCATCACTTCCATTACGGGTATTGGCTGCAGGCGGCCGCCGCGATCGGCCTGCGCGATCCGGACTGGCTCGGCGAGGACCGCTGGGGCCCGATGGTGCGCGAGCTCGTGGCCGACATCGCCACGACCGAGCGCGGTCGTCGTGACTTCCCGTTCCTGCGCAACTTTGACCCGTACGAAGGTCATTCGTGGGCGTCCGGCACGCAGGCCTCCGATCTCGGTAACAACCAGGAGAGCTCGTCGGAAGCAGTCAACGCCTGGGCCGGGTTGATCTTCTTGGGGTCGGCGATGCACGACACCCAGCTGCGCGATCTGGGCATCTATCTCTACACCAGCGAAGTCGCCTCGGTGCAGCAGTACTGGTTTGATCTGCCGCGCAACGTCTTAGCCCCCGAACTGGCGAGCCCCTTTGCCAGCATGGTGTTCGGTTCCCAGTACGGCTACAACACGTGGTGGACCGAAGAGCCGCGGCAAATCATGGGCATCAACTTGTTGCCGATCACGACCGCCTCGCTGTACCTCGGCCGCGACCCGGCCGCCGTGCAACGCGGCTTTGCGGCCTTGCCCATCGAGGTAAAGGCCTACCAGACGCGCGGCATCACGGACGGCACGCCGCCCGATATCTGGCAGGACGTCATGGCCGAGTACCTCGCCCTCGTCGACCCCACGGCGGCGCTGAAAAGCTGGGACCGACGCTCCTATGTCGAAATCGGCGACACGCGCACCCATACCCTGTACTGGATCGAGAGCCTGGCCGAGATGGGGCGTCCGGATTTTACGGTGACCGCCGACACCGCCTTGTCGGGCGTCTTCTTGAAAGACGGCCAGCGCACTCATCTGGCCTACAACCCGGAGGCCACCGCCCGCACGGTGCACTTCAGCGACGGCGTCAGCGTGGAAGTGCCGGCGCACAGTCTCGGTCGGGATCGTTAGCCGCTCGCAGCGCACGCGGGGGACGGCAGCGCTACACTGTACGGACCGAAGGGCATTCGCCCACTGAGGTCCGTCACAATGGTTGTATTCCGTGGACTCCGCGCGCGGCCCGCCGCGCTCTTGCTGGGCCTCGCCTGCGCCGCACTCGCGCAGGCGACGCCGAGCGACCCCTACCCCTCCACCTATCAGGCGGCCACCGTCGCCCCGGTGTTGATTCAAGGCGCGACCGTGCTCACCGGCACCGGCGAGCGCCTCGATAACACCGACATCCTGTTGAAGGATGGGGTGATCGCCGCCATCGGTCCGCACCTGACGGCGCCGGACGGCGCACAGATCGTCGATGCTCGCGGTCGCACGGTCACCCCCGGGATCATCGATATCCATTCCCATCTCGGCGTCTATCCCAGCCCCGCCGTCTCCTCGCTGCAAGACGGCAACGAAATGACCGCGCCCGTGACGGCCAACGTCTGGGCGGAACACTCCATCTGGCCCGTGGATCCGGGCTTCCAGACGGCCCTCGAGGGCGGCGTCACATCGCTCGAGATACTGCCCGGCTCCGCCAACCTCATCGGCGGACGCGGCGTCGTGGTCAAGAACGTCTCGGCCGTGACGTACCAAGCCATGAAATTTCCCGGTGCACCGCAGGGGCTGAAAATGGCCTGCGGCGAGAACCCGAAGCGCGTCTACGGCAGCCACAATCAGGCGCCCTCGACGCGGATGGGCAATGTCGCCGGCTATCGCGCGCAGTGGATTGAAGCGAAGAGCTACCTGCAAGATCAGAAGGATTACGAAGCCAAAATTCGCGCCGGCGGTAAAGCCGCCGAGGACGCGAAGCCGCCGAAGCAGGATCTGCGCCTCGACACGCTCGCCGGCGCCCTGAAGGGTGAAATCCCCGTGCAGATGCACTGCTATCGGGCCGATGAAATGGCCACGATGATCGACATGTCCAAGGAGTTCGGCTTCCACATCGCCGCCTTCCACCACGCGGCCGAGGCCTACAAGATCGCTAACCGCTTGGCCGAGAACGGCATCTGTGCGGCCATGTGGGCCGACTGGTGGGGCTTCAAGATGGAGTCCTTCGACGGCATTCAAGAAAACATCGCCATGGTCGATGCAACCCCGAACGGCTGCGCGATCGTGCACTCGGACTCCGAAGAAGGCATCCAACGTCTCAACCAGGAAGCGGCCAAGGCCATGGCGCGCGGCAACGCGGCGGGCCTGCCCATCACACCGGAGCATGCGATCCGCTGGATCACCCTGAATCCGGCCCGTGCCCTTGGCATCGGCGAACGCACCGGTTCGATCGAGATCGGCAAAATGGCCGACGTCGTCATCTGGAACCGGGATCCGTTCAGCGTGTATGCGTTGACCGAAGCCGTCTATGTCGACGGCGCATTGCAGTTTGACCGCGCGCACCCCGCCGCGGCGCCGCGATCGGATTTCCTGCTCGGGCAACCGGCCTTGCGTGGAGACGCACCATGAAACTGTCTGCCTTAACCCCCGTCGCTGCGCTGCTGCTGTCACTGACCGCCCAGGGCGCCGCCACGCTGTACCAGCATGCGCACGTCGCAACGGGCCGCGGTGCGGTGCTGAACGACGCCTCCGTGCTCATCGTCGACGGTCGCGTGCGCGCGATCGGTGCCTCGCTCGAGGCGCCTGCCGGCACCACGATCGTCAACGCGACCGGCCGTTGGATCACGCCCGCACTCTTCGGCGGCATCGGCTCGATGGGCGTCGTCGAAGTGAGCGCCGAAGGCACGACGAACGACAGCAGCCTGAGTCTCGGCGAAGTCCGTCCGGAGTTTGATCCGGCATTGGCGTTCAACCCCGACTCGGAACCCGTCGAAGTCGCCCGCGTCGAAGGCGTCGGCTTTGCGTTACTCGCGCCCGAACCCGGCAGTCACACGCACGGTGGCAACGTGATTGCCGGACTTGCGGATGTCGTCACGCTGGATGGGCGTGGGCCGCACGCGCCGACCGCGCTGGTCGTCGAGATGGGCCACCAAGGCGGAGCGCTGGCGGGCGACAACCGCGCCGGCGCGTTCCTGCTCTTGGGCGACGCCTTGGAAGAGGCCCGCCATCCGCCCAAGCCCGGCGAACCGCGGCGTCTCACCGAGGCGGGTCGCTCGACCTTGCGTGAGGTGCTCGCCGGTCGCACGCCGGTGCTCTTCCAGGTCGATCGGGCCGCCGATATCCGTGCCGTGCTGAGCTTCGCCGCACAGCAGCGCGTGAAGGCCATCATTGCCGGCGGCGCTGAGGCGTGGCGCGTGGCGGCGGATCTGGCCAAGGCGCAAGTCCCGGTCGTGATCGATCCGTTCGATGATCTGCCGGCGGACTTCGATCGCATTGCCTCGACGCTCGAAAACGCGGCGCGCCTCGAACACGCGGGTGTCACGGTCGCGTTCAGTCTGCGCACGAGTGCACCGCACGAGGCCCGTAAGCTGCGCCAAGGCGCGGGCAATGCGGTGGCGCACGGCATGTCGTGGGAGCGCGCGTTTGCGGCGATCACGAGCGTTCCTGCTCACCTCTTTGCCGCAGGCGACGACTTGGGCTCGTTGGACGTCGGCCACAAAGCCAATCTCGTGGTGTGGAGCGGTGACCCGCTCGAGGTCACGTCACTGGTCCAGAACGAGTGGCTGGACGGGACGCCGCGTTCGCTCGACACGCGCCAGACGGCGCTGCGCGCCCGCTACCTGGAGCGCTTAACGCGCGGGCAAGCGCGCTAAACGCCCCCGCCAGTGCAAAGGGCCACCCCGCGCAAGCAGGGTGGCCCTTTTGTTTGGGTCCGATCAAACAGCGACGTTTAAGCGCCGTGCAACTCGGCGATATGCAAGCGGCCGGCCACGCGATCCACGACTCGCTTCGGCGGCGGCGGCGGATTTTGGCGGAATCGCTCTAACGCTTCTTTTAAGGCGACCGTGTCGACCATCGGCAGCGTGGCCAGGTGCTCGTCCAGTACGGCGCGAAAGCGTACGTTCGCGTGCGACAACCGAGCGCGCTCCAACACCGGTCGGAAGTAACGATCGCAAAACTCCGGGTCGCGCAACTGCCGCAAGGCCGTGTCGTTTCCTTCGGCCGCGAGCGCCTTGGCACGCACCGCGTAGGTCATGGCGGTTTCGACCAGCGCTTGGGCAAAGCAGCCTTCGCGCTCGTAACACACGCGCAGACGCGCATGGATCTCGGCCTCGAGTGCTAGACGTGCGTGCGCGTCGGTCACCAATTGCGGATCGGCCAACATGCCGTGGAAGGCGGTAAACGCATCGGCTTTGCGTCCGGTGCGGTGCCATTGAAAGGCTTCACGAATCCGCGCAGACGCGTTGTGCACCCGCGCACCAAAGCGCGCTTCGATCCGTTCAAGGGCCGCGTCCACCGTGGGTTTTGGCGTATACGCCGGCACCGCCGGTGTCGGGGCTGTCTCTGTCTTTCGACGCGCAGCTCCGAGAAAACTAAGCACACCCATGCACTACCTCGACGTCAGCGTTGATAAGGGATCAACCGTGGGAGTGAATACTCACCACTGCGAAAACGCCGGAAAGATTGCAGGCTGTAGCCATACCGCGACGCGACCCAGTTCACAGTTGTCCATCGCCATCACGCGCACTGCGATAGCTGCGACTTGAGTCACGTTTTTAAGGGGTTTTTGCGCAGGCTTGTCGGCACGCGTGCGACAGCCGATACGAAGATGAAATCTTTGTAATGCAGCGTTAAGTAGTGTGGAAAGCCCGCCTCCACGGGTTGCGGACGCTAGGAAATCAGTCCCGCGCGTCGTGCCGCGCGCAAGCGCATCGACAGCTGTCCTGTACGAGCGCAGCGTGCGCGCATCGTGTCGATGTAAATGGCGCCGCCGGACGGATGCCGGCGGCGCGTGCGTCGCTCAGTGATGGACGCCGAGCGCATCCAGCAACGACGGGGCGGCTTCGGGCTTGAAGGCACGGAAGTCCTGTCCCATGAACGCCGCCACGGTGGCGGCCAACTGCGACTGGGTGATGGGCGCAACGTTCTGGCGCTCACCGACGGCCGGCACGTCGGGTCCGATGGCCGCGACCCAAATCTCATCCGATCCCGGCTGCTTCACGCCGTGATCGATCCAGTCGTGGCGCCCCCGTCCACGCCCGTGATCGGCCGTGAAGATCAGCGTGGTCGTTCCCTTGTACTCGGGGATCGACTGCAACTGCCGCCACAAATCGGCGACGAAGGCGTCCGCGTTATGCGCCGCCGACAACAGGCCGTCGTAGCGATTCATATGCGCGTAGTTGTCGGTGTCGCCGTAACCGACAAACAGCACGCGGGGATGGCTCTTCGCAAGGTGATCCCGAACCACGATGTGCAACATGGCGTCGGTCGGATCCGGATCTTCGATCATGACCTGCGTCTCGTACAGTTCGCGCAACAACTGACCCCGCGGACTGGTATCCGCCGCGTCAACGAGGTTGCGGCCCGAGCGGATCGTCAGGTGACTGCGGCCTTCATTGAAGATGTCGTGGAAGGTGTCCCAGGTACCGTAGATCTCCACCTTCCCCTTCAACTCGGGGAGTGTGTTTAGCCACTCGTACACGGTCACGTTCGGGTTGATGCCGAATTCGTTCGAACGAATCTTCGGGTCGGCGACGCCGGAGGACATTTCGTTGTAGCCCGGGAACGAAAACCACTGGTCGTTCGTCACGGTCGCCAGACTGCCCTTGGTGCGATTACCAAAGATCTGACCTTCTTTGGCGATCGTGCCCCAGAGAAACGGCATCAACTTGGCACGGCGCTTTTGCACGTCGTCGTCCCAGTAGCGCGCCTTCAAGGTTTTGGCGTCCGTCCAGTTGGATTCCTTGTCGCCGAGTAGGAGCGGATCCGCACCGGAGAACACCTCTTGCCAGCGCAGGCCGTCACTCACCACAAAGACCACGTTACGGGTCTTGAGGGGTTCCGCAACGGCGACGCCCCCCAACCACAGCGCCGCCAATGCGACCGCACACACACGAAGCGTTCCGATCATACGAACCCCCAAGTAAGCAATGGACAAGGCATCAGGATACCCAGAGCACATCGCAGCGACATGTCGGGGTTACGTTAAATACAACCCGCACTATTACAAGAATAAGACGGGAAATCAGGGTTTTGTACGGGATTGCCCTACCTTTCACCCCCAAAAAAATGGTGATCACCCCCATTTCGCGAGGCAATCGCGAAAACGGACTCTACAGGCCAATCGCAGAAGCAAAAGGGTCGGTTCTGCCTAGGTTCGGTCCAAACGGCACTGAATCGGATGGAACGACCCGAAACAGAACGGCCGTAAGGTCCCTTGGGAGAGTTTGGCAATGTCGAATCGCAAGAGTTTCCAACTGGCGCACGCAGTCGCCTTGACCCTCGGCGCGCTCATTCCGGCGACCGCTGCACTGGCCGCCCCGTCGGTCACCTCTGTCTTTACGACGTATTCGGCGGCGGGAACTCCCACGGCGATCAACATTAATGGCTCTGGCCTGTGTGCGACGCCGTGTGTCGCTCCCACGGTCACCGTCGGCGGTACTGCGGTCACTGTGACCTCGACCAGCGCGACCCTGGTCTCGGCCAACCTCCCCTTGCTTTCCAATGGAACCTACACGCTGGTCCTCACCGCAGGCACCACGGGTTCTGCGACCTATGATTTTCCCGTCGCCACCGAAGTCGCCGCAGGCGCGACCGGCGCCACGGGTGCCACCGGCGCGACGGGTGCCGCGGGTGCCGCGGGTGCTGCCGGTGCTGCGGGCGCCGCAGGTCCAGCGGGTGCGACCGGCGCGGCCGGCGCAGCAGGTGCTAAGGGTGCCACCGGCGCGACAGGCGCCACGGGTGCAACGGGCGCGGGCGCGACGGGTGCTACGGGTGCCACGGGCGCCGCGGGTGCGACGGGCGCTGCAGGCGCTACGGGTGCCGCAGGTGCGACCGGCGCGGCCGGTGCCGTGGGTGCTACGGGTGCCGCCGGCGCGGCAGGCGCCGCGGGTGCTGCCGGCGCTAAGGGCGCGACCGGTGCCACCGGTGCGACGGGTGTAGGTTCGACGGGCGCCACCGGCGCCGCGGGTGCGACGGGCGCGACCGGTGCCGCTGGTGCGACCGGCGCCGCTGGTGCGACGGGCGCCGCAGGCGCGGTCGGCGCGACGGGTGCTGCAGGTGCCGCCGGCGCCGTGGGTGCCACGGGCGCTGCGGGTGCAGTCGGTGCAACCGGCGCCGCCGGCGCCGTGGGTGCCACGGGCGCGGTCGGCGCCGCAGGTGCTGCCGGCGCGAAGGGTGCGACCGGTGCGACCGGCGCAACGGGTGTAGGTTCGACGGGCGCGACGGGCGCTGCCGGTGCGACTGGCGCTACCGGTGCTGCCGGCGCTACTGGCGCGACCGGTGTGGGTGCGACGGGTGCCACTGGCGCCGCAGGAGCGACCGGCGCCACGGGTGCTGCCGGCGCTACCGGCGCCGCGGGCGCTACGGGCGCTATCGGTGCCACCGGTGCCGCGGGTGCAGTCGGTGCAACCGGCGCAGCGGGCGCCGTCGGTGCCACGGGCGCTGCCGGCGCGGCCGGTGCTAAGGGTGCAACGGGCGCGACCGGCGCCACGGGCGTCGGTTCGACGGGCGCAACGGGCGCAACGGGTGCTGCTGGTGCTACCGGCGC
>DAINQU010000002.1:0-85564 GCA_036742455.1 Steroidobacteraceae bacterium | reverse complement strand
GCTACCGGCGCGACAGGCGTGGGTGCGACGGGTGCCACCGGCGCCGTGGGTGCGACGGGCGCTGCCGGTGCTACCGGCGCCGCGGGTGCCACTGGCGCTATCGGTGCCACCGGCGCCGCAGGTGCGGTCGGCGCGACCGGCGCGGTCGGCGCAACCGGTGTAGCCGGCGCGATTGGTGCTACCGGCGCGGCTGGCGCCGTCGGTGCCACCGGTGCTGCAGGTGCGGCTGGCGCGAAGGGCTCTACGGGTGCGACGGGCGCTACCGGCGGGAACGGTGCGACGGGTGCTACCGGCGCCGTCGGTGCCACGGGTGCCACGGGTGTTGCCGGCGCCACCGGCGCAGTCGGTGCTACCGGCGCCACCGGCGCGGCCGGCGCGACGGGTGCCGTCGGTGCCACCGGCGCAACGGGTGTTGCTGGCGCCACCGGCGCGGTCGGTGCCACGGGTGCCGTCGGCGCCACCGGCGCGCAGGGTGCTCAGGGTATTCAAGGTGTCGCCGGAGCCACGGGTGCTCAGGGCCTGGTCGGCCCCACCGGCGCCATCGGCGTCACGGGCGCGCAAGGCCAGCAGGGCATCCAAGGCGTTCAGGGCGCCGTCGGCGCCACGGGTGCCACGGGCGCTCAGGGCCTGCAAGGTCCTGCGGGTCCGCAGGGCGTCCAAGGTATCGCCGGTGCCACCGGCGCGACCGGTCCGGTCGGTGCAACGGGCGCGGGCATCAGCATGTTCGGCTCTGCCAACATGATCGCCGGCACGGCCGGTATGGCCACGACGGCCTCGGGCACGCAGAACGTCGGTATCGGCGTCGGCGCACTGGCGGCCAACACGACCGGCTCGCAGAACGTTGCGATTGGTTGGCGCGCGGGTAGCGCGCTCACGACCGGCAGCTACAACATCGACATCGGCGCGAACGGCGCGGCGGGCGAAGCGAACACGATTCGCATCGGCCAGCCGGGCGTTCAGACGAACGCGTTCATTCCGGCCATCACGCAGACCGACCTCACGGCCAACCCGGGTGCGTTGCCGGTGTTCATTGATGCCAGCGGCCACCTCGGTGTCTCGCAGGCCTTTGGCACGCCGACGGCCAACCCGGTAGTCCCGAACGGTACGGTGACGACGAACGGTCCTTGCGCCGTCTCGGACTTGCAGGGCACCTGGACGGTGTACATGAACGTGCAGTCCAACACGCCGATCGGTCAGTTCAATCCGTCGCCGGCGTTCCTCTCGGACGTCTGCTCGGTGTCGTTCAACGCCAACGGTACGGTCAGCAACTTCCTCTGCACGAACTTGTCGTTCAACACGGTCCAGCAGGGAACGAACCAGATTGCGGCGACCGTCGCCCCGAACAGCTGTGACTTCACGTATCTGCAGCAGGAATCGGTCGGTGGCGCCAACTCTGGCAACCCCCGCTCGATGTACTTCACGCTGGACGCGTCGCGCAACCTGATGATCGGTGTCGTCACGAACACGCTGGCGGTTGGCGTGAACGGCGCACCGAACTTCTCGGGCAGCCTGAACGGTGTCCGGCATCCGTAATCCGCGAATACTGGATCCGAGGCTCTCGGGCCTCGGATCCAGCGATGATGTCTATGTGGTTCTTCTGATGTTGACCCGGCCCTTGCGCCGGGTCTCTTTTTTGGCTCGTCGATCGCGCTCATCCCAAACCGATGGGGTCGAGCGGTGATCCTGACCCGACCTTAATGCGCTCGTGCGCTAGTTTGCGGCGAGACGCGGATCGACGCTCAGCTACGCAACGTCAACTCGGCTGCGCGTAGACGGCCGATCTCATCGCGCACGCGGGCGGCTTGTTCAAACTCGAGGTTCTTCGCGAGTTTCATCATCTCGGCCTCGAGCTTCTTAATCTTCTTCTGGATTTCCGCCGGCTTCATCGCGCCGAGCGGCAGATCCACGCCGCCGCGCTCCTCCGCCGAGCGCGCCCCTTCCATGACGTCCTGCACCGCCTTCTTGATGGACCGCGGCGTGATCCCGTGCTCGGTGTTGTAGGCGATCTGCTTGTCACGGCGACGACTCGTCTCGTCCATGGCGCGGCGCATCGATCCCGTGATCGAATCCGCGTACAGAATCGCCCGTCCGTTCACGTTGCGTGCCGCGCGGCCGATCGTCTGGATGAGCGAGCCTTCGGAGCGCAAGAACCCCTCTTTGTCGGCATCCAGGATCGCCACCAAAGACACCTCTGGCAGATCGAGTCCTTCGCGCAGCAAGTTGATGCCCACCAACACGTCGAACTTGCCCAAGCGCAGGTCGCGAATAATCTCCATGCGCTCCACCGTCTCAATGTCGGAGTGCAGGTACCGCACTTTGACACCGTGCTCCTGCAGGTACTCCGTCAGGTCTTCCGCCATGCGCTTCGTCAAGGTCGTGACCAAGACGCGATCACCCTGCGCGACCGTGGCGCGGATCTCGGACAACACGTCGTCGACCTGGGTACGCACGGGGCGGACGTCGACCTCGGGATCGATTAGACCGGTGGGTCGAACGACCTGCTCGACCACGGCGTCTACCGAATGGCCCAACTCGTACTTCGCGGGCGTCGCCGATACAAAAATCATCTGCGGCGCGAGGCGCTCCCACTCCTCAAACTTGAGCGGTCGGTTATCGAGCGCCGATGGGAGCCGAAATCCGTACTCCACCAAGGTTTCCTTGCGGGAGCGGTCGCCTTTGTACATGGCACCCAGCTGCGAGACCGTCACGTGGCTCTCGTCCACCACCAGCAACGCATCCTCCGGCAAGTAGTCGAACAGGCACGGTGGCGGCTCGCCCGGGTGGCGACCGGACAGATAGCGGGAGTAGTTCTCAATGCCCGAGCAATACCCCACCTCGTTCATCATCTCGATGTCGTAGAGCGTGCGTTGCTCGAGGCGTTGTGCTTCCAGCAGTTTCGATTGCTCGCGCAACACAACCAGGCGATCGCGCAGTTCGTTCTTGATGTCGTCCAAGACCGACGTCAAGCGCGCCTTCGGGGTGACGTAATGACTCGACGGATAAATCGTCGTGCGCGGCACGCGTCGCAGGGTTTCCCCGGTCAGCGGATCAAACCACGCCAACGAGTCGATTTCATCGTCAAAAAGTTGGATCCGAACCGCCTCTTTCTCAGATTCCGCCGGGAAGACGTCGATCACATCGCCCCTCACCCGGTACGTGCCTTGGGTCAGGTCGATGTCGTTGCGCGTGTACTGCATCTCGGTGAGCCGATGCAGGATCCGGCGCTGGTCCAACCGTTCGCCCCGCGACAAATGCAACACCATCGACAGATAGGCTTCCGGGTCACCCAGCCCGTAAATCGAGGAGACGGTGGCGACGATGATCACGTCCGGCCGTTCGAGCAAGGCCTTCGTAGCCGACAAACGCATCTGCTCGATGTGATCGTTGACCGAGGCGTCCTTCTCGATAAAGGTGTCGGACGAGGGCACGTAGGCTTCGGGTTGGTAGTAGTCGTAGTAGGAGACGAAGTACTCCACCGCATTGTCCGGAAAAAACTCGCGGAACTCGCCGTACAACTGGGCCGCCAGAGTCTTGTTGTGCGCCAACACGATCGTCGGGCGCTGCAAGCGATCGATGACATTGGCGATGGTGAAGGTCTTACCGGACCCCGTGACCCCGAGGAGCGTCTGGTAGCGCAGGCCCGAGCTGATGTTTTCGCACAGCGCTTCAATGGCCGCCGGTTGATCGCCGGCGGGCGTGTATTCGGCCGCCAGACGGAAGCGGCGCTCCTGATATTCGGGGTCTTGGGGTCGACGGCGAGCCATGGGTCGGAAGATCCTGATTGCGAGAACGGGCTATTTGCGGGAAAATCCCGCGGTTTTCAACGCCCTACGGAACAGAAGTGACCATCCGACTCGCCTCGCGCATGCAGCGCATCAAGCCCTCCCCGACCCTCGCTGTCACCGCTCGCGCGGCCCAACTGAAGGCGGAAGGCAAAGACATCATCGGTCTGGGTGCCGGAGAACCGGATTTTGACACCCCGGCGCACATCGCCGAAGCCGGTATCGCCGCCATCCGCGCGGGCATGACCCGCTACACGAACGTCGACGGTACCCCGGAGCTCAAGGACGCCATTATCGCGAAATTCCAGCGCGACAATGGTCTCACGTACAACCGTAGCCAGATTTTGGTCTCCGCCGGCGCCAAACACACCATTTTCAACCTGATGCAGGCGCTCTTGGACGACGGCGACGAAGTCGTCATTCCGGCGCCCTACTGGGTCTCCTACCCCGATATGGCGCTGCTCGCCGGTGGCGTGCCGGTTATCGTCTCCGCCGGCCCCGAACAGGGCTACAAGATCACCCCGGCGCAATTGAAGGCGGCGATCACCCCGAAGACCAAGCTGTTCATCCTGAACAGCCCATCGAACCCCACGGGCGCCGCCTACACCCGCGCCGAACTGGCCGCGCTTGGCGAGGTCTTGCTCGAGTTCCCGGACGTCGTCATCGGCACCGACGACATGTACGAGCACATCTGGTGGGGACCCGAGCCCTTCTGCAGCCTCGTGACGGCGTGCCCGGCGCTCTACGACCGGACCGTCACCATCAACGGCGTCTCCAAGAGCTACGCCATGACCGGCTGGCGCATCGGCTATTGCGGTGGCCCTGCGGCGATCATCAAGGCGATGGCGACGATCCAAGGGCAGTCGACGTCCAATCCGACCTCGATCAGCCAAAAGGCCGCGGCCGTGGCGCTGAACGGGGATCAGACGTGCGTGCACGAGATGAATGAGCACTTCAAAGCGCGTCACGACTGGCTGGTGGCCGCCTTGAACTCCCTGCCCGGGATCCGCTGCTTGCCCGGCTTTGGCACGTTCTACGCCTTCGCCAACGTCAAAGGCGCGATGGACAAGCTCGGCTGCGCGGACGACACCGCGTTCGCGGAAAAGCTCATGACCGATGCGCTGGTCGCGGTCGTCCCGGGGTCGGGCTTCGGTGCCCCCGACCACATGCGGCTGTCCTTCGCCTGCTCCATGGAAACCCTCGAGAAGGCGGTGGCGCGGATTCGCGCCGTTTTGGCCTAAGGTGACACGGGGGCTGAGCGAAGCGCAGCCCCCTTTTTTCGTATCGCGTCCTTGACTTGGAGGCGGGGTATCGCGAGAATGCGCCGCCCTCCACGAGGGGGCTGAAAAATCTACCGTTCCCCTGTAGCTCAGTCGGTAGAGCAAGCGACTGTTAATCGCTGGGTCGTTGGTTCGAGTCCAACCGGGGGAGCCATTTTTGCGAAGCCTCGCCCACCGGCGGGGCTTTTTCGTTTTCGGGCTGGCATTGCAGTCTGGTCCGGCGCCCCGGAGAATGGTCGCACAGAGGTGAGTCGTACTCGCCCACGGCCAGGGGAATCTCGACATGTCCACGCTCAATGTCTCGGCCCGAGACCGCCAACTCATGCCCGTGACGCTCGGCCTCGGCCTCGTGTTCTGGCTGGTGGCGCTCGTGATCTTCGCCCGGTTCGCGACCGCCCCGGTCGTGGTCGGTCTCCTCTTGGGCGCTGTCCTCGTCGTCGCGATCCTCGGCCTCTCGTATCTCTTCGCGCACTCGGCGTTCATCGCTCACCTGCGCGGTCAGGGGATTGAGGTCACCGAGTCGCAGCTCACGTCGTTGCACGCGCAACTCGTGGAGTGCTGTACCGCGCTCGGTGTGGCCCACCCGCCGCGCCTGTTCGTACTGAACGGCAACGGCGTCCTCAACGCGTTCGCGACGTGGTTCTTGAACCGCCGGTTCATCATTTTGAATTCGGACGTCGTCGACGCGATGGAGGGCAATCCCGCCGGCGTGCGTTTTTACATCGGCCACGAGCTCGGGCACATCCTGCGCCACGACAACCCCTTCATCGCGTGGCTGCGTTGGCCGGCGCTGCGCTTGCCGTTGCTGGGCGCCGCTTTCGCCCGCGCCCGGGAAAGCACCTGCGATCTGCACGGCCTCGCCTGTTGCCCCAGTCGCGAATCCGCCGCTCGCTCGGTCGCGGCCCTCGCCGCCGGCAAACGGCAATGGGCCGCGTTGTCCACCGAGGGTATGCGTCGCCAAGTCGAGCAAGGCACCGGTTTTTGGATGTCCTTTCACGAGTTGATCTCGAGCTATCCGTGGACAGCGAAGCGGACCGTACGGGTATTGGACGAAGAACCGTGGCTGCCGCAACGCAACCCCTTCGCGTATCTCTTGGCCGCCTTGATTCCGTATGCCGGACGGATGGGTGCCGGCATTGGGTTGCTGATTTACGTCTATGTGATCGGCATCGGCGCCGCCATCTTCATCCCGCGGTTTCAGGCGCAAGCCCTGCGCGAGCATTTGGCGCAGGCGGACGTTGCGACCGCGCCGGTGCGCGACGAACTGGTGGCCTATTACCTCCGAACCCACCGCGTACCGGCCTCGCTCGACGAGGCGCACATCGACAGTACCCGGGACATCACCGACGCCAAGGGCGTGTCGTTCCGTCTCGGCTACAGCCTCGATGCCCGCAACATGATGTTGAAGATGTACGTCGGTAACGCCGGCCTGTTATACGTCCCGAAGCAGATGCCCGACGGCAGCATCCGTTGGTCCTGTTCGGGGCTGGACCCGCTGCCCAAGGACGCGCTACCGACCACCTGTCTACCGTGAAACCCGCTTGGCTGCGCGGACGCCGCAACGCATGCCGGATCTGCCGATTTACTCACACCATTGGACATTGCTCGTAAGGAGTTCGACATGAGCCGAATCACCCCCCGTACGTCGCTGCTCGCGCTGACGATTGCGAGCGCCCTGGGCGTCGTCGCCGTCGCTGCGCACGCCGATCCGCTGCCGACCCACCATCAGCACGACGCGGTGCGCCGTGCCGCCGCGGCGCACGCCGAGACCGGCCACGTGCCGGCCGACCAGGTCCTGACGTTGGACCTCGTCGCCTCGCCCGCCGACCTCCCGGGGCTGCGCGCCTATGCGCGCGACGTGGTGACGCCGGGCAGCGCGCACTACCGCCAGTTCCTGAGCTCGGCCGAAGTCTCGCGCCGTTTCGGTCCGTCGGCCGCGGATTACGCCCGCGTCGTCGCCTTCGCCCAGAGCCACGGCCTGACCGTCATCGGCGGTAGCCGCGAATCGATGGACGTACAGGTCAGCGGTTCGGTTGCCGCGATCGAACAGGCCTTCTCCATCCGCCTGAACACCTACAACCATCCGACCGAGAACCGCACGTACCGCGCCCCGGACCGCGAGCTGTCCGTGCCGGCCGGCACGCCGATCTATCACGTGTCGGGCCTCGACAATTTCTCGATCCCGCGCCCGCACCTCGCGACCCGCGCCAACACCGGCGCGACCCCGAAGGCCACGACCGGCTCGGGCCCGTCGGCGTCGTACCTGGGCTCGGACATGCGCGCGGCCTATTACGGCTCGGGCCCGCTGACGGGTGCCGGCCAAGTGGTCGGCCTGCTCGAGTACTACGGCTCGAACTTGAACGATTTGACGACCTACTACACCAACGCCGGCCAGACCAACACCGTACCGGTCAACCTGATCGCCACCGACAAGACCAGCCTGACCTGCAATTACACGGGCACGTCGCGCACACGCTGTGACGACACCGAGCAGACGCTCGACATGACCCAGGTGCTCGGCATGGCCCCCGGCATCGCTGCCTTGAACGTGTACGTCGGCTCGACCGACACCGCGATCTTGGGTGCGATGGTGGCCGCGAACCCGTTGCCGTTGACGATCGGCTGCTCGTGGGGCTGGTCGCCGGCGGATCCGGCGACGCTGGAGCCGTACTTCCTGCGCATGGTCGCGCAAGGTCAGACCTTCTTGGCCGCCTCCGGCGATGCCTCCACCTGGAAGGCCACCGGCAGCGCCGCACCGTGGCCGGCGGACGATCCGTGGGTCGTCTCGGTCGGCGGCACCTCGCTGACCACCACCGGCGCCGGCGGCGCTTGGGCCGGTGAGACGGCGTGGGTCGACTCGGGCGGTGGCGTGACCACCAACGGCTTTGCGATCCCGGCGTGGCAGGCGCTGCCGGGCGTCATCAACGCCACCAACAACGGCTCAACGACGCTGCGCAACGGTCCGGACGTCAGCGCGAACGCGGACTTCACCTTCTACGTCTGCGCGAACCAGACGACCTGCACGGCGAACAAGTACGGCGGCACGAGCTTCGCCGCGCCGATGTGGGCGGGCTATCTTGCGCTCGTCAACCAGTCGCTGGCCGCCAACGGCCAAGGGCCGGTCGGGTTCGTGAACCCGGTGATCTACAACCAGAACCTGGTCGGCAGCACCTACGCGCTGGACTTCAACGACGTGACGAGTGGCACCTCGGGCAGCTACTCGGCCACCACCGGCTACGACCTCGTCACCGGCTGGGGCAGCCCGACGCCGGCGCTCGTCGGCACGTTGGCGGGCCTTGTCAGCGCGCCGTCGCTCACCGTCAGCACCCTCGCGGGCAGCCTCTCGATCGCCGAGGGCGCCACCGCCTCGACCGTGGTCGATGTCGCATCGGCCGGTGGCTTTAGCGGTGCCGTCACACTCGCCGCCTCGGGGCTGCCGAGCGGCGTGAGCGCGGCATTCAACCCCGCAACCGTGACCAACTACGGCGCGTCCACGCTGACCCTGACGGCCAGCGCCAGCGCACCCGTCACGACGGCGGTGCCGGTGACGATCACGGCGACGAGTGGCAGCACGACGGCGTCGACGACGGTGAACACCGCCGTCACGGTACCGCCGAGCTACAGCTTGTCGATCGCTCCGACGGCACTGACGGTCGCTCGCGGCAAGAGCGGCACGGCGACGCTGACCGAATCGGTGACGGGCGGGTATTCGACGAAGGTGACGCTGACCGCGTCGGGCCAGCCGACCGGTGTCACCGTGTCCTCGTCGAAGAGCTCGCTGACGGGCGCGACGACCGCGACGATCACGTTCAAGGTGGCGAGCACCGCCGCGGTGGGCACCTACACCATCACCTTGAAGGGCACGGCCGGGACGACCAGCAAGACGACGACGGTCGCACTGACCGTGCAGTAACCGCTGACGGACCGACCGGTCCGTTGCGGATCAGGGCCGGGTGGCGCGACCGACCGTCGTGGCCGCCCGGCCCTTTTTCATGGGGGCCGCGACCCGGGTGCACCGGGCATGAACGAGACTTCATGCACGGCCTGCCGCGCGCCGCACGCCAGACCGCATAATAGGCACCTCGTGAGGGCCTGCCCGGGCCCCGCTTCCCGACCCGAGACGAGGGTAGCCTTGACGCCTCAGCGACTGTCCAACCGCCCCCTGCGCGCACGGCTGCGGACGTGGGGATGCCGCGTGAGTCTGGGTCTGCTCTTTGTCATGACCTTGCCGGCGACCGCGGCGGTCGAGCAGACGCCCTTCGACTTGGCCGGGCCGCAAGTGACGCTGCGGGTCAAACGCGGCAACGACACCTTGCCCATTGCCGAGGTGCCCTCGCTCGCCCCACACGATCGGGTGTCGATCGCGGCGACCGTGCCCGACGCCGACACCGCCCGATACCTGATGGTGGCAGCGTTCTTACGCGGTCCGACGGATCCGCCGCCCGAGACGTGGTTCTACCGCTGCGACACGTGGAAGCCCCCGTGCGATCGGGCCGGCCTCACCGTGGACGTGCCGGAGGGCGCCCAGCAGATGGTGCTGTTCTTCGCGCCCAAGACCGGCGGGGACTATCGCACCTTGGTCGACGCGGTGCGGGGCAAGCCCGGCGCGTTCGTGCGGGCGGCGCAGCAACTGCGCCAGGCCGCACTCGACCGTGCGCGCCTCGACCGTTACCTCGCGCTCTTGCACGACGTCGGCACGCGCGACCCGGCGGCCGTCAAAACCACGGCACCGCTCTTAGCGCGCAGCCTTGCCATCAAGATCGATGAGAAGTGCTTGGATCGCATCGCGGCGCTGCAAGCGTCGTGTCTGATGCAAGGCTCCGACGCTCAGATCATGAGCGACGGGCACGGCGAATCCCTCGTCTCGATGGTCACGACAGGCATTGGGCGCGACCTCGCGATCCAAGCCGGCGGCACCTCGTTGCTCGGCTCCGGCAACTACAGTTCCGTGATCGGTTCCATCCTCGATTTCGGCCGCTTGATGGACTCGCTGCACACCGCGCAGTACGTCTACATCCCCGCCCTGCCGTCGGTGCAAGGCGAGCGTGCGGCGCTCATGCTGAACTCCCCGCCGTCGTTTCACAAACCGATGTCCGTGTTGGTGGCCGCCTTGCCGGCCGTCGAACCGGTGACGCCGCCGGTGCTGCGCAGTTCGGCAAACGACGCCTCGCACTGCACGTCGTCGACCCCGCTGGTGCTGCCGGTCGAAGGCGATGCGCTCGTCTATTCGACGCGCTACGCGCACGACGTGGCGCTCGTCGGGCGCACGCGCGACGGCACGCCGTTTCGCTGGAACGCGGAGCCGGATCCACTGCACGGCGGGTACGTGATCCACGCTGCCGCCGGCGTCGACGTCGACGAAACCGCGCCGGCCACCTTGGAGGGCTTGTGGGGATTCGATCCGTTCAAGGGGCCGACCTATCACCTGGCGAGCCCCCGCGCCCGCGAGTGGCAGGCCGACAGCGCCTCGCGCGCGACGGTCGTCGCCGGCCGGACGGCGGAACTCACGGTCACGGGCGAGGCCGCGTGTCTTGAGAGCATCGTGCTCAAAGACGGCACCGGGCACGATCGCCCCGTTCCCTACGCCGCGGCGGGCCCGGGCGCGCTCACCTTGCAACTGCCCTTGGACGGCGTCCGTGCCGGCCCGGTCGTTCTGCAGTTCGCGGACCACGGCGCCGTGGCGGCATCGCCACTGACCGTTACCGCCTTCGAAGAGCCGAGCCGCATCGAATCCGCACGCACGCACGTGGGCGACGCCTCGGTCGATCTTGACGGCCAAGGCCTCGCTCAGATCGCGCAGCTGTCGATCGGAACGCTCGTGTACACCCCCATCGTCGATGCCGCGACCGACAGTCACCATCTGCGCCTCGTCGCCGGGGAGGACGTCCCGGCGCACTGGGGCGCCGGCATGTCGTTGAAGGCCGTGGCCCACTTACACGACGGTCGGACGCTGCCGGTGACGGTCTCCGTGCTCGCGCCCCGACCGCGCCTGCGACAACTGGCGTTGAGCACACGCGTCGACGGCGATACGGACGGATTGCCCATCGAGCTCGGCGACAGCAGCGACTTGCCGATCCGCGCGACCGCGACGTTCTCACTGCGCACGGATCCCGCGAGCCGTTTCCCGTCGTCGGTGCATCTGGACGCGGAGGCCCCCGAGGCCGACGCGACCCATCGCCTTGACTTGAAGAGCGGCGGTCTCACGCTGATCGACGGGCGGACGCTCGTTGCGACGCTCGAGCTCGCCAAAGCGTTCGGGCCCTCCGCCTTCGGCCCGGTCCGCTATCGGCTGAGCACAGGCGAGGACACCTCAGACTGGCTGACGCTCGGTAACCTCGTGCGCTTACCGGCGTTGAAGGCGCCGACCTGTCCGACCGAAACGAGCTTGCCCTGCGTGCTCTCGGGCACGCGGCTCTATCTGATCGAGTCGGTGGCGGTCACACGCTCCGGTGAGGGTGCCGTTCATTTGGAGGAAGGCTTCCCCGGGGATGCCGTGCCCATCCCCCGCCCGACCGACGGCCACCTCTATCTGCGGCTCCGGGATGACCCGGAACACCAGGCCACGATCACCTTACCCACCGTGCATTGACCGAACGTCGGTGTCGGCGTCGCGTCGTACCCCGTCAGGTCGGTGCGGGGGTGGATCGCGTGCGCCGTGCACGCTCGGAATGACGCACCGGCACGCGAGACTCTGCGCGCGGCTCCATCACGTAGTAACCGCC
The DNA here is from genome assembly GCA_036742455.1 of Steroidobacteraceae bacterium. Taxonomy (GTDB): domain Bacteria; phylum Pseudomonadota; class Gammaproteobacteria; order Steroidobacterales; family Steroidobacteraceae; genus CAIKZZ01. The sequence goes on along the minus strand of DAINQU010000002.1, from coordinate 73,780 downwards.
GGGGCCTAAATCGTCCAACGGACTGGCCCACCGCAACCCGCTGAAGCGCGCGCAGTCGCGATCGAGCGTCACGAAGGTGCACCGATGTTCGATGGCCAGCGCCGCATTCCACGCATCGGGGACTGATTTTCCGACCGCGGGCGTCTCCAGGCAGAGTTGCCGAAAAATCGTCGCATGCAGGGGTCCGGGCTCGATCGGCCGCGCGAGCGGATGCCCCTGCAAGGCCTCGCAAAAATCCAACGCCAGCGCGATCGATGAGGGCGTCTGGAAAATACCCGGGTGTGTCACGACGCGAACGAACGCACTGAGCAGCACCGACGACACCGCAAACGGTCGAGGCGTGCGCCACTGCCGCTCCAACCACGCTCGGCAGCCGGCGTGCTGGTGCGCATCGACGCGAAACGCGCCGACGAGAACGTTGACGTCGGCCCATTGCACGCCCCGTCACCCCCGCGCGACGGGCGCGCCGACGGATGCGCGGAACTCCGGATCCGCGAGATCCAGCGCCGACAGCATGGCCGAGGTCGCATCCTGCCAAACACCGGGCCTGAGCCCACCGCCCACGGTGCAGACGGGCAGTGGCCGGACGGAGGGCTCGCTCCGGGACGGATCCAACACCGTCTCCAAGCCGCGTTCGATCAGCGCGGTCAGCGTAATGCCCTCCGCGTGCGCGCGCGCTTTGGCGCGTTCGAGCAGAGCGGTCGGCAATCGGATGGTCGTTCGCATGGCTGAAACCGTACCCTTAAGACATATGTATGTCTACTTCATCGATCGGTGTCGCGGGGGTCCACCCCCGCTCCTCACGGGCCAGACGGCGGTGACAAGCCGCTATAGCCGACGGCGCCCCCTGCGCGGACGATGAGACCCCGCTCGCCTCGGAGGACCGATGGCAACACCTACCCGTTGGGGCACGCCGGCCGATGTCCTCAGGCTCGGACGGGTCAGCCTGCTGACCGACATCAGCTCAGAGATGATTGTCGGCGTCTTCGCCCTGTGTTTCACGACCGTCGCGGGCGGCTCGACCGCGCTGCTGGGCCTCGTTGAGGGCCTTGCGGACGCTGCGGCAGCGTCGCTCGATTTCTGGGCCGGCTGGTGGTCGGATCGGACCGGACGCCGTAAACCCTTTGCGCTGGCCGGCTACGGATGGTCCACCCTGATGAAGTCGCTGTTGCTCGCGAGCCCCTCCGTGGCGAGCCTCGCGACGTTTCGGGTGTTGGAGCGTCTGGGCAAGAGTGTCCGCGGCCCGCCGCGCGACGCATGGCTCGCGGCGATCGCCCCAGAGGCACGCCGCGGTTACGCGTTCGGTGTGCACACGGCGCTCGATAAGGCGGGCGCCGTCATCGGTCCGCTCATCGCCTACGGCGTCTTGGCCTGGCGCGGCGCAACACCCGCCACCTACGCGCTGCTCTTTGCGCTCGCCCTGATCCCCGCGCTCGCGAGCGTGCTCGTGTTAGCGCGCGTCGCTGAGCGACGCAGTCCGCCGCGCGAGCGGGCAGCCCTCCGCGTCGCCTGGCGAGCGCTCAGCCCCCAGTTCAAGCGCTACCTCCTCCCGGCGGGTCTCGTTGCGCTCGGCTATTTCAGCGTGGGGTTTTTGTTCCTGCGGGCCCGCGCCATGGGGTTTGCAGTGCAGGATGTCGTGCTGTTGTATGGCTTCAGTAATGGGGTCGCGGTGATCAGCGCACCGCTCATCGGTCGCCTCGGCGACGGCATCGGTCGCGGCCAACTCGTGGTGCTGTCGTACCTCAGTTACGCGCTCGTGTGCCTCGGCTTCGCATGGACCTCGAGCCCCGGCGCGATCATCGCCTTGTTCGGTCTGTACGGCGGCTTCACCGCGCTCGACGAGGCCCAAAGCAAGGCGTTCATCGCCGATCTGGAACCGACACAACGGGGGATGGCCCTCGGCATCTACAACGCCGTGACCGGCGCGCTCTATCTCGTGGCCTCGCTCTGGGCGGGTCTAGTGTGGGCGCAGCACGCGCAAGCGGCGTTCATCACGGCCGCGGCACTCGGCGCCGCGGCACTCGCCGCGTGGGTTGGGGTGCGACCGGACCGGCCGTTAGGGCGCCGCTGAGGTCGCCGCCGGGTCGCGCTCGAGCGCCGCGAGCCACGGCTCCAGCGAGCGGCCAAAGACGACGGTCGCGCGCGTGGCCGTACCGGCCTTGAGCGCGTCGGCCACCTGCCAACGCCAGGCGTCGCCGACGGCCACCCGTCGCGAGGGCACTGCGAGCACCGTGTCGCCGAACAGATGGGCCGGGTCGGCGCGCAACGTCAATACGCCGGGCACGATGGCGTAGCGGTGGCGATCGGGATACCGCTCGCGCAACGCGTCGCGCGATGCGCCGGCGTCCATGACGTAGAGCCGACTGCCTGCGCGCGTCATCTCGCACAAGGTGACGCGCTTCACCGGGGGGCTGAGCGGTACCTCGGACGCCGTGGCGCCCGCCGTCGGGGCCACCGCGCACTGCCGCTGCAACAGATCGGCGTAGGCGGTGCCGTCCAACTCCAGCACCGCATACACCGCGATATCGCGATCGGGTGGGCCCTTGCGCGGCGGCGTGCCGGGCGCGATCGGTGCAGGCCACGTCGCGGTGATCCCATTTTGCCGCAGATGTGCGTGCGACAACCACGTGTCGGTGGCGCCCGGCGGCACAAACTGGACATGAGCCCAGCGGACATCCAGCTGCAAATCCTCGCCTCTCGGGGTATCGACCGATCCGCTCGGGACGACCTGCAACTCCGCGGGCGAGAGGCGCAACGTCGCCTCGGCGGGTGGCAACCGATTCCACCACACGCCGCTGAGCGCCGCGGCGTTGGTGAGCACCACGAGGGCTATCGCCCACAGCACCCAAGGCACCTGCCGCACGGTCATGCCGCACCTCCGACGTCACGACCGTGTCGACGGCGCGCGGTCCGCAGCAGACCGATCGCGCCGAGGGCGGTCAGACCGATGATGAGGAAGAACAGGTACTTCGGCAGACTCGCCCACCACCAGTCGTAAAACTTGGTGTAGAGAAAAATCACGAAGAACGTCACGCCGGTGTTCACGACTGCCATCTGGTCGCGGCGTGCCCCGATCCCAATCGCGACGGCGCTCAACACGAAGCCGGCCACTTGATAGCCCATTTCGATCGTATGCAGGCCAAACGGCAGATCGCTCAACGAACCGACGTTCGCGAGCACGAGCACCGGCAGCAACAGCGTGAGCAGCCCCCACACGCGGTACTGTGTGGCAAAACCGATGCGCTCGAGATCCACGACCTCGGGCAACGCGAGCAGCGCCACCGCAGGCACGAAGAAGTGTTCCGGCTGCGTGCCCACATCCAGCCAGTAACTGCCCCCCAACGTGCCTACGCGCATGGCGACGTACGCATCAAACGCAAGGATCGATGCCGCGACCAACACGGTGGAGCGCGTGGCGTACGCGAGCAGCGTCGCGTACAGCGCATAGGCGAGCAACGCACGGTCGCTCGGCGTGATGCTGTACATCGCCGCCAGTCCGTTTAAGTCGTAAACGAACGCGGCGAACGAGACGAGGGCCAGCAACCGGGCGACGTAGCCGCTGCGCTCCACCTTCTGCACGAGCGCGGTCGCGAGCGCCGTGAGCATCGGCAACACCACCAACAGCCCCGTCGCCATCGCGCGGGGCAGCCCATCGATCACGCGGTCCAACAACAGATACAGACTCGCCGCCAGCGACAGCGCGCCGATGAGGCTCGCCACGCGCAGCCCGAGCGACAACCGCCGCTCGGCCGCGTCCGCATCAAGTTCGTGCGAGCGCCGCAGATCCGCCACGAGACCGGCGTGATAGGCCTGCACCGCCGCGGCTTGCGCGTCGCTCAACGCGAGCACATGAGCGGCCTCGAGCGCGGCTCGCTCCGCCTCGAAGGCGCGGATGCGGTCCAACCGTTGCTGTGCCTCGAGGGGGCTGACCATCCCGGCATTCCTCACTGCGATGACGCACCATCCTCGCACAGTTCGCGACGACGGCCACATTGGGGACTACCGTCCCACACCGTTCGGTGAGAACAGCGGTAGGATCACCGCCTTGCCCTCCTGCTCGGTAGCCGCCCATGGCCCTGACCCGTCGAACCTTCCTCGCGCTCTCCGCCCTCGGCGTCTCGGTGCCCTTCCTAAGCCGCGCCGACCGCCTGGGGGCGAGCGCACCGCGGCGCCCGGCCGTTGCACGCGAGCGCGTGCGCCTGCTCCCCGGCGTCTTTGCCGAGGCGAGTGCCGTGAACCGACGCACGCTCATGGCGCTCGATCCGGAGCGACTCCTGCACATGTTTCGCGTCACCGCCGGTCTGCCGTCGACGGCGGCACCGCTCGGCGGCTGGGAAGCGCCCGACAATGAACTGCGTGGCCACTACACGGGCCACCACCTGTCGGCCTTGGCGCACTACGCCGCGCAGGGCGACAACGAGGCCGCTGCGCGCGCCCGCGAACTGGTCGAGGCACTGGCGGCCTGTCAGCGCGCGCACGGCAACGGCTACCTCTCCGCCTTCCCCGAAACCTTGTTCGATCGTCTGCGGGCCGGACAAAGCGCTTGGGCGCCGTTCTATACGCTGCACAAACTGCTGGCCGGCTTACTCGACGTGCACGAACACGTGCACGACGCGGCGGCGCTCGACTGCGCGCGCGCCCTTGCCCTGTGGATCGAGCGTTGGACGCAACCGCTCGGCGAGGACGCCATGGCGCGCGTGCTGGAACGGGAGTTCGGTGGCCTGAACGAGGCGTTGTATCGGTTGGGCCGGGTGAGCGGTGAGGCGCGCTTTAGCACGCTCGCGGCGCGCTTTGATCACGAGCGCCTGTACATCCCGCTCGTGCAGGATCGTGACGAACTCACCGGACTGCACGTCAACACCACGGTCCCCAAACTCATCGGCGCGCTCGAAGGCGCGCACGTGACCGGCTCGGCGCGACTGCACGCCGCGGCCACGCATTTTGATCGAATGGTGCGCGAAGACCGCAGCTACGTGACCGGCAGCACCAGCAACGGCGAAAGCTGGAACAGCGCGGCCGGCACCCTCAAAGGCGAACTGTCCGGCTACACCCAAGAGTGCTGTGTCAGCTACAACCTCATGAAACTCGCCCGGCGGCTGTACGCCGACGACGGCGACGCGCGCCACATCGATCACTACGAGCGCCTGCTCGTCAACGGCATCTTGGGCGTGCAACACCCCGCCGACGGTCAGAAGTTGTATTACGTTCCGCTCGCCGCAGGCTACTGGAAACTCTACGGCACACCGCTTGCGGACTTCTGGTGCTGCACCGGCAGCATGGCCGAAGCCCACGCGCAATTCGGTGAAGCAATTTACAGCGAGACGCCGGACACCCTCGGCGTCGAGTTGTGGGTCGCCTCGACGCTCGCGCCGGGCGCGCTCGGGCTGGGGCTGCGCCAGGAAACGAGTTTCCCCGACGCCCCGTCCACCCGCCTCACGATCACCGCCGAGCGTCCGGTGCGCGCGACGCTCGCCTGCCGAATCCCCGGCTGGGCGCGCGGCGGCGAGGCCCGCCTCAACGGCCTAGCGCTCGACAGTTTTGCCAGCGCCGGCAGTCGGCTGTGCCTGACGCGCACCTGGCAGGACGGCGACGTGCTGGAGCTGCGCTGCGATTGGGCCCTCGAGGCCGTGACCTTACCCGGGGACGACACCCAGGTCGCCGTGCAACTGGGACCCGTGGTGCTCGCCGCGCAGCTCGGGACCGAGGGCTTGGACGCGGCGCATCGCCGCGCCGGCCCGACCGCACCGCGCACGGTGCCGGAGTACCCCTTAGAGCCCGTAACCGCCCCCACCCTGCCCGCGGCGCTGCGCGCGCCCGGCGACTGGCTCCGCCCCGTGGCCGGCGCGTCGCTCACCTTCCGCACGCCGGATGCGTCGGCGCTCACCTTCGTGCCGCTGCACCGCATTCAGGACCAACGCTACGCGGTGTATCTGCCCACCCTTGCGCCCGGATGAGGCCCCCACAGGCGGCCTGCCCGACGCTACCATCAACGTTTATTTCGAGTGGAGACGTGTCCATGCGCCGACTGACCCTGACGCTGACGGTGAGCCTGCTCGCCTGGGCCGCCGCCGCCGCCGCGGCACCCGCGCCGGCGGCGAAAGACCCCGATCGCGACTTGCCGGAAGTGTCGATCACGACGCTGCACCGCTACTACAGCGAGCATCGCTACACGGTCACCGAGGTCGTGCAGTGGTACCTCGAGCGTATCCATCGCTACAACGGTGTGTATCGCGCGGTGGAACAAGTCTTTGACCGCGACGCGCTGGCCGCCGCGGCACGGGTCGACGCAGAACTCGCCAACGGTCACACGCCGAGCGGCCTGCTGTGGGGCGTGCCGATGGTGATCAAGGCGAACACCTCCATCGCCGGTGCGGTGACGAGCGCCGGTTGGGCGGGTTACACGCTGCCCGGTCACGCGCTCGTCGCCCCGAAGGACGCGCCGATCGTGCGCCGCCTCAAAGCCGCGGGCGCGATCGTGCTCGGCCACTCCAACATGCCGGATCTGGCGAACTCCGACACGAACCGCTCGAGTGCCTTCGGTCGCACCGGCAACGCCTACGATCCGCGCTACTCACCGGGCGGCTCCTCGGGCGGTACCGTCACGAGCGTCAGCGGCAACCTTGCGCTCATCGGCAACGGCACCGACACCGGTAACTCGATCCGCATGCCGGCCGCGACCAGCGGCCTGATCGGGGTGTTCCCCACCCGCGGACTCGTCAGCATCGCCGGGATCGCGCCGCTCGACTGGTTGCTCGACAACACCGGCCCCATCGCACGCAACGTCGAAGACGCGGCGATTGCGCTCAGTGTGATGGCCGGCGAAGACCCCGAGGATCCGGTGACCTTGGGCTCGTCCGAGAAGGCGCAGCCCGGGCCCTACACGCAGTACCTCCACGCGACGGCACTGCGCGGCAAACGCTTCGGCGTGCCGGCGTTCGTGCTCGCCGGGACCGGGATCCCGTTCCACGGCATCCCGGCGCAAATCCCCGATGCGATCGCGCTGCCGCGCGAAGCGGATGCCGCGATACCGCTGCAGGCGCCGACCCGGCGCGTCTTCGAAGCGGCGTTGAACGAGTTGCGAGCCCAAGGGGCGACGATCGTCGTCGTCGACGACCTCGGCGACGCGTTCGCACAGAGTGCAAGCCGTATCGCCACGTTCCCGTACGTCAAGGAAGGCACTGATCGCTTCTTGGCCGATTACGGCCCGGCCGAGTACCACTCGGTCGGCGACTACGAACGCGTCACGGGGCAACCGGGGTATCCGGCCGTGACGGGCGAGGAAGCGGCCAACCGCGATGTTGGTGACGTGCACCTCGCGCAAGCGCTGATCGGCACGGACCCGGCCTTTGATGCCAACGTGCGCGTTCCGCGCGAGCGCACCCTCAAACGCTATGACGAGGCGCTGGAGCGCTTACACCTCGATGGCCTCGTGTATCCGGCGATCCAGATGCCGCCGATGGACGAGACCCTGGCGCAAGACGGTCGGCTGTCCGAAGGGCCGCACTCGGCCACCGGTTGGGTCAACATGATCGGCGTACCCGCCGTGGTCGTCGTCGGTGGCAGCTACGCGAACGGGTTGCCCTTTGGCCTCGAGTTCTCGGCCAGGCGTTGGCACGACGGCGACCTGTTGGGCTGGGCCTACGCCTACGAGCAAGCCACCCACCACCGCCATCCGCCGCACTTGGTCACGGAGGGCCTCGTCAGCGGCGAACCGTGACCCCGTGGACGCGCGGTGTCGCGCCCGGCGTGGTCAGGTCAAGGTCCGTGCGGCCGTGCGCGTCAGCGCTTGAGCGGCAGTCGAATCCGCCGCCACGTCGGTTGCGAGGCTAATTTCACGTAACCCTCGAGATCGGCCAAGGTCTCGATCTCGGACGGGAGGACCGCCTGTTCGAGGGCGACTTGCGTCGTGCGCGAGACGCGCTCGCGACGTTCGCCCCAGGCCCGGCTGCGCGACACTTGCACGCGCTCAATCTCGCGCTGCCCGATCAGTTGCGAGGCGAAACGCGCGGTCCCGCCGCCCTCGGAGGCCGAGCAGCGCAGAATCAGCGTGGTCGCGCAATTCTCGACGATCGTGTGTGCCTCCGCCTCCCCGTAGGTGCCGCTGACCTGTGCGATGGATTGAAAGCCGAGGACGCAGCGCCCGCCGAACTTCCGTAAGCGCGCGAGCGCGTCTTTGAGCCCGTCGATCGCGCCCAAGGCGTCGAGTTCGTCGACCACAAACCACAGGCGTCGATCGCTCTCGCCGAGACTCATCGTCTCGAAGATGGCGAGGCGCATCCACGCCGAGATCAGGTGTTTGAGCGTCGCGATCTGATCGGCTTGATACGGCAGGTACAGCACCCCGGAGCCGTCGCGTATCCAGTCGCGTACCGAGAAATGCACGCCACTCTGACGCAGGATCGACGGCAACGCCGCGAGACGACTCATCGCAATCGCGCGTACCGACCCAAACATCCGCTCGTTGCCCGACTCGACCAACGGCGCGGCCGCCGTGCCGCGCAGCATCAAACGCAGTTCGGTGAGCGACGCGGACGACAACGCGCGATACAACTCCGTCAGCGGCGGGGTGTCGAGCGACTGCAGTTGTTCGAACAGCGCCGCGAGAAAGGTTTCCGCATAGCCGTGCCATGCGGCTGCCTCGCCGCTGGCCGAGCCAATCAAGGCCCGTGCCAACTCGCGCGCGTCGTGCGGCGCGCGCAATTCCCGAAACGGCTGCCAGACCGCGCTGCGCGCATCGAAGGGGTTCAAAATCACATCCCCACGCGACGCCGCGTAGGTCCGCGCCAAATACCCGCCGTCCGGATCGGCGATGACCGCGCGATCCCCGCGCGCCAGCGCCGCGGCCAGCAGGCCGTGGATGGCGGTGCTTTTCCCGGTGCCGGTCGTGCCGATGAACTTGAAGTGCTTCGGCTCGTCCGCCTCCGGCACGGCGAGCGGACCGATCGCGAGCCCCGCCGCCGGCGCGGTCCCGGACGCTGTCACCGTCTCGACCGCGCTGCCCCGGCGCCAACGATCACCGCCGTCCTCGGCGGCCGCACGGCCGGTGAGGTAGGCAACGCCGAGCACGACGAGGGCCGCGACGAGGAACGCCGCCAGCGCCGGCAGCCCGGCATGGCGCGCCAGACTCTGCAGAACGAGGAGACTCGGCCCAGCGATCGTCGCGACCCACAGGCCGCGGACGAGGCGCGCCGCCTGCCACGCCGACCCGCCCAGCGCCGAGCGCAGGCCGGCCGCGTGGGCAGCAACGATGAGCAGGCACCCGGTGACGACGGCGTACACCCACATAGGCGAGTCCTTTGGATGGCGAGGATGCGCCATCGTCCCGCACATCGGGGGTCGACCGTACCTCGCATATTTGCCCTGTTTGTGCACAAATGCGCAGATCGGGTGTTTTTTTTGGGGCTGCGCCGCGTGAACCACCAACCTTACGATCATGTGATCATCGGTGCAGGCTCCGCCGGGTGCGTCCTTGCCCACCGTCTCTCGGCCGATCCCGGCCGGCGGGTGTTGTTGCTCGAAGCGGGCGGCGCGGATCGCCATCTGTGGTTTCGGATGCCGGCCGGCATCGCGAAGATCCAGTCCCTGCGGGGCGTCGAATGGGGCTACCACACCGAACCGGTCGCGACCTTGAACGGGCGTTGCCTGTGGTGGCCGCGCGGCCGCGTCTTGGGCGGCTCGTCGAGCTTGAACGCGATGTGCTACATCCGCGGCCAGCGCGAGGACTACGACGACTGGGGCGCAGAGGCCGCGGGCTGGGATTACGCCCACGTCTTGCCCTACTTCCGCCAGGCCGAGGACCAACAGCGCGGCGCAGACGATTATCACGGGGTCGGCGGGCCGTTAAGCGTGTCGGACCTGCGCCACGTACACCCGCTCTCGCGGGCCTTTGTCGAGGCCTGCGTCGCCGTCGGTCTGCCGCGCAACCCCGACTTCAACGCGGCGACGTCCTTGGGCGCGGGGCTCTATCAGGTGACGCAACGCCGCGGTCGCCGGGCGAGCACCTCCCAGGCTTATCTCGCGCCCGTCCGGCACCGCCCCAATCTGACCGTGGTGACCGACGCCACCGCGACCCGCCTCACGTGGAGCGGTCGGCGCGTCACGGGGGTGGAGGCCCTCGTCAAGGGTCAACCGACCGTCTTTGCCGCCGGGCAAGTGACCTTAAGTGCCGGCGCCATCGCCTCGCCGCAGTTGCTGCTGCTCTCGGGCATCGGACCTGCCGCCGACCTCGAGGGCCTGGGCATCCCGGTCCGCGTCGACCTACCGGCGGTCGGCGCGAACCTGCAAGACCACCTCGACTACACGATCCTCGTGCGCGCGAGCCGCGGCGGCACGTACGACTTCGGCCCGTTGGCGTCGCTCGCCGTGCTGCTGCGCTATCTGCTCACGCACAACGGGCCGGGCAGTTCGAACGTCGCGGAGGCCGGCGCCTTCCTCTGTTCATCGCTCGCGCCCGCGCACCGACCGGACGTGCAGTACCACTTCGCGCCAGTGCAGATCGACGACCACGGGCGGCTCTTGCACCCGGGGCACGGCTACAGCCTGCATTGCGGGATTCTGCGGCCCGAGAGCCGTGGCCGTCTGTCGCTGGCGAGCGCCGATCCGCGCGCGCATCCGCGCATCGAGGCGGGGTATCTCAGCGCCCCGGCCGATCTCACGGTGCTGCTCGAGGCGGTACGCCACGGACTGCAGATCTTGGCTCAGGCCCCGTTTGACGCGTGGCGTGGCCACCGCTACGAGCCGCCGCGCGTGGACGACGACGAGGCGCTTATTGCATCGATACGCGCGCGCGCCGAAACGCTTTACCACCCGGTCGGGACCTGTCGCATGGGCGATGACGACGCGGCGGTCGTCGACGGGCGACTCGCCGTGCGCGGGACCGAGGGCCTGCACGTGGCCGATGCCTCGATCATGCCGCGGATCGTCTCGGGCAACACCAACGCGCCGACCATCATGATCGCCGAGCGCGCGGCCGCGTGGCTCGGTGGATAAGGCTCGCGGTACACTGCGCGCCCTTTCCCCCGCGGCAGTCACTGCCGGAGTGTGACCGCATGACGGTGGCGACCCCGACCCTGACCTCTGTGCCGCCGTTACTCACCCTGGACGTGGTGGAGCGGGTGCAAAAGGCCTTTCAGCGCGAACTGTTGCGGGTGTCCGTGTCGCTGGACCTCGGTCGCAGCGAACGCGCGGTGATGCCCGCCGAGGACGGCTTTTGGTTGGACGGCGTGCCGATGCCGTTCCCGGAACGCGTGCGTGAGCGCACGATTTATTACTGGGCGGACGGCGTCTGGACGCCCGCCTCCCGCTTTGGGTCGGCGTTGTACAAGCTCGTTCCGACCGACTGGGGACCGCCGACCTTCGAGATCGATGGCATCAAGATGTTGGTGTCGCAGCGCGTCTCGCCGCTGGACGATGCGCACGCCAAAGTCGGTCGCATGGAGGTCGCCGGTCAGTCGGTGCTCGACACCTGTGGCGGACTCGGCTACTTCGCGGTGGCGGCCCTCGAGCGCGACGCGCGACACGTCCAGTCGTTTGAGATCAGCCCCGAGGTGCGCTGGCTGCGCACGCTGAACCCGTGGTCGCCGCCCGCGGACCCGCGCCTCACCCTGACCGAAGGCAGTGTGCTCGACCACCTGCCGGCGCTGCCCTCGCGAGCGTTCGGCGTCATCCTGCACGACCCGCCGCGCTTTGGCATCGCCGGTGAACTGTACGCGCTCAGCGTCTACACCGAATTCGCGCGCCTCTTACAACCGCGCGGCGCACTGTTTCACTACGTGGGCAGCCCGAACGCACTCACCACCGGCCGTGACGTGCAAGGCGAAGTGACGCGTCGGCTCAAACAAGCGGGATTCCGGCACGTGGAACGCGAGGGCGACGGACTCGTGGCGCGACTGCGTTAGGGCATGGAGCCGCACGCGGTGACGTCAGCGTATCGTCACATCGAACCCGTAGGCTCTGACGGATGGAGCGCTTCACCATTTCGCTGCCGACCGACCTCGCCCTCGCCTTCGACGGTTGGCTGACTCGCCGCGGCTACACCACCCGCAGCGAAGCGGTGCGCGATCTCGTCCGCAGCGTACTGGACGCCGACCACGCCACCGCCAGTGCCGACGGGGTTGGCATCGGGGCGTTGAGTTATGTGTATGACCATCACGATCACACGCTCACGGCGCGCTTGGCCGAGGCGCAGCACGATCACCACGATCTTGTCGTCTCGACACTGCACGCGCACTTAGATCACGAGCGTTGCTTGGAAGTCTCGATACTGCGCGGCTCCACCGCCGCGGTGCAGTCCTTGGCGAACGCCATTACCGCACAGCGCGGAATCCGGCACGGTCACTTGCACTTTATCGCCACGGACGCCGGTCGTCCCGCCTGGACCCCGGCGCCATGGGCTGTGTCACCCCTCTACACGAAGCCTCTGTCCGCCGACCGGCCGCGCGAAAATGACACGCCACCGTTACAAAACGTTCTCGGCTCGGCCGCAGGGTCGTAAGAACAAATTCGCTATCCTCTTACGGTCCGCACCGCTCGGCCCATTGAGGTTCCCCATGCTTGCTCCCATGAGCCCCCCGCAGCGGCTCTGCCTTTGGTACCTCGCCTGGGTCTTTTGCGCGCCACTGAGCCCTGCCGAGGCCGCGGACGCGGATGCGGATGCGTTCGCGCCCGGCCAATTGGATCCGGTGGTCGTCTCCGCCCGTGGCGTCTCGGACATGCCCGCCGCCTCCGCCGGCGACGTGGACAGTGTCGCGCTCTCGGCCTTGCCAGTGCTGCGGCCGGCGGCGATCCTGGAAACCGTGCCGGGCCTGATCGTCACGCAGCACTCCGGCGAAGGCAAAGCCAACCAGTATTTTTTACGCGCCTTTAATTTGGACCACGGCACGGATCTCGCCACGGTGGTCGATGGCATGCCGGTGAACCTCGTCAGTCACGCGCACGGACAGGGCTACTCGGATCTGAACTTCCTCATCCCCGAAACCGTCGGCGACCTGCACTACCGCAAGGGCCCGTACTACGCCGACAGCGGTGACTTCAGCGCGGCCGGCAGCGTCCGTCTCGCCTTCGCGTCGCGCTTCGATCCCGATGTGGCGGTCGGTGCGGGCACGCTGGGGTATCAGCGCGCCCTCGCACTGACCTCGTGGGACAGCAGCGCGGACAGCCGCTGGAGCGCGGCGGCCGAGGGCTATCACAACGACGGTCCGTTTGACGTGCCCGACAACTACCGTCGCGACAACCTGTTGCTGCGCTACGCGCACGGTGCGGACGACGATCGCACGACCGTCACGGCGTTGCATTACGACGGACGTTGGAACTCGACCGACCAAGTGTCCACGCACTTGATCGACGAAGGGATCATTGACCGCTTCGGCTCGCTCGCACCGACCGATGGCGGTGTCTCGCACCGCGACAGCCTCTCGTTTGCGCGCCACGTGCGCGACAGTGCCGGCTCCTGGGATGTCAGCGCCTACGTCATCGGGTACGCCCTCGATCTGTACTCGACATTCACCGACCATCTGGTCGATGCGACGAACGGCGACCAGATGTTGCAACACGATCGCCGCACCGTGAGTGGGTTCAAAGCCGATCGCCGTCTCGATCACACGCTCGCGGACCGGCCGAGCACCACGGTTTTCGGTGTCGACGTCCGCTACGACGACATCGGTGACGTCGGGATCGATCACACGCTGGAGCGGCGCATCCTCAGCCACACCCAGGACGCCGCCGTGCGCGAGACGGCGCTCGGCGCGTACGTTGAAAATCGCACGCTCGTAAGCGCGCACAGCGCGCTCACGCTGGCGCTGCGCTCCGACACGATCGACTTCCGCGTCACCGACCGCCGGGTGGCGCCCGATGGGCAGTGCTCGATCGCGACCGATCCGCTCGGCTGCAACACCGGGCATCGGCGCGCCTCGCTCCTGTCACCCAAGCTCGGCGTCTCGTTCGGGCCGTACGGCCCCGTGACCGCCTACGCCAACGTCGCCGACGGCTTTCACTCGAATGACGCGCGCGGCGTGACCCGCAGCGGCGAGAATCCGGACGTACCGGCTGCGACCCCGTTGGTGCGCGCGCGCAGCGCCGAAGCCGGCGTCGTGATCGACGTGCCGCACTGGCACACCGCCCTCGACGTCTACCAGTTGCAGTTGGCCTCCGAGCTCGTGTTCTCCGGCGATGCCGGCGACACCGCCCCCTCGGGGGCGACCACACGACGCGGGATCGAACTGAGCGAGCGCTACGCGTTCAACGATGCCTTACAAGTCGATCTGAACGGCGCCTACTCGCGCGGCCGGTTCGACCAGAACGCGCCCGCCGACGACCTCGGCTGCGGAGCCGCCGATCCGGCGCACCCGTGCGCGACGCCCATCGCGATCGTTGGCCGCGAAATCCCCAACTCGCCCACGCTGATCGTCGACGGGGGGATCACCTACGCGGCCGCACCGCTGACCGCGAGCCTGCGGGTGCGCCATTTCGGGCGCTCGCCGCTGGTCGAGGACGGCTCGCTCACCTCGCCCGCCTACACGACGCTCGACGCACGTCTCGGTTGGTCGTTCTTTCACTGGCGTGCGAGCCTTGATCTGTTCAACCTCGCGAACGCGCGCTGGAACGACATCACCTACGCCTACGTCGCTCGCCACCCGGGCGAGGCCTACGCCACGCCCGACACCGTGATCCACCCCGGCACACCGCGCACCGTGCGCGTGTCCATCGGCTATCGGTTCTGAAGCCTCTTTGCGCAGCGGGGGGCTACCGCGCGTCGGGCGAGTTGCTACGATAGCCGCGAGGGTACCCCTATGCGCCGTTTGACGTTATTGCTCGCCTGCTCTGTCGCGCTCGCTGCGTGCCACCCGACCACCGAGACGTCGTGGCAGGGCTATGCGGAGGGCGACTACCTGTCGCTCGCGGCCCCGGCCGCCGGGTATTTGGCGAGTCTCGACGCCGATCGCGGCCATCGTCTCGCCCCCGGTGAACTCGCCTTTACGCTGGCGAGTGATCCGGACGTCGAAGCCGCGGCCGGTGCCGATGCCCGCGTCGCCTCGGCACACCAACATTTGCACAACCTGGCGACGCCGCATCGGCGCTCCGAGATCGCGGCGCTCGAGGCGAACGTCCGCGCCGCCGACGCCTCTGCCGTCTTGGCCGACGCCGAGTTCCACCGCAACGAAACCTTGGCCGCGCGCCACCTCGTCGCCGTCGAGGCACTGGACGAGGCGCGCAGTCGCCGCGACGCGGCACGCGCGAGCCTCGCCGCCGCCCAAGCGACCTTGTCGATGGCCGAGGAGAGCCTCGGCCGCACCGCCGAAGTCGACGGCGCACGCTCCGATCTCGCCGCCGCCGAAGCCGATGCCGCCGAGAAGCATTGGGCGGTGGATCGCAAGCGCGTGCTGGCCCCGGCGGCCGGTGAGGTGGCCGACGTCTATTACCGCCCCGGGGAGTGGGTCCCGGCCGGCGCACCGGTGGCCAGCCTGCTGCCCGATGGGCGCCGTCGTATACGCTTTTTTGTGCCCGAAACCGCCGTCGCCACGCTCGTGCCCGGCACGCGCGTCTGGGCCCGCTGCGACGGCTGCGCAAAGCCGGTCGCCGCGACCGTGGACTACATCGCGGCCACGGCGGAGTACACCCCGCCGGTCATCTACAGTCGCGACACGCGCACGCGCCTCGTCTTCCGAGTGGAAGCGGCGCCGCTGCCGACGCAGGCCGATGCCCTGCGCCCCGGGTTGCCGCTCGACGTGTCCCTGACCCCATGATCGATGGGCCCGCCGCCATTGCGGTGACCGGACTGAGCAAACGCTTCGGCCACAAGACCGTCGTCGATGCGGTGGACCTGTCGGTCTTGGCCGGGGAGATTTATGGGTTCTTGGGGCCGAACGGCAGTGGCAAGACCACCTTCATCCGCATGCTCTGCGGGCTGCTCACGCCGGATGCCGGCGAAGGCACGTGCCTCGGCTACGACGTGCGCCGCGAGTCGGACGCGATCAAGCGCACGGTGGGTTACATGACGCAGCGATTCTCGCTGTGGGACGACCTCACCGTGCGCGAGAACTTGGATTTTATCGGCCGGATGTACGGCGTGGCCGGGCGTCGTGCGGCCGTGGCCCAGACGCTCACGCGCTACGGTTTGGCCGATCGCGCCGATCAGTTGGCCGATACGCTGTCCGGTGGCTGGAAACAGCGCCTCGCCCTCGCCGGCTGTCTGCTGCATCGCCCGCGTCTCTTGCTGCTCGACGAGCCCACCGCCGGTGTCGATCCGACGGCACGGCGCGAGTTTTGGGAGGAGCTGCACCGCCTCTCGGCCGACGGCGTCACGATCCTCGTCTCGACGCACTACATGGACGAGGCCGAGCGCTGCCACCGACTCGCCTATCTCGCCTACGGCCACCTGCTCGCCAAAGGCACGGCCGCGGACATCGTCGCGGCGGCCGGCATCGCCACCTGGACGATCGACGGCGCCGGCGCGGTCGCGCGCGAGGCGCTCACCCACACCCCCGGGGTGAGCGGACTGGCGAGTTTTGGCACCACGTTGCACGTGACCGGCACCGATGCGCCGTTGCTCGCGCAGAGCGTGCCGTTGACCGCCGCGCGCTTGGGTCTGATCGCCGCGCCGATCGCGCCGTCGCTCGAAGACGCGTTCATCCACCTGATGCAACGCTCGACCCACCGAGACGCGTCGTGAGTTTTTCGTGGGGCCGATTTTTGGGGATCGCTTCGAAGGAGTTGACGCAGCTGCGTCGCGACCGACTGACCTTCGGGATGATCATCGGCATTCCGCTCGCGCAGCTGTTCTTATTCGGCTTCGCCATCAATTCCGAGCCGAAGCACCTGCCCACCGTGGTCGTCATGGCCGATCCCGGTCCCGCGGCGCGCGCGTTTGTCGAAGCGATGCGCGCCTCGACCTATTTCGATATCGAGGGCAGCGTGGACGAGCGCGAGGCAGCGCGCTTACTCGATCTCGGTGACGTGCAGTTCGTGGTGACCTTTCCCGCGGGCTTTCATCGCGACCTCGTGCGCGGTCGACGTCCGACGGTGTTGGTCGAAGCGGACGCCACCGATCCGATGGCCGTCGGCAGCGCCCTCGCGGTGCTCAACGGGCTCGACACGCACGAAATACTGCGCGATCTGCCGGCTGCGACCCCCGCCGGTGACGGTCCGCCGATCGACGTGCGCGTGCTCCGGCATTTCAATCCGGAGGTGGTCTCGGCGTACAACATCGTGCCGGGTCTGCTCGGCGTGATCCTCACGATGACGATGGTGCTGATGACGGGGCTCGCCATGACGCGCGAGCGTGAGCGCGGGACCTTTGAAAACTTGCTCGCGACCCCGGCGACACCGCTCGAGGTGATGACGGGCAAGATTGCGCCGTACATCGGCATCGGTTTCGTGCAAGTGACGCTGATCCTCCTGGCCGCGCGTTACGTGTTCAACGTCCCGCTGATCGGGAGCCTTGCCCTGCTGTACGGCGTCGTCCTGATCTTCATCGCCGCGACTCTCACGCTCGGCATGACGTTCAGCTCGCTCGCCCGTAATCAGCTGCAGGCCATGCAGATGACCTTCTTCTACTTCCTGCCGTCGATCCTGTTGTCGGGGTTCATGTTCCCGTTTCGAGGGATGCCGACCTGGGCGCAGTGGGTCGGCAACGTCCTGCCGCTCACCCACTTTCTCGCATTGGTGCGCGGCATCCTGCTCAAAGGGATCGGTGCAACCGCGCTGTGGCCACACATTTGGCCCATTCTGCTGTTCACCGCGGTCGTGCTCGGCATCGGTTTGCGCACCTACCGACGGACGCTGGATTGATCCGGGCGCCAGCCGGCGCATGACCAAAGCGTGACAAGCGCTGTACAGAACCGTGAAATACAGGTCTTGCACAGCCGGTTTTGAGCATTCGCACAGGTACAGGCGTTACATTGAGAGATAAATGCTGTACGAAAGTTGTATTTCTCAAATAAACCTGTTCTAATCCTCTCCACAGGGGCGTCGCACGATGTCGGCTTGGATCTTCCCCCCTCCCCCCTGTGTCCATGGACCTTCTGGTCTTCCGACGCGACGCCCCTGATTTTTACTCTCCCCGTGTCCCTTTGGAGCCGCCGGCGCGATACGCTCTCGGTGCCCTGTCGGCTGTCATGCAGTGAGGTATTTCATGCGTTGGATGAATTGGAGTTTGCTGGCCGCGTGCGTCAGCCTGTCGGCCGCCGCGGCGCCGTCGTTGACGACCACGGAGCTGCCGCGCAACGCGCGCCCGCTCAGTTACACCCTCGAAATCACCCCCGACGCGCCGGCCCTGCGCTTTGCCGGGCACGTCACCATCGAGGTTGACGTGACGGCCAGCACCCGCTCGCTAACACTGAACGCCAATGGCCTGACGATCGACTCGGCGCACCTGGACGGCCGCGGTGCCGCCGCGCGCCTCACGAGCGCCGTCGATGCCGAGCACGAGACGGTGACCTTCACCGCCGCCCACCCGATCGGCGTCGGCCGGCATCGCTTGGACATCGTCTACTCCGGTCCGATCGGCACGCAGGCGGCCGGTTTCTTCGCGCTCGACTACCCCACGGAGAGCGGCAGCACCGAGCGGGCCCTCTACACCCAGTTCGAAAGTCACGACGCGCGGCGCCTGCTGCCGTCCTTTGACGAGCCGGCGTTCCGCGCACCGTTTACGGTGGATGCGATCGTGCCGAAGGGCCGCACCGTCGTCTCGAACCTGCCGGTCGCGCGCACCGAGGACGCGCCGAATGGCAAGGTCCGCTGGCACTTCCCGGCCACGCCGCCGATGTCGAGCTACTTGCTCTTCCTCGGTGTGGGCGATTTCGAGCGTGCCCACGCTCCCGTCGGTGACGGTCATTTTGAGGCGGGCGTCGTGACGCGCCGCGGCGCGCTCGGCGAAGCCCAGTTCGCCCTCGACTCGTCGCGCGAAGTGCTGAACGACTACGAGCATTGGTTCGGCACCCGCTTCCCGCTGCCCAAACTCGACAACATCGCCGCACCCGGCCAGAGCCAGTTCTTCGGCGCGATGGAGAACTGGGGCGCGATCTTCACCTTCGAACAGGTGCTGCTCGTGGACCCGAAGCTCGCCACCATGGGCGATCGCGAAGCGATTTTTGAAGTGGCCGCGCACGAGATCGCGCACCAGTGGTTCGGTGATTTGGTCACGATGCGCTGGTGGGACGATCTGTGGCTGAACGAAGGCTTCGCCTCGTGGATGGAAGGCCGCGCCACCGAACGCTTGCACCCGGAGTGGGAAACCGTCGGCAATGCCGTCAACGGCCGCGAGTCGGCGATGGCGGTCGACGCCCGCGCGACCACGCACCCGGTCGTGCAGCACCTCGCCACGGCGCGCGACGTGGATGAAGCCTTCGACTCGATCACCTACCAGAAGGGCAACGCGGTTCTGCGGATGCTTGAGACCTACGTCGGCCCCGACGTCTGGCAGGCCGGTATCCGCAAGTACATCACCGAGCACGCCTACGGCAACACCACCTCCGACGACCTCTGGGCGGCCGTCGACGCGGTGTCGCCGAACCCGATCGGCGACATCGCCCGCGCGTTCGTCAACGCGCCGGGCGTGCCGCTCGTCCACGTCAGCCGCGCCTGCGCCGCCGACGGCACGAGTCGGGTGACCCTCACCCAGGACGAGTTCCGGGTCGGCCCGAACACGCGCCCCAAAGGCCACTGGCCGATTCCGGTCACGCTCGCGGCGATCGGTGGCACCACGGAGCGCGTGGTGCTCAACGACGCCAGCACGACCGTGACTGTGCCCGGTTGCGCCGGCGTGCTCGTCAACGTCGGGGCGGCCGGCTACTACCGGGTCGACTACGACAGCGCGAGCTTTGACGCGGTGCTCGGCGAGGTCAACCGCCTGAGTGTCAGTGATCGCTTGGTGCTGATGGCCGATCGGCTGGCGCTCGCGCGCGCCGGGATGGCCCCGGTCTCGGACGTGCTGCGGCTGGTCGCGGCGACCCCGGCGGACGCACCGGCCCCGTTGTGGCGCGGCACGCTGTCCGCCCTCGAAACCTTGGACGGCCTCTACGCCGACTCCGATCCGGGTCGCGCGGCCTACCGCGCCAAGGCGCGCGCCTGGCTCGCACCGGTGGCGGCACGCCTCGGCTGGTCGCCCTCCGCAACGGAGAGCTTGCAGACCGCGGAACTGCGCTCCGACCTGTTGGGCGCGCTCGCCGAAATGGGCGATCCCGCCACGCTCGCCGAGGCCCGTCGTCGTTACGACGGTGCAGCGAAGGATCCGAGCTTGGTGCCGGCGTCGATGCAGCGGATGATCGACTACATGGTCGCGCTCAACGCCGATGCCGCGACCTTCGAGGCGATGCATCAAGCGGCGTTGGCCGAGCACTCGCCGGCGATGCGCTCGCACCTCTTTGCCACGCTCGGCTCGGTCAAAGATCCGGCGCTGGCCGAACGCGCGATGCAGATTGCGCTCACCGACGAACCGCCGAAGACGACGGCGCCGCAGTTGATCCGTGCCGTCGCGGCCCATCACCCCGATCAGGCGATGGCCTTCGCGCTGGCGCATTTGGATGCCGTGCGCGATCGCGTCGATGCACCGGCGTGGAGCCGCTACGTGCCGGCGTTGCCGAGCCGCTCGGTCGACCCGACGATGCCTGCGCAGATCCGCCACTTTGCCGAGACCGAACTCAAGGGTCGCGAGCATCGCGATGCGGATCAGTCCGCGTTGGCGTTGGAAATCCGTCTGGCGACGCGCGCGCAGATGCTGCCGGCGTTGGACGCGTGGATCGCCGCGCACCCGTGAGGACGATGACCCGGCGGCATCGCCGCCGGGTCACTCGGCACGGAAGCCGTCGATCACGCCGTTCTGGATAAACTCAAACAGTAACGCCGTCGGATCCCGCTCGGGATCCACGGCCGCGAGGGCCGCGACGACAGCCTCGAGCGGCTGGCCGGCCTGCAAGGCCTGCACAAAGGCATCGCTCGCCGGATCGAGGTGGCGGATACGCGCTTCGGCGCCGACGCGATACAACACCAGACAATCCCCGCCCGCGTTGAGATCGAGCGCCTCGAGCACCTCCGGCGCGACGTCTTCCCGATGGGCTTCCCAGAGGGCCTCGATCGGCGCGCTGGAGGCGACCCGGCGGACGGACGGCGCGAGCGTGAAGACCAGCCGGTCGTGCGCCTCCACGGGCAAGGCCGCGAAGCCCTGCACGTCGAACACCGCCGCATCCGGGGCCACCAACACCTCTTGGTAGGCCCACTCGAGCTGCGCCACGTCGGCCACAAACGCATAGGGCGAGTCGCCCAATCGAGCCGAGAGAAAGCCCGGGAACGCCACGCCCGCCTCGTGCAGGTTGCCGCTCGTCGACGGGTGGGCGGCGCGATAGTCCGCCACGAGACCGGCGAGGTACTCGCTGCCCACCAAGCGCTCGACGGCGGGGTACGCCGCCGACAGCAGCGACAAGAGCCCCGCCTCGGTGTTGTGCCGATAGACGGCGAGCCGCTCCTCGGCCGTGAACGCCCCCTCCTCGACCCAAGCGGCCGCGCCGGCGGTATCGCCGTCGAGCGCTCGCGCGAAGGCGGCCTGCAACTCAGCGAGCGTGGGCATCGTGTTGCGTGCGGACGCGATCAATGCGCGCCGCCACCGCGACCAGTTCGCCCAACGCGGGGACATCGGTGTCCCATTCGAACAAGGTGGGCACGCCCGGAAAGCGCGCGCAGGCGATGACGTACAGGGCCAGCACCTCGGCGCAGGGCGGGCCGATGTGCGTGTCGATGAGGATCTCGCGGCCGGCGTCCGTGTTCACGGTGTGGCCCGCCAGGTGCATCTCGCCGACGGCGTCGACCGGCAAGGCCTGCAAGTACGCCTGCGCGTCGAGCCCGTGGTTGCGGGCATTGACGTAGATATTGTTGATGTCGAGCAAGATGCCGCAGCCGGCACGGCGGGCGATCTCGCGGACGAACTCGGCTTCGCTCATCTCGTCGGCGCGGTAGCGCAAGTAGCACGACGCGTTCTCGACGAGGATGCGCCGCCGCAGTCGATCTTGCACGGCACCGATGCGCGCCACCAGGTGCGCAATGCACTCCTCGGTGTACGGCAACGGCAGCAAGTCGTTGTAATGGGTGCCGGCGTAGGAGCCGAACGAGAGGTGCTCCGAGACGATCGACGGCTCAAAGCGCTGCACGATCCGCTCGAGGTGCGCGAGGTGCGTCTCAGAGAGCGGGTCGGTGGCGCCGAGCGAGAGGCCGACGCCGTGGAAGGCGATCGGATAGATCGATCGCAAGCGCTCAAGTGCCGCAGGCTGCGCGCCTCCGAGCGGAAAGTAATTTTCGCTGTGCGCTTCGAGCCAGCCGACCGGCGGGCGAGCCTCCCACAGCGCATCGTGATGAACAGCCCGCAGGCCGATGCCGGTCGTGACCGGCATCGCCTGCGGGCGGTCAGGCTGCGCGGACGGTCCGCGCAAGGCCTTACTTCGCCGCGGTCAGGCTGCCGCCGACCAGGCGCTCACAGGTGCCGACCGGCACCTTGACCCATTCCTTGCCCGACGCGGCCTTCGACTGGCCGGCGCAGGCGTGGCCTGCCGAGGCGCAATCGTTCTTGCCGGCCTTGGCAACGCCGTAGCACTTCTCGGTCGCCGCAGCAGCAGCGGCAGGCGCATCAGCGGCCTGGGCAACCGACGCGAGCGTCACGCCGGCAACGAGCAGGCTGGACAGGGCAGCAACAGTACGAGTGGTCTTCTGCATGAGAATCTCCTCACTTTACGTCTATAACAATCATCACGAACACCGCGGCCCGCCCGGCGAGCCGCATCAACACGGCGCGTCTTAACGGCTGCTACGGCCGACGATCAAGCGATCGACCGACAGGACGCCCGAACCGAACACGGCCAGACCCGCGATCAAGCAGCCCCACAGGACGTGCTGACCGAGCGCGGCTTCAAAGCCCTCCGAGAAGAGAACGTCGCGGTAGGAAATCACCGCCATCGCATTGACGAAGAAGAGTCCGACGGCCGCCGGGCGACTGAAGAGACCGAGCACCAGCAAGGACGGGAACACCAGTTCACCGAAGGTGCCGGCGACGGCCGCGATCATCGGCGGCAACACCGGCACGTGGTACTCGCTCGTGAACAGATCCAGCGTCTGGCTCCAATTGGTCAGCTTGAGCCAACCCGAGGCGATAAACACCTTCGCCAGATACAACCGGGCCAGCAACAGCACGAGCGGCTGCAACGGCACCAACAACGGATCCAACAGCGTCGTGAGGCGCTTGATCAACGGCATACCCTTCCCCTTGAGACTTTGTTTTTGTATGCGTCGGGATTATCCAAACGCGGATGTCGGATCCTACCGACAGGATCAATAGACGATACTTAACACCGACTATTTTACGCGGTCGTGACGCGCGAGCGTACCGCGCCCGCGTGCCCCAACCGCGTCCGGCGCGTCCCCTCAGCGATCGCGCAGTTTCTCGATGAGCATTTTCGCCAACAGCTGGGTAAACGGCTCACCCAACTGGGGGTGCTTCAGGCCGTACTCCACCGTGGCTTCGAGATAGCCGAGCTTGCTGCCGCAATCGTAGCGCTTGCCCTGGAAGGCATAGGCATAGACCGCCTCGTCGGCGAGCAATGCCGCGATACCGTCGGTCAGCTGGATCTCACCGCCCGCGCCGCGACCGATGTTTTGCAGTTTGTCGAAGATACGCGGCGTCAGTAGGTAGCGGCCGACGACGGCGAGGTTCGACGGGGCGTCCGCGGGCTTGGGCTTTTCGACGATGGACGTGATCCGCGACAGCCGGTCGGTCATCGTCTCCGAGGCGACGATGCCGTACTTGTCCGTTTCTTTCGCATCCACCGTCTGGACGCCCAAGACGCTGCCGCCGAGTTCGTTGTAGACGTTGGCCATCTGCTGCAAACACGGCACCTTCGCATCGATCAAATCGTCGGCGAGGTGCACAAAAAACGGCTCGTCGCCGACCACTGGTCGAGCGCAGAGCACCGCGTGGCCGAGGCCGAGCGGCGCCGGTTGGCGGATGTAGATGCAGGTGGCATTGGCCGGGACGATGCCGCGCAGGGCGTCGAGCAAATCGGCCTTCCCCTGCGCCTCGAGCGCCGCCTCGAGTTCGGGGGCGGAGTCAAAATGGTCCTCGATCGCCCGCTTGGAGCTGCCGGTGATGAACACCAACTGCGTGGCGCCGGCCTGCAAGGCCTCCTCGGCCGCGTACTGAATCAGCGGCTTGTCGACGATCGGCAGCATCTCTTTGGGACTCGCCTTGGTGGCGGGCAAAAAGCGCGTGCCGCGACCGGCAACGGGAAACACGGCGAAGCGAACGGGTTTGCGGGCGGACATGGTTCATCCCACGATGAGAGTGGCGATCATCATAGCCTAGCGCGGTGGCCGCGCGGTGACACTAACGGCGCCAGTGCGGACGGATCGAGCCCACCCAGCGACCGAGGGCGAGGCAGCGCAACGCCAGACGCCAGCCGCGGCGCAGTCGGCCGGCCTGCTCGCCGAGCGCGGTGACCTCACCCATCAGTTCGCGGCGCAAGCGCTGGCTGTCCGCCACCAACGCGGCGCGGCGAGCGTCGGTGCGCGCCATTCTCACGGTGCCTCCCCGGTGACGGCCGCCCGATCGCGCCGGAGCTCCTCGCGGGTCAGACGCAACCACGGGCCCCGGGCCTGTCGGCAGCGGCGCACACCGAGCGCACAGAGTACCGCCACCAGGGCATAGGCCGCCGCCACCGCCAGCGTGGCCGCCACGCGGTGCCCGGGGTCAACCGCGAGCACCACCGCGACGCCCACGGCGGCGAGCGACAGCACGCCGAGGAGGAGCCCAAAGAGCCCGAACCAGAACCGCTGCAGCACGCCGTCGACGTAGGCTTCCGTCTCCGCCGCCAGTAACGCACTGCGGGTCTCGAGCATCGTGAGCAGCGACCCGGCGATGCGCCGGGCGCGGGCCAGCACGCCGCCGTCGAGGTCGCTCATCGCTCGCGCCGTCCGATCAGCAGGCCCAAGAGGACCCCGATGGCCGCGCCGACGCCGACGGCCGTCCACGGGTGCTCGTGCACGGCTCGGTTCGTTTCGGTGGCCGCGGCTCGGGCGCGCGCCTCGACCGCCGCCTCGAGCGAGGCGAGCGTCGACTTCGCCGCGCGCACCGACTCTGCCGCTCGATCGTGCACGGCGTCGGCCGCGGCGGAGGCACCCCCGGCCGTCTCGGCCAACAGCGCTTCGGCCTGAACCACCCACGCTTTCACGTCGTTCAACACGCCTTCCAGTACGCGGTCCGTCATCGCACTCTCCTTGTCGTTGCCGACTCCGGTTAAGGAGAGAGTGCCCCCGACCGCACGCACCGCACATGCGCATAAGCCACAGCGGGGACGCCGTCTGGACCCTTCGGTGCGCCCCGGGGCGCGCTCGGCGCGACCGCCGACCCACCCACTCAAATCACGTCTTTTTTGTCTTTAAACTGTTACAACCCAATACGCATAAGAGGTTTAGTTATCTATTTATATTGTTTATTCACGTTTTAAACGTTTTTCCGATGTCGTGTAAAACGTGACGGATCACGGCGCAAATCACGTGCATCGTGCGCGCAGCGAGGCGGCCCGAACGGCGCGTAACGCCTACGAACGGGCGCTGCACGCGGCGGGCGTGACGGGGTGGAAACGGCTAGATCGGAGTCGGGTCCGACGGTCGTGCGGACCCGATGTGACGGCGGGTGGGCGCCTTAGAGACGCGGTGCGGCGAGCGCCCCACCCTGCTCGCCCGGCCCCAAGGGCTTGAGCGTGTCCCAGCTTTTGCAGCCCGGGCATTGCCAGAAGAAGGCGCTCGAGGAAAACCCACAGTCGCCGCAGCGGTAGCGCGCGACCTTCTGGGCCTGACGGCGCAGGGCTTGCGCGAGCGCCCGCACGGCCGCATCGTCCGGCGTCCGGTCGGCCGACAGGGCCCGCACGAGCTCCGCAATGGCCGGGTCGCGCGTGTAGTACCCCCGCAGCACATCGACCAAGGCCGGCGAGTCGGTGGCGCCGGCGAGGATGGCGGCGTGGGCGATCGCATCCGCCACCTCGTCCCCGTCACCCGCCAACTGTGCGAGCACGGTGGGCAGCAGCGCTTCTTGGTCCTGCATCTTCAGCGCGCGGACGAGTCGTGGGAGCACCTCGGCGGCGAGCTGTGGGCTCTCCACCGGCACCCGGCGCAACAACGTGAGGGCGAGCTGTGCGTCGCCCTCGTCGAGGGCCACGTCGGCACGCACGAGCGCCGCCCGCGGGAACTGCCGTGGGCCGCTGCGGGCTTGTTTGATGAGGGCCTTGGCCCCCTCGAAATCCTTCTCACGACGCGCCACGTCGGCCAGTTCGCACCGGTAATGGGCGAGCGCGATGGCCTGATCGGGCTTGCCACTGCGGGCCAGCTCCTCGTGCATCTCGATGGCCTTCGCCCACTCCCGCTCGAGCTCGTAGATGACCACGAGGTCTTTGAGGGCCGGCAGCCGATAGGCGCCGCCTCGCGACAGGTCGGACAGCAGCTTCTCGGCCCGATCAAACAGTCCGGCCTTGAGGTAATCCTGCGCCAACGCGTAGGTCGCCTGCTCCCGGAAGGCCGGCGCCAGCTCGGTGCGCTCGACGAGGTTCTGGTGCACGCGGATCGCGCGATCCACTTCGCCGCGGCGTCGGAACAGCGCACCCAACGCAAACTGGGTTTCGACGGTATCCGGCTCCACCGCGACGGCCCGCAAGAACGCCTCGACCGCACGGTCGGGCTGTTCGTTGACGAGATAGTTGAGGCCCGCCAGGTAATCGCTCGACGGACCCTTGGCGGGCGCGCCCATGTCGATGCGCGCGCGTCGTGTCGCGTACCAGCCGACGATCGCGCCCGAGAGAATCAGAGCCGCCTCACCCCACTTCATCGGTGAGTTCCGGCGCAGACGGTCAGGGGAGTAACGATCATCGGTTTCCGGGTAGGGACGCTCATGACGGTCGGCAATTTACCACGCCCACGGCCAATAGACCCGAGGCGGCTGCCGACGGGGCCCCGGGAGCGCGCGCCCCGATCGCCTGGCGAACTCCGGTGTCTGTTGGAATTGTACGTAGTATGTATCAATCGCCACCTGAGCGGACACAGTCCGCTTGGCGCGCGGTTCGTACGATCACTTGGCGCTGTGCGGGATCGCCGAGCGTGCGTCAGTCACCCGAATGACGCAGCGGGCGGGATTCGATCCGAGGGGCGCGCGGTCGCGCGCCCCTCGAAGGTCGGCGTGAGAACTCGCTCAGTACGGCGCGTCGAGCTTGAGGTCGCGGTGCGCCAGGCGCCAGGCGCCGTCCACACAGGCAAATCGATCGGTGTACAGACCGGTCGAAATCAACTTCATCGCCCCACCCTCGTTCACGATCAGGGTCAGGTACGAAATTGCCGTCACGCTCGTGTCGGTCTCGTCGGTGAAGAACAGGTTCGTCACCACGTGACGGCGCTGCTGATTGCCCTGCGCTTCCTTGGCGCCGCGATACAACCCCATGATCGTCGCCTTGCCCTGGAAATCACCCACTTGGCCCTGGCCGGCGATGCTCATCGTGAACCGGCCGTCTTCGGCGAAGACTTCGTCGAAGTACTCCAAGTGATTTTCGTCGTAGGCCCAGCCGAGCTTCCCGACGATCTCTGCCACTGCTTGCTTATCAGCCATCACAAACTCCCTTCATAGAGTCAGTTGATCACGACAGTCCACGCAGCGATTGGGCGTCGTACGCGACGACGCCCGATCGTGCATGCGGTTTAGGTTGCCGATGCATCCGCCGCTTTCGCGGCTGCCATGCTGGCATTGATCTCACGCGAGGACGGATTGCGGCGCAAGGTGACGCCGCCGTTCACCTGCAGCACCTCACCGGTCACGAAGCACTCGTCCGAGGCGAGCCACACAGCGGCGTGGGCAACGTCGTCCACCGTGCCCAGACGCCCGAGCGGGTACTCTTTTAGGAACGCAGCCTCAAGGCCGGGCATCTGCACCTCGGCCGCCGTCATCGGCGTCGCCGTCAGTCCCGGCGCAATCGCGTTCACTCGCACGCCCTTCGCGCCGAATTCGTTGGCAAAGCAGCGCATGACCGCATCCGTCCCCGACTTCGTGCCGATGTAGGCGGCGTGGTGCCACAGGATGGCCTTGGTGGAGGCCGATGACATCGTGATCACCGAGCCGCCCCCGGATCGGGCCATGGCGCCGACGAAAGCTTGGAAGAAGAAGAAGGGACCTTTGAACTGCAAGGCGAGTATGCGATCGAGATCGGCCTCGCTCGTCTCCAGCAACTTCGCGATGAGGCCCCAGCCGGTACAGTTCACGGCGATATCGACACGACCGTAGGCGGCGATCGCCTGTGCGACGAGCGCGTCGACGTCTGCCTTGCGGGTGATGTCGCACACGACCGCGAGGCCCTGCAGCTCGTCAGCCAGGGCGTCGAGTACTGCCGCATGCCGTCCGGCCACCACCACGCGCGCGCCTTCGGCGGCGTACCGCCGCGCAATGGTCTGACCCATGTTGCCCGCCGAGGCGGCACCGAGCACCACGGCCACTTTGCCTTGCAAACGCCCCATGTGAGTCCCCTTTAACGAAATCGCCGGACCGGCTCCGTGCCGTCCCAGCCGAGCGATTTCTTGCGTATGTAATCGTAAAACCGCGTCAGCGCCGGCGTCGCTTCGTACAGTTCGAGGTAGTGCCCCAAGAGCGGCACCTCGACCATCGCAAAGCGCACGCCGTCGGCGGTCTGTGCATCCATGACGAGCGCACCGCCGTGGGCGGCGTAGTGCGCAACGGCCGCGTCGAGATCGGCGACGAACGAGGCCATGTGGTGCACCCCACTCTCGTCGGCCGCGTAGGCCTCGCGAATCACCGACTGCGCGTCGCCGTGCTGGGTGATGAGCTCCACCATGAGATCCCCGGCTTGACCGTAGGCAGAGGTGTGATCGAAGGCGGCCTCTACCCCGCGGTACCGGCAGGACGCCAGCGGCACGTGCTCAAGCAGGTAAAACGGTCCCCAGCCGTAGCGCCGCGCACAGTCCGCCGCGGCGGCCGCAGGATCCGGCACGTGATAGGCGATCTGCACGACCCGCGGCGCAACGCGTGGGGTCGTGCAGGGCGTCACCTCAGCGCCCTTCCACCGAGAAGGCGTACAGCACGTTACCGGGCAGGTGGAAATACACGCCGTAACCGGAGGCGGCGTACAACATGCCGCCGTGCACCACCGGTCCGCCACCGCCCATCGAGCCACCGTGGGCGACGACCCCGGAGCGCGTCGTCACGTCGCTGCGGGTGTTGTACTCCCAGAGCGTCTCGCCCGTGGCCGCCGCATAGGCGCGCAGCTGACCGTCCATGTGACCGGCGAAGACCACACCCGGAATCGCCGAGATGGCCGCGAGAATGCCCGGGTCACAGAATTGTTCGCCGTTGCACTGGTTCGTCGCCGGGTGCGACCAGAGCAAGTCACCGGTCGTGGCGTCGACGGCGTACAGACCCGGATGCGCGTCGCCCGGATAGTCGGGATCGATCGCCTTGCCGATGTCGGCGATCGGCACGTACACGCGCTGACCGTCGTTCGCCATCCCGAACTGAATGCCACCCTGCGTACTGCCGCGGCCGAGACGGCGCTTCCACACGACCTGCTTGTGCGTGTCCGGATCGATGGCGAGCACATCGCCGCTCTTCAGGCCGGCGTACAGCAACTCGCGCCCCTTCGACGTCTTCACCAACATCGTGCCGGAGCCGATATCAAAGTCGGGACCCGACTTGTCGGGGCAATTGGCGTTCTTCAGCATGCAACCGACGTTCCACGCGTCGTTGGCGAAGCCCTGCCAGGTCCAGCGGATTTTGCCGGTCGCGAGGTCGAACGCGATGATGGCGTCGGAGCGCCCGTTCGCAGTGCCCGAGTAATTATCGCCGGTGCCCACGTACACGAGCCCACGACGGGTATCGATCGTCGGGGAGTTCCAGACCGCGGCGCCGGAGGGCGCATAGATCGGCGTGCCCACGGCGGTCTTCCCGACCGGATGCGGCGTCTCGTCGATCGTGTAGGACTTCCAAATGCGTTTGCCGGTGCGCGCATCGAGTGCCACCAGCGAGCCGCGGAACGTGCAGCACGGGTATTTGGGATCCGCCATGGCTTCTTCGAGCGAGGACACCGGCATGTACACCCGACCCGCGTGATAGGTCGGTGAGCCGGTGATGGTGGCGCTCGGGTGATCGTCGAGCTTCAAGGACCACAGCAGTTTGCCGGTCCGCGCGTCGAGGGCGTAGCCACGGCCCACGAGGTCGCCAAAGAAAACCTCCGGCTGCGCCGCGGGATCGTTGGCCTTCCAGTCGCTGACCGCGATGGAGGTGCGCACTTCGGCGCCGGCCTTGAACGACCAGCGCACACAGCCCGAGGCGGCGTCGAGCGCGTACACGGTGCCGTTCTGGCTGCCCACGTACAGCGCGCCCATCGCAAACGACGGCTGCGAACGCGCGCGGATCGCGCCGGGGAAGGCAAAGGCCCACTTCAAGCGCAACTTCGGCACGTCGGCGGCCGCCAGTCCCGCGGCCTTCGCGGAAATGGCGTGCGAGTTACCGAGATCACCGCCCCAGTTTTTGACGTCGGGCGGCTGACTCAGATCGAACTGCGCAGCGGCACCCTCGCAACGAGGGGCCTCCGGCGCGGGTCCCGCGCTCGCCAAATTGGCGGACCCGAGATACAGCGCCACCGCGTGCTTCTCGTCGTCCGAGAGCTTCGCGGCTTGTCCTTGCATGACGCCGGTGGTCAAGGCGGCATAGATGGCATCCGGCTCCATCATCTGCAGAAACACTTGCGTCGGCGCCTTCGGCACCTGGCCTTGATGGCACTGCGCACAGACCTCGGTGAACACTCGCTCGCCCGGACCGGATGTCGCCCGCGCGCGCGGATCGGCCGGGGCCGCCGCGTGCGCGGACAGTGCGGACAGGCTCGACGCCACCATCAAAAGCAATGCTGTCGACTTCATGAACACCAACCCCCTTCCTAAGCGCACCGCTCGCGCGCCCGACGTGTGTTATTTGCGGATGCCGAGTACGCGATCGAGCTCGCGATGGAAATGCCGTACGCGCACTTCCTGTTCGCCCCACAGCGGCCCCTTGAAGCCCGACGACTTCGTCCCGCGCTGGACGGCCGCAACGAGCTCAACGTCCTGATTGAGCACAGGGCCGAGATCGGCGCGCTGGGAGATGTCGTAGTGCTCGATCATCGGGCGCGTGGCACCGGTCACGTCGGTGTCCTTCGGCAGTCCCATCCAGCCCGGCACGAAGTAATCCTTGTCGTCGACGTACCGGAACATCGTGATGTTGTCGTAGTAGAAGCGCTCCGGATCGGTCGGGTGCGGCAGGAAGCGCATGATGAACACGCCCTCCGGGTGCATCCCGATCTGGACGTTCGGGAAGAGCCCCGTCGCCCAACTGTCGGTGAGCTGGCCATCCTCGAACTTCTCGTAATGGGTGAGCCCCAACCGCGCTGCGCGCTCCCGCTTCGCTTTCTGCACAGCGGCACGCACACCCTGCGCCGGACCCTGATAGTCCCCCGGCTTCATACCCGCCTCACCCATCATGTACTGAAGGTCGGGCGAGAGCGTGTCTTGGTCTTCGATGCGATGAGACTTCGTGCAGATCGGGACAATCATGCGCGAGAAGCCATTGGGGTACAGGTCGTACTGGGAGCAGTCCCCCATCACGCCTTGCGTCTGCGGATGGATGTGCGGCAAGTGATACGTCTCGTAGAACGCATCAACACCGACTTTCCAATTGCCGTGCCATTCGGTGCGCACGTGCCGTACGACACACATTTTGTCGATTTCGTAGTTCTCGATGTACCCCGGTGGCAACCCAATCCACTCCTTGAGCGGGGGCGCCTTGCCGTCGAGATTGATAAAGATCAGTCCACCGAGCGAATCGCAACGCACTTCCGCGAGGCCCGGACGATGCGCGACGAGCGAAGGCTGGAAACTCTCCTCGTCGGTGATGCACTCGAGCTTCCCATCGAGACAGAACTTCCACGCGTGGAACGCGCAGGTGAAGCGCTCGACGCTGCCGGAGTCGTTCAAGGCGATCTTGTTGCCGCGGTGCGGACAGACGTTGTGGAACGCGCGAATGCTGCCATCCGCTTGGCGCACCAAGACGACGGACTCATGGCCCACGTCGAACACCGTGTAGTCGCCCTCCTCCTTAATGTCGGAGGTCACGCCGGCCAACAGCCACACGGACGGCCACAGGCGTCGCCACTCGAGCTTCATGAACTCCGGTGCGTAGTAGCGCTCCGGATGCGGCACATCGAGGCCGTTGTCCACGAGCGGTTGCTTCGCTTCCAGCGAACCATCGGCCGCCGTCGGATTGACTACATAGGGTTTGTCGTAGGCGTACATAAAGTTTCCTGCGCGGGAGAGGATGGAGTTCAGCCGTTCGTACCGGTCTGGGCCGGGGTGAACGGGCAGTAGTCTTCGCGTTCAACCAGATCAAGCACAAAAGACAGTTTGGCGAAGCCGGCGATCACGGCCATGGTGGCGCCCAGTTCGCACAGGTCCGCATCGCTGAAATGCGCACGCAAGCGGGCGTACAACGCCGGCGTCATGCGGCCCTCGAGATTGGTGAGCGCGACCTCGTCGGCATACGCGAGCACCGCCTTCTCCGCGTCCGAGAACGGACCGTCTTCGTAGTGCTGCAAGGCCGCGATCTGCGCCTCGGTGAAGCCAGCGGCCAGTGCGCCGGGCACGTTCTGCTTGTTACACGTCAGGCAACCGTGCCGCGTGGACAAGCGCAGCCGGACCAACTGCTTGTACTTCTTGTCCACCTGACCGCCGAAAAAGACGGGCCCGTAGAACTTGTTCATCACGAAGTCGAGCATCTCCGGTGCCTGCGCGAAGACTTCGACGAACGTGGCGTCCCCGGTCAGTCGTTGCAACGCATCCCAAGCCGGCTGGAACGCCTCCGGCATCTCGTCACGCGACACACGACTCAACAAGGTCTCGGGCATGAGGTTCTCCGGTGCAGTAGGTCAGGAATGGAACGCGGGCGTCAGACCTCGAAATACGCCGGCTTGCCGGCGGGCCATACATCGCCCCACTGGTTGTTGCCGCCGTCCACGACGAGCACTTCGCCAGTGATGAACTTGCCCGACGGCGCACCGAGGTAGGCCACGGCCTGACCGACGTCGTAGGCGTCACCGAGCGTGCGCATCGGGTTGGTGTCGGCGAACTTGGCGGCGACCTCCGGTTCGTAGACGTTGAGGCCTTCCGAACGGATCGATCCGGGCGACACGCAATTAACTCGGATCTTGAGTGGCGCCCATTCGGTCGCCAATGTCTTCGACAGATAGATCACGCCCGCGCGGGCCGCGCAGGTGTGCGCCACTTGGGGCATACCGCGCCAGACGTTCGCGACGATATTGACGATGCTGCCGGGGCGACCCGCATCGCGCCAGGCGCGGGCCGCGGCCTGCATCATGTAGAACGTCCCGGTGAGGTTAGTCTCGATCACCGCGTGCCAGCCCTTCGGCGTGAAATCGATCGCGGCTTGGGGATATTGACCGCCGGCGTTGTTGACGAGCAGATCGAGGCCGCCCAAGCGCTGCACGGTGTCGGTGATCAGTGCTGCGCACGCCTCCGGATCCCGAATGGTCATCGCCTGCGTCGTCACCGTCTTCAAGCCCAAGAGGCGCTCAACGCCCTCGCGCGTCGCCTCCAGCTTTTCGGCCTTGCGGCCGGCGATCACCACCTGAGCGCCAAGGCGCGCAAAGAGGAACGTCATCGCGCGACCGAACCCGCTGCCACCGCCGGTCACGAGCACCGTTTTGCCGGCGTACAAGTCCTCGCGATACACCATGGGCGCGCTCGCCAATTCCTCCATCGTGTAGCCCCAACGCGGCTGTGTCGATTCCGTGACCAGTTGTAATTTTTCGACGCTCATGTGGGCTCGCTCGATAAAAGACAGTTTTTATTTCGACTGATGCAGACCGAAGATCGCGACGCTTGCCACGTTACGATTCGGAATGCCGCCGAGGTTGTGACTCAAGCCCAGCGTGGGGCTGCCCACCTGGCGCGGTCCTGCTCGGCCTAACAGTTGTGTGTAAATCTCATAGGCCATCCGCAGTCCGGAGGCCCCGACGGGGTGACCGAAACACTTCAGGCCGCCGTCGGTTTGGCAGGGAATGGCGCCGTCGCGATCGTAACGACCGTCGAGGATGTCCGCCGGCGCACGGCCCGGCGCGGACAGGCCGAGATCCTCCATGACGACGAGCTCGGTGACCGAGAAGCAGTCGTGGACTTCGATCAACCCCAGTTGCGCCGCGGGGTCGGTGACGCCGGCCTCGCGGTACGCACGGGCCGCGGCTAACCGCGTCGTCGGCGTGTAGCTGCCGTCCCAACTGGCGTGGCTCATCTCGGCGCCGTTGGACGGCGCCAACTGCAAGGCCTTGACCGTGACGTGATCGCGGTGGCCGAGACGCGCCGCGATCTCCGGGGTCGTGACGATCGCGCACGCCGCGCCGTCACTCACACCGCAGCAGTCGTAGACGCCGAGGGGGAACGCCACCATGGGCGCCGAGAGCACCTGCTCTGTCGAGATAGGATTGCGCAAATGCGCTTTCGGGTTGTGCACCGCATTGGCATGACTTTTCACCGACACGTGCGCCATGGCGCGACGCAACTCGTCGATGGACAACCCGTGGCGGGCCGCGTACGCGGCGCCGAGTTGCGCAAAGGCCCCCGGCGGTGTGAAGCCGGGCTGCCAGAGATCCTCAAAGGTCCCTTTTGCGCGCTCCGGCAAACCGCCGAAGCCCGTGTCTTTCAATTTCTCGACGCCCATCGCCAGCGCAATGTCGACGGCACCCGAGGCGACCGCATACACCGCACCGCGCAAGGCTTCCGTGCCGGTGGCGCACAAGTTCTCGACGCGCGTGACCGGTATATTCGGCAGGCGCAGCGCCATGGAGAGCGGCAGTCCCGACTTCGAGGTGCTCTGCTCTTGGTAGAACACACCGAGCCACGCCGCCTCGATGTCGTCGCGCTCTATTCCTGCGTCCGCGAGGGCCTCCGTGAAGGCCTCCACCATGAGGTCATCCGGCCCCAGCGACCAGCGCTCGCCAAACTGCGAACAGCCCATGCCGACGATCGCCACCTTGTCGCGGATCCCGCTGGCCATGCTCAGGACCTCCTCAGGGTGGCTTTCCAGAAATAGCGGTGAAAGCCGCGAGCGGCGTCCACGTCTTTGATCCGGAACACGAAGCGCAGCGGCGCGGCCACCGCCACGTCGCCGCGACCGACGTCCGTGAACTCGATGAACGCGTTGCCGCCGCCTTCGAAGGCAACGTTGCCGTACACCAACGGCGGCGCCGGCGTGTACGCGAGCCAATCCTCGGTGTACGTCTTCACGGTCGCCGGCACGTCGGCCAAGCGCACGGGGGTCTGCGGCGCAAACGCCCGACACTCCGGGTTCACGCACGCCGGTGCGGGCGGGAATTGCACCGTGCCGCAGGCACTGCAGCGCCCACCGGCAAAGCCGTTGATCACCGTGTGTTTACGGTAGTGCACCGAGTGCGCGGTGCGCGCGTCGCGTTCGGCGCGCATACCGGCATCGAGCGACAAGGCGCCCGTGTGCGACAAAAATCGGACGTACGCGTGATCGGTCACGCCCGCCGCGAGCGCCGCCGACAGGCCGCTCGCGGGACGATGCGCGGCGATGTCGGCACCGGCACGCAGCAAGATCGCGTCCACACCCTGACCGAAGCCGATCAGCAAAATCAGCGCCCCGGGCGCGCACTGCTCAAGCACACCGGCGAGCATCAGCAGCGGATGCGCAACGCCGACATCGCCGACGCGGTCGTGCAATGCATCGGCGCGCACGCTCGGTGCTACCCCGAGCGTGCGCAGCAGCGGTTCGGCGACACTCGCGCCCACCGGCACAATGACGTGCGCAAGTTCAGCGGCCGAAACGCCGCACTGCGCGAGCAGTCGCTCGGTCGCGCGACGCACGAACGGTACCCATGCCTCCGTACGGACCCAGCGCTCTTCGAGCGCGTAGTCGTACGGTTGCCCGCTTTCGCGGTAATGATCGACAAAATCCACCGATTCGGAGGTGCTGCCGAGGTACTCGGCGAGGACCGCCGCGTCGCTCACGACACACGCGACGGCGCCGTCGCCGTACGCCGATTCTTGCGGGCTCCCCGGTTGCGTGCGACGGCGGTCGGCCGCGAGGAGTAAGCGCGCCGGTGCGCGGCCCTCCAGCATGGCGATCAACGCGCTGGTCGCGGCGCGCTGCGAGCCACCGACATCCTGCGTGGTGAGCGCCGCCGGCAATCCCAGCGCCTCGGCGACGAGACCGGCGTTGCTGCGATCCTGAAACGGGTGCGTCGTGGAGGCGAACACCACGCCGTCCACCGTGGGCGCATCCATCATTGCGTAACGCCCGGACTCCACCGCGTAGGTCAGTGCATCCTCGTCCCAATGGCCGTAGCTGCGCTCGCCGCGACCGCCGACCGACTGGGTACGCCACGCCATCGCCTCACCCAAGGCACGGCGCGCCAACCGCCACCGCGGCAGGTACACCCCGAGCGTGGTGAGGCCTCGACTCATAATCCGGCCACCATCTCCTGCACGAAGGGCGCCAAGACCGGCACCACGCGCAAGGCCTCCGGCACGCGTTCGACGCCGATGCGGCGGTCGAGCTCTTCGTGCCAATGGTAAATGCGCCGCTCCTGGTAACTCAGGGTAATGCCCTCGTAGGCCGGGGACTCCACGGACTCTTGGATGTAGGCCGCGAATTGCGTGTCCTCGTAGAGGATCCGCTCGAAGTTTGCGATGCGGGTCGGCCACAACGGGTGCATCTCACCCCCGCCCCAATCCGGCGCGAACCAGACCACTTCAATTTCCATCTCGTTCGGGCCCATGGGCCAGAACAGTAAGAAAGGGATGCCACTGTCGGCAATAGGCGTGACCAGATTGGGCCAGATGTTGTACGACGGGTTGTGGTGCGCCGTGATCTCCGAGGCCGTCGGCACCTTGATCATGCCCTTCACGCCCGGGTCCACCCAATCCGGGCGCCGGTTGGGGGTCACCATGAGCGAGTGCCCACGCGGCCACAACGTGATGGTCGTGCCGCGGTAATCCAAGAATCGGTCCACCGTGTTCTGGTGGATCGATTTGAGGTGATAGACCTCTAAGAACGCGTCCAGCAACACTTTGACGTTGCACTTCACGTGGTACGACTTCTTGTGCACGAAGCGCGTCTGATCGATGGCCACGTCCGCCAGATGCGAGGGAATCTCCCCCAAGGTCGAGACAAAATCGGGGGCGGCGGGATCGGCGTTGACGAAAATCCAGTTGCCGTAGCGCTGACAGGCAATGGCCTTCAGCGGATGACACGACGGATCGAAATCGCGGAAGTCGCGCTTATCGCGCAAATTGACGAGCCGACCGTCCAGCGCATACGTCCACCCGTGATACGGGCAGGAGAACCCCTCCACCTTCCCCGCGCCGTCCTTCACGAGCGGCGCGCCGCGGTGACTGCAGGTGTTGTAGAAGGCGCGAACGACGCCGTCCTTGCCGTGAATGATGATCACCGGAGCGCCCAAGCGCTTGTACAGCACGAAGCAGCCCGGTTCGGGGATCTCGTCGATGTGGCAGGCGTAGAGCCACGTCTTCTTCCAGACGTATTCGTCTTCCAACGCTAAGAACGCGGGGTCGGTATACCGCCCGCCCGGGATGCGCGGCAGGGCCGGAAAACCCTCCGGCACGGCGGTGCGCTCGAACTCGAACTTCATGCCCGCTTTGATGGGCTCCACGGCTGCTGGATTGACCATCGCTCTACCCCCCAAACTGCGCGAGGACCTGTGGTCCGACCGGCGACGCTCCGTCGGCGTCGATTCGAGTATAGGCCCGCTGGCCCATCAAAGAAACAAGCCTGACTGTTTTTTTGGAAGCCGGGCGCTATAGTGTCCGCCATCTACCCCGCCGGCCGCAGGTGACCCCGTGCCCGACCCACTCCCGTGCTGCGTTGACCCGTCGCCGATCGCGACGTGGCCGTCGTGCCGGACGGGTCTTTGCCGAGCAGGTCGCCGGTCGGGCGTTGGCGCACCCCGCGCCGACTGAACGCCGATGACCCGCCGCTCACACCACGTTGCGACTGCGCAGGCCGGCAATAGCGGCCGCGTCGTAGCCGAGTTCCTGCAGGATCTCGTCGGTGTGCTCGCCGATCGTCGGCGGCCGCGCCCGTATGCCGGCGGGCATGCCGCTGAAGCGGACCGGCAGATCGACCACTTTTGCAGGACGGGGCAATCCGGGATAGTCGACGGCGGTGTACAGACCGAGCGCGGCCGCCTGCGGATCGTCCAGGGCCTGTTGCGGCGTCTGCACCGCGCCGGCGGGCACGCCGGCACGCTCCAGTTCCGCGAGCGCCTCGGCGGTTGTGCGCTCGGCGCACCAGGCCTGCATGCGGGCGAGGATAGGGCCACTGTGATCGGCGCGCGATTGGTCCGTCTGGAAAGCCGGGTCGTCCACCCAACGAGTCTCCTCGCCCATCAGGCGCGCCCAGCGGCGGAACAGCCCCTGACCCACGCAATGCAACAGGATGTGACCGTCTTGGGTGGCAAACACGTCCGACGGAGCCGAGGTTTGCACGCGATTGCCGGTACCGACGCGGTCGATACCGGTCACGCTCTGCTCGATCAGGTGGGAGTTGAAGACGGCCAGCGCCGACCCGAGCAGCGTCGCGTCCACGCGCTGGCCGGTGCCGGTACGGTCGCGCTGCATGAGCGCGGCCAACGCACCGAAGGCCGACAAGACGGCGGTCGTGAAGTCCACATACGGCGCGGCCGCTTTGGCCGGTGCGCCGGGCGTTCCGGTGATGTACATCGCCCCGGAGAGTGCCTGACCGACGCCGTCAAAGCCGCCGCGGCGCGTGTAGGGACCGACATCGCCGAAGGCGGATTGGGTGACGAGGACGGCGCGCGGGTTGACGCGTTGCACCGCGGCTTCGTCCAAGCCCATCGCTTGCAGCGCGCTCGGCGGCAGGTTGGCGACCACGACGTCCGCCGTGGCCAGCAGTCGTGCCACGATCTCACGGCCCTCGGCGCTCGTCGGATCGAGCGTCAACGAGCGCTTGTTACAACCGGTCTGCAGGATCACGGCGCCCTCGCCCTGCGCCGTGACCGGCGCGATGTAGCGATCCTCACCGCCGTCGCAGCGCTCAATGCGGATCACGTCCGCGCCGAGATAGCCGAGCAAGGTCGCGCAGTAGGGACCGGCCACATAGCGGCCGAAGTCCAAGACTCGGATACCCGACAGCACTGCGTTGCTCACGTTATATTGCTCCTGGGACGTTCGTCGCCGGTTCGGCGGCGGATCATGTCACAAGGTCCCGCGAGCGCGACAGAGGCGCCGGTACGGCGTCACTCCTCCCGTTCACTGCCCGCTTAGGAAGACCCGCATCATGGATTTCCAGCTCACCGACGATCAGATTGCATTACAACAGGCCGCGCGTCGCTATGCGCAAGAGCGTTTACCGGCCATCGCGCGCGAACTCGAGGAGACGGCAGAGCCGCCCTCCCACGCGTTGGTCCACGAGTACGCGGAGCTTGGGTTTCTGGGCATCAACGTGCCCGAAGCCTACGGCGGTTTGGGTCTCGGTAATCTCGAGGCCCTGCTCGTCATCGAAGAGTTCGGCAAGATCTCGTCGGCCGTCGCTTTCCCGGTCTTCGAATCCTGCGTCGGGCCCGTGCGCGCGATCGAACGGTTCGGCCAACCAGCGCTCGCGCAGCGCATCGTGCCGGCGGTCTGTCGGGGCGAGACCGTCGTTGCGGTGGCCATGAGCGAGCCGCAAGCGGGTTCGGCATTGACCGATCTGACGACACGCGGCGTCGTCGACGCGGACGGAGTCACGCTGAACGGCACCAAGCGTTGGTGCTCGGGCGGCGGGCATGCCGGCGGCTACGTGGTCTATTGCCGCCTCTCGGACGAACCGGGTGCCAAAGGCATCGGCGCGGTGTATGTCGAGGCCGGCACACCCGGTCTCAGTTTCGGTAACCGCGAGTCGCTGATGGGGTTCCGCGGTGTGCCGTCGGCCGACCTGTACTTCGAGAACGTGCGCGTGCCGCTGGAGCACATTGTGGTGCCGGCCGGTGGCTTTAAGAAACTCATGGAGGCCTTCGATCTGGAACGCTGCGGCAACGCCACCATGGCGCTCGCGCAGGCCTCGGGCGCGCTCGACGACGTGCTCGCGTACGTCCAGGAACGCCAGCAGTTCGGGCGTTCGCTGGTGGAGTTTCAGGCGGTACAAATCAAGCTAGCGGAAATGCGCATGCGCGTGGATGCCGCACGCTTGTTGATCCATCGGGCCGCCTGCAACGCGGAGAAAGGACTGCCGAGCATCATCGACTCCTCGATCGCGAAGTGCTTCGCGAACGAAATCGCCCGCGAGGTCTGCGGCAATGCGATGCAGTTGATGGGCGCCTACGGCTATTCGAAGGATTACCCAATGGAACGCCGACTGCGCGACTCGTGGGGCTGGGGCATCGCCGGCGGTGCGGTCGACATCCAGAAGGTCAACATCGCGTCGGCCATGGTGGGACGCCGCTTCGATCAACGCAAATGAGCCGCTTGTACGGTCCGACCATCCAGAACGGTTACGTGGTGCACGACTGGCGCCGCGCGGCGGAGCATTGGTCGTCGGTCATGGGCGTCGGACCGTTCTTCGTGATGGAGCACATCGCGTTTGCGACGTGCACCTATCGCGGCGCGCCCACGGCCATCGACATGAGCGTGGCGATTGCGTACTCGGGCGATCTGCAGATCGAATTGGTGCAACAGCACAACGATGCGCCGTCGATCTACCGCGACCATTTGCAACGCTACGGGGAAGGCCTGCAGCACGTCGGCGCACTGGTCGACGATTTGGATGCCGTACTGGACGCGCAAGATTGGCGCGATCGCATCGTGCAAGGCGGTGCGACCACCGTCGGTCAGCGCTTCGCCTATGTCGATGTGGGCGCGCACCCCGGCAGCATGCTCGAGTTAATCGAAGTCACGCCTACGGCCCGTGCCGCGTTCGACTACATGCGTGACGCTGCGCGTCAGTGGACCGGCGATCGCCCGATACGGCTACCGAAGCCGCGCTGAACACCCTAGGCCTCGAGCGCGACCTCGATCCAGCCGTCGACGCTGCGGGTCAGGTGCGCGCACTGCGGGGCACGGGCCGGCGCGCCCAAGAGCGCGCCATTGCGGCAATCGAAGGACGCGCCGTGCAGCGGGCAAATCACCCGCACGCCGCGCAGACGGCCCTCGGAGAGTCGCGCTGTCCCGTGGTTGCACAGATTATCGAGCGCATGCACGCCGTCTTTGGTGCGCACGAACAAGAGATCGCGACCGGCAATCACAACGCCGTGTAACCGACCCTCGGGCAAGTCAGACTCCGGCATCACGCGATGAAACGTCGACATGGATCCGCACTCCAGGAGACCCCTGTCCCCCGTCACTCAGGCGCCGATGGTAACCGCAGCAATAAGAAACAGTCACGACTGTTTCTTTTGAAAGCACTGCTCGCTAGTATCGGACACCTTACCGCGGTAGATCCCGCCGGTTCACGTTGAGGGGGTTGCATGACCAAGACCACGTCCGTCAAAAAGTCCGGCCGTAAGGCCGTTCCATCCGCTAAACGCGCGGCGGCGACGCCGTCGGCGAAGGCGACCTTAAAGCGTGTCGTCACCGCCGTGACCCGGGCCGCTCGCAAGCCGGCGCCCGCCAAGGCGAAGGCAGCCGCGAAAGCGAAGGCCAAGAGCCGCGCCAAGGCAACGGCAGCACCGCGTTACACGCCAGCCAAAGAAGATCTCGCCGCCCTGCGCATTTCGGTGACGACGATCGGCGATCTGTTGCTCACCGCCGCCGACCGGCATCCCAACGACGACGCGATCGTCTTCCCCGATCACAAGATCAGCTACGGTGAACTCGCCTCCCGGGCCCTCGAACGGGCGCGAGGCTTGCAAGCGATCGGCGTGCAGCCGCGCGACCACGTCGGCCTGCTGCTGCCCACGTGCATGGAATTCGTGGAGTATTTCTTCGCCATCGCGCTGTGCGGCGCGGTCGCGGTGCCAGTGAACGCACGGTATCGCGCGCACGAGCTGCGCTACGTCGTCGAGAACGCCGATCTCGTGACGCTGATCACCACGAGCGACGTCCCCGAACAGGTCAACTTCATCGAGCGTCTGCTCACCGCGATGCCAACGCTCGCCGGCCAAGACGATCCGGTGCATCTGCACGTACCGGAGGCCCCCAAGTTGCGCAACGTGGTGGTGCTCGGCAAGCCCGGCCCCGCCTCGTTCCTGACGGCCAAGGCGTTCTTGAAGCTGGCAAAGACGGTGAAGCCGCTCGCCGTCCACCGTGCACGCCTCGGCGTGCGCGTCCGCGACGTGGGTCTGATCCTCTACACGTCCGGTACGACCGCAAACCCGAAGGGATGCCTGATCTCGCACGAGGCGATGGTCCGCAACTCCATCGCGTTGGGTCGACACCGGTATCAGCTGCGCTACGGCGACCGTTTCTGGTCACCGCTGCCGCTGTTCCACATCGCCGGCATCTTGCCGATGCTGGCCATCTTCGACGTGGGCGGCGCGTACCTCACGATGCCGTTCTTCGACGCGGGCAAGGCGCTGCGCATGCTCACCGAAGAGCGGGCCACGGCGACTTATCCGTGCTTCGTCACCATCATGTCGGACATCATCTATCACCCGGATTTCCCGAAGGCCGATCTGTCGCGCATCCGGCTCATGAACTCCAACTTCGCCGTGCAACCGGCCGGCATTCGCGACGCGATGCTGAAGGCGATGCCCGATGCCATTCAGGTCGGCACGTTTGGCATGACGGAGACGGCCGGCACGGTGACCACGAGCATGCTCACCGATCCGCTCGGCGAGCGCGTGGGTCGACTCGGCAAGCCGTTGCCGGGACTCGAAGTGCGCATCGTCGATCACGACACCGGCTTGAATGTCTCACCCGGCGCCCGTGGCGAAGTGCTGGTGCGCGGTTACAGCACGCTCGAGGGCTATTACAAAGACGCGGAAAAGACCGCGGCGGCGATCGACGCCGACGGTTGGTTCCACACCGGCGACGTCGGCTCGATCGACGCGGCCGGCACGATCATGTTCCACGGTCGCACGAAGGACATGCTGAAGGTCGGCGGTGAGAACGTTGCGGCTGCGGAAATCGAAGCGAGTTTGCAGCGCCATGGCGCCGTCAAGCTGGCGCAGGTGGTCGGAATACCCGATGCCCGCTACGCGGAAGTCCCCGCCGCGTTCGTCGAACTGAAGCCGGGCGAGATCGCGACCGAACAGGAACTGATTGCGCACTGCAAAGCCGAAATCGCCGGCTTCAAGGTGCCGCGCCACGTCCGCTTTGTGACCGAGTGGCCGATGTCGACCAGTAAGATCCAAAAGTTCCGGCTGCGCGATCAGCTCCTCAAAGAGCTGGATCTGGGCTGATCGCAACTCGGCCGCGCTGTGGCGCGGTCGTTCCTCCCGCCCTCCCGTCGAACACGCGTCGACCGGAGGGCGGTTTCGTTTTAGCCGCGCGCGCTCACAGCGTCGCGGGCTGGCCCAACCGATCCGCGAGCGTTGCGAGGAACCCCGCGCCCGCCGCGCCGTCGATGACGCGATGATCGGCCGACAGCGTCAGCGTGCAGACGTGCCCCACGGCCAAGGCCCCGTCTCGAACGATCGGCGCCTCGCGGACGGCCCCGACCGCCAGGATCGCCACCTGCGGCGGATTGATAATCGCGTCAAACCGATCGAGACCGTACATGCCGAGATTGGAGACGGTGAACGTCGCCCCCTCGATTTCCTCGCGCACGAGCTTGCCTGAGCGCGCCCGGCCCGCGAGGTCGCGTACGCGCGTGGCGATCTCCGCGACGGACAACGCGTGGGCAGACCGAACCACCGGGGTCAGCAATCCCGTCGGGGTGGCCACGGCAAAGGCGACGTCGGCACTGGCGAAGCGCAACAACTCATCGCCCACCAGATGGGCGTTCACCATCGGGTGTTCGAGCAGGTTCAGCGCCACCGCACGCAGCACGCAATCGTTCACGGAGACACGCACGCGGCCTTGTCCGTTCAACCGTTCGCGATAGGCCAAGAGCGCCGACAGTTCCACCGTCCGCTCCAAGCGGTAATGCGGAATCGACTGCGTCGACGCCAAGAGGCGCCGCCCGATCGTCTGGCGCATCGGCGTCAGGCGCTCGCGGTAGACGCCTGCGGTGTTCGCCGGCGCCGCGGGGCTCGCCGGCACATCCAGCACGGCCGGCACCGCTGCCGGGCTCGGCGCCGGC
The DNA here is from genome assembly GCA_036742455.1 of Steroidobacteraceae bacterium. Taxonomy (GTDB): domain Bacteria; phylum Pseudomonadota; class Gammaproteobacteria; order Steroidobacterales; family Steroidobacteraceae; genus CAIKZZ01. Next base: position 29,502 of record DAINQU010000002.1, on the reverse strand, counting down.
GTGGCGACGGGCGCGGGCGCGGGTGCTGCACCCGACTGGGCCGCCGCCGCTTTTTCGACGTCTTCCTTGGAAATGCGACCGTTGGGGCCGGTGCCTTTGATCTGGCTGAGATCGATGCCCAGTTTCTGGGCCAGCCGACGGGCGATGGGGCTCACTCGGCCCTCGCCCTCCGGCGCTTCGCTCGGCATCGCGGCGGCAGCCGGCGGCGGCGCCGGTGTCGGTGCGACCGCGACGACGGGTGCGACGGTATCGCCACTCGGTTCGAAACTCGTCTGCGCGGGCTTAAACCCAGCAATAAACGCGTCCACCTCAGCCTCGCTGACCGTCGGATCCGCCAACACGGCCAGCAGCGCACCCACCGGGTACGCGGTCCCCGCGTTCGCAACGATGCGGCGTAGCGTGCCGGCAAACGGCGCCTCGACGGCATTGACGATTTTGTCGGTCTCGACGTCCAGGAGCGGATCGCCCACCGCGAGGGTCTGCCCCACGGCGGCGGTCCAGCCCGTGATCATGCCTTCCTGCATCTCGATGCCCCATTTGGGCATCGTCAGGGCCCGTATGCTCGACATCGGCCTTACTCCTGCAGGACTTTACGAATCGCCGCTTCGATGCGCTGCGGACTCGGCACGTAAGCGCGCTCGAGTTCACGGGCAAAGGGCACGGGCGAATGCGGCGCGGTGACCATCTCGATCGGCGCCTTGAGAGACCGGAAGCCGCGTGAGGCGACCTGGGCCGCGATATCGGCGGCGACGGAGCAGCGCGGCGGCGACTCATCAATGACCACCAACCGCCCGGTGTTCTCGACGCTCTCGAGGATGGTGTCGATGTCGAGCGGCGAGGTGGTGCGCGGATCGATCAGATCGCAGGTGATGCCTTCCTTCGCCAATCCGTCGATGGCCTTTTCCGCGAAGACGACCATGCGCGCGAGCGCCACGACCGTCACATGCTCGCCTTCACGAACGAGTGCCGCCTCCCCGAAGGGAATCGTGTAGTCGCCGTCCGGCACCTCACCCTTGCGCGGGTACAGCGCCTTGTGCTCGAAGAACATAACAGGGTCGTCGCCACGCAAGGCCGTGAGCATGAGCCCCTTGGCATCGTAGGCGTTCGAGGGAATGACCACCTTCAAGCCCGGCACCGCCGTCAGCAAGGGGTAGATGGTTTGCGAGTGCTGGGCACCCATGTTCATGCCCGCCCCCATGGCCAAGCGGACCACGGCCGGACAGGTCGTGCGGCCGCCGAACATGTAGCGGAACTTCGCCATCTGATTGAAGATCTGGTCGAGGCTGACGCCGACGAAGTCGGCGAACATCAGCTCCGCCACCGGCCGCAAGCCGGCCAAGGCCGCACCGGCGGCCGCGCCCATGATCGCGGACTCGGAAATGGGCGTATCGATGACACGGTGCTCACCGAATTTTGGCAAGAGCCCCTTGGTGACACCGAAGATGCCGCCGGACGCTTCGCGTTGGCCGGACGTCCCACCGGCACCGCCGGAGACGTCTTCGCCGAGAACGATGATGTTGGGGTTGCGCGCCATTTCCAGATGCAAGGCATCGTTGATGGCGTCGCGCATGGATTTTTGGGTCATGGCGTTTCTCAGTACGCGACGTAAACGTCGGTGGTGAGTTCAGAGTCCGCAGGCGGCGGCGACTGGCGAGCTTCGCTGACCGCACGGTCGATCAAGGCGAGCACGTCGGCATCGATCTCATCGAGCGTGTCCTCGTCGATGCCGTAGTTCGCCGCGGTACGACAAAAGTTCCCGAGGCAGTCCATGCTCTCCCGCTGACGCTTGACCTCGTCTTTGGCGCGATACAGCTGCGGGTCGCCTTCGAAGTGGCCGTAGAAGCGCGTCGCCACCGCTTCGATCGCGTAAGGACCGTGCCCTGCCCGCGCGTGCTGCAGCGCACGGGTCATCGCCGCGTGCACCGCGTGAAAATCGGTGCCGTCGACTTTCTCGGCCGGCATGCCAAAGGCCGCGGCACGACCGGCGATATCGCCCGAACCGACGGCGTAGTCGACGCCGGTGTGTTCGCTGTAGCCGTTGTTCTCGTAGACGAAGATGGTCGGAACCTTCAGCACCACGGCGAGGTTCATCGCCTCGAACACCGTGCCTTGGTTGCAACTGCCATCGCCACCGAAAGCCACCGACACGGTCCCATCGCCGCGGTTGCGGCAGGCGATCGCCGCCCCCACCGCGATGGGCGGCCCGCCGCCGACGATCGCGTTGGCACCGAGCATGCCTTTGGTGACATCGGCGATGTGCATGGAGCCGCCTTTGCCCTTGCACAGACCGTCGGCGCGCCCGTAGATCTCTTTCATCATCCCGATGACGTCGCAGCCCTTGGCGATGCAGTGGCCGTGGCCGCGATGCGTGCTGACGATGTAATCGTTGGGGCCGAGCGGTTCGCAGACGCCGACCGCGATGGCTTCCTGACCGGAGTAGAGGTGCGTGAACCCCGGTATCTCGCCGGTCTGAATCTCAACGTGCAAACGTTCTTCAAATTCGCGGATCGTGCGCATCTGCCGATAGGCCTGTAAGAGGCGTTCGGTGGACAGCGGCGAGGCGGAGGTATCGGTGCTCAATGCAGCGCTCCCGAGGGGCAGGTGATCAAGGATTAGGCGAGTCCGCCTAACGTCGTCGTACTCTAAGTGGGCACTCTAAAACAATCAATTTTGACGGTTACCAACACGCATGCTTTTTTATCGCGGCCTCGTGGGGAAGGAACAGCGTGCCTACCCCCCGCGGCCGCTAGACGGACGGCTCCTCGTCCGCCGACGGCGTCGCGGTCGGTCCGTAGATGTAGTCGTCCAGCACTTTGTGAAAGTGACGGATGCGCAGTTCCTGCTCCCCGAGCCACAGTCCGTCAAACCCGGCGGACTGCATCCCGGCCTGCACGCCCGGTAAGTTCTGCGCGTCTTGATCGAGCACGAGGCCGATCGATTTGTCGCCGTGCTCGAAGCGCTGGTGCCGAGGACGAGCGGGCCACTCGGCGCCGTCGGGGACGAGTTCGAAGGTCCAGATGTCGTAATACATGCGATTCGGATCGGTCTCGTGCGGCCGTTGCCGGAAGAGCATCAGATCGTCGGCGTGCGTATTGAGCGTGACGTTCGGGAAGATCAGGTAGTGGTAGTCGTCGGTGAGCTGATCGTCGTTCAAGAGCGAGTAATCTTTGCCTTGGGAGGCGCCGTGCTTGCGTTTCCACTTCTGCACGTCGCGGCGAATATTCTCGATCGGCTCATCGTAATCGGCCGGGTCCATGCCGGCGGCCTTCATGATGGTCTTGATCGGATCGGGGATCGTGTTCGGTTTGCGAACGCGGGGCGACAGCGTGCCGAACGGAATCAAATAGCGGTTGTGACGCTCGTAGGTGTCGATCTGGATATCCAGATCGTGCAAGTACCACATCAACTGCGGATGGATCCCTTGAACGTGGTAGCTCTCGTTGAAGGCATCGACGGACGCTTTCCAGTTGCAATGCCACTCCACCGTGATGTCGCGCGTCAGCGCCATCTTCGGGAAGTTGTACGGCGCGAGGTGTTTATCAACGGGATCGAGATAGTCGGTGAGCGGGCCCGCGTTCGGATCCAAGCTGAACCACACGAAGCCGCCCCACGCCTCGCAGGGCAGCGAGCGTATGCCTTTGCACGGCGGTGGACCCTGCACGAAGGTATCAAGGTCCGGAATACGCTTGAAGGTGCCGTCGAGGTGGTACTCCCAGTGGTGGTACTGGCACTTGAACGACTCGGCATTGCCCTTGCCTTCCGGACGCAGGCGATTGCCGCGGTGTAAGCAGACGTTGTAGAACGCCTTTAACGCCCCGTCCCGCTGGCGCACGAGCAGGATCGATTCTCGACCGATCTGCGTGGCGACGTAGTCACCCGGTTCCGCCAGATCCCGCTCCCATGCACCGAGCAGCCACACCTTGCTCCAGACGCGCTCCCATTCGAGGCGCATGAACTCCAAGGAGGTGTACCGCTCTTTCGCGATGAGACCGTGACCCAACTGCGGATCCGGCGTCTTGTCGACCGGCGTCACCGGCGTTTCGGCCGCCGTCACCCGACGCACTTTCTTGTACTTCGGCGCCAGCGACGCCGCCAACAATTCGTCTTTCCAGGATTCGGTCGACATGCTTCGTCTCCGGCGCCGCTTACGGGCGCTCCGCCATCCAGACCAAACCACGGCGCAGCACCGTGTGGAACGCCGGTTCCTTCCAACTGCCGCGCTCTTCGTGCGGATACTCGGCCATCAGCGGCAGCATGTCGTAGCGACTACGCGCATGCCCCAAGGTGAAGTACAGCACCGTGCCCGCGCCGACCTGCTTGAGATACAGCACCGGTCGGATGGCATCGTCACTCCAGTCGGCTTCGACAAACCCCGGCGTGGTCCCCTTAAACCGCGTGTGCAAGAGCACCTCGATCGGGGGATGCAACTCGGACAGATACAACTCGTCGTCCGCGCTAAACGACGGCAGACCGTGGACCAACGGATGGTCCGGCGCCGTCACCTCCACCGTGTACGGGGCGATCGGCGGATGCGCGACGAACTGCGAGCCCAAGGTCTCCATAAAGGTGGGCGCATTGCGCGGGGCGTCCCAGCCCTTCCCTTTGACGTATTTCAGGATCGAATTCGTGCCGTGCAACGCGAACCAACGCTTGCCGCTCGCGACGAACGCGCGCAGCCTCTCGGCGGCGGCGGCATCGGGCACGACGTCGACGGTGTACGTCAGTAAGCAATCGGCCGAGGTGATCGCCTCGATGTCCGTGTAGTTTTCATAGACCCGCGTGCGCAGCTGCGGCGTTTCGAGCAACGACTGCAGGATCTGCGCACGCGCATAGTCGATGTCGTGGTACTTGCCACCACAGACGAACGCGACATTTACGCGGCCGCTGGCCATCGATCAGTACCGTACGCCCTTGGTGAAGCCGTTGTCCGCCACGACGTTCGCGCCGGTGATGAGGCTCGAGGCCGGGCTGGCGAGGAAGGCGACGACGCGGGCGACTTCATCCGGCGTGCCAAAGCGACCGGACGGCATGGCGCGCAGCGTGCTGTCGTAGAACTTCTGATTGGTGCCCTGGATCATTTCCCACGCACCGCCCTCGAAGTAAATCGGGCCGGGCGAGACGGCGTTGACGCGCACGTTGTGCTTGCCCACAAACTGCGACAACTGCTTGGCGTAGGTGATCAGCGAGGCCTTCATCGCGTTGTAGGCCATCGGCGCGGCAAAGGTTTCGATCGCATTGGTCGAACTGATGATCACGATCGAGCCCTGCCCAGACGCTTTCAGCGCATCCATGAGGGTCTCGCACCCGCGCACCGTGTGCAGTACGTCGATTTCGAAGTTCTTCCACCAGTTCTTTTCCGAATCCATGCCGCCACCGGCGCTGACGTTCGGCACGAACACATCGCAGCCGCCGAGCGCGGCCGTGGTCTCCGTCAACCAGGCCTTGTACGCATCGCCGTCACGGACGTTGACCGCACCACCGACGACGTTGACGCCCTTGGCTTTGAGCGAGCGGGTGGTCTCTTCGACTTCGTCCTCGCTACGCGCGCAAAAACCGATGTCGGCACCTTCCGACGCCAGCAGCTCAACGATCGCGCGGCCGATCCCCTTGGTGGCCCCGGTCACAATCGCCTTCTTGCCCCTGAGTAGCAGATCCATGTCGAACTCCCGTAATGGCGGGATGCGCTCACGGCACCCCCGATGATGCGCCAGTATAGGCGCGCCCCGAACTCAAAATAAACAGTCAGTCCTGCTTTTTTTAGGTGCATTCGCTCGCACCCGCACCGCCGGCCCGTGGACGGGCCGGCGGTTCACGACGTCACTGGATGGTGAGCGCGTTGTCAATCAGGAGTTCTGCGCCGTTGATAAAGCGCGACTCGTCCGAGGCGAGGAACAACACCAGGTTCGCGATGTCTTCCGGCTTACCCAGACCCTGCGGGCTCTGGTGGTACATATCCATGGTCATGCCCAGCTCGTGCGTCGCGTTGACGACCATGGCGGTCTCCATCGCGCCGGCGTGGATGGAATTCACGCGGATATTGTACTTCTGCATCTGGCACCAGACCGCGACCGACTTCGTCATGGCCCGCACCGCGCCTTTGGCCGCGCCGTAGGCATGAAATACGGGATAGCCCAGATGCGAGGCGGTCGAGGACATGTTGATGATGGAGCCGCCGCCGCTGTCCTTCATGAGCCCCAACGCATGCTTGCACGCCAGGAACACGCTTTCGGACATCACCGCTTGGTGACGCCGAAAATCCTCAAGCGAAGCGGACTCGGGCGTGCCGATCTTCACCATGCCGGCGTTGTTGACGAGGATGTGCAGACCGCCGAAGGTCGACTTGATCGCGGCCAGCGTATCGATCCAGCCCTGCTCGTCGGTCACGTCCTGACGGCGAAACAGCGCCGCGCCCGGGTGAGCCGCGTTGAGTTCGGCGGCGAGCGCTTCGCCCGCGGCCACATTGATATCCGTGATGCAGACTTTGGCGCCCTCACCCACCAGTGCGATTGCATCCGCACGGCCGAGACCGGTTGCACCACCCGTCACAAGTGCCACTTTGCCACTGACGCGACCCATACTCTGTACCCCCAAGTGCTGTGTTCAATCGGACTCTGCCACCGTGTCGGGACCTCCCGCCGGCGCAGCCGACGCTAACAGTCACACCGGACGGTTTCAATCACCTTTGACTTTTTCCGACAGGACTTTCATTCTCCCCGGGTGGCGCAAGCCCACGGTTAACCGAGACTTTTGAGGCAGTTATGGCTGACGTCGCCGAATTGGCAATAGACCCTTCCGGGTGGCAAGCGCAGAAGAGCGCCGCGACCCGCAAACTCATACTCGAAAGCGCCATCCGCTGCTTCGTCGAGTTGGGCTATGCCGGGACGACGACCACCGCGATCGCGCAACGTGCGGGTCTCTCGCGCGGCGCGATGCTGCATCACTTCCCCTCCAAGATCGACGTCTTCAGCGGCGCCATCGAATACCTGCACGGCAAGCGTCTGCGCGCCTTCCGTCGCGCCATGGCCCGCACGCCCCCGGAAGGCGCCGATCGCGTCATGCTCGGCGTGAAGGCCTTCTGGGCGCACGTGCGCCATCCGATGTTCGTCGCCTTCTTTGAATTGTCCGTGGCGGCCCGCACCGACCCGGAACTCGCGGCGATCTTGGCACCCTCGCATCAGTCGTTCGAGCGGGAGTGGTACCAGACCGCGCGCGAAGTGTTCCCCGAGTGGGAGGGTCGCGGTGAGCGGTTTGACCTGGCCCTCGATCTGTCCCGCTACGTCCTCGAGGGCATGGCGATCCGCTTTATGACCGAGCCCGACGAAGGGCGCGCGGAGCAGATGATCAATTATCTCGCCGACAAGTTGCGCGAACTGAAGGGCGCTTAGCCTCCAACGCGTCCGGCGTCATCCGGTGCACAAACAAGCACTTGGCGACGCCGGCTCAACCGAAACGCAACATTCGTTGCGCGTCCGCCACAGGAATTGTTGTTTTTTGCATTGCGAAAAAACGCGTTGCAGACGGCGTGATTTTGCCCGAAAGAAACCCTCTATCAGTCGCTTACCGGTTTAAGAGAAACCGTCATGCTTGTTTTTTTTTTGGAACCCAATACCATGGAGTCGTGCAGATAACACGCCTCGGCCTCGCCGTTGCGCACGATCGTTGAATACCAAATGTTTGGGGGTACGAATGCTCACTCGTAGTTTTGTGTCTCGTTCGCTGCGTGCCGCAGTGGCCGCATCGCTCTCGGTGGCTGCCGTCACGGCAGGCGCCCAGTCGGTCCCGGCGACCACGGCCAGTGCCGGCCTCGACGAAGTCATCGTGACGGCCACCCGTCGCGAATCCAACCTACAGTCCACCCCGATCGCCGTCAGCGCGATCGACCAGAACCTGATCCGCGATGTGTCGCCACAGGGCATCAGCGATCTCGCCGCCTACGTGCCGAACTTCTCGGCCGCTAAGGTGAACGGCTTCAACGCCGCCTCGTTCGCGATGCGCGGCGTCGGCCAGACGGACATCATCGTCTACAACGAAGCGCCGGTCGGCGTGATCGTTGACGACTTCGTGATGCCGAACGTGCAGTCGCAGTTGCTCGACGCGTTCGACGTGGCCTCGATCGAAGTGCTGCGTGGCCCGCAGGGCACGCTGTTCGGCAAGAACACGACCGGCGGCGCCGTGGTCGTGCATACGAAGCAAGCAGAACTCAACACCTACTCCAGCGACTTCAACATCCAAGTCGGCGAGCCGAGCATGAGCCTGCGCCTCGTGCAGGGCGCGATCAACGTGCCGCTCGTGACCGACCGGTTGGCATTGCGCGTGGCCGTGTCCGAAGAGCAAGTCGCCGGCTACATGCGCAACGACGCGACCAACACCTTCGCCACGCCCTACTCGCAGTACGGCGGCAAGCCGGTTGCGCCGGGCGTTTACCTTGGGACCTACACGGGCGACGGCTCGCGCATCGGTGGCACCGACGTGCTCACGGCGCGCGCGAAGTTGAACTGGCAGGTGACCGACGACGTCACCGCGAAGTTGCAGTACGAGCAGGTCCGCGATCGCTCGCAGACACCGGCTGCTGTGAACACGTCGCCCGGCGGCACGGTGTTCTCGGCGCTCGGCTTGGCGGCGAATTGCACCGCGGCCGATCCGCTCAACTGCGCCGGTATGGACAACCGCTCGGGCTACCTCATCGACATGCAGAAGGGCCACCAGGTCTCCTCGGACGGCCTGTACGGCAATGTCGACTGGAAGTTCGATGCCGGTACGCTGACCCTCGACGGCGGCTACCGCTCGCAGGACTCGAGCCTGCCCTCGGACTACACCGGCACCGTCGGTCCCGTGTCGATCTTCGACGCGAATCGTTCGGACAACCGCAAGACCTACCAGTACGAAGCCCGCTTCGCGAGCAAGGACGTGGGCCCGGTCAACTACGTGGTCGGCGCGTTCTACCAGCACGACGACACTACGTTCTGCGTGGCGCAGATCCTTGGCATCTACGACCTGTTCTTTGACCAGACCACGAACAACTTGGGTCTTACCCCGGGTGGCTGGAACAACAACCCGCAGGTACTGTGCAACGCGCAGCAGTCGACCTCGAAGGCCGCGTACGGCGAGTTCAACTTCAAGGCCACCGACAAGCTGACCTTCACCTTGGGCGGTCGTTACACCCAAGACGCGAAGGACTTCGTGGCGCGTCAGCAGGAGTTCGTGCAGGAACTGGGCACCGACGGTTCGTTCAACCCGGCGTTCACTTGGGACAAGCTGCCGGGCGGCCTGATGGGCGCGGCGGACTTCAACAAGTACTCCTACGGCGTGGTGCGCAGCTCGGCCAGCTGGTCGAGCCCGACCTACCGCTTCATGGCGTCGTACCAGGCCACCCCGGACCTGTACGAGTACTTCAGCTTCAGCCACGGCTACAAGGCCGGCGGTTACAACGATCAGATCGGCACCGGCGGCACGCCGATCACGGCCGATGAAATCAAGCCGACCAACCCGGAGAAGGCGGACTCGTTCGAAGTCGGCATCAAGGCCGAGCTCATGGACCACCGCGTTCGCTTGAACGAAGCGGCGTTCTACGTGAAGTACAAGGACGCGATCCGCCAGGTCGTTGTGCCGATCACGAACTCCGCCGGTCAGCCGGGCGAAGAGACCTTGTTCCGCAATGCAGCCAGCATGACGGTCTACGGTCTTGAGCACGAAATGACCGCGAAGTTGGCGCAGAACCTGACGTTCCGCTTGCCGGCCAGCTACCAGCACTGCAAGTACGACAGCTTCACCAGTGTCGGCGCGGCCTTTGATCTCACAACGATCCCGCCCGCTCGCTGCCCTGAGGTCACCGCGACCGCAGCGCTCGTGTGGAACAAGGGCTCGATCTCGGTGGAAGGGTCGGCGAACTACCAGAGCCGCAACCTCGACACCTTCTCGATCGCCAACCAGGCGCCGTGGGCCCAGACCTATCTGGATGCCCGCACGCTGATCGACGCCAACGTGACCTATCACGGTGCGAACGATGCGTGGCACCTGAAGCTCGTGGGTCGTAACTTGGCCGACAAGCGCTACGTGGCCTCCTCGCAGAACGTGGATCCGTTGTGGATCTGGACGCTCTACGGCGAACCGCGTTACCTCGGTCTTGAGCTCGGTATGAAGTTCGGCAAGTAAGCCGAGTCGTCACGACGACGAAAAAGGGCCGGCGAAAGCCGGCCCTTTTTTTATGCCCGCGCGCCGTGCGACGACGTGCGAGAGGCGATCGAATCGATCAGACGCGTTCGAAGATCACCGCGATCCCCTGCCCGCCGCCGATGCACATCGTCACGAGCGCGTAGCGGCCCTGAATGCGATGCAACTCGGCGATCGCCTTGATGGCGATGATGGCGCCCGTGGCACCGACCGGATGCCCGAGCGAGATCCCTGAGCCGTTCGGATTGACCTTCGACGGGTCGAGGCCGAGTTCCTGGGTCACCGCGCAGGCCTGTGCCGCGAAAGCTTCGTTCGACTCAATCACATCGAGATCCGCAACGGTCAGACCCGTGCGCTCGAGCACCTGGCGCGACGCCGGCACCGGGCCGATACCCATGTAGAGCGGCTCAACGCCGGCCGTTGCATAGCCGACGACACGGGCGAGCGGCTGCAAGCCGCGCGCTGCGACGTGGGCGCCGCTGGCGAGCACCAAGGCGGCGGCGCCGTCGTTGATGCCCGAGGCGTTGCCTGCGGTCACCGAGCCGTCCTTTTGGAAGGCAGGCTTCATCTTGGCGAGTTGCTCCGCGCTCACGTCCGCGCGGACGTGTTCGTCGGTGTCAAAGACCACCGTGCCCTTGCGGGTGGCGATCTCCACGGGGACGATCTGGTCCTTGAAGCGGCCCTCGGCAATCGCACGCGCCGCACGCTGCTGGCTCTCTAAGGCCTGCGCATCCTGTTGCGCGCGGCTGATGCCGTAACGCGCCGCGACGTTCTCGGCGGTGATGCCCATGTGCACGCGCTCCCACGGGTCGTGCAGGATGCCGGTCATGTAGTCGAGCATCGCCGCATCGCCCATGCGCGCACCGAAGCGGGCGCTCGGCACGAGATACGGGCCGCGGCTCATCACCTCGGAACCGCCCGCCACTGCCACAGCACAATCGCCGAGCGTAATGGCCTGGGCCGCGGAGACGACCGCCTGCAGCCCGGAGCCGCACAAGCGGTTGACGTTGAAGGCCGTGGTTTCTTTCGGGCAACCGGCGTCCATGGCCGCCACACGGCTCAGATAGGCATCGCGCGGCTCGGTGGGGATCACATTACCCATCACCACGAGTCCGACCTCCTCCGCCGGTACGGTGCTGCGCGCGAGCGCAGCGCGGACGGCGGTGGTGGCGAGGGTCGTGTTCGGCACGTCCTTCAATGCGCCACCAAAGGTACCGATGGCGGTGCGGGCCGTTCCGACCACGTAGATGTCGAGAGATTGCGATGCGCTCATGATCTGTCCTCAAAAAAGGCGTGACGCCGCGTCAGCATAGCCGAAGCGGCGCACCGGTCGCTCGGGCCGACCGGCCGGGAATTACATGTTACGGCGGTACTCGCCGCCCACGGCGTACAAGGCGTGCGTGATCTGGCCGAGCGAACTGTACTTCACGGCGGTCAGCAGACTCTCAAAGACGTTGCCACGGGCGCGTGCCACGCCCTGCAAGGCCGAGAGCGTCTCGGCCCGGCGGGCACTGCGCGCGTCCTGGAACGTGGCCACGTTGTCGATCTGCTGCGCCTTCTCCTCCGGCGTCGAGCGGATCAACTCGATCGTCGTGGTGATCTCACCGCCGTGCTCTTTCGCTAAGAACGTGTTGACGCCGATCAACGGCAAGGAACCGTCGAACTTCTTGTGCTCGTAATAGAGGCTCTCGTCCTGGATCTTGCCGCGCTGGTACATCGTGTCCATCGCGCCGAGCACACCGCCGCGATCCGATATCGCCTCGAACTCCCGATAGACCGCCTCTTCGACGAGGTCGGTGACCTGGTCGATGAAGTAGCTCCCCTGCCAGGGGTTCTCGCAGAAGTTAACGCCGAGTTCGCGATTGATGATCAACTGAATCGCCACCGCGCGGCGCACCGACTCCTCGGTCGGCGTCGTGATCGCTTCGTCGTAGGCGTTCGTATGCAGCGAGTTGCAGTTATCGAGCAACGCATACAGCGCCTGCAGCGTCGTGCGTATGTCGTTGAACTGGATCTCTTGGGCGTGCAACGAGCGTCCCGAGGTCTGGATGTGGTACTTCATCATCTGACTGCGTGCGTTCGCGCCGTAGCGCTCCTTCATCGCTCGCGCCCAGATGCGTCGCGCGACGCGGCCGATCACCGAGTACTCGGGGTCCATGCCGTTCGAGAAGAAGAACGACAGGTTCGGCGCGAAGTCATCGATCTTCATGCCGCGGGCGAGGTAGTACTCGACGATGGTAAAGCCGTTGGAGAGCGTGAACGCGAGCTGCGAGATCGGGTTCGCGCCGGCTTCGGCGATGTGATAACCGCTGATCGAGACGGAGTAGAAGTTCCGCACGCCACGATCGACGAAGGTCTGTTGCACGTCGCCCATCATGCGCAGCGCAAACTCGGTCGAGAAGATGCAGGTGTTCTGGGCCTGATCCTCTTTGAAGATATCCGCTTGGACCGTGCCACGGACGACGGCGATGGTCTCGGCACTGATGCGCGCGTAGGTCTCGGCATCGACGAGTTCGTCGCCGGTGATGCCGAGGAGCCCCAAGCCCAAGCCGTCATTCCCCTCCGGCAGCGGTCCGTGATACGTCGGCCGCGGGCGGCCTGCGTAGGCGGCGGCGATGCGCGCCTCGGCCTCCGCCCAGCGACCGGCGTCGGCACGCAGGTATTTCTCGACCTGCTGATCCACGGCCGTGTTCAGGAACATCGCGAGGATGATCGGCGCCGGCCCGTTGATCGTCATCGACACGGAGGTGTTCGGGTTGCACAGGTCGAAGCCCGAGTAGAGCTTCTTCATGTCATCGAGCGTGGCGATACTGACGCCGGAGTTACCGACCTTGCCGTAGATGTCCGGACGCAGCGCCGGGTCCTCGCCGTAGAGCGTCACCGAGTCGAAGGCCGTCGACAGGCGCGTCGCCTTCTGACCGCGGCTGAGGTAATGGAAACGCCGATTGGTGCGCTCGGGCGTGCCTTCGCCGGCAAACATGCGGATCGGGTCTTCACCGGTCCGTCGATACGGGTAGATGCCCGCCGTGTACGGATAGGCGCCGGGGAGGTTCTCCTTGCCGAGGAAACGCAGCCACTCGCCCCAGCGGTCCGAGTGCGGCGCGGCGACCTTCGGGATCGGTTGGTGGGACAGTGAGACGGTGTAGTTCTCGCCCTTCACCTCGCGCCCGCGCACCGTGTAGGTGTACTCGGGAGCGATCACCGACTGGCGCCGCGCCGGCCACTCCCGCAAGGCCGAGAGCTGGTCGGCCGGGAGGCTCATCAGCGCGTCGTTGTAGCGCTGGCGCAGCGTGCCCAGCGCCGTGTCGGTCGCGTCGTGCAAGGCCTCACTCGGATACAGCGCGAGCGGCGCCGGCCGGAGCGGATCCTGCAACTCACCCAAGGCCTCCCAGACGGACTGAGCGCGCTGCACGGTGTCGCTCGCGCGTTCGATGTGCCGATTGATGGCGCGGCCCGACTCGGCGATTTCCGCCAAATAACGCACCCGCGCCGGCGGCAGCAGCACGGTCTCGCGCGGCTCGCGGATGCGGGTGTCGAGACTCGGTGTCCAGCGCTCGGCCGGCAGCTGCAGCTTCTCGCGCAGCAGGCGGCACAACTCGGTGAACATCCACGTGATACCCGGGTCGTTGAACTGACTGGCGATGGTCGGATACACCGGCACCGCGTCGTCCGGTAGCGTGAACTGGGTGCGATTACGCCGCCACTGCTTGCGCACATCGCGCAACGCATCCTGAGCGCCACGCCGGTCGTACTTGTTAAGGACGATCAACTCGGCGTAATCGATCATGTCGATTTTTTCGAGTTGGCTGGCCGCGCCGTAGTCGGAGGTCATCACGTAGATCGGCAGATCCACGAGGTCCACGATCTCGGAGTCGGACTGGCCGATGCCCGCGGTCTCCACGATCACGAGGTCATAGCCCTGCCCCTTCAGGCACAGCGTGCAATCGGCGAGCACCGCACTGGTCGCGGCGTTGCGGCGACGGGTCGCGAGACTGCGCATGTACAGGCGCGACGAGCGCAGCGAGTTCATGCGGATGCGATCGCCGAGCAACGCGCCGCCGCTGCGTCGACGGGTCGGATCGACGGCCAGCACCGCAATGCGCATCTCTGGGAACGCGGTGAGAAAGCGCAGCACCAACTCATCGACCACCGACGACTTGCCCGCGCCGCCCGTGCCGGTGACGCCGATGACGGGCGTGCGCCGGCCGGCCAACGTCCAGCGCTGCCGCAACGCGGTCAGCGCACCGGCCGGGATCGCATCGGTCTCGATCGCTGTCAGCAGTTGCCCAACCGACAACTCGTTCGCGCAATCGACCGCCTCGGGCACCGTCGCCGGGCGGTGGTGCGCCCGGGTGCGCTGCATCAGGTCCTCGATCATGCCGACGAGACCTAAATGCGCGCCGTCGTTCGGGTGGTAAATGCGCTCGACGCCGTAGGCGGCGAGTTCCCGGGTCTCCTCGGGCGTGATCGTGCCGCCACCGCCGCCGAACACCCGGATATGACCGGCACCGCGTTCGCGCAGCATGTCGACCATGTATTTGAAAAATTCGAGGTGACCGCCCTGGTAGGAGGACACGGCGATCGCATCGGCATCTTCTTGCAAGGCCGCGCGCACGATGTCTTCGACCGAGCGGTTGTGACCGAGGTGGATGACCTCGCCACCCTGCGCTTGAATTAGGCGGCGCATGACGTTGATCGCCGCATCGTGCCCGTCGAACAGCGACGCCGCCGTCACGAAGCGCAACGGTGTATCGTGGGCGTCCGTCGACACCGAAGCGGTAGAGGAATGCGCGGTTTGGGTAGCGAAAGACATGGGAGCACCTTGCGTGGAACGGCCGTTCCGGAGGCGCGGTCGGTGCCGCCCAGTCCGCGGTTGGCCCACGGCGCACCGTGGCACCCCCGGAGAATGGGAAATATACCCAAGGCCTGCGATGCGCCTGCTGTCCGGAGCGTTCAGGATGCGTGAGCGAAAACGCCACTCCACCCGCACCGCGGCGCCGACGGCGACCCACCGCGGCGCGACGACGACCGAAAAAGGCACGATCTCGATCCACTTCGTGCGACCGGTCGCGGCGGCCCTCGTGGATCGTGGGCTCAGCACACAGGCGGTGCTGCACGCGGCCGGCATCCCGCCGGCCTTGCTCGAGGAAGACCGTTCACGCGTCTCGCCGAGCCAATACGCGGCGCTTTGGCGCGGCACGATCGCCGTGCTCGACGACGAGTTCTTCGGCCAAGACTCCCGTCGGATGAAAGAAGGCAGCTTTGCGCTGCTGACGCGCGCGGTGGTGCACTGCGCGACGCTGGCGACGGCGCTGGATCGTGCGATCCGGTATTTCGGGGTGTTCCTCGATGACGTCTCGCTCGTACTGGAGCGCGACGAGACGCGCGCGCGGCTGTCGATCCGACTCACCGACCCGGCCCGCCCGGTCGAGCGGTTTGCGCACGAGACGCTGCTCGTCATGACGCACGGCTTGGCCTGCTGGCTCGTCGGTCGGCGGATCCCGATCATCGAGGCGGCGTTCGCCTACCCTGCCCCCGACCACGTGGCCGAGTACACCGCCATTTTCAGCCCCGTCTTGAAGTTCGATGCACCCCGCACGGTGATCGAATTTGCCGCCGGCACGCTCGATCTGCCGGTCGTGCAAAGCGAGCGCAGCGCCAAGGAATTTCTGCGCTTAGCGCCTGAGAACATCCTGCTGAAGTACAAGAGCCCGCAAAGCCTGGCGAGCCGCATCCGACGCCGACTGCGCCAGACGCTCCCGGACACGTTCCCGGAGCTTGAGGCCTTGGCCCGGGAACTTTCGATGGCGCCGGCCACCTTGCGGCGGCGCCTCAAGGCCGAGGGCGAGTCGTATCAGACGATCAAGGACCACCTGCGGCGGGATCTGGCGATCGCGTACCTGAGCGGCACGGATCTCAGCGTGCGGGACATTGCCCTTGCACTGGGCTTCGACGAGCCGAGCGCGTTCCATCGCGCCTTTCGCAAATGGGCGAATCTGTCGCCCGGCGCGTATCGGCGCGCCGAGCAACCGGACTAACGCGGCTCAGGCAAAGCGCGCGGGGCGCTTTTCCAAGAAGGCCGCCACGCCTTCCTTGCAGTCGGCCGAATCGATGCAGACGTTTTGCAGACGGGCCTCGGCGGCTTGGGTGTCGACCAAGGTCGCGTGCGGCGCGGCGCGCAGCAGCTGTTTGGTGCGGCCCATGGCCTGGAAAGGCTTTGACGCGAGGGTCTGCGCCCAGTCGAGCGCCGCCGCCACCGCCTCCCCTTTACCGACGAGACGGTTCACGAGGCCGAGCTCGTGACAGCGCGCGGCCGGCAAACGATCGCCGGAGACCGCCAACTCAAACGCGCGCTGGTAGCCGAGGCGACGCTCCAAGAGCCAGGTCAGTCCGCCGTCCGGCACCAAGGCAATATTCATAAAGGGCAGCATGAGGAACGCATCGTTCGCCATCACGCACAGGTCGGCGGCGAGCACGTGCGCCATCGCGACCCCCGTAGCAAAGCCTTCGACCGCCACAATGACGGGCTTCGCCATCGTCGCGATGCACTCGACCGCCGGGCCGTATTCTTCGATCAGTTGCCGCTCGAGCTCCGGACCGTTCGGAAAGCCTTCCCGCAAATCGGCGCCGGCGCCAAAGGCGCGGCCTTTGCCGCTCAGCACCACCGCCCGCACGCTGTCGTCTTCCGCAACGGCGCGCAATTGGGCGAGCAACGTCAGGCGCAAGTCCGTGTTAAACGCGTTCAGGGCATCCGGTCGATTCATCTCGAGCCACAGCACCGCGCCCTGACGTTCGACTCGCACCGTATCCATCGCCATACGCCTCACTCCTGCATGAGAGTTGGGGTGAAGGGTCGGATAAGGCCCGACGCGCCCGCACCCTTTCGGAAAGAGCGGCCACTATAGGCCAGCTGTGCTGCGCTGCACACGCGTCGACTCAAAATCGCCGCGGGCCGGCGTTCGGTACGAGCCGATATTAGGAGGTCCACGGCCTGGGGACGGACGGAACGGCAAACAGCGAGTGACGTGAAGTATCCCCAACGGCTGACGATCCTCCTTTTTTCGCTGAGCCTAATCAACCGAGTGATGCGGTTTACTCCCACAGCTCGAATCCGCCACCGGGTCGCGGTCGCGCAGATTTCCGGTGAACTCGACAGGGCATCTACCGTTACGGCCACTGCGGCGTCATCCAGTCGAGTCAAGCATGCTTTTAGCATGCCTTATAGACTCCTTAGGACTACCGGTGGTAGACTGACGCCAATCTGGAGACGCGCTATGACCAAGCCGATGCCTTTGCAACTCAAGGATTTCCCTCCGCAGCTCCGACGCCTGATTCAGCGCGAGTCGGACCGCCATCGTCGCTCGCTCACGCAAGAAACCATCGTCTTGCTCGAAGAAGCTCTGGCCGCGCGGGCAAACGTCGCGCTAGATCCTCGCGATGAAATCTCGAAGATCTTGGAACGCTTCGACGCGCTGCCCACGCGCGACCCTCGCCCGATGGAGGCGATGATTGAATACGACGAACTGGGCTTGCCGAAATGAAACAGAAAGCGGTGCAAACGCTGGCAGCAGCCGTCGTAGATTCGTCACCCATCATGAGTCTGTTTGAGCAGCGCGCATCGGCGCAGGCCTTTCGTCACGGTCTGCAAAAAACGAGACCGCTGTTCATGAGCACCGGAACGTTGATGGAGCTTTCGGTGATTTTCATCGGTAAAAAAGACGCGGCAGGCATTCAGCCCTTGGACGATCTGCTAGCGGAATACCGTGTGGAGATCGTGCCACTAGACGCATCGATGGTCTCTCATGGCCGCCATGGCTGCGCTCGGTATGGAAAAGGCCACCACCCCGCCGACCTAAACATGGGCGACTTGTTCTCCTATGCGTTGGCGAAGCGCATGGATGTGCCGCTCTATTTCGAAGGTTTGGATTTCTCAAAGACCGACGTCAAAGACGCGATGTCCCTGTTGGGGTACGCCTTCGACACCAAGCATTCCCCGTTGATCCCAGCGGCCTGGCGCGACTAGCACTGAAAGGACGGCGATGCGACCCACGGGAGGTGGACGTCGGCTTGCGCCGGCGACGCCATGGAATTCGACATTCGTAAGGGTGCGGGCATCACGATAGCCCGATAGACCCGCTCGCCGAGCGGTCTGGATCAGGCAACGCCGTTTACGACGGGCCTGACAATTCTTGTTCGTTAACCGCGAGGCCGACCGCGCTATTCGCGGATCGGCAAGTGCTGCCCGTCGTTGACCCGCTCGCGCAGGTCCTTACCGGGCTTAAAGTGCGGCACATACTTGCCCTGCAGCGAGACCGCTTCACCCGTCTTCGGGTTGCGTCCCTGACGGGCCGGACGGAAGTGGAGCGCAAAGCTGCCGAAGCCGCGGATTTCAATCCGCTCTCCGGTGGCGAGTGCGTCACTCATGATTTCGAGGATCTGCTTGACCGCGAGTTCAACGTCCTTCGCGGGCAAATGCTTCTGCTTGAAGGTGATGATCTCGATCAATTCCGACTTCGTCATGCCGACATCCCGGGACCGATTTTTCAATATGTTACGACTGGAAGACGGGGGTTTCCACCCCCGTCTTCCAACCCGACCTTATCAGTCGTTGCTGCCGCCGCCGAACTGCTCCTTGAGCAGGTCGCCGAGGCTCGTGCCGGTCATCGAATCGGTGCGGTAAGCCTGCATGGCTTCCTGCTCCTCATGGATGTCCTTGGCCTTGATCGACAGCGCGATCGCGCGCGACTTGCGGTCGACGCCCGTGAACTTCGCTTCGACCGTATCGCCTTCCTTGAGCACGGTACGCGCGTCTTCCACGCGGTCACGCGCCAATTCCGACGCCCGCAGGTAGCCTTCGATGCCGCCCGGCAAGTCGATGATGGCGCCCTTGGCATCCACTTCGCGAACGGTACCCGTCACGATGCTGCCCTTCGGGTGCTGCGCGATGAACGCCGAGAACGGGTCCTTCGCCATCTGCTTGATGCCGAGCGAGATGCGCTCGCGCTCCGGGTCGATCGACAGCACGACGGCTTCGATGGTCTGACCCTTCTGGTAGCTGCGCACGGCTTCTTCGCCCGGGATGTCCCAGGAGATGTCCGAGAGGTGGACGAGACCGTCGATGCCGCCCGACAGACCGATGAAGATACCGAAATCGGTGATCGACTTGATCTGACCCGAGACGCGATCGTCGCGGTTGTAGTTCTCCGAGAACTCCTTCCACGGGTTCGGCTTGCACTGCTTCAAGCCGAGCGAGATGCGGCGACGCTCCTCGTCGATGTCGAGCACCATGACCTCGGTCTCCTGACCGACGTGCACGACCTTGGCCGGGTTGACGTTCTTGTTCGTCCAGTCCATTTCCGAGACGTGCACGAGGCCTTCGACGCCTTCTTCGATTTCGACGAAGCAGCCGTAGTCGGCGATGTTCGTGACCTTGCCCCAGATACGGGTGTTCGCCGGGTAACGACGGGCAATGTTCTGCCACGGATCCGCACCGAGCTGCTTGATGCCGAGCGAGACGCGCTGACGCTCACGGTCGAACTTCAGGATGCGAACGTCGATTTCGTCACCGACCTTGACCACTTCCGACGGATGCTTGACGCGCTTCCACGCCATGTCGGTGATGTGCAGCAGGCCGTCGATGCCGCCGAGGTCCACGAACGCACCGTAGTCGGTGAGGTTCTTGACGGTACCCTTGACGACCGCGCCTTCCTGCAGGTTGTCGAGCAGCTGCGAGCGCTCGGCGCTGTATTCCTGCTCCACGACCGCGCGGCGCGAGACCACGACGTTGTTGCGCTTCTGATCGAGCTTGATGACCTTGAACTCGAGGACCTTGCCTTCGAGATAGGACGGATCACGGACCGGACGGACGTCGACGAGCGAACCGGGAAGGAACGCGCGGACATTCTCGATCTCGACCGTGAAGCCACCCTTCACGCGGCCATTGATGATGCCGGTGATGATTTCCTGGTCATTGAACGCCTGCTCGAGGCGGGTCCAGGTGCGAGCACGCTTCGCCTTCTCACGCGACAGGCGGGTCTCGCCCGAGCCGTCTTCGACCGAGTCCAACGCCACTTCGACTTCGTCGCCGGCCTTGCACTCAATCTCGCCACGCTCGTTCTTGAACTGATCGATCGAGATGACCGCTTCGGACTTCAAGCCCGCGTTGACGATCACATAATCCTGGCCGACCTCGACAACGAGGGCCATGAGGATTTGGCCTGGGCGGAACTGTTGGTTCGCCAAGCTCTCTTCGAACATTTGCGCAAAAGATTCGGTCATGTTTTATAGATCTCTGAGGACCACCCCGTCGGGGCACCCTCGTTCAGTAACCCCGGCCGGCTCGCAGGCGCGTGCGCGGGGGTTGGGCCACACCACGGAACGGACACGGGGCCCGTTCCACCTTGTGTTCGTGACCGTTGTGCTCAGGCGCTCGAGGTGACCCCCGACCGCACGATCGCAACGACCACAAACGAAGACGTTTTCCGGCGAAATTCAGCGCGAAATGAGTGCCGGTCAGCGAACGCTTAGGCTCGCATCGGACCGTTCTCGCCGCTTAATCGAGGCAGGAAAGACTGTCAAGAATAACAGTCACCTCCTTATCCTTCAAGCGGTTATGACCGATGCGCCGTGGCGCTAAGCACGGCGTCGCGCCGGTCGCGCACCCGCCCCCACCTCACTCGACGCGCGCGCGCCTGCGGATTCGTGGGAGATGAATGACTTAAGCGTCACACTTACCGCGCCCTGTGATGAGCCGCAGAGGCCTTCAACCGCACTCGCGATCGACTTGCTGCAAACTGCTGAAGTGCGCCCGGAGCAGCAAAAGACCGGGCGACAGCGTCGGCCACTCGCCTTTGGGATTGCTCAGAAGGCGCCACGACGCATCGCGCAGCGACAGCACCGCCGCCTCCGGTACCCGCGTCGATCCCATGCGCCAGTCGGGAAACAACCGCTCATCGATGGATCCTTCGAGCAGCATGAACAGCCCGGTGTGCAGGCGACTCGCCTGAATCCGCGCATACACGCGCTCCAAGCCCTCGGCCGGTCCCTCCAGGTACTGCAGAAAACTGCCGTCGTGGTGCAGCAGCACGCCGGTGACGCCATGCGCGTCGTTGAAGGCCCGCGCCTCCGCCAACAACCCTTCCAACGCCTGCGGCACGATGGGCCGGGTGGCCGTGCTCGTGTAGCACAAGTGCTGCAGATCACGCATAGCGACGGCTCCTCTGGTCAGGTTGGGTAGAGTCCGACGGCGTCGGCGTGTGTGCAGCGGAGTCTAGTCGCGCCCCCTGATTTTATGGAGTGTCATCTATACCTAAGGGCTGTGCGCAGTGGGCGCTGAGGCAATGATCTCAAGTGCGCAGCAACGAGGCCAAAAAGGTCGCAAACGGCTCGATATCGCCGTGGACGCTGGCCCGTTCCAAGGCGTCGATGTAATCGCTACGCCGCTCCAACGGCACCGTCATCCACGGATACCCACCCGAGGCGAGCATCACATTCATGAGGAACCGGCCCATTCGACCGTTCCCGTCCAAATACGGATGAATCGCGACGAAAAAGAAATGACCGAGCACCACCCGCACCGGCGCTGCGGTCTCCTGCTGGAGGCGCTCGAACAGTGCCGGCATGACGTCGCGGACCGCATCCGCCCGCGGCGGCGTGTGCATGGAGCGACGGATGTGCACCGGCGCACTTCGATAGCCGGCGAGATCCGCTGGGCGCAGTATTCCCGCCGTAACGCTCGGGCCGAATAATTCTCGGTACCAGGTCGGGTGATCGCGATCCGCAATCGCACCCGCATTTTGGCCGGCGAGCACCTGCTCAATGCTCTCCCGGACGGCCTGAAACGCTTGCCAGTAGCCGCGTGCGGCCAAGGCATCGCGGTGCTGCCGATCGTCCGCGTCTGCGTCGGGGTTCCAGCGTCCGGACCGCACCCGCTCTATCAGCGCCGTCGTCACCTGATAGCCTTCAATGGACAGCGAGTGATACGCATCACTGACGTAGTTGGCATCCATTTGCCGCAAATACTCGAACGTGCTGAGCGCAGGCGCCGAGGGCGCTGGGAAGCATTGCAGCACGGTGGCGCGCATCCGTTCCCACGTCATGTGCAATCGGTTCACGTGCGGGCTTACGGCTAACGTGTGGAGCGCGACCGGCGACGCCGCCTCAAACGGATCGGTTTCGACCACCGTATGGCCGGCTGCCCGCATGGCGCCGAGAATCTGATCGGCCAGGTGGCCGCGACCGATGTTCCGAAGGGCGCCGGCTAAGCGCCCCGCAATGACCGTGTGGCCACGGTCCAACAGGAGGCGCAGCAACTCGGAGGCATCGCCGATCATCGACAGTGCGACCCGCATATCGGTGGGTTGTGCGGTGTAGTGCGCGGCTGAACAGGCCACGAGGGCCGCAGGCAATCGATAGACACGGATGCCATCGATCACCGTCAGAGCCGACGCCTCGGGGAGTGCCAACCGCAGATCAAAGATGGACGTGTCGTGTAACAGCGCCGTGGGCTTATTGCCGGCGAGCGGGGAGCGGACGAGCAACTGACGTGGGACCGTCCAGTCACCGGTGTGGATCCGCAAGGACTGTTCCGGACTGACGCACCAGGCGTCCTCGAACCGCGACGCCAAATACGACGCGCAATACGGCCAAAACGCGGCGACCCATGCGGTACTTTCGCCGGGCGGCTCGTCCGGCCGAGTCGGGACATACCAGCCCTTCATCACCTCGCGCAAAAACCCGTGCCGGAGCAGCCGTTCCCGGTTCACCCGACTGAGGTCCTGAGAACGGATCGCAACACACCCAGCCTCTTGCAGCGCTTTCAAGGCGACGAGTGAGACGGCCAGCCGTTGCGAAGGCGATGGTTTCACAAATACCTCGAGTCCAAACCGGTCGCGGTAGCACCCTGCGCGGCCAGAGCATTTTTAGGTTATTGTGTTGTAGTGTTTTTAGGTTATTGTGTCAACGTACTTTTAGGTTATTGTGCTGTTTACTCACAGCGAACCCTAAAATCGCCCGCGGCAGCCGCCGTTTTGGCCAACCGTCCCGCCTGACGCCGCGCATTCGGCCTCAAGGGCGCGACCGCGTGATGGATCATTATTAGGTTATTGTGCGGGGTACGGGGCCCCAACGACCGACCGACGCGGTGCAGACCGCGCCACGGCACCCGACTCAGCCCGCCAACCGCTCCCGCGCGAGCTGCAGCACCTCTGCAAGCACCGCCTCCGGCGACACCGACGTCGAGTCGAGCACGATCGCATCCGCCGCCGGCACCAGGGGCGAGGCCGCGCGATGGGCGTCCCGAAAGTCCCGTTCTTCGATCTCTCGCGACAGCGTGGGCAGGTCGACCGTCTCGCCCTTCGCCTGCAACTGCAAGTAGCGTCGGCGCGCGCGCTCTTCGGCACTCGCCGTCAAAAAGACCTTCAGCACAGCGTCGGGGAACACCACGGTGCCCATGTCACGCCCGTCGGCGACGAGTCCGGGTGCCATCGCAAACGCGCGTTGCCGATCCATCAAGGCACGCCGCACCGCCGGGTGTGAGGCCACGGCCGAGGCGCGCGCGCCCCCCGCTTCGGTGCGGATCACCGACGCGATATCCACGCCATCGAGAAGGATCGCCTCGCCGCCGTCGGCGGCGGTCGCGAAGACGAGCGGCAGGTCGGCCGCCAACGCCGCGTGTCCGGCCTCGTCGGCAGGATCGAGGCCCGCCACCCAGCCGGCGTGTCCGGTTACGCGATAGAGCGCGCCGGAGTCCAATAGATGAAAGCCCAATGCCGCCGCCAAGCGCCGTGCGACGGTGCCTTTGCCCGAGCCCGAGGGCCCGTCAATCGCGATGACCGGAACGCTCACCGGGTCTCGTCGATGGCCATGCCGGCGCCGCGCGCCAGCGCCGCAAAGCCCGGGAAGGAGGTCGCGACGTTCGCCACGTCGCCGATCTCGATATCGCCGGTGGCGCGCAGTGCCGCAACCGCAAAGGACATCGCAATGCGATGATCGCCGTGGCTCGTAACCTTGCCGCCGTGCAGTGTGCCGCCGCGGATCACCATGCCGTCCGGCGTCGGGGTGGCGTCGCAGCCGAGGTGTCGCAGGCCTTCGGCCATCACCGCGATGCGATCGCTCTCCTTCACGCGCAGCTCTTCGGCACCCGTGACGCGCGTCGTGCCCTCGGCGAAGGCCGCGGCCACGAACAGGATCGGGAACTCGTCGATCGCGAGCGGGACGAGGTGCTCGGGCACGTCGATGCCCTTCAGCTGGGTGCGGTGCACTTCCAGGTCCGCCACCGGCTCGTCGCCGGCAAGGCGACGGTTCAGGACTCGGATGTCCGCGCCCATGAGGGCGAGGATGTCGAGGATGCCGGTGCGCGTCGGGTTGATGCCGACGTTCCGGATCAGGAACGGCCCTTCGGCGGCCAAGAGTCCGGCCACAATGAAAAACGCCGACGAGGAGATGTCACCGGGCACCGTCAGGCGCGTGCCTTTGAGCGTGTGACCGCCGGTCAGTTCGATGCGACCGCCGTCGGTCTGCACCGGCACGCCAAAGGCGCGCAGCATGCGTTCGGTGTGATCGCGGGTCACGGCCGGTTCGTGCACGACGGTCGTGCCCTTCGCGTACAAGCCGGCGATCAAGATCGCGGACTTCACCTGGGCGCTCGCAACCTCGAGCGCGTACTCGATGCCGTGCAACGACTGACCGCCGCGGATCGTCACCGGCGGACGGCCGTTCGTCGTCTCGATGACCGCGCCCATCTGCCGCAGCGGCGTCGCCGCGCGCTCCATCGGCCGACGCGACAGCGACGGGTCGCCGACGAGCGTGGCGTCGAAGGCTTGCCCGGCCATGAGGCCCATCGAGAGGCGCATCGCGGTGCCGGCATTGCCCATGTCGAGCGCGTGGGTCGGCGCGCGCAGCCCGTGCAGGCCCACGCCGTCGACGATCACCCGACCCGGGCCGGGCCGCTCGATCGAGACGCCCATCGCGCGCATCGCGCCTAAGGTCGCCAAGCAATCCTCGCTCTCGAGGAAGTTGTCCACTTCGGTGGTGCCTTCGGCGATACCGCCGAACAGCACCGAGCGGTGCGAGACGGACTTGTCGCCGGGCATCGTGACATCGCCGCGCAGGCAGCCGCCGTGCGCAACGTGGAATTTCGCTTCGTTCGTCATGATCGTCCTATCACAGGATCGTGCGGGGGTACGAGCCCAGCACCTTAAGGAGGGAAGCGACGTGCTTCACCTCGGCCAACGCGGTCGACAGCGGCGGCACGTCAGCGTGCCCCTCAACGTCCGCAAAAAAGACGTAGTCCCATTTCTTGCGCCGGCTCGGCCGCGACTCGAGCCGCGACAAGCTGACGCCGTGCTTCGCAAACGGTTCGAGCAAGCGCACCAGCGCGCCGGCGCCGAGCGTGTCGCGCGCCGAGAACAGCAGCGTCGTGCGGTCCGCGCCCGACGGCGCGAGCAACTTGCGACCGATGATGAAGAAGCGCGTCGTGTTGTCGTCGCGATCCTCGATCTCGGGGATCAAGATATTGAGACCGTACACCTCGGCGGCGACCGCACCGCCGATCGAGGCCGTGCCCTCCTCGTCGCGCGCGCGGCGGGCCGCTTCGGCGTTCGAGGAGACGGCGATGCGCTCGACGTGCGGCAGGTGCTCACTCAACCAGCCGCGGGTCTGCGCGAGCGACTGCTGGTGACTGACCACGCGCTGGATGTCCTCCAAGCGCTTCATACGGCCCATCAGGTTCTGACTGATGCGCAACTCGACCTCGCCGCAGATCTTCAGCGGCGAGAGCAAGAACATGTCGGCGGTGTGGCTGACGGTGCCCTCGGTCGAGTTCTCGATGGGCACCACGCCAAAATCGGCGGCACCGCTTTCGACTTCCCGGAACACCTCGTCAATCGCGGCGAGCGGAATCGCGCGCACCGAGTGACCGAAGTGCTTCAACACCGCCTGCTGCGTGAACGTCCCTTCGGGACCTAAGAACGCGACCTTGAGCGGCTCCTGCTGGGCGAGGCATGCGGACATGATCTCGCGGAACAGCCGCACCATTTCCTCGTCGGACAGCGGGCCTTCGTTGTCCTCAACGATCCGCCGCAACACGGCCGCTTCGCGCTCCGGTCGATAGAACTCGGCGGTGCCGGCGGCTCGCTTGGCCTCGCCCACCGACTGCGCGATGCGCGCCCGTGCGCTGATCAGTTCGGCCAAGCGGCCGTCGATCGCGTCGATCTCGGCACGGATGGAATCGAGCGATCCGGCGCCGGTCTTGCGCGCGGCGCGTGCGGACGTTTTCGCGGTTTTCGCGTTTTTGGCCGTCTTTGCGATCTTCGGCGTCTTGGATCCCGACTTGCGCGCTGCCATCTCGCCTCTCCTCAGCCGTAGCGACGCTGAAAATCGGCCATGAAGGCCACCAGCGCGTGGACGCCCTCGAGGGGCATTGCGTTGTAGAGACTCGCGCGCATACCGCCGCCGGCGAGTCGATGTCCTTCCAAATTGACGAGCCCCGCCGCGCGCGCTTCGCTGAAAAACACGCGATCAAGCGCCGCGTCGTGCAGCAGGAACGGCACGTTCATGCGCGACCGTGCCCGCACCGCGACGCGGTTGCGGTAATAGCCGCCGGAGCCGTCGATGGCGTTGTACAGGCACGCCGCTTTCGCGGCGTTGCGCTCGGCCATCGCGGCGACGCCGCCTTCGGCCTTGAGCCAGCGGAACACGAGTCCCGCGAGGTACCAGGCAAAGGTCGGCGGTGTGTTCAGCATCGAGCCTTCGCGGGCCTCGATCGTGTAGTCCATTAACGGCGGCGTGCCGGCACGCACCCGTCCGAGCAAGTCCTCGCGCACGATCACGACGCACAGGCCCGCGGGGCCGATGTTCTTTTGCGCACCGGCGTAGATGAGTCCGTGCGCCGCGACATCGAACGGCCGCGACAGGATCGACGAGGACAGGTCGGCCACGAGCGGCACGTCGACGCGCGGCGTCGCCTGGAACTCGACGCCGCCGATGGTTTCGTTCGGGGTGTAGTGCAGATAGCGGGCGCCGGGGGTCGCGCGGATCGCGTCGACGTCCGGCACGTCGCAATAGTCGCTGTCGGCACTCGAGGCCACCACCTGCACCGTGCCGTGCCGGCGCGCTTCGGCGATGGCTTTGCCGGACCAGATGCCGGTGTCGACGTAGTCGACCGTCTCGCCTGCCGCCGCGAGGTTCAGCGGGAGGGCCGCAAACTGTTGCGTCGCGCCGCCGTGCAAGAACAGCACGCGATAGTTCGTCGGGATCTGCAAGAGATCGCGCAGATCCTGCTCCGCCTGCGCGGCACAGGCCTGAAAGGCCGGGCCGCGATGGCTGACTTCCATCACCGAGGTGCCCAACCCCTGCCAGTCGGTCAATTCCGCGCGCACGGTCTCGAGCACCGCCGGCGGCAACATCGCGGGACCGGCGCAGAAGTTGTAGACCGGCACGGTCTTAGGCCTCGTCGGCAGGCGCGTCCGGCGTCGGCTCTACCGGGTCGGCCGCAGCCGCCGAGTCCTCGCCCGCGGCATCGGCCGCGGCGTCGGTGGTCTCGGGGGTCTCAACCGCGTCCGGCATGCGCTCGACGGTGGCCAGGCACAGCAAGACGTCGCCGTCTTCCACCTTCATGAGGCGCACGCCCTGCGTGTTGCGCGAGACCACCGAGATCTGATCGACGCCGGTCCGCATCAGCGTACCGCCGCGGGTGATCATCATGAGGTCTTGATCCGGCATGACCTGCAAGGCGCCCATCATGCGGCCGTTGCGCTCGCTCAACTGCAAGGCGATCACGCCTTGGCCACCACGGCCGTGCACCGGGAACTCCTCGACCGGCGTGAGCTTGCCGTAGCCGTTCTCGGACGCGGTCAGGATCAGCCCCTCGCGGAGCACGATCAGCGAGTTCACTTCGGCGCCGTCGCTCAAGCTGACGCCGCGCACGCCGGTCGCTTCGCGACCCATCGGGCGCACGTCGTCTTCGGCAAAGCGGATCGCCTTGCCGGCGGTCGTCGTGAGCATCACGTCGTTCGAGCCGTCGGTGATGTCGACGCCCACCAAGCGGTCGCCCTCGTCGAGGCCCACGGCAATGATGCCGGCCGAGCGCGGTCGCGAGTACGCCTCGAGCGGCGTCTTCTTGACGGTGCCTTGGCTCGTGACCATGAACACGTACTTGTCCGGCGCGTAGTCGCGAATCGGCAGCATCGCCGAAATCTTCTCGCCCTCTTCGAGCGGAATGAGGTTGACGATCGGCTTGCCGCGACCGCCCTTCCCGTCCGCCAGCGGCAACTGATAGACCTTGAGCCAATAGACGCGGCCTCGGCTCGAGAAACACAGCAGCGAGTCGTGCGTCATCGCCACGAACAGGCGATCGATGAGATCCTCCTGCTTCATGTCGGTCGCGGCCTTGCCGCGCGTGCCGCGGTTCTGCTGGCGGTACACCCCGACCGGTTGCGACTTGATGTAGCCGTCGCGCGTCAGCGTGACGACCACCGGCTGATCCTCGATCAGGTCTTCGATCGACAGTTCCGAGTGATCGACGACGATCTCGGTGCGGCGCTCGTCCGCGTACTGCGCACGGATCGCGACCAACTCGTCGCGGATCACCGAGAGCAGACGCTCCGGGCGCGCCAAAATGTCCGACAGGTCACGGATGCGCTCGAGCACTTCGGCGTACTCGGCGACGATCTTGTCGCGCTCGAGGCCCGTGAGGCGGTGCAAGCGCAGGTCCAAGATCGCTTGCGCCTGGACCTCGGAGAGGCGGTACTGACCGCCGTGCAAGCCTAAGTCGGTGGAGATCGTGTCCGGACGCACGCGCACGCCTTCGGCGCGCGACAGCATCTCCGGCACCGCTCCGCCCGGCCAGTCGCGCGCAAGCAGCGCGACCTTGGCTTCGGCGGGGTTCGGCGCGGCCTTGATGAGCGCGATGACCTCGTCGATGTTGGCCAGCGCCACCGCTTGGCCTTCGAGAATATGGCCACGCTCGCGGGCCTTGCGCAGGTCGTACACCGTACGACGGGTCACCACTTCGCGGCGGTGACGCAGGAAGGCGTCGAGCAAGTCGCGCAGGCCGAGCAGGCGCGGCTGACCGTCGACGAGGCCGACCATGTTGATGCCGAACACGGTCTCAAGCGGCGTGTGCTTGTAGAGGTTGTTCAGCACGACGTCCGGGACTTCGTTGCGCTTCAGTTCGATGACGACGCGCAGGCCGTCCTTGTCGGACTCGTCGCGCAGGCCGTCCGAGGCAATGCCGTCGATGATCTTCTCGCGCACGAGATCGGCAATACGCTCGAGCAGGCGCGCCTTGTTGACCTGGTACGGCAACTCGGTGATGACGATCTGCTGCCGGCC
>DAINQU010000001.1:248540-257447 GCA_036742455.1 Steroidobacteraceae bacterium | reverse complement strand
TGGAGCGGGCCGTACGGTGGCGTTCCCCCGTTCGACAAAATCCATGCCGAGGATTTTCGTCCAGCACTCGAAGCGGGAATGAAGGCGCA
Organism: Steroidobacteraceae bacterium; assembly: GCA_036742455.1. Lineage (GTDB taxonomy): Bacteria > Pseudomonadota > Gammaproteobacteria > Steroidobacterales > Steroidobacteraceae > CAIKZZ01. Next base: position 257,358 of record DAINQU010000001.1, on the reverse strand, counting down.
ACTCGAAGAAATCGAGCAGATTGCTCAGAACCCCGAGCCGCCGACCTTCGATAACACGATTGCCGCTATGGAGCGCAGTGGCCGCAGCCTGAATCGAGCGGCGACGATCTTCTCGATTTACGCCGCCACCCTCAGCGACGAGAAGGTCCAAGCGGTCGAACGCGACGTGGCCCCGCTCCTGGCCGCTCACAGCGACGCCATTACGCAGAACGGTGCGCTGTACGCGCGCATCTCGGCCGTGTACGCCGCGCGAACCACGTCGCACCTGACGCCGGAGCAGCAACGCCTGGTGTGGGTCGTCTACACCAACTTCACCCGCTCGGGTGCACGCCTCAACGCAGCACAAAAGGATCGCCTCTCGGCGATCAACCAAGAGCTGGCGGGTCTTTTCACCTCGTTTGGCCAAGCCCTCTTGGCAGACGAAGGAGAGCGCTACGTGGCGCTCCCGACCTCCGATGATCTCGTCGGGCTGCCGGACTCGGTGCGCGATGCATTGCGAGCGGCGGCAGCGGCACGTCACTTGGACGCTGCCGGCGCCGTTCTCAATACGCGCTCCAGCGTGGAGCCGTTTCTCGAATACTCGCCGCGCCGAGACTTGCGAGAAAAAGTCTGGCGCATGTTTGTGAGCCGCGGTGACAACGGCGACGCTCACGACACCAACGCAACGATCACGCGCATTTTGGCGCTGCGCGCCGAGCGCGCAAAGCTGTTGGGCTACCCGACCCATGCGCACTGGCGCGTGGAAGACACGATGGCCAAGACACCGGACCGTGCGGTTGCGCTGATGGAGGCCGTATGGCCGGCAGCCGTCGCACGGGTACACCAGGAAGTGGCGGACATGCAGGTCATTGCCGATCGTGAGGCCGATGCCGCCCATCAGCCTCACCAAGCCATCGAGCCCTGGGACTACCGGTATTACGCGGAGATCGTCCGTCGCGAGAAATACGATCTCGACGCGAACGCGGTCAAGCCGTACCTGCAACTCGAAAAACTGCGCGAGGGTATGTTCTGGGTCGCCGGCCAATTGTTTGGACTGCATTTCGAGGCGGTCCCGGTCGGTACCGTGCCAGTGGCTCACCCGGACATACGCGTCTTCGAAGTCACGCGAGACGGGCACCACGTCGGGCTTTGGTACTTTGATCCCTATGCCCGCACCGGCAAGCATTCGGGTGCGTGGATGAACGAATACCGCCTCCAGGAGCGCTTCGACGGTGACGTGACCACCATCGTGTCGAATAACGCCAATTTCATTCACGGCGCCGGCAATGAACCTGTCCTCATCAGTTGGGAGGATGCGGTCACGCTCTTTCACGAATTCGGTCACGCGCTGCACGGCCTGAATTCGAACGTGACGTATCCCACACTCTCGGGCACCTCCGTCGCCCGTGATTACGTGGAGTTCCCGTCGCAACTGCTCGAGCATTGGCTCTCAACGCCCGAAGTGCTGCAACGCTTCGCCGTTCATTATCAGACCGGCGAGCCGATACCCGACGCGCTGGTCGCCAAAATCCACGCGGCCGAGACCTTCAATCAAGGCTTCAAGACGGTGGAGTACCTCTCGAGCGCGCTGATTGATATGAAGCTCCACTTGCTCGGCGACAAACCGGTGGATCCGCGCGCCTTCGAGCGTGACACGCTCGCGGCCTTAGGGATGCCCCACGAAATCGTGATGCGCCACCGCACGCCGCAATTCGCTCACGTGTTCTCCGGGGACGATTATTCCGCCGGTTACTACAGTTACCTGTGGTCGGACACGTTGTCGGCCGATGCGTGGGAAGCGTTCACCGAGGCCGGTGGGCCCTACGATCCGGCCGTTGCCGAGCGGCTGCGCCGCGAAGTCTTGTCGGTCGGCAATACGGTGGACCCCGCCGATGCTTACCGTGCGTTTCGCGGACGTGATCCGGGGATCGCCGCACTCATGCGCAAGCGCGGCTTCCCCGTTCCGGCCGGCGCGCGCTGATTCAGCGGTAACGCAACGACGGCGTGATTTCTTGCACCCAGGCGGCCTCGTCAGCGCTCACCACGTTGTCGAGGTCGCCCGCCGCGGCGGTGGGATCGTCCACCCACTCGCGCAACAGCGGGGACCCGTTGATCACGTCGATGGCCAACCGACCGATCTCGTATTCGTAGGGAAAATCGCGCCACAGCGGATAGTCCGGCTGCAAGCGACGGATGGCCTTGAACGCGGCGGCGATCAGGCGCCACGGACGGAACGCGGAATGATCGTAGGCGGGATCGTCGACGTGTATCTGGAAGCCGCCGCACAACCGCCCCACGTGCTTGTGGAACGTCGGTTCAAACCAGCAAGGACGCAGCCGACAGCCGGAGAGCCAGTGCGGCGCAATGCGCGCCATCTCGGCTAACAGAGTCGTCCCGTCGAGATCAGGCGCGCCCAGCACTTCGAGCGGGCGGGTGGTGCCCCGACCTTCCGAAAGCGTTGTGCCTTCCAGCATGACAGTCCCCGCGTATGCCCTCGCCATCGAGAGACTCGCTGCATTGGGACTCGGATTCACCCAGCTGCGCTCCTCCAATGGCCAACCAAATCCCGGTCGCGAATGGGGCGCCCAGCCCGTCATGGGCACGACGTCGTAATCCACGTCGAGGGCGAACTCACGGCGGAACCAATCGCCCGCCTCACCGAGGGTCAGCCCATGGCGCATCGGGAAGCGACCCGCGCCGACGAAACTTTCCCAGCCGGCGCGCAACGCAAATCCTTCGACGGGCCGACCCGCCGGATTCGGACGATCGAGCACCCAGACAGTTTTGCCGGTGTGCGCGGCAGCCTCCATGACGTATCGAAGGGTCGTGAGGAAGGTGTAAATGCGACAGCCCAAATCCTGCAAATCGACCAACAGAACATCAAACGTGTCGAGCATCTCGAGCGTCGGCCGACGCACCGTCCCGTACAGGCTGAACACGGGAATACCACGCGACGGATCGCGCTCGTCCGGCGTCTCCTTCATATTGTCTTGCTGATCACCCTTGAGACCGTGCTGGGGACCGAAGGCAGCGGTCAGCCGCACGGAAGGCATCTGACTCAGTAGGTCGAGCGAATGCGTCAGGTTCCGGTCCACGGACGCCGGGTGCCCCAATAAAGCCACGCGGCGGCCAGCGAGGCGGTCCGCCCACGTGGGATCGTGGGCCAGCCGATCAATACCGAATTGAATCATGGCGATGTTCCGTTCGAGAGGATGCCCCACTCCGCAAAGTGCGCGCGAGCATCGTGAAAATCCGGCACCTCGCGCGGATGCGCAAGTGCGTAGTAGTCGAGCGCACCTGTAAGACCCTCGGTCACGACCGAGAGCCCGACACGCAGAGATCCGGACCGAAAGGCGACGGGCCAGCGGTCCCGCGCGATACGGGCGTCAATGACAAGGTCGCGCTCGCGCCACGTCGTCCGGATCTTGGGGGCGTCCGTCTCGGGTGATGGCCCGCGTTCGCGGTAGCGCGCAAAGGCGTACAGCGCCCAATCGCCACTCGGCGCGAGGTTGAGCTCCAGATAGGCCTCACCGCCGGGAACCCCCAAGAACGCTTCGACGCAGGTGTGCTGCCACAAACCGTCGCAACGACGTGCGGAAGCCTCTGCCGGCAATCGCAGCCGATCCCGTGCGTCCACCAGAACGTACTGCAAATCGACCAACCGTTCCGTCACCCGAATGCCGGCCCAGACGGATGCGATCGCTGTCATCGAGGTTCGGCCCGGATGCACCGGTAACAACTGCAATGTCGGAGGCGTCATGGCGCGATCCTAAACGGTTTCGGCACCGGGCTCATCGCGCGCGTCGGAACGTCAGATTGATGCGATTCGCAAACTGCGCATCCACGGCACGCACCGGCCTCACCGCGTGATAGCCGAGGCGCGCGGGGCCGCCGAACACCAGCACGTCACCGTCGCTGAGCGGAATGGGGAGCCCTCGGCCCGTTCGCGCAGGCCCGTACCAAACGAACGTCGCGGGCAGTCCCAGGGAGACCGACACGATCGGTTGACTGAAATCGCGTTCGTCGTGATCCCGATGGGCGCCCATACGGGCGCCCGGGTCATAGCGGTTAATTAAGCAACAGTCGGGCTCAAACCCGGCAAAGCCGGCATCGGCCGCCCAGCGCGCAGCACACTCAAGCCACGCGGGCGGGCAGGAGGGCCACGGTCGTGCGGTCAACGGATCCCACGGAAGATAGCGGTACCCCGCACGATCGGCACACCATCCGACGGCACCCGCATTGGTCGTTTCGACCGACATGTAGCCGCCGCCCGGCACCTGCAAGCGACGAAACGGCGAAATCTCGGCCAGCGCCTGGATCGCGGGAAGCTCCCGTTTCAGCGACGTGCGCTGGCGCAAAAGCACCAAGCCCTCCGGCAGTTCGCGCGGATCATCCGCAAATAAATCGGGCGTACAGGACATGCGGGACCGGATATCGGAGGGAAGTTCGCATGATAGTGGTTTCAGTCCAGCCGGGTTTTGGTACCCTTCGCGCTGAAATCGATGGGAAACTGGGAACCCGATGGATCCGGTTCGAAACCCGACCCGCTTGCGACGCTGCGCTGTGCTCTTCGTAGACCTGCGCGGCTACACCACCCTGTGCGAAGACCTGTCGCCGAGCGCGGTTGCCGAATTGCTGGACGAGTTCTACGGCATCGTCGGCAGCGCCGTGGGCGCGAACCTCGGTCAAGTCCATAATTTGGCTGGCGATTCCGTGATGGCGGTGTTCGGTCTGGAGTCCTGCACGCCCGGCGGTGACGGCCGTGCCGCCGTCGAGAGTGGCCGGCGCATGATCGATGCATTCCATCCCGTGGGCACGCGCTGGGAGCGCGCTCACCGAGTGGCGACGGGCATCGGCGTGGGTATACACGTGGGTGACGTGGCCGAATCTCTGTTAGGCCCCAAAACTCTGCGTCGCGCGACCTTGGTCGGTGACACCGTCAATGTGGCGGCGCGCCTCTGCCATCGCGCCCGCGCCGGCGAAGTCCTGTTTTCGGCCGACGTGGCGTCCGACCTCGGCGAAGCGGAACGAGGCGACATGATTGCGTTGCCCAATTTCAGTTTGCGCGGCCGAGCGGCGCCGGTGCGCATCTACTGTGTACCGGCCCCGGAGCGGATGGAACTCGTAAACACCGGCTGATCGCAACGGCGAGGTCGGTCACGCCCGCGTCGAGAGCAACAAACTCGTTTCGCTGTTGGCGACTCCCGGAATCGTCCGTATTCGACGCAGCACCCGATCAAATTCAGCCAGCGTATCGGTCTCGATTTCCGCGATCAGATCCCATCGCCCGTTGGTCGTGTGCAGCAAACGCACGGCGGGTTCCGCCTGAATCTGCGGGATCAAGGCATCCCCATCACCCTCGACCAAAATCAGCATCAAGGCCCGGATGCGCATGGCGTCATCCGGCGCCTGTAATCGAACCGTGTAGCCGAGAATCACGCCGTCGCGCTCTAGGCGACGCATTCGGTTCTGAACGGTCGCCCGCGAAACGCCGAGTGTGGACGCCAAATCCAGCACCGTGGTCCGCGCGTTATCCCGCAATAAGCCGAGGAGTTGACGATCTAGAGAGTCCATAGTGAACATTTTGACGGATTAACGAATCAAAGTGTCATTATTTATATACTTAATGGCAGTTTGCTGCCTTCCTGTTAGGCTCTTCCGTATCGGACAATGAGCAACACGCAACGGCAGGAGCCGCTCATGGTCGATTACATTGGGGTCAGTGACGTCATACGTCTGATCGGACAGCTGGGACTCGGTGAATTCCTGGAGCGGTTGGCGCTGGAAATCGAGGCCGATTACCGTCGCTGGGACGTTTTCGAGAAAAGCGCGCGTGTGGCGAGCCACTCCGACGTTGGCGTCATCGAATTAATGCCCGCCAGCGACGGCGAGCGGTACGGCTTTAAATACGTCAATGGACACCCCAAAAACACGGCGCGCGGTCTGCTCACCGTCACCGCCTTCGGCGTGCTGGCCGACGTGGAAACCGGGTATCCGTTACTGCTGTCCGAACTGACGATCACGACGGCGCTGCGCACCGCTGCTATGTCAGCGCTCGCCGCCCGATGGCTGGCTCGGCCCGACAGCCGCACGATGGCGTTAATCGGCAACGGCGCGCAGAGCGAATTTCAATCGGTCGCGTTTCACCGGCTCGTGGGTATCCGGTCGTTGCGTTTGTTCGACGTCGACCCGACGGCAACAGCCAAACTGGAGCGTAATTTGCGCGCCATGCCGGAACTGAACGACCTGACCATCGTGCGTTGCGAGTCCGCGGCCGAGGCATGTCTCGGCGCCGACATCGTCACCACCGTCACCGCAGACAAGAAAAATGCCGTCATTTTGACGCCGCCGATGGTTCGAGCCGGCATGCATCTGAATGCGGTGGGGGGCGACTGCCCCGGTAAAACCGAACTGCATGCCGACGTGCTGCGAATGCCTGCCCTGCAAACCTTCGTCGAATTCGCGCCGCAATCGCGGATCGAAGGCGAGATCCAACAGATGCCCTCCGATTACCCGGTCACGGAATTCGCTGACGTCGTTCGCGACATCCGGCCGGGTCGTCGTGACCCCAACAGCATCACGCTGTTTGACTCGGTTGGCTTCGCGCTGGAAGACTTTTCGGCCTTGCGCCTCCTCTACCAACTGTCGCAGACGGATGCCAAGGACCGCAAAACCATCGACCTCGTGCCCACCTTGGACGATCCCAAAGATCTGTTTGGTGGCACCCTAGGCCGTGGGCGCGCTCGCCTACGCCGCGTGAGTTGAGCCATGACCACAGTACGTTTGATTGGAGCACCGACCGACATCGGCGCCAGCGATCGCGGCGCCTCAATGGGGCCCGAGGCACTGCGGGTGGCCGGGTTAGACCGCGCGCTGGCCGCCCAAGGCGTGACCGTACACGACGCGGGCAATCTGACCGGGCCCGCAAATCCCGGTGACGCGGCGGTCGACGGCTATCGGCACTTACCCGAGGTGACCGCGTGGTGCCAAAGCATCCATGACGGGGTCAGCGCTGCACTGCGCGCCGGCGAACTGCCGATCTTGCTGGGCGGCGATCACAGCCTTGCGATCGGTTCGATCAGCGCCGTCGCGCGCCACTGCCGGGAGAACGGTCGCCCCCTGCGGGTGCTATGGCTCGATGCGCACGCCGATTTCAATACGAGCGCCCTGACACCGACGGGCAACGTGCACGGCATGCCGGTCGCGTGTTTGTGCGGGCACGGACCGGAATCCTTGACGCATTTATCGGGCACCGCGCCCGCACTGGACGCGTCAATGGTCCGCCAAATCGGCATTCGTAGCGTGGACCAAGGCGAAAAGCGCTTCGTCCACGAAGTCGGTCTTGAGGTCTACGACATGCGCTACATCGACGAGACTGGCATGCGCCAGACGCTTGCAGATGCGTTGGCGGATTTGCCCGCCGACGCGCACTTGCACGTGAGCTTCGATGTGGACTTTTTGGATCCGGAGATCGCGCCCGGGGTGGGCACGACCGTGCCCGGCGGCCCTTCGTACCGCGAGGCGCAACTGTGCATGGAGATGATCGCCGACACCGGTCGACTGGCCTCGCTGGATATCGTGGAACTCAATCCGGCGCTCGATATCCGCAATCGCACGGCGCAGGTCGCCGTGGATCTGGTGGCGTCGCTCTTTGGCAAGAGCACGTTGATGCGCCGATAACTACGATCCGCCGCCGTTGTCGTACTCGAAGCCGCCGTCGCGCTTAGGCTTCTTGTTGCCTTGGCCCACCTGGTACACAAAGCCGACGAAGAACAGTCGGCCGAGCGGTCGGCGCTCGTAGGTCTCGGCCAGCGTGGTCGTGTTGGTATATCGGCGCCAGGCTTGGGTGTTGAACACATCGGTCACGGTCAGCACCGCAGACAACTGGGTGCTCACGGTATGGCGGAACCCAAGGTTTACCGCACCGGTAGGTTCAAACGAGCCTTGAGGCGTAATGCGCTTACCGTACTTGGCATAGGCCACTTGCAACGTATCGGCCACGGAAACCTTGTAGTCGACACTGGCCTTGGTCGACAGCGACGTCGCCTCTCGCATCGGCATGCCGGGAAACGCAATCGAGTAGTCGTTGAGATTGGCGCTCAGGTTATACGAGACGCGCGGTAGCAACCGGCCGTTGGCCGTCAGCTCCACACCACCCGAGTGCGCATGATCCACGTTCGAGCGCGTCGACAGGACGGTGCTGGCGTCCACCACTTGCACGATGTCGGTGTACGCATCGTGAATGTCGCGCCAATACGTGTTGACGGCCACGCTGTGCGCAGCCCCCTCATACGAATACCCCACCTCATAGGCGTTTGTCGTCTGCGGGCGCAACAACGGATTTCCGGCGCGCCAGTTATGGATGTCTTCGCGATCCACCGTAGGATCCAGCGAGCCCGGATCTGGGCGCGAGATTCGGCGCCCCGCATTGATGGATACAGTCCCGCTCTCTCCCGCCGCGTGCTCCAAGTGCAGGCTCGGAAATAATTTCGTGTCGCTCGTCGGGGCGGGCGCTTGTCCACCGTAGGGCGCGATATCGACGCGCGCTTGTTCAGCGCGTAGGCCTGCCAACGCGGTCCATCCCGCCTGCTCCCGCTGATAACTGCCATAGACCGCCTGCAACCGCTGGTGGTACTCGAAATGATTCGTCAGATTGGGATTGCTCGCCCAATCCCCGGTCGCGGACTGTAGCTCTCCACTGGTGTCATAGCCGTTGGCACTGGCCTCATAGGCGTAGCCCACTTTCAGTGACTGCTGCCCGGCGAGCGGTCGCGCGTAGTCCAGGTTCGCGAGGCGCTTGCGGAAATCATTGGCAAAGCCGTAACCGTCGCCGGGCAAA
>DAINQU010000001.1:0-248440 GCA_036742455.1 Steroidobacteraceae bacterium | reverse complement strand
CGTTTGATTTCTTCGGCTTGCGCTTGATCCGTCGTCGTCTGAATGCCCGTCACCGGATCGGTGACGACCCGGTGGTCTCGGAGCGTGCGAATGCGATCGTCCAAGCGCAGACCCACGCTGCCCAACCACGCAAAATGGCCCTTCTTATAGGCGCCCGTGGCACTGGTCGAGGCGCGGTCGTGATTGCCAACACTCGCCTGCACGGAGCCGGATCCGCCGTCCGGTCGGGACCGACGCGTCACGATATTAATCACACCCGCCGTACCCTCGGCCTTGAACTGCGCCGGCGGATTGGTGATCACTTCAATACGTTCAATTTCGTTCGCCGACATCTGCTGCAGAACGTCGCCCACACTGGAGCCTTGCAACTGCGCGGAGGGACGTCCATCGATGAGAATCAAGACATTGCTGTCACCCCGGAGGCTGACATTCCCATCGACATCCAACTGGACCGACGGAATCGCACCGAGCACATCGGAAACACTGCCCGTCACGCTCTGCAAGTCAGCAGCGATCGTATAGACCTTCCGGTCAATCAGGTTCTGCACGGCGAGTCGATTTGCCGTGACGACAACCTGATTCGCTTCGTTCACCGGCACCGGTGCCGGCGCAGGCGCAGGCGGGGTATCTGCCAGTACTGGGATGGCGGCGCACAGCGCCGGCATCACCCATATCCATCCCGAGCGCGCGATCATGATTGTAAGTGGCCTGACGGTACGCAGTTCAAAGGACGCGCAGTGTACGCCGCCGCTCGACTCGATCCGTGGTTAACGCGAGGAACCGAGCCGCGCATGCGTCGAACCGACGATCCTTGCCGTCAGGCCCCGTCGAATATGGCGACCGCACGCGTCCAGCCGGCCGAGGCGCCGCGAATCTTGCACGGAAAGCACGCGATCATGAACCCCGTGGACGGCAAGGACTCGAGATTGTGAAGTTTTTCCAAGTGACAGTAGCCCACATCGCGCCCCACCTTGTGCCCCTCCCAAATGAGCGAGGGATCGTGGGACTCCTGATATCGCGTCGCGGTGTGCACAAACGGCGCATCCCAACTCCAACCGTCGGTGCCAGTGAGGCGCACGCCGGCCTCCAACAGCCGCAACGTCGCCTCGCGGCCCATTCCGCAACCCGAGGAAACGTAATCCGGATGACCGTAGCGCTCGCCCGCCCGGGTATTGATGACGACGATCTCCAGTGGCTGCAGCACGTGACCGATCCGCGCCAATTCAGCATCAACATCGGCTGCCGACACCACGTAGCCGTCCGGAAAATGCCGAAAATCCAATTTCACGGCGGGCTGAAAACACCAATCCAACGGCACTTCGTCGATCGTAATCGCGCGCTCGCCACGGTTCATCGTGCTCGCAAAATGATAGGGAGCGTCTAGGTGCGTGCCATTGTGCGTGTTCAGCGCGATCCGTTCGATCGCCTAGGCTTCGCCATCGGGCAGTTGGTCGGGTGTCAGGCCCGGAAAAAACGACACCAGATGATCGGCGGATGTCGTGTGATTGATGTACTCAATGTGAGGCCGGTAACCCGGCGGATCGGAGATCACATCATTTTCGAGATAGATCGACAGATCCACGATGCGCCGCGCCATCAGAGACTCCTTCGTTGGGACAAAGCAACTTACCGGATTCCAACGGTGTGGCATACGCCGACCGCTCCACGGTAGTCTTTCGGAATCACTGGGGGGCCGTGTGTATGCGTATTTCAATCCGACAATCTGCCGCAAGCGTCTTCGGCAGCCTGCTGGCCGCCGTAGCGTTAGGCGGCAATGCCGCTCACGACACCGCGTTGGCGCGCGATCGAGGACTGGAATTGCCCACCCTGTTGGACCCGCCACCCGGAAATCCGCTCGAACATTATGCCGCGGGTTACGCCACGGTGCTGTGCTCCGCTGTGTTTATTACGGGGCTCGATTTGTCATTTGCCGAGCAGAACGTCGGCTTTTTTACAGCGCCGCTCGACATCCGAGGTTCCCTCGGGGCGCCGACCGTCGATACGGAACATCGCCGCGTCAGTGTGCCCGTACCCGGTGGCGCGACCCGAGTTGCCGAGGACACGGGCGGCCAAGGCTGTGTGGCATTACCGATCGGCGCAACGACCCTTGCATTCACCCCCAAGCCTGTTCCGTCCTCGCTACCCTCGGCAGCCGACACTGATTGGCCGATGGGCGACCGCGAACCGGCGAGCCCGCTGCCCGACGGACTGGACCGGGCCGAGGTGCAAGCGGCCGTCGATGCGGCGTTCGCGCATCCGGAAGGCATGACGGCTGCGTTCCTCGTCACGTGGCGCGGCCGGATCATTGCCGAGCGGTACGCGCCGGGTATCGATGCCCATACCCGTCTCGAGAGCTGGTCTATGGGCAAGAGCATCACGGCCAGCCTGATGGGGGTGCTCATGCAGGAAGGGGTGTATACGCTCTGGCAGCGCGCACCGATTCCCGAATGGCAGACACCGAACGATCCACGTGCCGAGATCCGCATCGCAGACCTGCTGCGCATGTCGAGCGGCCTGCGGATTCGCGCGCCCTACGATCCTGATTTTGATCCCAATGGCCCTTATCCGGAGCATTGGTATTACTACACCGGCACGACGAACTCGTTCCATTTCGCGGCCACCCGACCTCTCGAATGGCCGCCGAACACCGTCGGGCGATACCGCAACACCGACCCGGTCCTCGTGAACTACCTCATTCGATTGGGCGTGGAAGGTAGGGGGCTCGACTATCTCTCCTTCCCCCAACGCGCTTTATTCGACCGCATCGGCGTCCGCCAGATGATGATCGAGACCGATCCGTACGGCGATTTACTCACCCAAGGGGCAGACCTAGGGCCCGCTCGCGATTGGGCTCGGCTGGGCAATCTCTATCTGCAGGACGGCGTCTGGAACGGCGAGCGACTGCTGCCGGAAGGCTATGTCGACTTCGTCAGTTCGCTGGCCCCGGCATGGGTCGCCGATCAAAATCCCGTGTACGGCGGCTTCTTCTGGATTAACGGAAATCAGGAATGGCCGATTCCGAAGGAGGCCTATTTCATGGCCGGCGCGGGTGGGCAGTACACGTTCGTCATTCCCTCGCACGATCTGGTGGTCGTGCGTTTGGGGCACTACCGCGGAAACGAGCCCGGCGATAAGGACCTGCACGAAGCGCTACGACACCTCATGCAGGCGATCCCGAGCCGTCCCCGTTGACATTAAAGTGCGTTCAGGAAGTTCGCGAGATCCGTGGCTTCCTGTGTCGATAAATTGAGATTGAATCGTGTGTTATAGAAAGTCACGACGTCTGCCGCCGATTTCGCAGCGCCGTTGTGAAAATACGGAGCATGAGCGGCAAACCCGCGTAAGCCAGGAACCTTGAACTTGCCGACATCGGCGAAGCGTCCGGAGATGAGCGCGGCGCCCGGGTCTGTCACCTGTACCCGTGTCCCGGTCGACCGCTGTACCAGGGTAATCAACGGCAAGTCGACATTCTTTACGGTTAAATGTGCCTGCCCTTCATCCACCAAGAACGGCGTGGCATGCGTACCCACATTCACCGTGTTATGGCAGGTGCCGCACGTCCCGACGACGACCGGATGGACGTTGCCATCAGCGCCCGGCACGTCATTGAAGCCCGCCACGCCGGCGATTGAGATCGGCCGAGTATTGAAGATCCGCTCGCCACGGCCGATCGACGCCTGCGCAACGGCGCTCGGGGTCACCGGCGCGACAATGGCCTCCCACGCTTGAAACAGTGTAAAGACCGGCGCGCCGCTCGCCGCAGCCACGGAGTGGGTAGCCGCCAATGCCTGTAATCCGCCCGACGCTCCGGAGCCGTTCAGTGCTCCGGCCGCGTTGTCGAAAATTTGTGCGGTGTACTGCAATAACTCGAGGCCAACCGCCGAACCGATCGCCGACGTGGAAGCCGGCACGACACCGGCCGCATGACCGTGTACGGCATCGTTCGCTTGGTTGACCAACGCGGACGTGAGCGCCCCGGACGCCAGCGTCTCACGTCCGTCCCACATGACCTCGGTCAGAAACGGAAGGTTCGTGGTGGGCAAGATGCGCCGGTAGACCGACACCGCCGTCGTGGACGAGCAGCCATAGGGATTGGAAACGGACGCGACCGTATAGTCGGCGTTCACCGGAACCGCCAGCTCGACCCGGATTAGCCCGCGCCCCAATAAGAGGCTGGACGCAATTTGTCGGTGCGCCAAGGTGTCCAGTGGCAATGAGGGGCAGTTCGTCCCATCAAGAGATAGGAAGATCGGATCGAGGCCGGCCGTACTGGTAAAGCGTTTGGACAAATTGCCGAGGCTCACACTCCAGCCGTCATTTGGGTTGTGGCACGTCGCGCAGGTGCGCGCATTGGACCCGAGTGGTTTAAAAAAGGGGTTACTGGTGTCCGGCCGCGTGGACGGAAAATTTCCCCAAACGCCCGTTCGATCGGCAAACGTACCGTTCGCGGCTGAGGGAGCGGGTGGCGCTACTTGAGCCGCCACTGCCCCCGTCACCGCCACGCCAACGAACAGACCCGCAAGGCGTACACAAAGACGTACCGACGTGGACATGATGAGCCCCCCCAATGCCTGAATTCGCAGTATTTGCGAATGCAGGTTAACGACGCTCGGGGGCCTGGGTGCACAGGGCATTCGAGACCTACGTCACGAAACCATCTGTGGCTGCTGCATTATGGTGAAATCGTTCGAAATATCGGCGAATTGCGCCGGGGGCATCCGTCATTTACCCTGCGCAGCGCAGAGACTCATCGTGTGTAGCCGTCGTATTGCAGCGACGGCCCTGACTAGCATCCCCATAAAGCGATACATGAAATCCCCACGACATCTTTGGCTGTTTTTATTGCTGCCGATCCTGGCTAGCCTGGCCGGCTGCCACGACGGCAGCGCCACCATGCACACGTTGGACGAGGCGGCCCATTCGCGGATGGGTGTCATGACCGGCACGAGCGGCGAAGCGCTGGCGGCCCGCCAATTTCCGAAGGCCGACATCAAGCACTTTGACGACATCCTAGACGCGATTGCGGCATTAAAAGCCGGCCAATTGGATTCCGTATTGACGGGATACCCGACGGTGTTGCTGACCACCCAGCGCAACACGGATCTTACCTATCTGCCCGACGTCCTCTCGACGGAAGACACCTCCATTGGCGTGCGCAAAGGCAACACCGAGTTGCACGACCAATTGGACAACATCCTCTCCGAATTGAAAGCAGACGGCACACTCGCCGACATGAAGCGCCGTTGGTTCAAAGAAGAACCCGGTCCTTACCAGGAAGTCGATATACCGGTACCGACCACCGGGACCCCCTTGAAGATCGGCATCATTGCCACGCGTGAACCCATCAGCTTCATCGATCCCCACGGACGGGTCACGGGCCACGATGCAGAACTGGCTCGGCGAATCGGCCAAAAGTTGGGGCGTCCCATCGAATTTAATGCCCTGCGCATGCCGGCACTGATTCCGGCACTCGTCTCCGGGAAGATCGACGCCATCATTACGGGCTTGAGCGCAACCGCTGAACGGCGAGAGCGTATTGATTTCACGCAACGCTACTACGAACTGCGCCAGCATCTCCTCGTTCGCGCCGACCGCACGACGCACGCTCAGGGCCCTTCGATGGGCGAACGATTAGCCAGCAGTGTCCGATCGAATTTGCTGAAAGAAAACCGCTATTTGTTGCTGATTGGCGGACTGAAGACCACGGTCGTGATATCAATCATGTCGGCTCTTTTCGGCACGCTATTAGGTGCTGGCATCTGCTTTATGCGCATGTCGCCATCAGCATGGCTGCGTCGGCCTGCCATTGTCTTTATCGATATCCTGCGCGGCACTCCCGTCCTCGTGCTGCTCATGATCATCTTCTATGTCGTGTTCGCGTCCATCGACATCAGTCCCTTATTAGTGTCCGTCATCGCGTTCGGACTCAACTTTGGGGCGTACTCTGCAGAGATATTCCGATCCGGGATCGAAGGCGTGGATAACGGGCAAGTCGAAGCGGGCATTTCGTTGGGCTTCACGCGGGTCCAGACGTTCGTACATATTGTGCTGCCGCAGATGATTCAGAAGATCCTGCCGGTCTACAAAGGCGAATTCATCTCGTTGGTCAAAATGACCTCCGTGGTCGGATACATCGCAGTGCAAGATTTAACCAAGGCCAGTGACATCATCCGCAGCCGTACCTTCGACGCGTTCTTTCCGCTGATCATGGTTGCCGTGCTGTACTTCGTGATCTCGTGGGTATTCATCAAACTCATCGGGCTGATCGAGCTGAAAACGGACCCACGTCGGCGGCGTCAACGGGAGGCACGGTCATGATTACGATCGACCGTCTGAACAAGCGATTCGGTGGTTTGCATGTGCTCCAGGACGTGAGCACTACGATCCATAAGGGGGACGTAGTCTCGATCATCGGTCCATCGGGATGCGGTAAGAGCACGTTTCTACGATGCTTAAACTTGCTTGAGCGCCCCGATTCGGGACACGTTTTCATTGATGGCGAGGACATGTTGGCCGCTGGAACGAATATCGCGGCGGTACGCCAGAAGATGAACATGGTGTTCCAGAGCTTTAACCTGTTCTCGCACCTCAGCATTCTTGAAAATCTGACCCTCGGACCGATTCAGCTCAAGGGCGCCGATCCGGCTGCGGCCAAAGATAAGGCGATGGAGTTACTGCGGCTCGTCGGATTGGCTGAAAAATTCGGGCACTTCCCCGACGAGCTGTCCGGCGGACAAAAGCAGCGCATCGCCATCGCACGATGCCTCGCCATGGACCCGGAGGTCATCTTATTCGACGAACCGACGTCCGCACTGGATCCGACGATGGTGCGCGAGGTGCTCTCCGTCATCCGCAAGTTGGCTAAAGATGGCATGACGATGCTCATCGTCACCCACGAGATGGATTTCGCTCGCGACGTTTCGACTCGGGTTTTTTACATGGACTCCGGCGGCATTCACGAAGACGGCACGCCCGAGCAAATTTTTCAGAACCCCCAAAAGGCGAAGACGCGCGCATTCATCAATCGAACTCGCAGCTTGAGCTTCCCTATAGAGACGCGGGACTTCGACTTTTATGGAATGAACGCCCAGATTGAAGCGTTCTGCGAAAAGCATTTGCTCGCCAAGCGCCTCCGCCAAAATGTGCTGTTATTGGTCGAAGAGGTGCTACAGGTCCATCGCCCGCAACTCGGTGAAGGGCTCCTCACCTTGACGCTCGAATATTCGGAACGCCTAAACCGGCTGGAATTGATCTGTACGCAAGAGGGCCCTGATCGACACCCGTTAGAGGGAGATCATTTGCCGGACGAATTTGGCGTGCTGATTATTCGCAGCCTCGTCGAATCGTTGGAGTATTCCTACGGCGACGGTCGGACGCGATTGGCCATGGCGGTCCGTGCGGGAGCGCCTCTCGGGGGTGAATAATGCGACGTCGTACGGTCCTCTCAGGTCTCATTGCTAGCCTGACTCCACGGTGGTCCTGGAGCCGCACGGCAAACAGCTCCGACCCGACGAGCCTCCCGGCCAGCGAATTGGCGGCGCTCCTGCGGTCACGACGCTTGGGCGTACTTGAGTACGCCCGCACGGTTGCAGAGCGAGTGGAACAACATCAGTCGCTGAACGCATTCATCACGTTTGACGCCGAGCAGTTTCTCGCCGACGCGAGGCGTTTGGAGCGCCGACGGCGACGCGACGGATTGCTGTACGGCGTAGCCATTCCGGTCAAGGACAGCATCAATACGGCAGACTATCGGACCACCGCGGGCACCCTCGCGTTACGCACCTTTCAGCCGGCGGAAGATGCGCCGGTCGTGGCCCAGCTGCGCGCGGCGGGCGCGCTGGTCTTGGGTAAAACCAATTTGCACGAACTGTCGTACGGTTGGACGAGCAACAATCACGCCTTTGGCGCTGTTCGCAACCCGTACGACCTCACTCGCATCCCAGGAGGCAGCAGCGGCGGCACCGCCGCGGCCGTCGCCGCTCGATTGGCGCCCTTGGGCGTGGCAGAGGACACCGAGGGCTCCATTCGGGTACCAGCGGCGCTGTGTGGCCTTGCGGGCTTCCGGCCGACGACCGGGCGATATTCCACCGAAGGGGCGGCCCCCATCTCGCCGCTCTTTGATCAAATTGGTCCCGTCGCATCCCATGCGCAAGACTTGTTGTTGTTCGACCGGGTCATCCACCCGTCATCGGCCGCCCTTCGCTCCGTGTCTCTGGAAGGCGTTCGATTGGCCGTTGTCCGCAACGATCTCTGGAGCGATCTGCATCCGTCGGTGAGTCACGCTGCCGAGGAAGCGCTACGGCGGTTGCAGGCGCACGGTGCGATCGTCGTTGAGGCCGAGTTTCCGCAATTGACGTCGCTCGTCGACGCCATTGCCGAGCCCATTCAGAACCATGATGTACGTACCGCGCTTGCAGCCTATCTGGCTCGGTACCACGCCCCAGCGACGTTCGATGAGGTTTTGCAATCGGCCAGCAGCGACATCCGCGCGGTCTTTGAGCAGTACGTGCTCCCCGGGGGCGCGGGTTTCACCGACGACCATCAGTACCGGGAAATGACGCGAGTGCTCCGACCCCGTCTGCAGCAAGCCTACGCAGACTTCTTCGCGTCCACCCGCACCGAAGCGTTGGTTTTTCCGACGACGCGCGTGACCGCACCACGGATTGGTGAGGAGGAGAGCGTGGATATCGGCGGCCGGCGTATCGATTTTGGTCATGCAATCGCCAGCAATATTTCCGCTGGCAGCACGGCCGGACTACCGGGGTTGGTCCTCCCGATGGGACTCGACAACCAAGGGTTACCAATGTCACTGGAGTTCGATGGGCCATCCGGCTCCGACGCGCCCCTACTCGGCCTCGCGTGCGCGATTGAGCAAGCGCTGGGGCGGCTACCGCCGCCCCCCGCAATTTCCTAATCGATCGCCTCAGGGCGCCCGCGTCGCTTCCGCGCGGATCCAGTCCTCAATCACCTGATCGAGCACGGTCAGCGGTAAGCCACCGTGGTCTATCACGGCATTGTGGAAGCGACGAATATCAAAGCGCGCGCCGAGTTCGGTTTCCGCGTGATGACGCAGCGCCAAAATCTTTTGTTCGCCGACTTTGTAGGCCGTCGCCTGACCTGGCCAAACGAGGTAGCGATCGACTTCGGCCTCGGCGAACCCTCGCTCCAATTGCGCATGGTCAACGAGGTAATCAATCGCTTGCTGACGCGACCAGCCAAAGGCGTGCATGCCCGTATCCACCACTAACCGTGCAGCCCGATGCGCCTCCATCGTGAGACGACCGAATCGCGTGTACGGATCGGCGTAGAGACCCAACTGTGCGCCCAAGCCCTCACTGTAAAGCCCCCAACCTTCGCTGAATCCGGAGTTGCCGTAGGCACGGCGCCATTTCGGCAGTGAGGTGAGCTCCTGTGCACGCGCAATTTGAAGGTGATGGCCCGGAACGGCTTCGTGCAAAACCAAAGCGTCCATCGTCCACTTCGGCCACGACGCCAAGTTGTTGGTATTCGCCTCAAAGTAGCCGGCGCGTGAGCCGTCAATAGCGCCCGAAATATAGTGCGGCGCGTTGTTTCCTTCTTCTTTCGACATCGAGCGCACACCGTAGGGCAGTCGCGGCAACTCGACGAACAAGGAGGGCAATTGCGGGTCAATTCGCTTCGCTATATCGCGCAGTGCTGCCAACTCCTCGTCGGCAGATCCGTATTGGAACGACTTATCCGTTCTCAGATGGGTGCGAAATTCGGCGAGGGTGCCCGCAAAGCCGGCCTCTTTCATCACGGCCAGCATAGCGGCATCGATACGGGCGACTTCACGCAAACCGAGTTCGTGTATTTCACGCGCCGTCATGCGCGTCGTGTTGTACCGTTGCAGGCTCCACGCGTAATAGGCCTCGCCATTCGGCAGATTCGACGCCCCCGTTTTCTCCGCGGCCGACGGGACATACGTCGCCGCAAGATAGTCTTTCAGCGACGCGATCGCCGGCCTGACCTGGTCGTTGAGCACCGATTGGGCCTGTGCCCGCAACGCGTCCTGCGCGGCCGGCGCTATCGACGCCGGAAAATTTACAAACGGCGCGTACAGCGGGTGATGCGACAAGTCATCGGTCAGCAACGGCCCGAACTGTGACGGCATTCGTTCGATAGCCACCTTCGGAGGCATCAGGCCGACCGAACGCCCCGCTTCCAGCAACGCGCGCTGCTGCGCCAATACCGTTGGCAGCGCAGCCAGTCGCTTGAGATAGTGCTGATAGTCAGCCTCCGACTGGAACCGTGTCGCGCGCACTAACTGCGGCAGCGACAACTGGGGTCCCGACATCTGGTTCATGGCGAACGGCGAGTCGTCCGATGAAAACGGCAGATCTCGGCTCGGGGCAACCCCGCGATAAAGCGCGTCGCCTTGCACGGCGAGATCCGCCGTGAATTCGAGAATGTCGCGCGATATGCGATCTTCGCCTTGCAACTGAGCGCGATCGATCGATCGGACCTCCTTCAGCAAGGCTGCATGATGCTCTCGACGTTGAGCGATTGCCTGCGCGGAACGGTCCGTCACACGATCGTCATAGCGATGATCCCCCAGAGAGGTCGCATGTTCCGGGAACTCTTTCAGTTCCCACTCCCATTCGGTGTCCAGCAGACGATGCAAGGATTCAGCCGGCGATGGCGCTGCTTGTGGAGCGGCGGACCAGACGGCAGCGCAGACCGTTAGACCTAACAGCAGCGCCGATGCGGAACGGGCAAATCGAGTCATGTCATCCTCCTGCGGGCGATAGGCCGATCGTCCTCCGAGCCGTTGCCGTGTTCAAGCATTTGCTGCAAGTTTCGCTATGCTGAGGTCAACTATGCGTGGAGGTAGTCGTGGACAGACGCCAACTGTTGACGGGCCTTGGCGCCATCGCACTCGCGGGCAGTCTTCGGTCGAACGCTCGTTCGCGACCGCTCCGTGTGGGCGTCGTGGGCGCGGGAATCCTTGGGACCTCGATCGCGCTGCACCTCGCTGAGGCCGGTGCACTCGTGACGCTTTTTGAATCCTCCGGGCCGGCCGCGGGCGCCACTCGCAACTCCTATGCGTGGCTAAATGCCTTTGTGGATGACCCGGTCTATCGCGACGTGCGATTGATGAGTCTGGCGCGGTGGCGTCTGCTCGATGCGCGATACCGCCTGGGCATCGTCTGGGGCGGTTACTTAAATTGGGGCTCCGACGACGCAGGGCGAGTGTCCGTGGAGGCGAATGCGGCCCAAGTCGCCCAGTCAAGCGCTCCGGCCCAGTCACTGGACCGGGATCGTCTGTTAGCCCTCGCGCCGTATTTGACGCCGGGCCCGGTGACCGCGGCGCTCTGGGCGCCCACGGACGGCCACTTGGACCCGGTAGCGGTAACCGAGCGTCTATTGGACGCCGCGCAGCACCAAGGGGTGGATTGGCGCTGCCCCAGCGCGGTGACCGCTCTCGACTTTCATCGCGGGAAACTTCGCGCGGCGGTGACCTCTGCAGGGAGCGTCCCGCTCGACCGGCTCGTACTCGCCGCTGGGACCGCAACGCCGGCGCTCGCAGCGCTAGCGGGCACAAACCTCACGCTGCAGCATGCGCCGGGCATTCTGGCGCATACGAAAGCCATCGAGATTTTCACCACCCGGACCCACGAGGGGCCGGGCGAAGCGAGCTTCAAACAATTGCCCAGCGGCCGTGTCGTTGCCTATGACGCGCCACACCCGCCCGATTTGGCGGTCCACAGCGGAATCCGAGCGGCGCCAACGGACTTTCCGACAGATGAACTGCGACGCAGGCACGGAGACCGGATGCTGGATCACGTGTCGCAGTTCTGTCCACGCTTACGGCAGGCGGACTTGGAAAGCCTAACGCTTGGATTTCGGCCTATGCCGCCGGATGATCGACCCATCGTGGGCGCACTCGCA
Source organism: Steroidobacteraceae bacterium (assembly GCA_036742455.1). Taxonomy (GTDB): domain Bacteria; phylum Pseudomonadota; class Gammaproteobacteria; order Steroidobacterales; family Steroidobacteraceae; genus CAIKZZ01. Next base: position 236,530 of record DAINQU010000001.1, on the reverse strand, counting down.
AGCGCACCGGATGTCCATGTGGCGGTCACTCACAGCGGGGTGACGCTGGCAGCGATACTCGGCCGCTGGGTCGCAGCGGAGATCGTCGACGGTGTCCGCGTGCCGCAATTAACGCCGTATAGACCCGAACGATTCCGCTGACGGCATGGGACGCCGCCAAAGGCCGTCGGATATCGGAAAACCTTCGCCCCATAGATGAACAGTATTGAATCATTCAACATAAATGATTCGCTTGCTGCGACGCAGCAAGTCAATGAATTATAAGGAGTCTGTAGTCACCCAGCGTAGGAGCCGCGATGACAACTGCCTTTTTTCGCCCATGGGGGTTGTGGGACGCTCGACAGGCTCGCGCAACGAAAGCCGCAGAACGGGCGCCCGCCGCAGCCGCAGTGACGCCCGCGACTCACGCCTACCCGTTGTGGATGTGGCGGTCAGGCGTTGTCGTGATGCGTCGCGTGACTCCGGAAGCCACGCGACGCCTTAACCGCTGATTACTCGGCCACGATGGCGGACATGCCGCCGCGATAATAGGGCTCTGAGAAGAGCACCCGAGTCGCGCGTTCCGCCGTGATCGTCATGCAGGCGCCGATCATGTCGACTTTATTCGCTTGCAGCGCCGGAATCATGGAGCCGAACTCCATATTCACCACTTCGATCTTGCGCCCCAAGCGTTGCGCCACGCGACGTGCGATTTCAATATCGAAGCCGACGATCTTCTGGGAGCCATCGACGAACGAGAACGGTTCGGTCACCGCGGACGTTCCAAATCGCAACGGCGGCCCCTCACCCACCGGGATATCCGGCATGGGCGCCGGGTCACCGGACTTCGGTAACCAACGGGCTGTCATGTCGTCATAGCCACCGTTGGCTCGCAATTCGGCGACGACCGCATCAATCGCCGCCTTGAGTTCCGTGTCACCCAGACGCACCGCAAATCCGTAATCGTCGATCGTGATGGGCTCGGGGAGCACCTTCAGTCCAGGATTCTTGGCAGCGATGTTTCTCAGAATGGGCTCATCGTAGGCGGCCGCGTCGGCTTTACGCGACTTCACGGCCTGGACCGCATCCAACGCCGAGTTGAAATAGACGAGCTTCGCCGTGGGCAGTTTCTCCTGCACGAGCCGATCCGCCACGGTGCCGGTGGGCACGGCGATTTCCTTCCCCGCCAGCTCAGCGACCGAATGCACCGGTTGCCGCTGCGAGCAGGCTGATAAGACCAGCAGACACACCAACGATGCCCACCCTACGCGATGACCGATCATAACCATGCCCCTACGCAAGAAATATCAGTGGGAAGTATACGGGCAGACTGTCACTGACGGTACCTACCCACCGGCCGGCCGGTATTTGCTAGGCTGTTCAACACGTACACGCGCGAGGGCTGTGAAAATGGCGTTTTGTCCACACTGCGGGAACCCGATACAGCCTCAAGCTGTGGTCTGCGTGCGTTGCGGCGCTGCCGCAAATACAGCCTTCGTCAGCACCGGAGCGGAACAGCGGGACTGGCTCACGATGGTCTTACTCTGCTTCTTTTTCGGCGTATTCGGCGTGCACCGCTTTTACACCGGCCATCGGGTCATAGGGATTATTCAACTCCTCACCGCGGGCGGCTGTGGCATCTGGTGGGCCGTCGATTTTCTGATGATTTTAGTCGGCAGTTATCGGGACGCCGATGGCCGTGCGCTGGTGCGCTGATCGACTCAAGCCTCGAATCGCCGCATGGGCGCTGACAGCGGGGGCGATCGCGTTGATTGCCGCGCCCGACCGGGTGCTCGCGTGGTCCCCACCGTGCCTCTGGCATTCCCTCGGCATTGCGCACTGCTGGGGTTGCGGCATGACCCGTGCGTTCATTGCCGTGCTCCACGGCGATCTTCTGACCGCCATTCGGCTCAACCCCGGTATTGGTGCCGCGGCTCCCTTACTGCTTTGGGTGTACGTGACCTCGCTGTATGAGGCCCTGCGAGCGTCCTACTGGACCGAGCCGAGCGCCTCGGTGGGAAGCTGCGCCACCCGAACTCGTAGCGCCCACCGCTTCCGCGTTGTCGCTCAACGCAATTGACTGTCTTTGGAACCACGACGGTTATACGGGCTCGACGCACGAAGATCCTCATCCCGCGCACTTTGGCACGGCACACACAGACGCACGCCGGGCACAGCCTGCCGACGCGCCTCCGGGATCGCTTCGTCACAGTCTTCGCAGTGGGTCAGACTCATGCCCTTGGCCATCTGCGCGCGAGCACGCTCCACCGCGTCCTTGATGCTGTCATCAATCTGCTGCTGCACCGCGCCATCCGCTGTCCATCCGCCTGCCACGTAGAGCCCTCCTGTACGAAGCGTTAAGGCTACCACCGTCACTCGCCGCCCGGGCCAACGCGGTCTACACTCTGCCCTTATGAAAGCAGCCTATTACGATCGCCTCGGCGGAGCGCGCCAAGTTCTTACGGTCGGCGACCTGCCGACGCCCACCCCAGGCCCCGGCGAAGTCCGCGTTCGCATCGACTGGTCGGGGGTCAACCCCTCGGACGTCAAGTCTCGCTTGGGCGCACGCAGCCCCGTGATGCCCTTTCCCCGCATCATTCCGCACTCGGACGGGGCCGGCGTCATCGACGCCGTCGGCGATGGCGTGCCGGCTAATCGCCTCGGTGAACGGGTATGGACTTGGAATGCGGCATGGGGTCGCGCGCACGGCACGGCGTGTGAAAGCGTGTGCTTACCCTCCGCTCAAGCGGTCCACCTCCCAGACGCCGTCAGCAGTGAAGCCGGCGCGTGCTTGGGCATTCCGGCCCTGACCGCCTTACACGCCGTGCTTATGGACGGTGGCGTCGCCGGGAAGACGGTACTCGTCGCGGGCGCTGCGGGCGCCGTGGGCCATTACGCCGTCCAAATGGCGAGCCAATTGGGTGCAGCACGGGTCATTGGCTCCGTCAGTACGCCGGAAAAAGCCGCGATCGCTCGGGCGGCCGGCGCGGACGACGTTATTTTCTACCGCGATGAATCCCTCGTGGATCGCGCGCGAGAACTGACCGGCGGGCGCGGCGTCGACCGCGTGATCGAGGTCGACATGGCGGCAAACGGCGCACACAACGTGGAACTGCTCGCGCCGAACGGGGAATGCGTGGCCTACGGGAGCTCCGGGGCGATTCAGGCACCGTTTTTTCCACTGATCGCGAAAAACCTCCAATTAAAGTTTTTCATCGTCTATCACCTGACTGCGGGTGACCGCCAACGCGCCACCGCCACGCTGCAACGAATGTTGGAGCGCAACACCCTCGCGCATCCGATCGCCGCGCGTTTTGCGTTGGATGACATTGCGGAGGCGCACGAACGGGTCGAGCGTGGCCAAGCCATCGGTAATGTGGTGGTCACGCCCCGTTCAACGCTTATCGCGGGGTGAGCGCTGCCGAATAGAGCGCCAGTAGGCGCGCCCAAGCCTTTTCCGCCAACACTTCGTCGTACACCGGTGAGTCGGGCGGACACCAACCGTGCTGGCTACCGCTGTACACCTCGATCTCTGCCTTACGATGCGCGGCGGCGAATGCGCTCGTCAGCACGTGCTTAGCGTCCGGCTCGCGCGCATCGTCATTGGCCGCAATGGCAATCAAGACCGCCGCCTGCATTTTCTCCGCCAATAGATGGGGGCTCGAGGCATCCGTTGTGACGAGTCCCGCGCCGTGAAACGAAGCGGCAGCCCCCACCCGGGTCGGCCACTCGGCCGCCGTCCGCAGCGCAATCGCGCCGCCCATGCAGTAGCCGGCGGTGCCAATCCGACGGTGGCGATCCACGGCGCCTTGTTGATCCAACCAAGCCACGAATGCGCGCGCATCGGCCGTCTGTACGGCCGGCGTGAGCGACTGCATGAGGCCCATCAGCGTATTGCGCGTCTCCTCGTCGGCCACCGATGCGGAGTCCGGCAAGACCGGGGCATGCCGAATTCGGTAAAAGGGATTCGGCACGAGCACGGCATAACCCGCGGCCGCTAAGCGTTGCGCCATGGCGCGAAAAGCGGGGCGCAGACCGCGCCAGTCGGTCCATAAAAGAATCCCGGGGTGAACCCCGGATCGGGGGTGTACGAAGTACGCGTCTGCCAAGCCATCCGGCGTGCGGATATTGACCTCGGACTCTTGCAAGGAGTGATCCAGTGCCTGCGCGTATGGCGCACACAGTGCGGCCGCACCCAAGCCGACGGCCAGCGCACCGAAGCGGCGGCGTGACCAATGATTGACCATGTCATTCAGTGAATCCTGATCGCACATAGCTAGCTCCTCGAGACGGGACCGCTCAAATAAGGACGTGACGGACCTAGGTCGAATCGAGCCGCGGTGGGTTCTGCGGATTCGCGGCGCCTCTGTCCGACCTATAGTCTACCGCGTACGGATCTGCGGAGACGATGCTATGCCCGACGCCATCCCCACCCCTCTGACCGTTGATGCACTGACCCCACCACTCATGGCCCGCGCCTGCGAGGAGGCTGGTGTTGTGAAGGCTCAGCGCGATACCCTCACCCTGTTGTTGCTCGGCCTCCTCGCCGGCGCCTTCATCGCGCTCGGGGCCGTAGCCATGATCGTCGTGATGACGGGCGCATCGTCCTTACCGTGGGGCATTGCACGGGCATTGGGCGGTATCGCCTTTTCGCTTGGACTGATCTTGGTCATCGTGGGCGGCGCCGAGCTCTTCACGGGCGACTGCCTCATGATCGTGGCTTGGGCGAGCCGTCGGGTGACGTTGAAATCGCTACTCCGAGCATGGTTTTGGGTCTACCTCGGCAATATGATCGGGGCACTGGCCACCGCAGGCCTCGTCTTCCTGGCCGGTGAGCACACCCTGGATACCGGCCTTGTCGGCAAGACCGCACTGACGATTGCCGCGACAAAGACCACCCTCGGATCCGGACCGCTTTTCGTCGCGTCGATACTGTGCAACGTGTTGGTCTGCCTCGCCGTTTGGATGTCGCTGAGCGCTCGCAGCACGGTCGACAAAATTGCGGTGATCGTGCCCGCAGTCATGACCTTTGTCGCTGCGGGCTTCGAACATTCGATCGCCAACGCGTTTTTCCTCCCTTACGCGCTGTTCATCCGCTCTGGCGCTGATTCAGGATTTTGGAATGCCATCGGACAATCGCCCGATGCATTTGGCACGATCACAGTATTAAATGTAGCGCGCAATATCGGCCTTTCAACCGTCGGAAACCTCATCGGCGGCAGTGGCCTCGTCGGTGGCATCTACTGGCTAATCTATCTGCGAAAGCGCTGAACGGACGTGGACTCTCCGGCTGTTGGCCATGAGCGAGCGACCCGACACCGGGATGCCGCGCCCACGGCACGCGTACCGGCTATAGGGTTTACCGCGATCCATTGCGAACAGCGAAATATTTTTTTTCGTCCCGAGGCGTACGGTTAAGCGGTCGGCAAGAGGGACTCACGAGGAGCCCGCTTGATTGACGGCGCGTGGTCTGTTCGCTGCGCGCCAGACCGCGCTGCCGCTTTTCGGCCCTAGGCCTTCAGACGTCAGCGCTTTTTGGGAGGATCCCTCATGAAGCGTTTAGCACTCGCAGTTCTATTGCTCTCCGCAACGCCGCTGGCACTCGCCGATCCCACGCAAGGCTATTACACCCTGGGCTACACCTATGCCGGGATCAAAGACTCGGGCACCACGCTCAATGTGAGCGCGCTCGGCGGTTCTGTCGGTTGGACGCCCCTCCGTTGGCTTGGCATTGAAGCCGCGGGCTTTTGGGGGATATCGACCGCCAATCTCGCGGGCTATGACGTAAAGATTGAGTCGGGTTACCTGTTTTCGGCGCTACCCACCCTGCCACTCGGCGAGGATTGGTCTGTTTATGCGCGCGTCGGGTACTCGCATGCCACGGTATCGGTTTCGGATATCGGCTCCGGCAGCGACCATGGAACCGCTTATGGCGCCGGCATCCAGTGGAACCCTGAGGCCAGCGCACATCACCTGGGCGCACGCCTTGAGTACACCCAGTTCTATAACAAAGACGGCTTAACGATCGATGGAATCGGACTGTCGTTCATGCAGCGGTTCTAGGCGGGCGATCCCTGGCTGGGGAGAGTCGGTTGCGTGCACGGCTCTTCCCACCCGCTCAACCGGTAGGTGTTGGGTATAAAACGTCAAGACACTGGGTAGGCGCCAATGACCGCCATCGGGCGTTTAAGGCTTCGCATGCATCGAATATTCGCGCCGCGATCGTCGCGTCCAACGGTGGGATGTCGACAATGCCGCGCGCAAGACAGGCCATCGTGACTCCGTAGTGGAATGCCTCGACATCGAGACGCCCTGCCGCTAGCTGCGTCTGCATCGCCTCAACCACCGATTCCGCTACGCCCAAGGCGTCCGTCCGCAACAGGGATTTCGAGCTTTGGAATTCAGGGCTCACGCCATCCGCCACTCTGTCCATGAAACCACCGTGGAGACCAAAACCCGATTCAACGATGCAATGCACCAAATCGTGCGGAAGGATCCCCTGCCGAGGCAAGTCGATCTCGATACTCGAGCCATCCTGTCGGCAGTAACGCAAACGGTCACGCCGATCGCTGGACTTACCTCTGATAGCAACGAGCTTCACGGCGTCAGCGCAAGGCGCCCGCTGCCGAACGCTGCTGAGTCAGTTCGGCCTCGAACGCCGCCTTCGATGCCGCGACAAACCGCGACAATTCGGTCGGATCAACGAATGGATTCGGCTCGCCGCCGCGTTGGCGCGAGCGTTTATCCCACAAACCAAAGAAGCTCTCGTGATTCGCGAGAAACACGTCTCCCCTGATGTCCTGCAGTCGTTGGAACGACTGACGGTAGTCATCAACAATGCCGGGGTACTGTTCCACGGGAGCCAGACGATTGGCGGCAACCGAGGTGCTGCAATAGAAGACAACGGTGTGCGTTTGGCCGTTCTCGACGACGGACAGTGTCCACGTTGTACAGCCACGCGTGTGTCCCGGCGTCAAATGAGCCATCACCGCGACACCGCCCAGGTCGAGACGCTGGCCATCCGCGACGGTGGCATCCACGCTGACGGGCGGCGCCGAGAGAGTCGTATCCGCCTCGCTGCCCAGGTACGTGCCGGATTCGAGTGACTCGCGATCGCCAGCGCTCGCGTACAGGCGAGCACCCGTATCACGCCGCAACTGCGCCAAACCGCCGGAATGATCGAAGTGTGCATGACTGTTCAGCAGCCAATGCACATCTTCGAGTCGAAATCCGAGGCTTCGGATGTTCGCTTCAATCTGTGGGACGGATTCTGGCAGCGCGCCGTCGAGGAGTACGTGTCCGCTCCGCGTCGTAATCAGCCAAACCGCCAACTCGTGGGTGCCGACATAGTAAACGTTACCGATCACGCGAAACGGTTGGGCCGGCTGGTTCCAGCGTGCACGAGTCTCAGGCCAACTCTCCGTTTCCGAGGCCCACAAGGGCGCCGCAACCCAAAGTAGCGCGCAGAACGATGTAAGCCAAACGCTCTTCGTGCGACGACTCATCACGAACGCGTCAACCCACCCGCCAAACACGAATCACGACGGCCGGTCGGCTATCAGGGCCTGGCCCCACGGTACCGACAAATACACTCCGATTGAGCCACTCATACCGGCCGTTGGGCGCTTCGAACTCAGGCGTGGTGTACGCATAATCGGCCGGCCAATCGCCGGTTGGGCTGTGCCATAAGCCGCGGTTACGCACGCGGATCTGGACGCCGTCGTCGGTTTCCATGAAGTACTCGGCATCCAACTCAAACCAACCGTCGGCGCGCAGCAGCTGCCAGTCGGCCCCGCCGGGCACAATTTTCCCTTTGAACTCAGAACCTTGAAATTCACCACCAATAATGGGCGCGCGAAACCGGTCGCCGTGCGGCGTCTTGCCGTGTGGCACATCGGCGGACAACAACACGAGGGCCTCGTACACAAACGTTAAGGTCGGCGTTGCCGGCATCGTCGATGCACTGCGACTCGACCCACTCGCACCGAGGCCCGCGGCAGTAAGACCCATCAACAGGTGACGGCGTGACAAAGGTTGAGAAATCACGGACACCCCTTCGGCCGATGTTGGCCGTATGCATCGTCAAATTATGCACAGGGACGTATACCGGACAAGGGTGACGACGCTGGTGCGACCAACGTGCGCAAATCCGATGTCCAGAGGGGGGGGTGTAAATGGTGGCCGGGAGTGGAATCGAACCACCGACACGCGGATTTTCAATCCGCTGCTCTACCAACTGAGCTACCCGGCCACAGCAACCGCTTGATTTATATCGGTTGCCACCCGGATATCCACCGGGCAGGGCGCGTATTAGACCTACCTGAGGGGGGACCCGTCAAGCGCTGACTGCACAGAGGGAGCGATCCCGCGTTCCGTCGCAGAGCGCCGGAACGCTAAACTGCGATCATGATACTCGTCGACTCTGCTGATATTTCGGCACTCACCAAATGCCTCGCCCTTCCCGGCATACAGGGATTCACCACGAACCCTACATTGATCACGCGAAGCCGGGGGCAACAGCAACAGCGCCTGAGTATGACCGAGTATCAGGAAAGCGTGCTTAACCTTATCCGAGCCTTACCCGACCTCGCGCCGGTCGACGGTATCCGCAGGGAGGTCATGATCCAGGCGGTGGGCTTGACGGATGACATCCTCACGGCCGCTCAAATCTGGCAGCAGCACATCGATGCAAAACAATGGCGGCTGTGGATCAAATTGCTGCCAGAGTGGACGCACTTGGCGGCGATTCGCGGGATTCGCACACTCGGGATTTGTACTCTTGCGACCGCTGTCTATACCCCAATGCAGGCACAACTCGCATTTGACGCAGGCGCAGACGGAATTGCCGTCTATTTAGGGCGCTATCAAAAGGCGGATGCTGAGTGGGGCCGACGCATTGCCGAACTCCGGTCCATCGCGCGTCGCCTCGACCGCACCTTACTGCTAGCCAGTCTTGCTGACCTTGCCGGTGTTAGTGCGGCACTGGAGTATTCGAGTGACGTTACCGTCCCAGCGACCATCGCACCGCGGTTACTGGACTCGCCACTCAGCGCGGTCGCAATCGCTGAATTTGCCCAGCGCGTGGGTTGATTCAGTGGCGTAGACCGTACGCGAGAACCATGAGACCGACGGCGGCCATCCAGCTGCCGATGACGCGCACCAAGATGCGTCGCCACGCAGACTCATTACTCAGAAGTCGTAATGCGAGCGCCGACAAGAGCGTGACAGCCGCATACCCGGCTAGCCCCAAGCCACTCGCGTAGAGGAAAGTGTCGGCGCCGACCGCAAAGCCCGCGGCATTGGCACAGCCCCGCAGCAACAGGACCGCCGACGTAGCGAACAACAGCCTTCCCGTTGCCAATCGCCACCCGCTTGCCAACAGCAGACCGAGCGAGCACAACGAAAACCCATCCACGGTGAGACCAGCGCGTGTACCGATGAACAAAGAGAGCGCAAATCCTGCCACCAGAGACAGCGGTGCGGTCAGAACCAACCATCGAGCCGAATCACGGCCGGATAATGCGGCCATCGATGCAACAGCAACCCACACGGCCCAGTCAACCGGATCCGTCAGCGGATGCAACCCTCCGGTGAAGAAGTCGCCGAGACGCGTCGAGACAATGTGCGCGCTGGCCGACGACGAGCACCCTAGAAACGCGACAATAGCAATGCCGTAGGTTCCTGAGCGCTTCACGGTAGGGCTCCCAACGATCGCAAAACAAAGTAGGCACCGATCAACGCAATGACGGCGCCCGAGGCTCGATAGAGAGTCACTAGACCGGGCCGAGCCGCAATCATCCCGACTCCGATACCGCACAAATGCAACAGACCGGTTGACGAGACGAAACCGATGCCATAACCCAGCGGGTTCGCGGCTCGCGGAAGCTCTACGCCATGCGCATGACCATGAAAGACCGCGAAAACCGCGACAATCACCGAGGCGATCCTCAAACCGGGGTTCCACCGCAGCGCGATGGCAAGACCAAGCACCAAGCCAGACGCAGCGACGAATAATTCCGGGAACGGCAAGGGGACGCCCGAAATTCCCAAGATACCGCCCATCGCCATCACGAACGGGAAGACGATTGGCAACAACCACAACGCGGGCGCGCCGAGTTCGGCGCCCCAAAGCCCCACCGCCACCATGGCAACTAAATGATCAAGTCCCGTCAATGGGTGTAGTAGCCCACTCAGCAATCCGCCCACCATCCCCGCCTGCTGGTGAGCCGAGGCAAGACTGGCGTAAAACACCGAGAGGGACAGAGCCACTTTCCCAATACGTTTCATGGCATCACCAAAATCTTGACGACACGGCCGACGAACCAGACCGAGGAAATGACTCCGATAAAATATGCCGGCGCCAATTGACCCCAGCGCCCTGGCAACGTGGCGCCCAGCGCGCGATGCGCGGCCATCAGCGACAGAACCAACATCACGAAAGCAAACTGACCTATCTCGACGCCAACGTTAAAGAACAGCAGTGCGGCGGGAAGTAGCGATCGCTCCAAACCAATTCCCGCCAAAGCCGTCGCAAACCCGATCCCATGCACGAGACCAAACCCACCCGCGACAGCCCACGGGAAGCGAGCACCGATACCCGGACGCCCCTCCCGTTCCCGCAAAATTTCGACACCGACAAAAACGATACTAAGAGCGATACAGGCATTCAGTGGACGTTCCGGGATTCCAATCCAACCGAATGCAGCCGCGGCCAGCGAGAGGCTGTGGCCAATGGTAAATGCCGTAATGGTCTTTACCAGAGTCCATCCGCCCCGCACGAGCCAGACCAATCCCAGCACAAATAACAAGTGATCAACGCCGAGCAGAATGTGATCGATGCCGTAGTTAACGTAGGTCTTTGCCAACTGGATCCAAGTCGCCCACGTTGGGGCACCCGCCGCAACGATCGTCGTGCTTGGGGTGGCAGTCGTCAGCGTATAGCTTTTGGTTTCGCCATGAATAGGCGTCACACGCAGTAAGACGGCAGAAATATCCACCCCAAGGTTTTCGATACCGATGGTTCCGACGAGGCCTTGCGCACCGCAGTACAACTGCGGCATTCGCAAAATACAGTGCTTGGGTACTAAAAACCGAACCCGTTCGCCACCAATCACCGGCTCTTTTTGCCAACTGGCGAGATACGCTCCAGGCCGCACTTCACGAAACTCAATAACGCCCATCGCGGCTTCGTGGGCTGACGCGGCGATGGCGAGAAACACGCCCATCAATAGCGTGACCAAACGCATGAGCGGTCGGCGAACAATCACGGTTCGTACCGAACGGTATATCGAGACTTCAGGCGGCTCATCGCATCTAACGTCGACTTGAGTGTCTGCTCAGACTGCCAGGTTTTGATCGCATCTGATCGCACGTCGTCCAGCGCTGCCAGCTTCCCGGCTTTACGTCCATCGACTCGAACCAGGTGCCATCCCGCAGTTGATTGGATGAGCTTCCACTGCCCTATAGGGGATTCTTCAAGCGCTTTCGCGAATCCCTCACCAAATACTGGCGCAATCGCACTGCGCGGACGATCTAAGAACAATCGCGCTTGTTCCTGTAATTCCGCCGTTTCTTTCTGGGCCTTTACCGCTGCGAATTCCTGACGAGCGACATCTTCACTCACCGGCGCGGTCGCCAAAAAAGTCACGCGATCCGGCTCATCGTAGCGGACATGGTTTGTCTCGAACCACGCTTGAATTTCGGCTGGGGTTGGCTCGCGCGCTTTGGCTTCGTCGGTGAGCATGACCTTGAGCTTGTAGACAATGCGATCGCGGATGGTCGGGTCTCCTTGGTCGAGACCAAGCAATCGTCCTTCGCGATACAGGATCTCTTCGCCTACCCAGTTATCGATGGTCGCCTTTAGTTCGGCATCCGTGGGCTTGCGCGCGTGATCTTCGTCGTACGTCTCGATGATTGAGTTGCGCATCTGCTTTGTGACAACAATCGTCCGACTTTCTTTGGCCGGCGGATGGAGCCACGCGTCAATGGCGAACAGCACCGAACCAATCAGAACAAATTGCACAAGGGGCTCTTGCAAGAGATGCAGCAGTGCACTCCGCTTGGGCGGCGTAAGCCGTGTGGGGTCTTGCATGGGATTACCGAGGCGCCGGGATAGAGCCAAGGAATGTAGGCAAACTTGATGACGATTTTCTGTCGGAAATCTAATGATTGATTACAGGCGTTGCCGTTGTCACTGCGTTTACGTCACAGAAGAACAAAAAATCTTTCACCCACTCATCACTGAGGTGTCACCGATCGTCGGTGTACTGAGTGGCGATACCGATACGTGAGTACAGCGATCCTTCTGCGCAATCGGGCGCCGTTCGGTCGGTGCAGCTGGGATGGCCTAGCTTGATGTCATTGCTACGTTTCTTACATTTTGCTTGTGTTTTCTTACGGCGTTCTTACGAAACGCGAATTCTTCTTACACGATCCTCCAGGGAGACTCTACGTGAACTCGATTACTACCAAGACAGCGCTCATTCTTGGCGCTGCTCTAACGGCCGGCGCGGCGGTTGCCGCGACGCCCGCTCCGACGACCAATCCGTATGTCGCGGGCGACATGCATAACCACAACATCTGCCAAGACGGTTCGGTCTCGGCCGCACGCTCGCTCGATCGCGCGGTGGGTTCGGGCCTCGCCACGAACGGCGCGACGAATTTCAACCTCGATTGGTTCACGCTCGGCAACCACGGTGGCAACGGCAATCGTGACTGCCGTTTTGACGACACCAACCCAGGCGCCGGCGCGAGCAACGCCGTTCCGTCGCCCGTCCAGTACTGGAGCCAGACGCTCGGTCAGGCGATCAACTTTGACGGCGTGTACGGCGGCCCGGGCAGCGTTGTCATCTCGCAGCTGAAGGGCACCCCGTCGGGCACCGGCACCGGCGCGTCGATGTGGCACTGGCAGGCGCAGCAGGATATCGAGTATCCGATGATCGTCGATCGTAGCGCCAAGTATCAAAAAGTGCTTATCGACGGCCTCGAGTGGGTCGTTCCGGGCCACGAGCACACCGACGTCGCGATCGTGAAGGGTCAGACGCCGCTCAAGGCGAAGGTCGGCAACGCGAACGCCATTTCGGAGTTCGAATTCCGATTCGACCGTCAGGACCTCGACTTGATCGGCCCCGTCAATGCGGCCGGCGCGTCGATCTGGGCTGGCGCGCAGAAGGATCCGGTCACCGGCGCGTCGCCGTCGGGCACTGCCGGCCACGCGAAGGCCTTGGCTGCGGTCGCATGGCTGCAGGCGAACTACCCGACGCACTCCTACGCAATTCCGACGCACTCTGAGCGTCAGGGTGCGTTCAACCCCGCCGGCAATTCCGGCTACAACATTAACCACTTCCGTGACTTCAATAACACTGCGCCAACCGTGGCTTTCGGCATCGAGTCCCCGGGACACGCGGCACAGGGCGGCGTCACGGGCGGCTCGGGCTCGTACGGCTCGGGCGCGGTCGGCGGCGGCACCTACGGTATGACCGGCATCTATCACGCCAAGGTCGGCGGCCTCTGGGACGGCATGTTGGCGGAAGGCCGCAACACGTTCATGTTCATCTCCTCCGACTGGCACACCCGCGGCGCCTTCGGCGCCGGCGACCCGAAGACGAACTCGGACTTCATGCCGGGCGAGTACTCGAAGCTGTACGTGACGAACAAGGTCGGCTTCACTTCGAAGGCGGTCGTTCGTGAAATGCGTAAGGGCCACTCGTACTCGGTGATGGGCGATCTCGTCGGCAACGACTTGACCTTCCGTGCCAAGACCGCGTCGACCGACTGGGTCGGCATGGGCGAGACGCTCGTCGCGAAGCCGGGTGAGAAGATCACCGTGCAGATGACGGTGACCGTGCCGAAGCACAACAACAGCCCGTACACCTTCGCGAACCCGCTGCTCGCGCAGGTTGGCCTGTCGCAGCCGCTGAACGCGCCGGATCTGGACCACGTGGACCTGATCTCGAGCCCGATCACGGGTGTCATCGCTCCGACGGATCCGCACTACGGCACGGACGCCAACGGCACAGTGCCGGTCGGCGGCGTGGCGGGCGCGGCGCTCGTCTATAACCTGAACACGGCGGTCACGCAGGTTCCGGTGACGTCGATGACGAAGAAGGCGTTGGCGAACGGCGCGTACCAGGTGACGTTCACCCGCACGTACACGATGGGCACCCAGCCGATGTACGTTCGTGCGCGCGGCACCAACATCCCGAACGGCACGCCGAACGTGTCGGACGTGGCGGGCAACCCCCTCCTCGACCTCAATAACGCAAATGTCGCCTGCACGGACGCGGCGTGCCCGGCCCACTTGGGCGTGGTCTCGGGTCAGAAGGTCGTGACGTACGACGTCCAGTCTTGGTCGAACCTCTGGTTCTACACGAACCCGATTTTCGTCCGCCCGGTCGGCTCGCCGGCGCTGCTCGTCGAAAAGAATGCCGCTCTCGCGGCATCGCTCGGCGGCGATCTCGAAGACTAATCGAGAGACCCCATGCGGCGGCGGTCCTAGCGGCCGCCGCTTTTGAGGGTAATAAATCAGCCCGCCGGTGAGTCCTCACCGGCGGGTTTTTCGTTGCGGCGAGGAAAGGTATGACCCGTGGACTGTCCGTCATAGGGTTGGGCTTGGCCCTCTGGGTATCGAGCGCAGCAGCGACTGAGGAGCCCACCACCGCCGACTGTTGGCAAGCGGCCGACGCCGCCGAGGCCGTCGCTGCGCGACGCCCGGCCGGCGAGCAACGCCGTTTGGACGCGCAAAGCCTTATTCGGCAAGGTCGTGGTGAGGGCGGTAGCGGCGAAATCGATGAGTGCTTTGAGTTCGTCGAGCAAGCGTTGACGTTGCTGAATGACGCGGAGGCGGAGACCCCTCCGCACTCCTAAACGGATCTGTAACGTGCAACCGTGACACTGACGGGAATTCAGTCAGAAGGCCGCGTCATGGATCACGTTGAACCGCTATTCCCGATCCCTTTGCTGCGCAGCCCCGGCCTCGTTCCGCCGGATCTCGTCGCCGAGCTGTGCGCGTCGATAGAGGGCGCGTCGGTGGAGCAGAACCTACGGTCGGCAGCGTTGTTTCACACCGACGTGGCGGACCCTCGAGGCGATCGCCTGTTCAGTCGGCTCACCACGCTACTGACGCCCAAGCTCGTGGATTTCGGCCATCTACTCTTCGGCGAACGACTCGACTGGAACGTGAAGGAAATGTGGACGAATGTGCTGGAACCTGGCGGCAGCCAAGTCATGCATTCTCACGCGAATTCATTCGCGTCTGGCGTGGTCTACCTAACTCCGTCCGACCCCCGATGCCGGACGGTTTTTATACGCCCGCCGGGTGGATTTGACTTTAGCTTCCGTCACCATACGCGAAGCGCACAAATGGGCCCATACAACGCAGGCAAATACCTGTTACCAGAAGCCAATCCAGGCGACATGGTGTTGTTCCCAAGTTACCTGTACCACGAGGTACCGGTAAATCCAGGCGCACGGCGCCTGACAGTTGCGTTTAATGCAATGCCGCATCAACTCGACTGCTGGGGCTACCGAATTCGATTCTCCCCGTAACCGCGCGGTTCAATGGGGCATTCGCGCCAGCAATTGTCGAGCCTCGTCGCGCTGTGGCGCCGCTTGATCGATCGCTTCGAGCAGTTTGCGAGCGCCAGCGGGATCGTCGTTTTGTAGAGCCTGCGCCATCGCCAACAGTGGTTGGTATGCCGGCTCAAACTCACCACTCTCCCGAATCGCGGCCAGCAGGCCGGGCGACGCCGCATCGATGAGCGCCCGACCCCGTGGCTCGCCGCTTAGCGTCGCACCGGCTGTGATAAACCGGTCGCGGGCTCGCCAATACGCCTCGAGACGCGGCCGAGTGACGGCATCCACGTTGAGCACTGCGGGTGATGACCGCAGGTGGCGGAGAACCGACAGCAGCAAGGTCTCCGGCGGCTCCGCCATAGCTCGAACGTTTCGGTGACCATTCAAGGCGACCACCGGATGATCATCGCTATTCACGGCTCCATTGCCCACATAAGCAGACAAGGTCGCAGGTCCTCCCAGATAGGCACCCGCCACCGCCATCGGCGTCGCGAACTCGAGGCGTTGCACACGCTCGCGTAGCGACGGCGCCCCCAAACGGTCCCCTAGGCCCGCCAAGGAAATGCCAGCACCTTTTTCTGTGCCACACAACGCCAACATAGGCATGCGTACACTGTAGTGCGCGAGCCAAACCGAAGCGTCGGGGAATACAACCAGAAAACTTCGGGCAATGTCCCTAAGCGATTGCTCGTCTAACTGGTAAAGCGGCAGCCATTGGCAAAAGAGGCCGCCGGCTCGAAGGCGTCGTCGAACCGATTCAAAGTGCTCTACTGCGTAAAGCGACCCACTCCCCTCAAGGGCGGGATGAAAATTGTCTGCCACGACGACGTCGTACCGATTGGTCTGCGCCGCAAGGTAACGCCGGCCATCGGCGTTGACGATGGACGGTGTGGGGTCGGGTCGACCCGGCACTGCGAAGTACGGCAATAAAGCGATTGTCTCTTCGGATATTTCGACGCCCGTCACCCTGAGGTCTGGATACAGCAGGGCACCCGACAGAGTGGCACCGGTTCCCACGCCGATATAGAGCACGTCCTTTGGGTGAGGATGTAACAAGAGAGGCAGCCAGGCTTGACGAAAATCGGATCGCTCCGAACGCGTCCCCCCCATCCGAAAGTGTCCATTGACCTCCAGGTAGCGCGCGCCCAGGGCATCATCAACGACGGACGCTGCCACCATCGGACCCTCGATACTAGCAACCTGACGAGCGCCAGTCGGCAGACCTATAGGCAGCGGCAATGGTTTGAAAATCAGAAAGGCCCCCATCACCACGGGCCCTGCCGCCCAGGCAAACGATTGGCGACGGATGGGCAGCAGTGCGACGTACGCGGTCCCCACGACCGCTAACGCACTCATGGCTCCAACCCCTGGAATCAAGACCGTAGCCGCAAGCGCAGGCGCAAGCGCGGCCCCTAACGCATTGACGGCGCTGGCGCGCCCGACGCTGCCGTTGATTCGCCCGTATTCCTCCAAAAGATCGGCAAACAGCGCACCCATCGCCAGCGCTGACGGTAGAAAAATGAGGCCGGCGATCATCAGTTCACCGATGCGATCGGTGATTGACTCGGTCTGCGCCCACCGAGCGATCATCGGCAGCGCGCACAGGGTGGCAAGGACGATGGCCGCATTCGCCACCAACAGCACGGTGCGGGTCGACTCGCTAGCCGGGGTGGTGAAGCGCTGACGAATTGCCGCACCGGCAGCGGATCCAAGCAGGTAAGCGGCGAGTAACGCCGCGAAGGTATAGATCGTGTCGGACAAAAATTGTGAGGCGATCCGCACCACGATCACTTCAACGGCGATGCCAAGTACCCCAGTGATACCGAGGGACGTCAACAGCCGGCCATTTCCCGACATCGATACGCGCCCCACCTCGGCAGCGGGCGCCGTCTCGCGATCGAGCCACCAAGCTGCCACTGCCGCGATTCCATTCAATAATGCGAGCGCGACCAGAGTGCCTTTCAATCCAAGGGCGCCAAAACTCCACGTTACGGTAAGTAAAGTCCCCGCCACGGCACCCAACGTATTGGCGGCATAGGCGCCGGCCACAATCCGCTCGGAGGCGGATACACACCGTATCCAACGGTCTAGTGCGGCGAGGGTGCCCCCCATCGCGACGGTCGCGGGAAGTAACAAAAGAGACGGCAGCGCAAAAGAGACGACCCAAACGAGACCGGGCGCGGGCGTAGAACCGAGTCGCGGTGGCAGCCAATCAGCCACCGCCGGCAGTAGAAACGTACACACCAATCCCCAAATCGCGATGGTTGCCTCTAGCAAGGCATACAAACGGCCCGGCCGAGCGGCTCTACGCACGACGCCGTCCAACCACCACCCACCTACGGCGAGGCCGACAAAGAGCCCCGCAATGGCACCAAGGACAGCCAACATCTCAGTACCGAGCGCGACACCGAGCAGGCGAGTCCAAACCATCTCATAGCCCAAGCCGGCCGCACCGGACAGGGTAGCGACGCTCCAAACCAACGCACTGCGAACGCGACGGCTCGCGGCAAGCGATTTCATACCGACCCCTAAATGGATCATGGGCGCGGTGAGCGCCCAATTCCCATTGTCAGTATCGGTTATGAACGCCCGGTGAAAGCGCGCAGAAATCCGTTTCTGCGCTGTATCCGCATCAGAACCGCTGGCTGAAATTCAAGCCAATCAACCGAGGCCGCGTTGGAATCACGTTGACGAGCTTGCAGACCGACGGCGCGCAACTGGTGTAACGCAGCGCCTGCCCACGCGAATCAAACAGGTTGCTGACGAACAACTCCGTCGACCAGCTATCCTTTGCTGCACCTAAGGCAAAATCGACGGTGCCATAGGCAGGCTGCTTCCCGACAACCGCCTCATCCGCGGTCTTGAGCGACGAGAGTGCGTCCGTTTGGTAGACACCGGCAACCTGTGAGTGGAAGCGATATTCGCCTCCGCTCCATTCGTAACGCGCGATCGCGTTGCCCTTAAACTTGGACGAGACCGGCAGCCGGGAACCGGCAGGCGCGAACACCGAGTTGTCTTTGCCGGTCAATGACGGCTCAGTGCAGGTGAAGCTTGGGCTCGGGTAATGGCAGACGTTCGTTAAGAGCTCACTGTCGAGCAATGTGAACGATGAGCTCACGGTCAGGCCCTGACTGACTTTGTAGTGGACTTCGCCCTCCAAGCCCTTAATCTGCGCTCGCCCAGCATTGATCACGACATTGACGCCGTTCGGGCCAGGATAGGCAAACTGGGCATCCTTCCAACGCTCGAGAAAGAGCGCTGCATTGACGCGCAGCCGGTGTTCCAACCAGGTGGTCTTCGTACCGAGCTCAAAGTTGGTCAGATAATCGGGATTGTAGGGCGGCACGGACAATAGCCGATTGACGCCACCGGGACGGAATCCGGTCGATACCGTCGCATACGCCATGCGGTCGTCATCGAACTTATAGGTCACATTGACGCGGTGCGTCTCACCGGACTTCGTCGCGCGATTCAACAAATCTTTGCAAGGCAGCAACGGATTCGTAGGGTCGATCGGCGTGAAGCAAATGTTCTCGCCTGTGTATTGGCTTGATGCAGAGGGGAACGTCGCGCCAAAACCGGCAAAGCCGTCCACCGTATTATCGTAATGATAGAGACGAATACCGCCCGTGAGCGCCCACTTCGCCGTCAAGTCATAGGTAAAGTCGCCAAACAGCGCCGAGTCCTTGTCAACACGCATGGCTCGCTCATACCAAACCGTATTGGCCTGCCCGTCCACCGACTGGGAGGGCGCCAGCCCCGGAATGATGTAGTTGTACTGCATCTGGTCTGTCTGGCGTTCGAAGAACGCGCCGACTACGCCATGCAAACGCCAACTGGTCGGCGTGGCCAAGCGAATCTCGTGCGATTGCTTCGTGAAATCGTTAAAGCCAGTGTAATACTGCCCGGGCAAGTCGTAACCGGCTTTGTTATGGAAGTTGTCGGCGTAGTACGCCGGGTTATAGGCATACGCGACATCGTAAAAGAACGAGTAATCCGAGTAGTCGCTCTGTTGGAACTCGTGCCGCTTGATGTACCCGCCCGCATACGTCAGATCCAGATCAGCGACCTTACCCTCAACCACGAGCGTGCCCATGGTCCAGCGGTCGGTATTGATGTCCGGGGTGTACCGCACGGTATTCAAATCACCCGTACCGCCGAGCGTCATCGACGGCCCCGGCGCCCCGTTGATGGTCGGGGTCACCGTAACGGCTTCGGGCGTGTAGGCCCACTGACCGTACGCCGTCTGATCCTGCGTCATGACCGTCGCCGTCGCCGTCCAGTGGTCGGCGAAATCGAATTTCAAGGCGGCACGGCCACCCGACGTGTTCGTCGGGTTGGAATTTTTCTGCACCATATTGGCGTTATCGCGCCGATACCCAATCCCGAGGGTATTCGGCCCGCCGTTATAAAGCGTCGGATTGGATCCGACTACGTAGGAGGGATTGGAGGCGTCGCCCGGCATCACGTAGTACTGCGGCGAACTGCGGACGATGTTGATAAATCCACCGTCGCGCTCTGTCCAGCCCACCAAACGGATGGCAGCCTTGTCGCTGATAGGGAAATTGGCGAAGCCTTCCAACTTCCCGCCTTGACCGCCCTTCGTGAAGGTTTCGCCGGTCACGTCGTATCCGGCTTCGAAGTGAGTCGGATCCGGCTTGTTGGTGATCAATCGCATCGTGCCGGCCATCGAACTGGCACCGAATAAGGTGCCTTGCGGCCCGGAGAGCTCCTCCACGCGCGCCATGTCGTAAACATGGACGTCGAGATTGTTAGCGATCGTCGTGACCGGCATTTCGTCCAGATAGACACCCACCAACGGCTGCGAGCCGACGTGAATGCCGTCGCCGCCGTTGGTCACGCCACGGACATACAACTGCGCCTGCCCCGGACCGTACGACTGCACGGACAAACTCGGCAAATAACGGGCGTAATCGTCAAAGCTGGCGACCTGAAGATCGGCGAGCTTTTTGGAATCAATGGCTTCGATGCTGATAGGGACAGACTGTATGTTTTCCTCGCGTTTTTGCGACGTCACAATCACTTCGTCCAGCGTTCCCGCGCTAGGCGCCGCGGGCGCCTGCTGCGCTCCTGCGACGTGCCCGGCAAGAATAGCGGACGTTGCAACAAAAAGTGGCCGCAACGTTGGAGCGATCCGGTTGGTTTTCTGGCTCACGATTCAGTCCCCTGCTTCAGTATGGTATTTCTACAGTTCACGCCATCGCCTGAGTATAGGCGGGCGGCGCGGCAACGCCCATCGCAGCGTAAGCCGCTTCTAGGCCACCGTCATGGCGCCGGCGGAACGAAGCCCTCCGGTCGCGACGCCCCTTCCCCGAACAAGAATTTCTGCATCTCGGCGACGAGGAACTGTCGGTGCTTTGGATCGATGGGCGTCAGTCGATACTCATTGATGAGCATGGTTTGATGATTCACCCACCGCTGCCATCCTTCTTGGGAGACCTCCCGATAAATACGCGCGCCCAAATCACCTGGGTACGGCGCATACGTCAAGCCTTCTGCTTCCCGGCCCAGCACCACGCATTGCACCAATCGCGTCATCGTCTACTCCCCTTTCAGATCCGTGCTTCAGCCCCGTCGTGCCGCAATCGTTCGATCAACGCCGTGACCGGCGCGGCAAGCCCCAAGACAGCCGGTTGCGCCATGTTGTACCACGTCTCATCCGGTTGCTCCATGAACCTCTCGGTCACACAAAGCCAGGGATGAATGACCAATTCAAAGTGGGAAAAGGCGTGCCGGATGATCGGCAGAGGCACAGGGTCGTGCCTCGCGGGGACGGCACGTCCATCAAGGACTTGGCGCAACGCGTGCGCGTCGCCCGCTTCCGGAAAACTGTATAAGCCACCCCAAATTCCGCGCGCCGGCCGACGGGCGAGCAAAACGGCGCCATCAGACTGAACGACAAGCCAATGCACGGTGCGCGTCGGTCGCGTCTTGGTAGCCCGCGCCTGCGGCAACAAGGACTGCCGGCCCTCACGATTGGCGACGCAGTCCGAACTTACCGGGCAGCGACCGCAGCTTGGACGGCTGCGCGTACAACACGTAGCGCCCAAATCCATGATGGCTTGTGTGTAATCGCAGGCGCGCTCTTCCGGCGTCAGCGTATCGCTCAATTCCCACAGCCGCGCCGCGACTGCCGAATCGCCCGGAAATCCGTCAACGCCAGCCCATCTCGTCAACACCCGTCGGACGTTACCGTCCAGAATCGGGTGCCGCTGGTTGAGTGCTTGCGCCAGGATCGCTCCCGCGGTCGAGCGGCCAATGCCAGGCAATGATTGCAGTGCATGGAGCTCCGTCGGCAAGTCGCCGCCGAAGTCCGACATAACCCGCTGCGCTGCTCGCTGTAAGTTTCGGGCTCGGGCGTAATAACCCAAGCCTGACCAATGGTGCAGAACGTCGTCTTGCGGCGCCGTCGCCAACGCGGCGATCGTCGGGAATCGCGCCATGAACCGCTCGAAGTACGGAATAACCGTCGCGACTTGCGTTTGCTGAAGCATCACCTCCGACACCCAGACGCGGTACGGCGACCGATCCACTTGCCACGGCAGGTCGTGGCGCCCGTGCTCATCGAACCAAGCGAGCAGGCGCCACGCAAATGTGTCGATCACTTTCGCATTTTGTGCCATCAGAATCGTCCTACCGCTGACCGGGCGGTAGGGATTCTAGGCAACGAGAAGAATCCTCGCTCAGCGATTACACAAGCGAATATCACCGCTCTTTGTGGTGAGTCGGACCCTGCCCGTGGCGGCACCTTCCCGGAAGGCAAGGCGACTGGACGGGTTATGGTCATCCCGCGCGCCCTTTCGGCCTGTGCACGTCGAAAGATCCCCAGAAATCGTTGAGGCTTCATAGTCTGCCGGTGGCAGCGCCCCGACAAAATGCAGTGTGATGCTGCCACTGACGCTCTCGCCGTCGACGTGCCCGTCGGCAGTCAATCCCATCGAGACATCCATGTCGCCGGACACGGACTTCAGTGCCACTCGAGAGAGCGTTCCCGCCTTCACGTGAGCGTCGCCGCTGACCGATTCAAAGGTCAGCTCACCCGAGCCGCCGTTCAGCGTGGCATCTCCGCTGACGGTCGACACCGCAATCACGTGCGAGGTCGTTGCCGCCGTCACGCGGACGTCACCGCTGACGGTGCGGACGCGGACATCGCTCGCGGCCGCGAGCGAAAGGTCCCCGCTGACCGACTGGATCTCCTGATTACCGGCGACCCCGCCAACGGCGAGATCCGCACTGGTGAGCTTGCCAACCAACGACGCACCCGCGGGCACTTTGATCGACAGTTGAGTTTTGGCCGACCCCGTGACCCAGTGCAGGAACCCACCTTTCCCGACAACCCGAATCGTCACGCGTCCTGCGGTCTCCGTAATATCCAACCGGTCAGCCTCGCTACCGAGCGAACCTGTGACTTCCACTTCCGCTTTATCCCAGCCCTGTACCGAGAGCTTCCCGTCTGTGTCGACAATTTCGACCACGCCATGCGGATCCACGGCACGGTGTTCATTCACCACGGCGGACGCCGCAGTTGCCGACGGTGACGCGGTGAAGCTCACCGTCACCAAGAGCCCCGTCAATACGACTTGCCACTGTTTCATGTCGAATTCCTTACTGAGTTGATTTCGGTCGTTGTTAGAACGGTATCGTAGAGATCGAATTCTTGATGCAGCGCGCCGGCATAAAGTCTTAAGAGGACTTCGCTGTTGGGTGAGTTCTGTAACGCATCCGCGAGATCCTTTTCGGCGTCGCGGATCATGGCCAAGTCCCGTTCAACCCTGGCCCGAGTCGGCGCATCCAGCTGCGATAGACGCTCGCGATATTCCTCTAGTAATACAACGCGCGCCCGAACGAGGGATGCGTCGCGCGACGAAGGGATCGATCCGGATAAATGGCCATATCCACGCGGGATCGTCATAAATGCAAGGACCCCCAAGAGAATGCCGGCCGCCATCCCCAGCGCCCAACGTGGCCGTACGATCCGCACGCTAGGACCATCGTCCAAATGCGACGCGATTTTCGGCCATAGATCCCGCTTCGGCGTAATCCGTCTCGGTAACGCCGCCAGACCGTCCTCCAGCGTGCGCTCGTCGTCACGGGTAGTCATCGAGGAGGCTCCTGTTCAAGCCAGGTCAACAGGCGCTGGCGCGCCCAATGGAGGTGGGCCTTGCTGGTGCCCTCCGCTATGCCTAACCACTGCGCCGCCTCGCGATGCGTGTAGCCGTAGAGGCCGACCAATACGAGCACGTGGCGAGCTCCGTCGGGCAATGCCGCGATGGCCATTTCCATATCCAATGGAGGCTCGTGTTCCGCAGGGATGTCCGGCAGACGATCGACGGCTGACTCCCGCACCTCGTGGCGGCGACCGCGATAGCGCACCTGCTGCAGTACCGAATTCACCGCTATTCGGTGCAGCCACGTGCCCACGGTGGAACGGCTATCGAAATGTTGCAGAGCACGCCACGCCGCGATGAACGTCTCTTGCGTCGCATCTTCGGCTCGATCGGGTCGGCCCGTTAAACGCAGGCAAAGCCCGTAGACCGTGTCGATGTGATGGCGGTAGATGCGCTCGAAGGCCTCACGATCCCCCGTTCGTGCCCGGTCGAACCAGTGCCGCTGCGCATCTTCGCTCTCCGCATTGCCTGGATTCACCGCCACGTCCACGCCGCGTACGGCGTTAGTTTGTATGGTGCTTAGATGCCGGCCGAACGGATTTGGTTTAACGAAGTCTCAATGCGCGGTCTTGGCCCCGGCTTTGGTCGGTGATTTTTCGCCTACCGACGGCGCGGGCGCCGCCAATACGAGGTGCACCCACACCTCGACCCTGTGCCCGACCATGCTGTCATCCGCCCATTCGCCGGCACCCAAGCCGAAATCCAGTCGATTCAACGCAACCTTCGCGTCGAGTATCGCGCCGGTTGCCGACTTCTGAAACTGAAAGGGGAAGGCAATACGTTTGGTGCGTCCTTTGATAGACAAGTCCGCATCGGCGACCCAACCCGTGCCCAGACTGCGAAACGCAACCGTCCGGAACGTCGCAAGCGGATAGTGCCCCGTATCGAACCAGTCGACGGTCTGCATCGCCTGGTCTCTCTCGAGACTCGTGCTATCAATGCTTTTCAACTGCATCGACACGTCGAATAGGGAATGGGCCGTATCAGCGGGATCAAACGCGATTTTGGCGTCATACGCGCGAATGGCGCCCACAAACTTTTCGCCCTGCTGGGCGCCTTGGAACTGCAAGGTGCTTCCCGTCGCCACCGGATAGATTGGCGCACCGATGGCCATCGTCACCGCCACACACCCGAGCATACTCGCGACGAATCTACGCATTAGAACCATCCCTTACGCCGCGGCAGCATGCGCGACAGCGTCTTATCCTTATCCCAAAAATGATGCTTCAGCGCCGCAAGTGCGTGCACTGCGACCAGACTCATGAAAACGATCGACGCGATTTCGTGCGCGCTTTTTGCCCAAAGCTTCCATGTTGGGGTCGGTGCCATTAACGCAGGCAGGTTGATGAGATTGAACCAGCGCAATGGAAATCCTGCGGCCGAGTTGTAGACCCACCCCGACAGCGGCAGCGCGAACATCAGTCCGTATAGGAACAAAACCGCTGTGACCGCGGCACGCTGCTGCCAGACCGACATCGGTTCCGATGTCGGCCGGCGATCCATCGCACGCCAACACAAGCGCAAGGTCACGAGAACCAACATCGCCACGCCCACCGACTTGTGCAACGCATAGATCTTCATCTTAGCGGCGCTGAGGGGCAAGTCGACCATGTAGTAGCCGACACCTATCAAGCCAGCGTAAAGCGCGAACATGCCCCAGTGGAAAACTCGGGTGAGCACGCCCCAGCCTTCGGTCGTTGAACGCAGCGACATACCTTACCCCTTGGGCGGAACGTAGGCCTCAATTTCGATTCGGACTTCAACATCATCGGCAACGGCGGGCACATAGGCTGCCACCCCGAACTCCGAGCGGTGGACGACGGTGGTTGCCGTAAAGCCCACGGCAGGCGTCTTCCGCATCGGATGCTCCCCGGCTTTATTAAGGCGCAGATCCAATACCACCGGCTTGGTGATGCCATGGATGGTCAAATTTCCGTGGAGTTTACCCTGACCGTTCGCGCTGAACTCAACAGCGGTGCTCTGGAAATGGATATCCGGGTACTTCGCCGCGTCTAGGAAATCGGCACTGAGTATGTGGGTCTGCCATTTGAGATCACCCAAGTCGAGCGAGTCGACGGGGATACGCACATCGACGGAGGAGCGAGACCAGTTGTCGGCATCGAACAGGACGGTCGAATCGGCGACGTGGAAGGCGCCAGCGGCATTCGAAAACCCGAGGTGGTTCACGTAGAACGACACACGGGAATGGACGGTATCGACCGTATAGGTCACCGGGATTGCGGATGCTGCGAGTGCTGCGGCGCCGAGTGCGGTAGCGGTGAAGGCACCGAGTAGTGAGGGAACGCGCATGGAATGCAATCTCCAAGAGGGTAAAACGGAATGACAGCGGCGGTGCGGGAGACGTCACGCTCCCCTGAGGGAGGGGAACGAGGGAAGCGTGACGCCGGCCCGCGGAACCGTGAGCCGAAGCATCCTCGTTTCTTAAAGAGCCCGATAGTCGCAATAAAGCGAATCTAAAGTTTCTATTTTGGAAACTATGATGAACCGGAATGTACCGTCCACGGCGGCTCGGGCGTAAGCGCCTCGGCGAGGTGATCCACCAGCGCGCGCACTTTCGTCGATCCCTGCCGGTCGCGCGGGTAGAGCGCATGCAGCACCTTGCCAACCGGCGGCACCTCTGGGAGCAGTCGAGTCAGCGAGCCCGAACGCAAATCGTCGGCAACCACAAATTCCGGAACCATCAATAGGCCGAGTCCCGCAACAGCAGCGCCCCGCATCAGCTCCGCATTATTCGCGACAAACCGGCTTTGCACCCGAATCGCCCGTTCTGCTGAACCCCGCCCCGCGCGAAACCGCCAGACTTGACCGGCAGCGAGATGGGCGTAGCCAATACACGCATGCGACGGCAAGTCTTCTAACGCTTTGGGCACCCCCGCCCGGTCAAGGTAACTCGGGCTCCCACAGAGAACGAGGGGCATGTCGGCCAGAACCCGGGCGACCATCGAGGAATCGGGCAGCGAACCGATGCGGATGCCCAGATCATAGCCGCTACCCAATAAGTCCACGATCCGGTCGTCCAGATCCAACGCCACGTCCAATTGGGGATGGGCGCGAAGAAAGGGCCACAGGAGGTCGCCGAGATACAACGTCCCGAACGTCAGCGGTGCCGCGATCCGCAAGAGACCGCGGAGCGAACTCTGTAGATCACGAACTTCGGCAGCGGCATCTTCCAACGACCCTAAGATCGCCCGCGCCCGGTCATAAAAGGCGCGCCCTCGATCGGTCAACGCCACCGCCCGCGGCATCCGTAATAGCAACGTCGCGCCGAGGTGACGCTCGAGTGACGCCACCCGTTTGCTCACCATCGACTTCGCAATGCCCAAGCGTCGCGCCGCGCCGGACACCGCACCGGTCTCGGCAACCGCAACGAACGCCTGCATTTCCTCAACACTCGGATGCGTCACCCAGCTCCCCTAGGGGAAAAGCCCCCAAGATCCATCGCAGAGATTCCCGGACGGCCTCTGCCACCTCCGCAGCCCGAGAGGAACGGCGCAGCGGGTGAGTAATTTCCAGCTGCAGCCCACGCCGATGACGGCCACGGTTACAGATATTGTGCGCGTGCAAACCGGGGAACGGGTGGTTCGTGTCTTGGGCATCAATCCCTCGTTCGCGCAGCGTCTCCGTGACGTGAGCGGCTAACAACGAATCACGCCCTCCCACAAAGACTTGTGGGCGATCGCCCCGGCATCCGTGCACCGCCACCACACGATCGGCGTCCGCCAGTAGCGCCAGGCAGCGCGGTTCATCAAAGCGATGACTGGTCAGATGCAGGGTGTGGTAGTTGTGCGACGGTCGGCGCCCCTCCAACAAATAGTAATGATGGTCATCCGCTGCGATCGCGCGAGCGATCTCTGAGGTACCGTCCTCAATGCGCCCACCGTGCGGCGCCACCACCGCCGCTCGCGCCCCGGGGCACTGGCGGACGGTGACGCTATAGTGGTCCCCCTCTCGCTGGGCCGATGCCAGATCTGCATAGCCGCGGTAATGGTGCGCATCCGGCAACGCGGATAAATGCATCAGTAACTTCAAATCGGCCCTCCGGTTTATTACGACATTCACTACCACGATCTCACCGGAGAGCGCTACGCTCTTCGCATGGAACAGCACCCCACCGTTCGCCGCCGCTTGCTTCTGATCTACGCCGGCCACCCGGGTGGCCGGACCGAGCACTTACGTCAAGCCGTTGAGGCCGGTGTCTTAGAGTTTCAGAGCGCTATAGAACTGGTCAGTCGGCCGGCATTGACCTGCGATACAACCGACCTGTTACGCGCCGACGGCATTTTGCTCGGCACACCGGAACACTTCGGTTATATGGCGGGCGCACTCAAAGATTTCTTCGACCGCACGTTTTATCCCGCTGAGGGGAAGACTCAAGGGCGGCCGTACGGACTCTTTATTAGCGCCGGCAACGACGGAACCGGCGCACAACGCAGCGTGGAGCGGATCGTGACCGGCTACGGATGGGTGGCCATCGCGCCACCGTTGATTGCCGTCGGTGCAATGACCGACCTTGCGCTCGAGCAAGCCAGAACGCTCGGCGCGACCATGGCTGCCGGGCTTGAGGCCGGGATATTTTGAAGCCGAGCCATACGCGTCGGAAAGTGGAGCGGGCGATGGGAATCGAACCCACGTTAGTAGCTTGGGAAGCTACAGTTCTACCATTGAACTACGCCCGCGCGGGTCTGCGATTCTATGCCTCAGCCTGATCCTCGGGCAACCCCGTTGCCGGGAAATGCTTGAACGCCCACCGTCGATACTGCGATAGTCTCACCCTTTGGCCCATCCTTTGCCGGAGCACCCCATGCATCGCCTCTTTTCGCTCATTGTCGCGCTGAGCCTCAGCCAAACCGCCCTAGCGGTCGCGCCAACCGGAGCACGTCCGCTTATTGCGGATGACATTTACGCGACGCGAGCCGTGAACGCTGCAGCCGTATCTCCGGATGGTGCCTGGGTCGCTTACCTCGTGACCCTGAATGACCGCGCCAGCGACGAGCGACGCTCAGAATTGCGCATGGTTAACGCGGATACCGGCGAGGTCGTCACACTTGCCGCCGCGTCTGCATCGC
Organism: Steroidobacteraceae bacterium; assembly: GCA_036742455.1. Lineage (GTDB taxonomy): Bacteria > Pseudomonadota > Gammaproteobacteria > Steroidobacterales > Steroidobacteraceae > CAIKZZ01. The sequence continues at coordinate 207,702 of DAINQU010000001.1, read as the reverse complement.
TGCGGGCGCCGCGTTTCAGTCCCGACGGGCGCTATGTCTCCTATATTGCGACGCCGGCGGGAGAACACCACAACCAAATTCTCCTATTAGACCGACGTGGCGGCGAAGCACAGGCACTCACCCACGTCAGTGGCGACATCGGCGAGTACGACTGGTCCCCCGACGGCAAGCATCTAGTCGCTACGTTCGAGGCTGCTGACACGGATGCTGATGATGCACACGCGCACCCAAAGCCTTTGGTGATGCATGACTGGCATTTTAAGCAGGATGTGGAGGGGTATCTTTCGAGCGGTCATGACCGGCACCTGATCATCGTGCAGGTGGCGGATGGCAGCACGACTCCACTGACCCGCGACCCTCACTATCAGGACGATCATCCGACTTGGTCGCCGGACGGACGCTGGATTGCCTACACCCGTGCCGCAGAGAAGGGCGGCGATCGGGACGGCGCGAACGATATCGTCGTAATACCCGCAGACGGTGGCGCACCCCACGTACTCACCCACAGTTATGTGCCCAATGCACAACACCTCGCGTTCACGCCGGATGCCACCCGCCTGACCTACCGGGTGGGCGCCGAGCCTAAGTTTTATGCCTATCAACAGGATCAGCTGTACGTCGTCCCTCTCAACGGCGGCGCTGCGCGCTCAGTGACGGCGGGCCTTGACCGCGCGGTCATGAGTGCGGCGCTGTTGCCCGACAACGCGACGGCAGTCGTCGCCGTGGAAGACGATGGGGGCATCTATCCGACCTCCGTACGACTGGACGATGGCCATGCAGAACGACTCACCCACGCCGCCGGGACCTACTTAGAGATAGCCCAGGGCGGCGGCCGCACGGTGGCGGTGGGCGGAAACGATCGGACACCCAATGAGATTTATGCCCTGGAGCCGACCGGACTGCGCCGTTTAACTCACGAAAGCGAGCCGTTTATGAGCGGCATCGTGCTCGGCCGCGTGGAGGATTTGTCCTTCAAGAGCCGAGACGGCACCGAGGTCCATGCGCTCATCACGCTACCACCGGATTACCAGCAAGGCCGCCGCTACCCCACGGCACTCTGGATCCATGGCGGCCCGAACGGCGAGGATGAACATACACAGGACTTTCAGTCTTACCAATTCCATCGTCAGTTTCTCGCGGCGGCAGGCTTTGTTGTCGTGGGTATCAACTACCGTGGCAGTAGCGGCAGAGGCGCCGCATTCGCTCGCGCTATTTATGCCGATTGGGGCCATAAAGAGGTAGAGGACTTGCTAGCCGGCGTTGATGCGGTCATCGCTCGCGGCTACGCGGACCCACAGCGACTCGTGATTGGCGGATGGAGCTACGGAGGCATCCTCACCGATTACACCATCGCAACCGACACTCGCTTCAAAGCCGCCGCCAGCGGGGCCGGCAGCGGCAACCAATTGCTGATGTACGGTGTTGACCAATACGTACTTCAATACGAGCACGAACTCGGGCTACCTTGGCGCGACACCGCAGCGTGGATGAAAGTTTCCTATCCGTTTTTTCACGCGGATCGCATCCATACGCCGACGCTTTTTATGGGCGGAGATCGTGACTTCAACGTACCGGTATCCGGTGGGGAGCAGATGCATCAGGCGCTACACGCCTTAGGGATTCCAACCGAATTAGTCGTGTATCCGGACCAATTCCACGACATCACACGCCCCAGTTTTGTCAAAGATCGACTGGAGCGTGTGGAAGGCTGGTTCAAACGATTCTTGGCCACACCGTAGCGTTTACGCATAAAACTCGGCGAGCCCATCGGAACGCCGAGTTGTGCCCCACCTGTCCCCCGCAAAACGCCGCCGCCGACACACAAGTTCTCGTCGCGTTTGCCCGTCGGGCGTCCGGAAGTCGCTGAGAAAGCACTCAGCGCTCGGGGACGAATTACCGCACGGCCTTTCGACGAGACCACAGATAAATGGGGACGGCCAGAACGATCAACCCCAACGATGCCAACGCGGAACGCAAGTCATCACCCACCGTCGCTATGAGGAAGGCAGCGGATCCGGCTAAAACGAGCGCCGTGCTGATGGGATAGCCCACGACACGAAAAGGTCTAACGGCATTCGGTTCGCGTCGGCGCAACGTGAAGACCGCAAGATACGCCGAGACGTAATTGAGCACGAACAATACCGCAGCCATCGCAATCAGCAATTGCAATGAACCCGATACAATCATCAATGTCGCGGCACCTGCGGTCGATAGCAATGCCACGTGCGGGGTCCCTCCCTCACTGACGCGCGTAACTTGAGGCGGAACCAATCCATCGCGGCCCAGTGCATACAAGATGCGCGGAGTGCCTAGGAAGATGGCGTTCACGAGCGATAAGACCGTCAACAACGACACAAACGTCACGAACTGTGCGCCACCGTGCGGGAGTATGAGATTCGCGACATCGGCCGCCGGCAACGTGGACTTCGCCAACACCGATACTGGCAGAGCGTGCAAAAAGCCGGCGTTGATGAGCACATACAGCACCGTAATTAGTGCAGCGCAGGTAATCATGGCGCGCGGCACATTCCGCGCGGCATCCACGGTCTCTTCGGCCATGTAAATGGCTGCGTACCATCCGTCGTAAGTCACGATTACGTTGCGCAGCGCCACCACCGCGGCGCCAATCGTGAAGGCCACTGTAGGGACGGGTATCGACGACGAGGCCGCTATCGTCGCCGGGTGCGCCATAAAGCCTGCTATAGCGAGTAGCACCAGCATGAGGCCGACGAGCACGCTAATCGCGTTCTGCACACTGCTTCCGACTCGCAGGCCCAACCAATGAATGCTCGTAAATACAAGCACGATGACGAGCGCCACTGATTGCTCATGCCCAATAAAAGTAGGCTCGAATTTTCCCAAAAAATCGGCGGCGGTGTAGGCGGTGTAGGCGACGGTAATGCTATTTAACAGCCAATCATTCCAGCCGATAAGAAATCCTGCCGCCGGTCCAAATGCGCGGCGCGCGTAGACATAAAATCCCCCCGCCGTGGGCATCATCGCAGCCAATTCGGCCACGGATACCGCACCCAGCAATGCGTAAGCGCCGCCCAGTATCCACGCAAAAATCGTGAGGTGCGCATCGCCTAGGGCGGCTACAACCTCGCCGGGCAGGCGCAGAATGCCGACGCCAATGGTGCTGCCGAATGCGAGCGCCACGCTGAACCCAAATCCCAATATGCGAGACAGCGCTCCCGCGGATTGACCCGTTGCCATGTAACCCCCCTTCACGAGCGTGAAAGCATACGCCGCCGCCACGTGACTGTCCCGACCCGAAACTTGCTACGCTCAACGCACCCAACGGAGTTCGTGTTCATGTCGCGCTACCTGCGTCTCGCGTTCCTGCTGTTCTTAATAGCTGGACCTACCTGTCGGTCGGAAGAACGGGCATTAGTGGATGGGCCGATGCTGGTCCGTCGAGTGCTCACGGTACTCGATGCAAGGATCGCGTTGATGCCCGATGTGGCAGCCGCGAAGTGGGTTAGCGGTCAACCGGTGGGGGATCCCGCCCGTGAAGCAGCGGTCATTCAAGCAGCGACGGATCAAGCGGTCGCTCTCGGTCTTTCGCGCGACCCCGTTCAAACTTTGATCGCTGGGCAAATTGCGCGAGCCCGCGCCGTGCAGACCGCCGCCATGGATCGGTGGGGACAAGACGGCTCGGGCCCCACCTCGGCGCCATCATTGCGGGACGAACTGCGCCCCCGGATCGATGCATTATCCCAAGAGCTTTTGACGGCGCTTTACCTGGCTGCACCGTATTTTGCGAGTCTGAATGTCGCTGCGCTGACGGCAACCCTACCGGACGCCCGCTGGTCTACCGCCGACCGCCAGGAGTTAGAGGCGGCATTGGGCGCGATCCGGCTGGATAGCCCACTCTCGACGGAGCGCATACGGCATTCCCACGTACTGAGAATTGGATTACCGGCGGACTACGCTCCCTTCGCCTGGACGCAGGACGGTTTGCTGACCGGCGCGGATGTAGAACTCACGGCGCAACTGGCTCATGTATTAGGGCTCACGCCGGTCTACGTTCGAAGCACCTGGGCTACCCTTATGTCGGATCTCGCAGCCGATCGTTTTGATATCGCCGCAGGCGGCATCTCCATCACGGCGTCGCGCCAGGCCAATGCTTTGTTCACGCAACCACTGGTTAGCGGCGGCAAGGCGGCCATCGGTCGCTGCGCAGACCGAGGGCGTCTCAGCACGCTCGAAGCGATGGACAGACCTGACGTCCGAGTCATCGAGAATCCGGGTGGCACCAACGAGCAATTCGCGCGCCGCCATCTCCCACACTCTGCGCTGATCGTTCATACCGACAATCTCGGCGTCTTTCAGGAACTCGTCGCTGGGCGCGCCGACGTGATGATCACCGACGACATCGAAATAGCGCGCGTCACGCATCACGAGCCACGACTCTGCCGACTGACAGAGGCGCTCTACGAGCCGTCGGAAAAAGCGATGCTGCTGCCCAAGAATGCCGAGTGGCGCGATGCCGTTACACTCGCCTTAACGCCCATCCTCGAGAACGGCGCCTATCGCAAGCTCCTGGAGGCCGCGAGCGATCAGTGACGAGTGGTAATTGCGTACGGACGGTCGTGCGCGGGCGTGATTTCATAGCCCGGCATGATGACTTCCGACGCACCCAAGATAACGCTGTACGAACTGCTGGGCGGGGATCCGACGCTGAGGCAATTGGTGACGCGCTTTTATGACCTGATGGATCAGCAGCCCGAGTTCGCGACCTTACGGTCCCTACACGGCCACGACCTAATCCCGATTCGGGAGAAGTTGGGGGATTGGTTAAGCGGCTGGCTGGGTGGCCCTCCACTGTACGAGCAACGTCCCGATGCGACGTGCATTGGACATGCGCACGCCGGGTTCAAAATTGACCAGCAGATGCTCGACGAATGGCTGATCTGTATGGATCAAGCGATGGCGGACATTCGTGTTCCACAGCCGGTCCAGGCTAGCTTACGACCACACTTTTCTGCACTCGCAGGATTTTTGCGTAATCACTAGCGCGGTTCGCGCACCGCGGCTACCGTAGGACATCGTCCTCGGGAGTCCTTTCATGCTCACGCGTCGCCGCTTTCTCAATGCCGGGGTCATCGGCACCGGTCTCGGCTTTGCCACGGTCTCCGGCGCCTCTACCGCCCGGCATTCGCCCAATGCACACCCATTCCCTCATCTCAAATCGCGGCGCGGCGAGGCGAGTCCGATCACGGCGGAGGAATACCGCGATCGCCACGATCGTGCTCGCTCTCTGATGGTCCGAGAAGGCCTAGACGCCATTGTGATCGCCGAGGGGACATCCCTCACCTATTTTACCGGCGCCAAGTGGTGGGGGTCGGAGCGACTGTTCGCCGCCGTGATCCCCGCGCGAGGCGACGCGTTCTACGTCTGCCCAGCCTTTGAAGAGGCACGCGCACGCGAGCAGATACGATTGCCGAGTGGTTCTACGGCCCTTGATGTACGGGTATGGCAGGAAGACCGAAGTCCCTACGAAACGTTAGCGCAAGGCCTCCACGATCGGGGCATTGCGACCGGACGATTGGGTCTTGAAGAAAATGTGCGCTTCGTTTTCGCCGACGGGATCGGCCGCGCAGCGCCGCAAGCGCACCTCGTGAGCGCGACCCCCGTGACCGCCGGTTGTCGGATGATCAAAAGTGCGCACGAAATTGCCCTCATGCGTCTGGCTTCCGAGGTCACGTGGGCCGCCTACGAGGCGACGTGGTCCGCGCTGAAGCCTGGAATGACGCCTTCGCAAATTACCGCTTTGTCCGCCGATGCCCATCGTGCACTGGGCTTTGAGGGCGCAGCAGATTTGGTACTGATCGGCGCAGCCGCTTCTTTTCCACACGGCTCAGTCCAAGCAACCTATTTGCAGGAGAACTCCCTGGTTCTGTTCGACGGTGGATGCGACGTTTTGGGTTACAAATCGGATATCAGCCGGACGTTCGTCCTCGGGCGCCCGACCGATCGTATGCGCCACGTGTTCGACGTGGTGAAGGCGGCACAGTCTGCCGCATTAGCGACGGCTCGCCCCGGCGTGGCCTGCGGTGCCGTCGACGCCGCTGCGCGTAAGGTCGTCGATGACGCCGGCTTTGGACCCGATTACGCCCACTTCACCCACCGGGTGGGCCATGGCATGGGCATGGATGGCCACGAATGGCCCTATTTGGTCAGAGGCAATGCGACGTTACTCGCCGCCGGCATGACAACGAGCAACGAGCCAGGCATTTATCTGGCCGGGGAATTCGGCGTACGGCTCGAGGACGACATGCATATCACCGACAACGGCGCGGAGTTGTTTACGCCGCAGAGTGCCTCACTGGAGCATCCCTTTGCACGGGACTAGCCGTTAACTGCGCAACAAACGCCGCCGCAGCGCCGCCAGCCCCGCGGCGTCCGTCACGGACGCCTTCGGCGGATGCAGGGGGAGCGAAGCAATCGTACCCGACAAAATCGCGGCGACCGATGCCCGGGCAATGTGTTTGTCGTCCGCTGGAATGACGTACCACGGCGCATCGGCGGTGCTTGTCGCCGACAACATACCCTCATAAGCGGTCATGTAACTGTCCCAGTACGCGCGCTCCTCAACGTCCGACGCCGAAAATTTCCATTGTTTCTCGTGCGTATCGATGCGCTTCAGCAGGCGAGCCTTTTGCTCCTCGCGCGACAGGTGCAGGTAAAACTTCAGGACGACGGTACCGTTTCGGACGAGATGCTTTTCAAAGGCATTGATGTCTTCATAACACTCGCGCCATAGCCTCGGTAGGCGGGTCGTTACCGGGACTTTACGAGCCGCCACCAGTTCGGGATGCACGCGCACCACGAGCACTTCCTCATAATAGGAGCGATTGAACAAACCGATGCGACCGCGCGACGGCAGGCGAGTCCAATACCGCCATAAATAGTTATGGGCGAGTTCCTCGGCAGAGGGGACGCCGAAGCTGTGCACCTCGCAACCTTGCGGGCTGACGCCGCTCATAACGTGTTTGATTGTCCCATCCTTCCCGGATGCATCCATGCCCTGCAAGATGACGAGTACTGAGTGACTGTTGCTCGCCCACAGCCGCTCTTGCTGGAGACTCAGCTCCATCCGACTGTGCTCCAGCAGTGCTTCGGCCCGCGCGCGCAAGGGCGCATCGCCGGGTAGTACATACCGGGCATAGTCGGCTCCCACAGGATCGATGCGTGACAATCGCACCCGACTACCCGGCGCCACGCGGCACTGCTTAATGAGGCGGTGATGATGTTTGGACATGGCGGCGCTCCTAATAGGCACGATTGAGTCTGCGCTCAGGCGCCGACCGACGAAAGGTCTGGAACCCACGAGGCTGACAGGCGACACTGTGCGTCCACCCCTCTTGCCGACCTCACGATGACCGACGTAGCGCCTGACCACCCCTCATCGATTCGATCATTCGTCCTGCGTACGGGGCGGATGACCGCCGCACAGTCGCGAGCGCTTGAGGAGCTTTGGCCGACATACGGCGTCGAAGACGCTGGCACCGTACTCGATCTGGACGCCATTTTCGGTCGGCAAGCCCCGCGTACGATCGAAGTGGGCTTTGGAGACGGTGAACTTCTGGTGACGCTCGCTGCCGCACATCCGGAGCGCGACTATCTCGGGTTCGAAGTCCATACGCCGGGCGTGGGGCACTGCCTCCTTCGGGCTGCCGAACTGAACCTTTCCAACGTGCGGGTGATGCGCGCCGATGCCGTTGAGATGCTCACGCACTGCATCCCGCCGGACTCCTTAGATGAAGTGATGATCTATTTCGCGGATCCGTGGCCGAAAAAGCGTCATCACAAACGACGGATCGTACAGACCGCTTTTGCCACGCTTCTCGCCAGCAGGCTGCGGATGGGAGGCAGCCTCCGCCTCGCTACGGACTGGGTACCGTATGCCGAATGGATGCGCGACGTTCTCGATCCGCACCCGGATTTCGTGAATGTGGCCGGTCTTGCCGGGTATGTTCCCCGCCCCGCCGAACGGCCGGTGACCAAATTCGAGCGCCGTGGCGAACGTTTGGGTCACGAGGTTCGGGACCTGCACTACCGTCGCCGCTAGGATCTACGGATCGTAATCGTCAGCACGGAAGGATGCTGCGAGAACGACCCAACCGTCGCGGACTTCGATGGGTATCGGCCGTAGCGAGCGTCCGGGACACGGGCCGGCCACGCACAAGCCGTCGACCGGCCGAAATAGAGCGGCGTGCGAGCTGCACACGATCACGCTCCCGTCCGAACTCAAGAACTGGTCCGGGCGTAAATCCAGCGGGTGACCGGCGTGCGGGCAGCGATTGACGTAGGCTCGTAGCACGGATCCTTGTCGCACCAGAAATGCGCGCAAGGGCCAATCACCCGAGCCCACGCGGAAGCCGCGCGCATCCGGATCCGCTAGGTCAGATAGCCGGCAGATCTGCATAGAGCAACTTATCGAGCGAGATCCAGCGCTTCAATGCGTGGGCGCATCCGCCATAGCAGCAAAAGCCCCGGCCCACCCGTTAGGAAGGTAATCACGAAAAACCAAGGCCATCCGACCTGCGCCACCAGCACGGCGGATACAGGCCCGACGAACGTGCGCGAGAGCGCCGAGAGCGCCGACAACAGAGCAAACTGGAACGCGCTGAAGCGCGCATCGCACAGCGCCATGACGAACGCACCGAAAATAGTGGCTGCCATTGCGCCGGCAAGATTGTCGACACCGACCGCGAGCACCATATAGGCGAGGTCGTGACCTTTGATCGCAAGCAGGGAATACAACAAGTTCGTTGCGGCTTGCAGAACACCGAAAAGCAGCAGCGAGCGATACAGCCCGAGCCTAGCGAACGCCAAGCCCCCCATGACAGTTCCGATGATCGTGGCCGTAATACTGGTGGTTTTGGCGACCGCACCCACCTGTGCGGCCGTAAAGCCGACTCCCTTGATCAAGAAGGCCGTCGATAACGACAACGCCGCAGCATCGCCGAGTTTGTACAGAATAATCAGCAACAGCAGCGCGTATACCCCGGGACGACCGAAGAATTCGCGAATGGGCTCGACCACGGCTTCCTGCAAGGAGCGAGGCGCCGTCACGCGATTCTCCGGCTCTGGCGCCGCCCAGGTGAGGACGGTCGTCGCCCCCATAATCGCCGCCATTGCAAGATACGTCGCACGCCACCCGATGACCCCGGAAAGAACCATCGCCAACGCACCGGAAATATAAAACGCAATACGCCAACCAATCTGCACCGCGGTTGAGCCGATTCCACGCTCCTCGGGACGCAATGAATCGGTGCGATACGCGTCGATCACCACGTCTTGGGAGGCCGATAGAAACGCCAGCAGCAACGACAGTGCGGCGACGACGTAAATCGCATCACTCGGCGCCTGAAGACCCAAAATGGCGATCACCAAGGCCACCATCGCTTGCAGCAGGACGATCCAACCGCGGCGTCGCCCTAAAAAGGGCGGCACGTAACGATCGAGGAGTGGCGCCCACAAGAATTTCAGGTTGTACGGCAAGCCTACGAGCGTGAACCAACCGATCGTTTTTATATTGAGTCCGAGCTCCGCCAGCCATCCCTGCAAGGTTCCCTGCGAGAGCGCGAACGGCAGGCCCGACGCAAAGCCCAGCGTCAGGGCTGCCGCAACCCGTCGATTCCCGAGCACATCGGCCAAGCTCAGGCTTCGAGTCGCGGCGTCAGAACTCATGGTGATAGTCGAGTATCAAGGGCGCGTGGTCTGAGAAACGAGACTCTGTCCAAATGGTCGCCGCACGGACACGCGTACCGATGCCGGGCGTGGTGACCTGATAGTCAATCCGCCACCCCACATTCTTCGCCCATGCTTGTCCACGGTTCGACCACCACGTGTACTGGTCGGGATTGGCATTCACGGCGCGAAACGCGTCGAGCCATCCCATCGGTCCAAACACCTTATCCAACCAAGCGCGCTCTTCAGGCAAGAAGCCTGAATTTTTGAGATTGCCCTTCCAGTTCTTCAAGTCGATCGGCTTATGAGCAATATTGAAATCACCGCAGAGAATCACTTCGCGACCTTCCTGGACCAAGCCCGTCATATGCGCCTCAAAACTCGCGAGGCAGCGGTACTTGGCCTCTTGGCGATCGGGCCCCGACGAGCCGGACGGCAGGTAGAGCGACACGACGGACAAGGCCCCAAACCGGTATTCGAGATAGCGCCCCTCTGCGTCGAATTCCGCATCGCCATAGCCGCGAATGACCGTATCCGGCGCTTTGCGGGCGTAGATCGCTACCCCGCTGTACCCTTTCTTTTCGGCGTGGAGCCAGTCGCTGTGGAATCCCGCAGGATGGTAGAGCGGATCCGCGATATCCGCGTCCGTACAACGGGTCTCCTGCAGGCACAGGACATCAATGTCCTGGCTGGGCAACCAGTCGTAAAAGCCCTTCCGCGCGGCTGCACGGATCCCATTGCAATTTAAAGTGGCGATACGCATGACCGGATCATAGCAAGCGTCGGCTTGTCGGCAGTGGCCTGTCTGTCCCAAACTATGGGCATGCAAACCTTTCAACGTGAATTCTTAGATTTGGCGCTGCGCCTCGGAGTATTGCGCTTTGGACGCTTTACGCTCAAGTCCGGGCGCGAGAGCCCTTACTTCTTCAACGCGGGGCTGTTCGATACCGGCAGTGCGATCGCCGGCCTGGGACGTGCCTATGCGGCCGCCCTCGTGCGCTCTGGGCTTGAGTTCGACATTTTGTTCGGGCCGGCCTACAAGGGCATCCCCTTGGTCGCGGCGACAGCCGCCGCCCTCGCCGAACACCACGGACGCGACGTGCCGTACTGCTTCAATCGCAAAGAGGCCAAGGATCACGGTGAGGGTGGCCGTATCGTGGGTCGCGCGCTCGCCGGTCGGGTGCTGATCGTCGATGACGTGATTACCGCCGGTACTGCGATCCGCGAGTCCATCGACATCATCACGGCCGCCGGCGCCACCCCAGCAGGGGTGCTTCTGGCGCTGGATCGCGAAGAGCAAGGACGCGAATCCGCGCGCTCCGCCGTTCAGGAGGTCCGTGACGAATACGGTCTGCCCGTCGTATCTATTTTATCGCTAACGGCACTGATCGCCGGCGTACGAGACGGTGTCGGCGGCGTCCCTGCCGCCGCTCTGGCAGATCTCGAAGCCTACCGAGCCCGTTACGGGGTCGTGGCGAACCCTTGATGGCGCGAGCCTCGCTCCACCGCCAAGCTCTGCGCCTCAGCAGCATCCTCGTGACGGGGATGTTGCTCGTCGGCGGCAGCGCAGGCGCCGCGCCGGAGAAAGGCGGAAAGGTCTACAAGTGGATCGATGAGAAGGGCGAGGTGCATTACGGCGACGCAGTGCCACCCCAGTTCGCGGATCAAGATCAGACCATTCTCAATCGACAGGGTGTGGCTGTGGGCGCCATTCCCGGGCATCACAGCGCTGCACAGATCGCGGCGGACGAGGCGGCGCGGGCCGCAGATGCTGCGGTTCGCGATGCACAGCAACGACGCCTGCAGCGCGACCGGAACCTGATCGCAACATACCTCTCGACCGATGAAATCGAAACGCTGCGTGATCGCCGTCTGGAAATCCTCGACGGGCAGGCGCGGGTGCTTGCGCAGTACGTCGACCAGTTAAAGAGTCGCGCGAGCCAACTCGAAGCGCGCATGCAGCGTTTCCGCCCCTATGCGGATACCTCGAGCGCGCCGGCATTGCCGGAGGCCCTCGCGGAAGAAATTGCGCACACCGTCGGAGATCTCAAAGCGCAGGAGCGGGCTTTACTCGCCAAACGCGAGGAAGTCGATCGCACGCGCGCGCAATTTGCCGACGATATCAATCGGTTTCAGGAACTGAAGGACGCTGGTCGGACAGCCGTCCGACCGCACTAGTCAGCGGCGACCGGAACTTCCAAAACCGCCTTCGCCGCGTTCCGTCGCGACAAACGCATCGACCACGTCGAACGCCACCTGAACGATGGGTACGATCACCATCTGCGCGATGCGCTCGCCAGGCTCGACGGTGAACGGCTGTGTGCCTCGGTTCCAAGCGGAGACCATCAACGGCCCTTGGTAATCCGAATCAATCAATCCGACTAAATTGCCTAACACGACGCCGTGCTTGTGCCCGAGACCCGATCGCGGCAACAGCACGGCGGCGAGTCCAGGATCGCCAATGTAGATCGACAAGCCGGTGGGTATTAATTCCGCACGGCCCGGCTCGAGCACCAATGGCGACGGCACGCAGGCCCTCAGATCCAGCCCCGCAGAACCGGAGGTCGCATAGGACGGCAAGGGCCACAGCGAGCCTAGGCGCTCATCCAAAATCCGCATCTGAATGCGCTGCGTCACGAACGATCCTCCACCGCGCGCGCGCGCAACCGGTCAGCAATAAAGGCCACGAACTCGCGCGCGAGATCCGCTTTTGATTTCAAACTCAATTCGTGGCGGCCACCCGGCCACAACAAGAGCAGCGCGTTGTCTTCGCGATCAAATGCCCGCTCGGCGCCGACTTCATTCGCAGCGATCAAGTCGAGCTTTTTGCGCTCGAGTTTGGCGAGTGCGTGGGCCTCGACGTTCGTGGTTTCTGCCGCGAAACCCACCACGAAAGGCCGCCGCGGCAGCGCCGCGACGGACGCGAGAATGTCCGCGGATTTCTCCAAGTGGAGGTCGAGCGTATCGGCCGTTTTCTTTATCTTGTTGTCCGCACAGATGCACGGGGTGTAATCGGCCACCGCCGCCGCACCGATATAGACATCGCAGTCGCCGATGACCGCATGCACGGCCTGATACATCTGTGCCGCCGTTTCGACGTTCACGCGATCGACCCCGGTCGGCGTGCAGAGCGAGACCGGACCGGACACCAGCGTCACGCGCGCACCCGCCTCTCGGGCAGCGGCCGCCACCGCGTACCCCATCTTGCCGGAACTGCGATTCGACAAAAACCGAACAGGATCAATCGGTTCGCGCGTCGGACCGGCCGTGATCACCACATGCCGACCGCTCAGAGCGCCCGAAGGGCTCTCAGGCGCAAAGACTCGGGCCGCGATGTCCGTGGGCTCCAACAGCCGCCCGGCACCGGTTTCTCCGCAGGCTTGCGAGCCCACCCCGGGACCCCAGATCTGGACACCCCGCCCCCGCAGCGTGCAGATGTTGGATTGCGTCGCAGCAGCCGACCACATCTGCTGGTTCATCGCAGGCGCAACGGCGAGCGGCGCGGTGGTCGCCAGGCACGTGGTGGTCAGCAGGTCGTCGGCCAATCCGGCCGCCAAGCGCGCGAGGAAATCGGCGCTCGCGGGCGCGACGAGGACGAGATCGGCCCATCGCGCCAGTTCGATATGGCCCATCGCGGCCTCGGCCGCCTCGTCCCACAGCCCGACCCGCACCGGACGCCCGGACAGCGCCTGAAACGTGAGGGGCGTGACAAACCGGGCAGCACCTTCGGTCATGACCACCTGAACCTCGGCGCCACCGTCGCGCAAGCGACGTACCAAATCGGCCGATTTATAGGCAGCAATGCCCCCCGTCACTCCCAAGAGGATACGGCGCGGCGAGGTCTGGCGAGCATCAGTAATCATTTAGCCATTATTAACCGCGCCGCAGCATCGCGCCAACGACCGCCCGAGCAGGAGCTATAACCAAGAGTTATGGAGAGCGGGGACCTCCGAGTTTTTGCACAAAAAGGGCAATTTCTCGACTCACGGTCGCCCCCGCTACTCCCCGACAATGGCCCCATGCACATCCACGACACCCCTGCCTACCAACACCCGCGCGCCCGACTCGCCGCCGCCGGTCCACGTGCGCTCTCCGAAGCTGAACTACTGGCGGTGTGGCTAGGCGCCGGACGGAACGGTCAGCACGCCGTTGCCCTAGCGAACAGCCTATTGGGCCGTTTCGGATCGTTGCGCGGCCTATTGAGCGCGCCGCGCGACCAGTTGGCCAAGCACCCCGGACTTGGCGCCGTCCGGCTCGGGCAATTGCAGATCGTTTTGGAACTGGCCCGCCGCCATCACCGAGAAGCGCTCTTAGCAGGCCCTGCGTTGACCGACCCGCAAATGGCCCGCGATTACCTTCAGGCCGAGCTCGGCGGTTTGGGCTATGAGACGTTCTGTTTGATCTACTTAGACTGCCATTACCGCGTGAAAGGCTTCGAAAAAATGTTTCGGGGCACGATCGATTGCGCCCAAGTCCACCCCCGTGAGGTGGTTCGCCGCGCGCTCGAAGTGCACGCCGCCGCCGTGATCCTCTGCCATAACCACCCGTCCGGGATTGCGGAGCCAAGCGACGCCGACCGACGAATCACGGTCCGGCTGCGCGAGGCGCTGGCGCTGGTCGATGTCCGCGTCGTGGATCATTTGATCGTCGGCGCCGGGTCCTGCGTGAGCCTCGCCGAACGCGGACTCATCTAAGCGATTGCAACCGGACGAAAGCGGTGGTTAAATACGCGGCTCTGCGGCTGCTTTTAGTCGCATCAGGATTTTTGCCATGTCCCGAGTCTGTCAGATCACCGGAAAGAAGCCGACCGTTGGCAACACTGTGTCGCACGCCAACAACCGGAACCGTCGCCGCTTCCTCCCAAACCTGCACACGCAGCGTTTCTGGATTGAGGAAGAGAGCCGCTGGATCACCTTGCGTGTCTCCACGCAGGGCCTGCGCACGATCGAAAAGCACGGCGTGACGCACGTCATTGCCAAGCTGCGCGCTCGCGGCGAAACCATCTAACGCCGCACTAGGAACCTAGCCATGCGTGACAAGATCAAGCTCGTTTCCACGGCCGGCACTGGCCACTTCTATACGACGACGAAGAACAAGCGTCTTCATCCGGAAAAGATGGAAGTCCAGAAGTTCGATCCGTTCGTGCGCAAGCACGTGGCGTACAAGGAAGCGAAGATCAAGTAATCGCCCTGTCAGAGCGACACGGTCGTTCTGACGCGATGCTTGGTGACCGCATCTGTGGGCGGGTAGGGCGTGAGCCCTGCCCGCCTTTTAGCGTTTATGCGACCATCGCTAGCGCTCGCATCGCCACTGTGCTCTAGAGTCCGCCACGCGATCCGGGGAGGCAAACGTGCCCGAATTACCCGAAGTTGAGACCACCCGGCGCGGCCTGCTGGACGCGATGACCCATCGCCGCATTCGTGCCGTCCGGGTGCATGATCGGCGTTTACGCTGGCCCGTGGAGCCCGGGCTGGAGGAGGCGCTGACCGACGCCCGGGTCGAGCAACTGGAGCGACGGGCGAAGTACCTGCTCGTGCGTACCGACCGGGGCACCCTGATCGTACATCTGGGTATGTCCGGCAGCCTACGCGTGGTGACCGGCGACGGCCCGCGGCGGCTTCACGATCACGTCGAGCTCGTACTGGACGACGATCGCACGGTGCGATTCAACGACCCTCGCCGGTTCGGTAGCTTCCATTGGGTGACCGGTGACCCGCTCGCACACCCACTGCTCGTTCACCTCGGGCCGGAACCGCTCTCGGATGCCTTTCACGGCGCCCATTTGTATGAAGCCAGCCGTGGACGGAGCGTCGCCGTCAAGGTGTTCATCATGAATGCCGCCCAGGTGGTCGGCGTTGGCAACATTTACGCCAGCGAATCGCTGTTCCACGCCGGCATCCGCCCGACGAAGGCGGCCGGCAAATTGACGCGCGCAGAGTGCGAGCGCCTAGCCGGCGAGATCAAGCGCGTGCTCAGCGACGCGATCGAAGTCGGTGGAACGACGTTGCGCGATTACGTGGACCCGGACGGCAACCCCGGGTATTTCCGCCAACGACTGTACGTCTACGAGCGCGAGGGCAAAGCCTGCCGCCGTTGCCAGACCGCGATCAGCCACCGCGTGATCGGCCAACGCGCCACGTACTGGTGCGCGACCTGTCAGCGCTGAAGCGCAACGACGACGTTAATAGACCAAGCCGGCCCCGAACCCGCGCGGATCCGATGCCGCGTCAATCTTTCCGCTGGCGTAATCCCAGGTGATGACTTGCGTGTTGCCCCACGGGCTGCGTCCTTCACTCAGGTGATGTCCGCGACGCTCAAGATCGGCGCGCTCCGCCGCGGAAAGGGCACCCGGCTCCAACGTGACCACGTCGGGAAGAAACTGATGATGGATCCGAGGCATGGAAACGATCTGCGCCGCGTCGAGCCCGTCGAGCCAACCCAAAATGCCAAATAGAACGTTCGAAATGATCGTGCTGCCGCCCGGCGAACCGATGATGAGCAAACCCTTGGGCGTTTCGACAAACGTGGGGGTCATACTCGACAACGGACGCTTGCCAGGCCCGACGGCGTTGGCCGCGGCCCCGACCAACTGAAACGCGTTGGGCTTCCCAGCCTCGATGGAAAAATCATCCATCGTGTCGTTCAGCAGAAAACCCGTACCCGGCACCTCAAACGTGGCGCCAAAGAACAGGTTCACCGAGATCGTCGCAGCGACGCGATTTCCCGCCGCATCCAGCACGGAGAAGTGCGTCGTATGCGGACCTTCCCGCTCTTCCACGACCGGACGTAATTGCTCGGAGGGTGTCGCACGATCCAGCCGTATGGAGGTCGCCTGACCCGCCGCGTAATCCGCGCTCAGGAGTCGCGCCATCGGCATCCGTACGAAATCCGGATCCCCCAGGTACTCCGCACGATCCCGGAACGCTCGACGTAGCGCCTCAATCGTCAAATGCCGCCGGGTATTGGTGTCCAACCGATCCCAGTCGTAACCGGACAGGATATTCAGCACGTCGCCGATGACGACACCACCGGCAGACGGCGGCGCTGCGGTCACAATGGTCGCATCGCGATAATGCAACGTGAGTGGCTGTCGCTCGACCACTCGATAGTTGGCGAGATCCGCGGCGGTCCACAGACCGCCAGCCTCACGCACGCCGGAGACCAGCCGTTGTGCAAACGGGCCCCGGTAGAAGGCATCAGCGCCGCCGCGTGCGAGCAACTCTAGTGTCGCCGCCAGCTCAGGCTGCCGGATGAGTGCGCCCACCGGCGGCACCTGCCCCTTCTCCAGGAAAACCTCTGCAGTGGCGGGCGAAGCGGCCAATCGCGCCTGTTTGACACGAATGGCGTTTTGCAGGCGCGCGTACAACGGGAAACCCTCGCGAGCGATGCGAATCGCGGGCGCAAGACTGCGCGCCAAGGGCAGACGACCGTAACGGGCCGCGAGGTGCGCCCACGCGGCGGGTTCGCCGGGAATGCCGGCCGCTAAGGGACCATCGGTCGAACTGACGATCGGCGCACGGTCCGGCGCCACGTACATATCGGGGCGGGCGGCTGCTGGCGCGGTTTCGCGCGCATCCACCATGACATCGCGTCGCTCCCGGGCTTGGTGCAGCAGATAAAAACCGCCGCCACCGACGCCGGAACTCGCCGGCTCGACCACGGCCAGCACCGCGCTGACGGCGACGGCCGCGTCAAAGGCATTGCCACCCGCACGGAGCATCTCGAGACCGGCTTCGGTCGCTAAAGGGTGAGCGCTCGCAATGGCATTCTTGGGTACGGAGGCCGGAGCGCCGCTTGCCAGCGCCACAAACCCAAAGAGCAGCACCGCACCGATGGCGCGAACACGACGCGTCATCATCGGGACCGCCCGGCACGCTCGGCGGAGCGCTCGCGTAGCCGGGTGGCCACGTACGGATCAACGAATTCGCTGACATTGCCGTTCAAGGTTGCGATTTCGCGAATCAACGTGGACGAGATAAACGTGAATTGTTCCTGCGGCGTTAGAAATACAGTCTCGATCTCCGGCGCCAAGTGGCGGTTCATATTGGCCAACTGAAATTCGAATTCGAAATCCGAGATGGCGCGGAGGCCACGAACGACACAGTGCAGCCCCTGTTCCCGGGCGTACTCAATGGTGATGCCCGTATACCCGGTGACGCTGACGTTGGGGATGTCGGCCAGTACGTGGCGAGCCATGTCGACCCGCTCGTCCAAGGTGAACATCGGTGCTTTGCCCGGGTTGGCGGCAATCGAGACTCGCACGTCGTCGAATATGCTGGCGGCACGCCGAATCAGATCTTTGTGGCCGTTCGTAATCGGGTCAAAAGTGCCCGGATACATCGCGCGACGTTTACTGGTCATGTCGTTCCCCACCGCGGCGCGCAAGCAAGGCCCTCACCTCGCCGGCGCGGGTTTCCTTGATCATTCGCCAATTCGCCGGCAACGCGGGTAGCGCGTCGCTGGCCGACTGTTCGAGATAAATCCACGCCGTTGGCGCTAGCCACCCGCGCGTTTCAAGCAGTGTACACAATTCATTTAGCGCCCCGAGGGCGAACGGCGGATCGAGAAACACCAGGTCGTACGGCTCCGCCGGCGTCGCCAGATAGTCGAGCGCATCGCTCCTCAGCACACGTGCGGCCGCGGTCTGCAGCAATTGAGCCACGTCCCCCAACGTCCGTGCGGCGATGGGGTCTCGTTCCACGAAGGTGCTGCTCGCAGCGCCACGGGAGAGCGCCTCAAAGCCCAAAGCACCGGTGCCCGCGTACAGGTCTAAGCAACGCGCACCGACGACATCGCGCTGCAACCAGTTGAACAGCGTTTCGCGGACTCGGTCGGGCGTCGGCCGTAAGCCCGGTACCGCCACGAACGGAATACGCCGTCCGCGCCACTGCCCGGCGACAATGCGCAGGGAACGCGGGCCGCCACGGCCGTCCGTCACGTCCCGAGAACGTGACATAAGTCCACCACTCGACCCCCTGTCCTTGCTAGTCTTCCAACCCACGGCGTACCCTTAGAAAATATCGAAATGCGATCATACGCCCTGACGGACATCCGACCTGCGAGGACCGCACAACCATGAAAATCCGCCATGCCGCT
Source organism: Steroidobacteraceae bacterium (assembly GCA_036742455.1). Classification (GTDB taxonomy): domain Bacteria; phylum Pseudomonadota; class Gammaproteobacteria; order Steroidobacterales; family Steroidobacteraceae; genus CAIKZZ01. The sequence continues at coordinate 188,904 of DAINQU010000001.1, read as the reverse complement.
CTCCTGGCTGCCACCGCCCTTTGGGTGAGTGCGTGCGGTTCAGGCTCCTCTAGCCTCGGTGGCACGAACACTCAAACCGGCAATGGCGCGCCTACGCCCATCGGCCGCCCAGTGTTCCGGCCGCTGTTCCAAGTCGCGCAGGGCATCCTGCCGTACCCCAGTGACCTCTACCTAAACGGTAGCACCGACGGTACCGTCAAAGCGCCGGTACTGGCGGTGACACCCAACGTCACGTCGTTGAACGCCCTCGATGGCTTCGGCGTGAACACAGAAATGACGATCCGCTTCTCGAAGAAAGTGGATCCGGCCACCCTGGCCTTGCCCGGCGCCGTCGTGATTTTGGAAACGATCCAACGCACGGTCGTGGCCAGCGCATCGTCGATCGCCCGTGTGCCCGTCGGCGTGCGCCGCGTGCTGGTACCCGGCGTCGATTATTCCATCGGCCTGTCCACCGCATCGGACGCCGACGGGACGGTCGTATCGATTAAGCCTCTCAAGCCGCTGACCCCGTCGACGGGCGGCGTGTTGACCGGCGCTCCGGCCGGGCTCGTCGACCAGTCCGGCGTCGGCTATACCGTGTTGGTAACCAGCGCCGTTAAATCCGTCGCCGGCGACGTCGCCGGGGCCGACGATGATTTCGCGCTGATCCTGCAGGCGATTAACAACCCCGCGAACCTCGCGAACCCGGGCGCAAATTGCGCCTCCGTCGGCAACGCCACCCTCGCGGGTGTCTGTCAACTGACGGCGCCAGCCTTAGCGATCGCGGAAGTCGCCGGTATTCCGCTCGGTTCAATCGCGCTGAGCTTCAGCTTCACCACCGAATCGACCCGGGACACTCTGGTGCAGATGGCAAACGCCATTCTCACCGGGCCCGCTCCCGCCCTCGCCGCTCAGGTGATCCCGAACCCGGTCACGGGTGCGGACTTGAACGACAAGGACGTGCTGGATCCGACCAATCAGAACCCTGCCCTGAAGGGCGTCGCGTCGGTATATGAAGGCACCATCACGCTGCCGTACTACCAGGCGACCCCCGCGGATGCGACCGCTGCGTCCCCGGCTCCGCCTCTGACCGCCCAATGGCAAGCGGGCACCGCCCTCTCCCTCGTCCCGGGTCAAGCGGGCAGCAAACAGGTCACGCGTTACAACCCCATTCCGGCCGCGCGCCACACCCTGCCCGTGCCGGTCTTGATTTCGGTCCCGAACAACGTCGCCCGGCCGTCCAGCGGCTGGCCCGTCGTGATCTTTGTGCACGGCATCACTCGCAATCGCAGTGACGCTCTGGCGATGGCCGAGGCTTACGCAGAAATCGGGTACGCCGTAGCCGCCATCGACCTGCCCCTGCACGGCATCACGCCGACGGATCCGGCCGCCGCGCTGCGTATTCCCGGCGTCCCGGAGCGGACGTTTGACATGGACTACGTGAACAATACGACCGGACTCCCCGGACCGGATGGTCACGTGGACGGGTCGGGCGCGAACTTCATTCAAATCACCAGCCCGATCACGAGCCGTGACAACCTGCGCGAGGCCGTCATCGACGAACTGGCGTTGGCGCGCGCGCTGGCCTCGCCGACCTCGGTGCTGGTCACCGACACCGGCCCGGTCTTCGGTGCCTTCGACCCCGCGCACATCCAACTGGCGGGCCAGTCGCTCGGGGGCATCGTCGGCGCCACCGTGGCGAGTTTGCCGTCGAACATCAACTCTTTTGCCCTGTCCGTCCCGGGCGGTGGCATTACCGACCTGCTCCTCCAGTCCGCGACCTTCGGCCCGCCGATCGGCGGCGCAGTCGCGGCACAGCTCGGCGCCAATACCTTCCTCTTCAACCGGATGTTCGGCGACGCCCAGGCGGCCGTCGATGCCGGCGACCCGCTCAACCACATCGCGATCGCCGCTCAGAACAAGCCCTTGCTGATCCACAAGGTCGTCAACGACCAGGTCGTGCCAAACTCGGCGACAGATCGTCTGCTCGGCCTATCGGGCCTGACGAAATTCACGACCGTGGGCTACCACGCAGGCAGCGGCTACGTGACCTTCACCGCCGGCGCACACGGCTCGCTGTTGGACGAAACGGTGAACCAGTTCGTCACCGCAGAAATGCAGGAGGAGTTCGCGGCCTTCGCCTCACTTTCGGGCACGGCGTTTGAGATCGTGGACGCCACGTACGTTCAAAACCCGTAAACGGGACGCAACCGAAACCGGGCCCCGCCAGTCCCTGCGACTGGCGGGGCTTTTTTCTGGGGCCCGCAAGGCGCCATCGGGGCCTGTGTCCGCAGTAGAATAAGCCGATCACGCGAGAGTCCCGATGTTCGACTTTTTTAAGAAATCCACGCCCACTACGCCTGCGACGCCCACCGCCCCGACACCGTCGGAGGCGCCACGCGCCGGGTTGTTCGGCCGCTTGCGCTCGAAACTCTCGAGCGGTGCGGCGGCCATCGCCCGGGACCTCGCAGAGTGGCTACCGGGTCGCCGGATCGACGCGGAGTTGCTGGAGGAACTGGAACTCCGGCTCCTGACCGCGGACGTCGGTTTGCCCGCCACCGAAAGAATTCTGGACGACCTGCGCAAGCGCGTCGCGCGCAAGGAGCTGGCCGATCTCGACGCGCTCATCGCCGCGCTACGACGCAACATCATCGATCTGTTACAACCGGTCGCGCGGCCTTTGGTCATCCCGGCGGGCACGGCCCCGTTCGTGGTGCTGGTCGTCGGCGTCAACGGCTCGGGCAAAACCACCTCCATCGGCAAGCTGGCGCATCGCCTGAAAGGCGAAGGGCATGGCGTCGTGCTGGCGGCAGGCGATACTTTCCGCGCCGCGGCGGTTGAGCAGTTGCAGGTCTGGGGCGAGCGCAATGGAGTACCGGTCATCGCGCAGTCGACCGGTGCCGACCCCGCAGCGGTGATCTTTGACGCGTATGCCTCCGCCAAATCGCGCGGCGCGGATGTGCTCCTTGCCGATACGGCGGGGCGCCTCCAAAACCAGACGCACTTGATGGACGAGTTGCGCAAGGTCAAACGGGTGCTCGGTCGTCACGATGCAACCGCGCCTCACGAAGTGTTGCTCGTGCTGGATGCGAGTCAAGGCCAAAACGCACTCGCGCAAGCCCGCGTCTTCCACGAAGCCGTCGGCGTCACGGGTCTTGTACTGACCAAGCTCGACGGGTCCGCGAAAGGCGGTATCGTCGTTGCAATCGCGACGGAGTTGGGCATCCCGCTGAGATTCGTGGGGGTCGGCGAATCGATTGAGGATTTCGGCGTGTTCGACGTCGATGATTTCGTCGATACGTTGATTGCCCCAGCACCCACAACGTCGTCGTGATCCGCCTCGAATCCGTCGTCAAAGAATATTCCGGCGGCGCGACCGCGTTGGCCGGACTCAGTCTGCGCATTCCGGTTGGCCAACTGGCCGTCCTCACCGGTCCCACCGGCGCGGGGAAGAGCACGGCGCTGCTATTGATGGGCTTGTACATGCGCCCGACGCGCGGGCGCATCGTTATCGGCGGGTCCGACCTCGCCGCCATCGACCATCGCGGCATTCCGGCCTTTCGGCAGCGCGTCACGATGATCTTTCAGGATCAACGCCTGTTGCTCGATCGAACCGTCGAGGACAACGTGGCGCTGCCGCTGATTGTTGCGGGGGAACGGCGCATCGCTTGGCGTCCGGTGGTTCACGCGGTGCTCGAGCAGTTGGGTCTTGCCGACCCCCGCCGGGTTGCCCGTTCGCTGTCGCTCGGTGAGCAACAGCGTATCGCGATCGCCCGTGCGTTGGTCCTACGCCCGGACGTGCTGTTAGCCGATGAGCCGACGGCCCATCTGGACGCGTCAACCTCGTCGAGAGTCGTAGAGCGCCTAACGTCGGCCGCTGGGGAGGGCATGACCGTCGTCGTGGCCAGTCACGACCCGCAGTGGTCGACCCGCTCGGATCTGCGGCACATTCGCTTGGAGTCCGGACGCGTGACGGGTGATACCCATGGGTAGTTCGGCCCCCTCGCAGAACCGTCGCCGGCCCTGGGGGCAACGCGTGCTTGCTCTGGGGGACCAACACGTCGCAGCCGCGCGTCGCGCCATCCGCCGACTGGCAGCCGCGCACGTGGCAACCCCGCTGACGGTGGTGGTCATCGCACTCGCGCTCGTGTTGCCGGCCTTGCTCGCCTTGATGGTCGAAAACACCCGGCCCGTCGTGCGCAGCCTCGAGGCCGGCCGCGACATTGCGGTCTACCTGCATATCCCTTTGTCCGATGACGACGGCCGCCGCTTGACGGAGCGTGTCGGCGCCCGCGCCGATGTCGTGAGTGCCCGGTACGTCTCACCGGAAGCGGGTATGCGCGAGTTCCGCCAATGGTCAGGCCTGGGCTCAGCCATCGATGCCTTGGGTCGAAACCCCTTGCCCGGGGCCATTATCGTTCGGCCGCGCGCCAGTCCGACGGACTCCACGGCCATCGACCGCCTGGCCACAGAGTTGCGCGCGTTGCCCGATGTCGCGCACGTACAGGTCAACAGCGCCTGGATCCGACGCTACGCCTCCCTCGTCACGACGCTGACTCGGGTCGCGCTCGTGCTCGGACTGTTGTGGATGGGTTCGGTCCTGTTGATCGTCGGCAACACGGTTCGGCTGCACGTGGATGCAGAACGAGCGCAAATCGAAGTTTTCAAACTGGTCGGCGCCACCGACGCGTATGTCCGCAGGCCCTACCTGTACGAAGGCGCGTGCTACGGGCTGCTGGGGGGCCTCGTGGCAAGCGCCGTGTTGGCTGTCTTGGTGCTCATCCTGCGCGCACCTGTGGCAGAGGTCGCCGCCGCCTATGGAACGGTCTACCCACTGCAACTCCCGTCCGGGGCACTGCTCGCCTTACTGATCGTGGGCGGCGGTGGCTTGGGTTGGCTCGCCGCGTACGGGTCGGCAACGCGGCAGTGCCGCACCGTCGGGCCACACCCCGAAGAAAATCGATAAGTTATTGTCAAATAACTAAATTTTTTCGGAACTTCTTGGCACGCTTAGCACTCCAAGGAATCGAGTGCTAAACTCGTTCTGAACCGGGTGTTGGATCCCGGAAAGGTGTACGTCCCCATGACTGCGGCTCTTGCTCCTGCCCTTCCGTCTGCCACGGCGCTCGCGCTGCGCGGCCCTGTCGGCAGCCTTGACGCCTACATCGACGCGGTGTCGCGCATTCCGATCCAGTCGCGCGAAGACGAGTTCGCCTTAGCGCGGCGTCTGCGCGAGACCGGCGATCTGGAAGCGGCGCGCGAACTCGTCCTATCGCACTTGCGCTTCGTCGTGCACATCGCACGTGGTTACGGCGGCTACGGCTTGCCCATGGGCGATCTCGTCCAAGAAGGCAACGTCGGGCTCATGAAGGCCGTGAAGCGCTTCGATCCGACGCTGGGCGTACGCCTGGTGTCGTTCGCGGTTCACTGGATCCGCGCGGAAATTCACGAATACGTGCTGCGCAACTGGCGCCTTGTCAAAGTGGCCACCACGAAAGCGCAGCGCAAGCTGTTCTTTAATCTGCGCAAAGCAAAGAAAAATCTCTCGTGGCTGTCCGCGGAAGAAACCGCTGCGGTGGCGCGTGACTTGGGCGTCACGCCGGCGGAAGTCACGCAGATGGAGCAGCGTCTCTCGGCGCGCGACGTGTCGTTTGATCCGGTACCGGATCAGGATGACGAGGACGGCAATTACTCGCCGGCCACCTACCTGCCAGCGCCCGATGCCGACCCTGCGATCGCAGTCGAGCAGGCGGAATGGGAGGACGACTCCAGCGCGCGTCTGCACCATGCGCTGGCGACCCTCGATCCGCGCAGTCGCGCGATCGTCGAGCGCCGTTGGCTCGTGGACGACGGCAAGGCGACGCTGCATGACCTCGCTGCCGAATTCGACGTGTCCGCAGAACGCATTCGGCAGATCGAAACCGCCGCGCTGAAGAAGCTGCGCGCGGCGATGGCCTGATAGAACGGCGATGGCGACGCTCGACACCTGGTTCGAGCGCTATGGCGAGAGCCATCGCCATCCCGTCAATCGGGCACTGCATACGGTATGCGTGCCGCTGATCGCCCTGTCGCTCGTGTACTTAGTCGGTGCAGCGCCACCGCTACCGGGACTGCCGACATTTTCGTGGAGTGAAGCTGTCGTGGGCGCCGCGCTCATCTGGTACGCCCTGTTGTCGTTCCGGCACGCCGTGGGGATTGCGATCGTCGCCCTGTTCATACAGCGCGTTCTCGCGGGGCACCCCGCACTGACCTCCATGCCGGTGATGGCGAGCGTGTTTGCGATCGCTTGGGTCGGCCAATTTATCGGTCATCAGATCGAAGGGCGCCGTCCCAGTTTCATCGACGACCTGCGCTTCCTACTGGTCGGACCTCTGTGGGTGCTTGACGGCTTTTATCGCCGCATCGGCGTGTCGCGCTGACGCGCGCGCGATCAGGATTCGCCGCGCGGACTCAGACGCTCGGTCACAATGCGCTGGTACACGGCAGACACGCTCCGCCCCAACGCCGTCGCGATTTCCGCACGCGGCGTGCCGCGCTCAACGTATGCCTTGAGTTTGCGCAAATCCGACAAAGTCCAACCCGAGCCGTGATGCGCTCGCTTCCGCGTCATAACCACACTCAATCCCCCGGTGCCCACCCTCTTTCGAGGGGGGCGAATAATGCACGGGTTCCGCTGCTCTGCCAACCCCGTTTTGGCGTCTTTGATCGTTGCGTTTACGAATGTTCCTGTTCCCAACGCAGCAGCGCCTCTTCAAAGACGATGGCATGCAATTCGGCCGTACGTTGTGTGCTGGGCGCATAACCTCCGCCGAGCACAATCGCGAGCGGTATCGCGGCATCGCGCACCGCCTCAATCACGTGTCGCTCGCGCGCACGCAAGCCCTCCTCGGTCAATGCCAGTCGACCGTAGCGATCTTGGGCGACCACATCGACGCCGGCAATGTAGATCACCAGTTCCGGTCGGTGGTGCTCGAGCGCACTGGACAACGCGGGCCGTAATGCGGCGAGATACTCGCGGTCCCCGATGCCGTCCGGCAGCCCGACGTCGCAATCCGAGGCCGGTTTCGTGAAGGGATAATTGCGCTCGCCGTGCAGGGACAAGGTATAGACGTCGGCGCAATCGGCAAAGATCGCCGCCGTCCCATTCCCCTGATGGACATCCAGATCCACGACCAGAGCCCGACGGATCTCGCCGCGCGCACGTAAGTCATTGATGGCGACCGCCACGTCGTTGAGGACACAAAACCCCTCGCCGTGATCGGCGAATGCGTGGTGGGTACCACCCGCCAGATTCGCAGCCAACCCATGTCGGAGAGCCGCCTGCACGGCCATCCGCGTGCCTTCGACCGTCAGTCGAGACCGTCGCCACAACCGCGGTGTAAACGGAATGCCCAATTGACGGCGCTCCGCCGGCGTTAACGCATCGTCCGCCAGTTTGCGGAGGTACTCGTCGGTGTGGGCACACCGCAGCACCTCGAGGGATGCCTCGGGCGGTTCGTGGTAACTCAGCCGAGCGGATAAACCCCGCTCATCCAAGAGCGCTCGCAACAAGAGATACTTACCCATCGGATACGGATGGGTCGGGGGTAAATCGACACGGTATCCTTCGTGAAAACTCACGTGCATCTCAATGCCTGCCCTGCGCGCTGACCCATAAGGAGATTTTCATGCACGATCCTCGCCTCGAAACGGCTGCACTCGACGGTTTGCACCCGACGCAGATGACCGTCGGCTTGCGCGAAGTCAAAGCGAAACGACAGCATTGGAAAAGCGTCGGCCACCGCGCCCGTTTTCTCGGACGGCACGTGGTCCCCGTCGTGGCAGGGCCCGGAAAACGCCATTATCTCCTAGATCACCACCACCTGTGCCGAGCGCTGTTGGACGAAGGAGTCCGTGAGGTCGGTATCACGACAGTCGCCGACTTGCGGCATCTCGGTCGGGATGAGTTCTGGGCCTTCATGGAGCACCGGGGTTGGCTCCATCCCTACGACGCGGCGGGTCGACGCCGCACGGCGAAACACATTCCGGACCGCCTCGCCGATCTCACCGACGACCCCTACCGCAGCCTGGCCGGCGCGACCCGCCTGGCCGGCGGCTTTGCCAAGGACACGACGCCGTTTAGCGAGTTTCTCTGGGCCACCCATTTTCGTCGTCATATCGGCAAGCGTTTGGTTCGCGACGCGTTTGCCGACGCATTGGAAAAAGCGCTGACGCTGGCACGCTCGGAGTCCACGGCGCACTTGCCCGGCTGGTGCGGACCGCATCTGCGCTAACGAGAACGCCCAAACGAACGAGGCCCGCGTCGTTGCCGACGCGGGCCTCGTTCAATCCATCCGTCGACCGTCTCAGGCGATCTTGGCCTGCGCGGCTGGCGTCACCACCTCCGCCAGACTGCGCTCGAGGATATCGAGGCCTTCGGCAATGATGGCGTCGCTCGCCGTCAACGGCACCAAGAAGCGGATGACGTTCGAGCGGGTCCCGCAGGACAGGATGATGAGTCCATTCGCGGCAGCCTTGGCGACCAGCGCCTTGGTGAGGTCGGGATCCGGTCGGGACAGATCACCGTCCTTGACCAATTCCAAGGCGACCATGGCGCCGAGTCCGCGCACTTCGCCGACACAGGTGTAGCCTTTACCCGCCAAACCGTTCAGACGCTGCTTGATTTGTGCACCCACCGAGTTGGCGCGCGCGCACAGGTGCTCCTCTTCGATAACCTGCAGCACCGCCAGTGCGGCCGCGCACGAAATCGGCGAGCCCGCGTACGTGCCACCCAAGCCACCCGGCGCGGGGCCGTCCATGATCTCTGCCTTACCGATCACACCCGACAACGGGAAACCGCCAGCGAGGCTCTTCGCCACGGTGATCAGGTCGGGCTCGATCCCGGCGTGCTCAATCGCGAACAGCTTGCCGGTGCGGGCAAATCCGGTCTGCACTTCATCAGCGATCAACAGAATGCCGTGCTGGTCGCACAGCTTGCGCAGCGCCACCAACAATTCAACTGGCGCCTGATAAAAACCACCCTCGCCCTGCACGGGCTCAATGATGATCGCCGCGACGCGCGCGGGATCCACATCGGCCTTCAGCAAGGTATCGAGCGCCGCGAGCGACTGCTCCACACTGACGCCCAGCATCGGGCTCGGGAACGGCACGTGAAACACTTCGCCCGGCATCGGGCCGAAGCCAATCTTGTACGGGGCGACCTTACCGGTCAGACCCATGGTCATCATGGTGCGACCGTGGAACGAGCCGGAGAACGCAATCACCGCACTGCGCTTCGTGTAGGCACGCGCGATCTTGACGGCGTTTTCGACGGCTTCCGCACCGGTGGTGAGGAAAATCGTCTTTTTGGGGGTCGGTCCCGGCGCCAACTTATTCAGCCGATCCGCCAGGCGAACGTAACTCTCGTACTGCGTCACCTGAAAGCAGGTGTGCGAATAGAGTTCCAACTGCGCCTGCACGGCGGCTTGCACCTTGGGATGCAGGTGGCCGGTATTCAGTACGGCGATGCCGCCGGCAAAGTCGATGTAGCGCTTGCCCTCGACATCCCAGATCTCGGCATTCTTGGCTTTTGCCGTGTAAACCGGCAGTAGGCTTGAGACACCGCGAGGGACTGCGGTCTCGCGCAATTTCTGCAATTCAGCGTTCGTCGTCATAGCGGCAGCGCTCCGGTAATAAGGGGCGACACCGCTCGGGTCACCCACGGGAAGTCGCAGGGTAGCAGCCCGAGGCCTTCCGCGTCATGTCGGTATTCCACAACTCAATGAAAAGAATGGTTTTTTAATCCATTCTCTTCAGTCGAGGCGCACCAACTGCTTGCCAAAATTGCGGCCTTGCAGCAAGCCAAAGAAGGCCTCCGGCGCCGACTCGATGCCCACGGCAATGCTTTCGCGGTACTTGAGACGTCCGGCCGCATACAAGCCAACCAATTCGCGAAAGGCTTCGGCCATATCCGCCGGATTCTCACTGATGATGAAACCCTGCACTTTCAGGCGCGAACGCAAAATCACCGTGGGATCGCGCAACGGAACCGGTTCGCCGTTGTAGGCCGCGATCATGCCGCAGACCGCAATGCGCCCAAAAGCGTTCATCTGCCGCAGGGTGCCCTCAAAGACCACACCGCCGACGTTCTCGAAACACCCATCAATGCCTTGCGGCGCCACCTCGGCGAGCGCTGCGTCGACGTCCCGCAGATCACGCAGCGTTTTGTGGTCGAGACACGCGTCGAAGCCCAACTCTTGCGTCACGAAGGCGCACTTCTCCGCGCCGCCCGCTACGCCAATCACCCGGCAGCCCATCGACTTTGCCAATTGGCCGACGACACTGCCGACAGCGCCGGATGCGGCGCTGACCAAGACGGTTTCGCCGGCCTTGGGCTCGATGATCCGGTTCAGCCCATACCACGCGGTCATGCCAGGCATTCCCAACGCACCGAGGTACAACGACACCGGGCCTACACGCGGATCCACTCGGTGCAGCATGCGCAAGCCTTCGCCGGAGATCAGCGCGTACTCTTGCCAACCGCCGAACGCCAAGACCGTGTCACCGACAGCAAAGCCGTCATGCCCGCTTGAGATCACTTCCCCTACCGTACCGCCCAGCATGACCTCATCAAGCGGATGCGGCGCCGCATAGGATTTGGACACACTCATGCGACCGCGCATGTAAGGATCCAGCGAGAGCCAGCGATTGCGAATCAGCACTTCGCCTGCAGCGGGCGACGGCACCGGAACCGACTCAAGCCGAAAATGCTCAGGGCCCGGCGCTCCCTGCGGTCGGGCAGCCAACACGATACGGCGGTTCATGAGCGTCATGGCAGGGGTTCCTTGTGATGCAAACGGGACCGAGCGTTAGGCTGCGCGAGACGAAACCGCGAGCCCGAGACTCGTAAGAATACCCCGAGCGGCCTCACGGCCTTCAAATACTGCGGTCACCACGAGATCACTGCCGCGAACCATGTCGCCGCCGGCATAGATTTTGGGATTGGTGGTTCGAAAGGCGCGCTCCCCGCCGTGCGTCACGCGCACACGACCGTCGGCCTGACAGGCAATGCCCGCCGACTCAAACCATGCATCGGGGCTCGCCCCGAACCCGAAGGCGATGATCACCGCATCCGCTGGAATCACCGTCTCACTGCCGGGCACCGGCTCCGCCGCTCGACGCCCCTTCGGTCCCGGGGGACCGAGGCGCGTCTCGACCACTTTGACGCCTTCCACGCGGCCGTTGCCCACGATTTCGATGGGCTGCCGATTGAAGAGAAACTCCACGCCCTCTTCACGACTGTTTTTGTAATCGCGCTTGGACCCGGGCATGTTGTCCTCGTCGCGACGGTACACACAGGTCACGCTCTCGGCGCCTTGGCGTATCGCCGTGCGATTGCAGTCCATCGACGTATCACCACCGCCCAACACCACGACACGCTTACCGCGCAGATCAACACACTCAGCCGCTAAGCCGAGTTCGCGATTGATGTTGGAGATCAGATACGGCAATGCCTCGTGCACACCGGGCAAATCCTCTCCCGCGAAGCCGCCTTTGACTGCTTTGTACGCCCCGAGGCCGAGGAAGACGGCATCGTATTCGGCCGTCAACGCTTCGATCGTGACATCGCGGCCGACATCAACCCCGAGTCGGAATTCGACGCCCATACCTTCCATGATGGCGCGTCGCGTCTCCACGACGTCCTTTTCCAACTTAAAGGGTGGAATTCCGAACGTCAGCAGGCCACCGATGCGGGAATAGCGGTCGTACACGACCGGCTTCACACCGTGGCGCACCAGCACATCGGCACAGGCCAATCCCGCAGGTCCCGCACCCACAACCGCAACGCGACGCCCTGTCGGCTTCACGTGCGAGAGATCGGGCTTCCAGCCGGCCTTCAACGCTTCATCCGTAATGTACTTTTCGATCGACCCGATCGTGACCGCGCCGAGCCCATCGTTCAAGGTACACGCACCCTCACAGAGTCGGTCCTGCGGGCATATGCGGCCACACATCTCTGGCAACGAATTCGTCTGATGCGATAACTCAGCGGCCTCAAACAAGCGACCCTCTTCGAGCAACTTGAGCCAATTCGGGATGTAGTTGTGAACGGGGCATTTCCATTCGCAGAAGGGGTTCCCGCATGCGAGGCATCGGCCGGCCTGCTGCGCCGCGCTCTTCGGATCGAAGGGCACATAGATTTCCCGGAACTCGGCGGTCCGAACGTCGACGGGAAGTTTTTCCGGATCGATGCGCGGAATATCGAGGAACTGCAGTGTCTTGTCGGCCATTACGCGGCCCTCCGGAGATTCTCAATCAACGTGCTGATAGCGGCTGCTTTCGGCTTCACCAGCCAGAAACGACCTATATAGGTACGGAAATCATTGAGGATTTGCGCGCCGAGGCGGCTGTCTGTTGCCCGCACGTGCGCCTGAATCAGATCCCGCAAGTGATGCAGGTTCTGCTCCATGCCTTCCATGCTGATTCGATGGATATCAACCAACTCGTGGTTGTACCGATCCACAAAGTCGCGATCCATATCGAGCACGTAGGCAAAACCACCGGTAAAGCCTGCACCGAAATTGATGCCGGTGCGGCCTAGCACGCACACCACGCCACCCGTCATGTACTCACAACAATGATCGCCAGCACCTTCAATCACCGCGATGGCGCCAGAGTTGCGTACCGCAAAGCGCTCGCCCGCGATACCGGCGGCGTACAACTCGCCACCCGTGGCGCCGTACAGGCAGGTATTTCCGATGATCGGCGTTTCCGCCGCCACAAACGCAGACCCTTGCGGCGGCCGAATGACGATCTGTCCTCCGGTCATGCCCTTACCGACATAATCGTTGGCATCGCCGTCCAGGTGGAGATGCAACCCGCCGGCATTCCAGACGCCGAAGCTTTGGCCCACCGAACCTTTCAACACGAGGGTGATGGGCGCATCCGCCATGCCTTGATTGCCGTAGCGCCGGGCAATTTCGCCGGAGAGGCGCGCGCCGACGGATCGATCGCGATTGGTGACCGCGTAATGGAACTCGCCGCCGGCCTTGGCCTCGATCGCGGGCAGCATTTCCGCGAGCATGTGCTCCGCCAACTCGCCCTTGTCGTAGGGCGCGTTGCGAGGGTCGATGCAGATCTGCGGCGCGTCAGCAGAGAGTCCCGCCGTCGAGAGTATCGGCGAGAGATCGAGCTTACGCTGCTTACTCGTCGTGCCCTCCATGATTGACAGGTATTCCGTGCGTCCAATCAAATCATCCAGTCGACGCACGCCGAGGCTCGCCATGATCTCGCGGCACTCTTCCGCCACAAACCGGAAGTAGTTGATGACCATTTCCGGCAGGCCGATGAAATGCCGCTTGCGCAACACTTCATGCTGTGTGGCCACGCCCGTCGCACAATTATTGAGGTGACAAATGCGCAGATACTTACACCCCAAGGCCACCATGGGCGCGGTGCCGAATCCAAAACTTTCAGCGCCAATGATGGCTGCTTTGATGACATCGAGGCCGGTCTTCAGCCCGCCGTCGGTCTGCAGTCGGACGCGTTGACGCATATCGTTGATGCGCAGGGTTTGGTGCGTTTCGGCGAGCCCTAATTCCCACGGCGTGCCCGCGTACTTGACCGACGAGATCGGGCTCGCGCCGGTTCCACCGTCATAGCCGGAAATCGTAATGAGATCCGCATAGGCTTTCGCAACACCGGCCGCAATAGTACCCACGCCGGGTTCCGCCACCAGCTTGACGGACACTAAGGCCTGGGGGTTGACCTGCTTGAGATCAAAGATCAGCTGCGCCAAGTCTTCGATCGAATAAATGTCGTGGTGCGGAGGCGGCGAAATCAGACCGACGCCCGGTCGCGCGTAGCGTAGCTGCGCGATCATGTCGTTGACTTTGTGACCCGGCAATTGACCGCCTTCACCGGGCTTCGCACCTTGCGCTACCTTGATCTGGAGCACTTCAGCGTTGATCAGGTATTCCGGCGTCACGCCGAATCGGCCGCTCGCGACCTGTTTAATCTTCGAATTCTTTTCGTTGCCGTAGCGCTCGCGGCTTTCTCCGCCTTCGCCCGAATTGGATCGCGCGCCCAGTCGATTCATCGCGATCGCCAACGCTTCATGCGCTTCCGGGGACAGCGCACCGAGCGACATCGCCGCCGAGTCAAACCGTCGCAGGATGGACTCGACGGACTCCACCTCCTCCAACGGAATCGCGGGACCATTCGCCTGCAATGCAAAAAGGTCTCGCAATGTGGAGGCGGGGCGCTCATTCACCAACGACGCATAGATCTTGTAATGCTCGTAATCACCGGTCACCACCGCTGTCTGCAGGGTGGCGATCACGTCCGGGTTGTACATGTGGTACTCACCACCGTGCACATACTTGAGCAGGCCGCCACGGTCGACGGGCGCCAGAGGGTTCCACGCGTGATCGGCGAGCTCTCGCTGGTCCGCCTCAAGGTCGGCGAAATCGGTGCCTTGTATGCGACTGACCGTCCCGGCAAAGCAGGTTTCGACCACGTCGTCGTGCAACCCGACAATCTCGAACAACTGGGAGCCGCGATAGCTGCCAATCGTCGAGATTCCCATCTTCGACATGATTTTGAACAGGCCCTTACGGATGCCGCGACGGTAGCTTCGACCCAACTCAGCGCGGCTTTGCGCCGACAGAGAGCCGCTTCCTCGGCGCGTCATATCGAATAGCGTTTGATACGCCATATACGGATACACGGCAGTAGCGCCGTACCCGATCAAGCAAGCGAAGTGGTGCGGATCGCGCGCGGTGCCCGTCTCGATCAGCAAGTTGCACTTACAGCGTAAGCCGGTCTCGACCAAACGATGATGGATGGCACCGGTCGCCAAGAGCGCGTGGACCGGCAGCTTCCCTTCCACGAGGTAACGATCAGAGATCAGAAGCACGACCTTGCCGGCGCGCACCGCGGCCTCGGCCTGATCACACACGCGCGCGAGCGCATCCTTCAGATTCCCGTCAGCGGGATACTGCAAATCAATGAACTCGTTATCGAGCCCGAAGTCCTTGAACGCCATGATCTGCCGCAACTTACGTTGCGAGAGGATGGGCGAGTTGAGCACGATGCGTCGCGCGTGCTCAGGCGACGGCGCGAACAGATTGCATTCCGGGCCGATCTGCGTCTGCAGGCTCATCACGATCGTTTCACGCAGGGGGTCAATCGGCGGATTGGTGACCTGCGCGAATTGCTGACGGAAGTAGTCGTAGAGCGAACGAATCTTGTGCGACATCACGGCGAGCGGCGTGTCGTCGCCCATGGATCCCACGGCTTCGCTTTCGTCTTCGGCCAGCACACGAATAATTTCGTCGCGCTCTTCCGCGGTGATGTTGAACATCTTGCGGTAGGTATCGAGCGTGTCGCGGCCCATGGGCTCCGCGGCAAGGCGCGGATCGATCAAGTCCTGTTCGAGGTAGCGGACGCCCTTCTTCAACCACGCCTTATAGGGATGGCGGGTCTTGAGGATCTGGTCGACGCGCTTGGTGTCGAGCAAATCGCCGGTCTGCAGATCCAGGGCCAGAATCTCTCCCGGGCCCAACTTACCCTTCTGCACGACGTCTTCGGGACGGTAATCCCACACGCCGATTTCCGAGGCGACCGTCAGATGGCGATCGCGCGTGATGACCCAGCGCGCTGGGCGCAAGCCGTTTCGATCGAGCGTACAGGCCGCGTAGCGTCCGTCGGTCAGCACGATGCCGGCGGGACCGTCCCACGGCTCCATGTGCGGGGAATAGAATTCGTAGAATGCCCGCAGATCCGGATCAATGGTATCGACGCTGTGCCATGCCGGCGGCACCAGGAGTCGCATGGCATGCAGGACGTCGAGGCCACCGGCGAGCAACACCTCCAACATGTTGTCCAACGTCTGTGAGTCGGAACCCGACAGAGAGACGAGGGGTTGGATGTCGGACAAATCGGGCAGCAATGGCGAGCGGAACATCGGCCCGCGCGCGACGGCCCAATTGCGGTTGCCGGAGATCGTGTTGATTTCGCCGTTATGCGCCAAGTACCGGTAAGGGTGCGACAACCGCCACTGCGGCAACGTGTTGGTGGAAAAACGCTGGTGGAACACCGCCACCGAACTTTCCATCCGCTCGTCCGCCAGGTCCGGAAAGAATTCCGGCAAGTACTGGGGCATCACCATGCCCTTGTAGACCAGGGTACTGGCCGACAGGGACGGCATGTAGAAGGACGGGTCTCGCGCTTCGAGCGCTTTCTCCGTCCGGCGTCGGGCGAGGAACAATCGGCGGTTAAAGCTCGCCTCGTCCACGTCATCGACATTGGACACAAAGACCATTTCCATGCGCGGCAGCGTGCGTAACGCCTCCGCACCGCAGACGGATGTGTCGACCGGGACGGTACGCCACCCGGATACCACGAGGCTTTCACGACGCAATTGCGCCTCTAACGTGGCCTTCGCGCGCTCCGCCGCGTCTTCAAACGGCGAGAGAAACGCGATACCGGCCGCGTAGCGCAATCCAAGTGCGATCCCCGCCTCCGCGGCGATGGCCCGCAGAAACCGATCCGGCTTCTTCAGCAACAGGCCACAGCCGTCGCCGGTTTTTCCATCCGCCGCCACCGCGCCACGATGCGTCAAGCGGTTCAGCGACTCGATCGCCGTGCGCACCAGCCAATGGCTGGCTTGATCATCGAGATTGGCGATCAGCCCGAACCCACAACTTTCTTTCTCGAATGTCGGGCTGTACAGGCCTGCCGCGTCGTAGCCGCCGTGGACTAACGCATCGGCGCTGGTCGGCAGGTCGCGCTCGTGTGGGGTCGGAGAGATCGTCATCGCAGGCCCTCAGGACCGCCCCGTGGCGGTCGGCAAAAAGAGCGACATGATGAAGAGCCCACCGCCTCCGGTCAATGCTGCGCCGCAGCATTAATGCTGCATCGCAGCAATTGCGCGCGTAACCCGAGGCAGGCCCAATCGATCAAAGGGAATGCACAGAACCGAAAAGGGCCCGGTGTTTGCCGGGCCCTTTCAGATCAGACGTCGTGATGATGCGTCACGAACCGCGCAAACCGCGGCGCCAACCATTTTTCAAAATCATCCATGAGGGTGTACATGGCGGGCACGACAACCAACGTCAAGAACGTTGAGCTGATGATGCCGCCGATCACCGCCACGGCCATCGGAGCGCGGAACTCTGCGCCCTCTCCGAGTCCCAAGGCAGCGGGGAGCATGCCGGCGATCATGGCGACGCTCGTCATGACAATCGGCTGCGCGCGCTTATGGCCAGCCCCGATCAGCGCGTCCATGCGCGACTTGCCCGCCTTGCGCTCTTCGATCGCGAAGTCGACCAGAAGAATCGAGTTTTTGGCCACGATACCCATCAGCATCAACGTGCCAATCACAACCGGCAGCGAGAACGGCATGCCGCACAGCACCAGCGCCAACAAAGCACCGCCCAAGGACAAGGGCAGCGCGGACAAGATCGTGAGCGGCTGGAAAACGCGGGCGAACAACAGAACCAACACCGCGAAGACCATCAAGATGCCCGCTGCCATCGCCAGCAAGAAGTTCTGCATCAGTTCGGCCATGAACTCGAGATTGCCGGTATTCACCTTGTGAACCCCAGCCGGTAAGTGCTGCATCGCCGGCAACGCCGCAATCTTCAGTTCGGCGTCGCCCGAAGTTGCTTTCGGCGCCAAATCCGCGTCAATCATCAGACGGCGGCTTTGGTTATAACGACGGACGGCCACCGGCCCCTGACCGAAACGGATCTCGGCGACCGCTTTCAACGGGACGCTACCTCCGGTCAGGGTCGGGACGGGCAGATTCTCGATCGTCGCCAAATCTTGCCGTGACGACTCTTTGAGACCGACGCGAATGGGGATCTGCCGGTCCGACAGCGAGAACTTCGCGCCGTTCTGCGGGATGTCACCCAACGTAGCGATACGCACGGTTTGGCTAATCGACTGCACGGTCACGCCCAATTCGGCGGCCACATCGAGGCGCGGTTTGATCTGAATCTCCGGCTTCGGCATGTCGCCATTTATGCGCGGCGAGCGCAGTTCTTTCATGGCACGCATGCCATCGAGGACCTGACGACCTGCCCTCTCTAGGACTTCCGGATCATCCCCGGTGAGATAAAACGTAACGTCGCGCCCGGACCAACCTTGCTGGTTCGCAAACGCAACGCGGGCATCCGGGATTTGATTGAGTTCCGCCTGGACCTGGTCTTGCCACGTCTTCTGGTCGATTTTCCGCTCCGCTTTCGGCTTCAGCGCGACAAACAACTGCCCATTACGGACGTCATTGTCATCGCCACCGCCCACGCTTTCGAGCACATCGGCGACTTCCGGATGTGCGGCGACGATTTCGGCAGCCCGACGGGTGACGCGCGCCGTATCCTCGATCCGGACACCGGGGGCCAGTTCCACGGTGATCTGACTCGTGCCGCTGTCCTCCGACGGGAAGGCATTTTTTTGGATAAAGAAGAGCCCAGCGATGGACGCCATAAAGAACAGCGCGAACCCCGCAAAGGTTCTCCCACGGTGGTCCACGCAATAGCGCAGCGCGCGCAGATACCACGCCATGACCGGACCATCGAGATGCTTCTGCTCGCCTTCCGGCTTGAGGGTGAACGCCGCGATCACCGGCGTGATCAGTCGAGCGACGAGCAGAGAGAAGAACACTGCCGCCGCCACCGTGAGGCCAAATTGCTTGAAATACTGACCGCTCATGCCCCCCATGAAGCTGACCGGCAGGAAGACCGCAATAATGGTCGCGGATGTCGCGACGACCGCCAAACCGATCTCGTCCGCTGCGTCCAAGGCCGCCTGATACGGCGTCTTGCCCATACGGATATGACGAACAATGTTCTCAATCTCCACGATCGCGTCATCGACGAGGACGCCGGCCACCAACGACAGGGCGAGCAGGCTGATGGTGTTCAGCGTGAAATCCATCCACAGCATGAACCCGAACGTGGGGATCGCCGACAACGGGATCGCCAGAGCGGAAATCGCCGTCGAGCGCGCTTCGCGCAAGAACAGCCACACGACCAAGACCGCGAGCAACGAACCTTCGATCAACGCGTGAACCGCAGAGTCGTACGATGCCTTGGTATTCGTGACCGTCGTAAACACGATCTTCGCTGACACACCCGGATTCTCGGCCATGATCGCATCGACTTCTTTCGTCACGCGATCGTAGACATCGACGTCCGAGTTGCCGTGGGACCGGTAGACACCAAACGTGGTCGCAGGACGACCGTTGAGACGCGAAATGCTCCGGATCTCGTCGACGCCGTCGTAGACGGACGCGATCTCATCCAAACGTGCGGTGCGACCACCACCGAGCTGGATCTGGGTTGCGCCGAGATCGTGCGACGAATGCGCCCCACCAAGAATGCGGATCGACTGCTCCCCACCCGCAATCTGCGCCCGCCCGCCGGCGGCGTCGAGATTCAGTGTGCGCAGCTGCTGATTGACCTGTACGGCAGTGATGCCGAGCGCCTGGAGTCGCGCCGGATCCAGGTCGACCCGAACCTCGCGCGTCACACCACCGCCGCGCGACACTTGCGCGACACCCTTCAGCGTCAACAGACGCTTGGATACCGTGTGATCCACGAACCAACTGAGCTGCTCTTCACTCATGGTGGTCGCACTCACGGCGTAATACGCGATCGCACTCCCTTCCACGTCAATACGCTGAACGATGGGTTCCTGAATACCTTCCGGCAGGTCCCCGCGCACCCGCGCGACCGCGTCACGCACGTCGGTTACCGCGCGGTCAATCGGCGTGCCGATCTCAAACTGTATGAACAACATTGCCGCACCTTCGGTGGCGCGCGAGGTGATGTTGTGCACGTTGCCGATGTTGGCGACCGCCCCCTCAACCTTCTGAAGAATCTGGGTTTCCAGCTCGGTCGGTGCAGCGCCCGGTTGGGACACCGTCACCTGAACCATCGGAAAGGAAATATCCGGGTTCAACTGGATCGGCAATTTGATAAACGACACGATGCCGATAAATGTCAGCACCATGAACAGCACGATCGGGAATATGGGGTGCTTGATCGCCCAAGCGGAGATATTTCTCACGGCGCGCTATTCCCACCGTCATTCGCCACACGGACCGTCTCGCCTTCCTTCAAGAAAGCACCGGCCGTCGCGATCACACGCTCATCGCCTTGCAGCCCTTCCAGCACGACGATCCCACCCGGTTGCGCGCTGCCGTATTTCACGCTCTGTCGCGCAATCTTGTTATCAGCGCCCACCACGAACACGTAGCTGCCGCCATTGTCGCTCAGCAGCGCCGTTTGAGGCACCAACGGCTTAACGTCGCTGCCGATCACCGCTGTCCCGCGCGCAAACGCACCGGGCCGCAACATCGGGTCCCTCGGCAGCGTAATGCGGACTTCACCCAAACGAGAGGCAGGGTCAATGATGGCGGCGAGCAACCGCACCTTTCCGGCGAAGTTGGACTCGACGCCCGTAATAGAGACCGACACGTCCTGTCCGATTTTGAGTTGCGGCAGATCCTGCTCGGCAACGAGCGCTTTCATTTCCACGTCGCCACCGCGGGCTAAGCGAAACAACGGTGCACTGCCCGCCATAACAGCCTGGCCGACCTCGGCACTGCGCGTCAGGACGATGCCATCGTCCGGAGCCACGATCTCGGTGCGCTTCAAGCGCGCCTCGGCTTCCGCCAACTGGGCTTCTGCCGTGCGCACATGAGCGGCCGACGTGACCGCAGCCGTACGCCGCTTTTCCACTTCTTCCTTCGACAGCGCGGCGACCGTTTCGGCAATCTTTTCAGCACGCTGATAGTCGGCTGCGGCGAGCGCGGCATCCGCCCGCGCTTGCTCGAGCGCAGCGCGAAGGCTGGCCACTTGCGGAGCGAGGACGGAGGTGTCCAAGCGAGCCAGCACCTGACCACGCTTCACATGATCGCCCGCCTCTACGAGGATCGCGAGCACGCGCCCGCCCTCACCGTCGACGCCGATGGGCATGTCGTACCGAGCGATAATCGCGCCGGTAAAGTGCACGGCGACCGTATACGGTGACCGGCCGGGCACCTTGACCGTTACCAGCGGCACATCGGCCGGCTGCGGACCGTGGCCGCTCGAATGGCGCCACGCGATGATGAGCACCGCGACCACCGCGAAGGTCAGGGTTCCAACGATCAACGATGCTTTGCGGAGAAACCAAGGCGTCTCAGGGGTATCAAAGTCTAGACGCTGAGCATTCGGGTCGGTCACGGTGGGCACTCTTAAGGCCAGTCTGTATGCCCTGCATTCTAACGGGGGGTGTCGCCCAAGGGTCGCCGATTGCGACGGGGCGGTACGGAGTAGCGACGAAAACGCCGGCCGGCGCAATCGCTATTCGCCGTCAGCCGACGGCTGGCGCCCCCGCGAGGTCGGAAAACCATTGGACGGCGCGTCGGTCCGCCCACGACGGACCGCGCAAACGCTCGAGGAACCCACAATGCCCACCGCTCGGATGAGCCTCGATGGTCAACGCGGACGCAGGACCGATGCGCGCCAGATCCGACGCCGGAATAATGGGATCATCGAGCGCAGCCAACAGCAGCGTCGGTACCTCGAGGGGCGACAACGTATCGCCCACCACGGCATAGCCGCGCAGGTAGTCCGAAATCGACGGGTAGTCGGTGTACTGTTCGACGAGGTGATGGGTCATCGCCCCTAAGGTCGGATTCGCCATGACGGCCGAGAAATCGTAGACACCCGGCCACGCCGCCGCTTTGCGGCGCAACGACCGCAACCACTTATATTCAAAATATCGCCGATAGATCCAAGGCCCGGACTCCAGGCGGCGCATCGTGTGACCCGGATCCAAAACCGGGCAAACCGCCATTACACCATCCAGACGAATGCCTGCGGCAGGCGCTCGCAACGCCACACGCAAACCAAAGTTACCGCCGAGCGAATACCCTAGGAAAAACAACCGTTGATGCGGCAGTGTGTTTGCCAGCGAGGCCACTGCACCCACCACTTCGTCGATCCGGCAGGAATGAAAGAGATCTCGATTCAGATGATGGGTGGGCCCGTGATCGCGCAAATTGAGACGAACGACGTCGAATCCGTCCGCAAAGAGCGTGGCAGCCGCCGACAAAAGGTATTGGGACTCTCCGCTGCCCTCCCACCCGTGCAGCAGGATAACCAGATCGCGTGTGCGATCGTCATGACGCGCTACGTGCGCCAATAAGCGGACACTGCCGCCGCAATCGACGATGAGATCACGACTGATCGAACGCACGTAGGAGGAACGACGGGCCACGTCGGATCGCCGCGGCCCCACGCTCGCCAGCAGCGTCTGCAAGTGCGCGGCGCGCAGCGGGGATGCCGGCTGGAAGTCCTGAGCGCCCGCCGCCATGCTCAATGCACGCGCGGTTGGGCGATAAACTCGACGTAGTGGCCCTTATTGGCCGCCGCGTTCCACTGCGCCGCCGACGCACCACCGACCGCTGGATAGCCGGTCGCCTTGGTGTAGATCACCTTGGCGTCTATTTCCCCGTGGGTGCGACTGCCCACTTCGGTCAAGAGCGTCGCCAAGGCGGGTGGTTCTTTGTCGGCATTGGATCGAATGTCATCCGGGGGACTGCCGCGCAAATCGCACGTGGTCGCCGTCATTTCCGCCGGCGCCAACACAAACCCCTCGCCCGGATTGCCGGTCAGGCAGTAATCCGCCAGCGACACCACGATACGCGCGGAACCGACAAACCCTTTCTGCTCGAGCGCCGACAACCATGCCGCCGCCTGCGCAATGCGGGGAGCGGGAAACGGTGCGTCGCCATACGCCAACGCATGGCGCTCAGTGGGCCACGATTCGGCGCCGGCAGGCGATTGAGTGGGACCGGCCGCACTCAACGCTGCCGTCTGGCGATCGATCGTCGCGCGCAGCGTGGCGACGTCGCCCGCACTGCGCCACGCGAAGACCGCGAATACCCCTGCCACGATGATGGCAACGTTCAGCGCGGCAATGATCCCCCACGGTTTTGGCGGTGGCGGTGGGGTGATCGGCGGTGGCGGTGTCAGTTGCCGAATCAATTCGGTCGTCGCCGCCGAAATCTGCGCCTCCACCTCACGGTTGATCTTGTCCGGGATCGCATCCAACGCAGCGGTCAGGTATCGGCGCAGCTCGCTGGCCTGCTCACGCACCAGCGGGTCAACCACCGCACGGACGTCCGATGCGCTGAGCGAAGGTACGGCCGGAGCTGCGGCAGCGGTCGCGCCGGCGTCGGTTGTCGCGGCGGGCGTACTGCGCGGCGCCAGCACTTTCAGTCGCTGCAAGGCATCGGCGATATCCGCAAGGGACATCTGCTTGGGCAGCACGCCGTCCGCCCCACTGGCCTTGGCCGCTTCGGCATAGATCGCACCCTCTTGGGAGGTGTACATCAGCACGGGTATGGCAGAAAACCGCGGGTCTTTTTTGATGAGCTGGACCGCGCTCAGTCCGTCCATCCCCGGCATCACGTGATCCATAAAAATCACGTCGGGCGTCTCTCGCTCGAGGTACTCGAGGGCTCCCTCAGCCGTCTCCCTGGCATCCACAGCGAGTTCGTGTTTCTCGAGTAGCCGCGTCAGCACCAGACGAGCGGATTTAGAATCGTCAACGATCAGAGCACGCTTTAACGCCACCATCCGTCCCCCATCCGTTGCCGACGCTTCTTCGCGCCTATTCGCGGATACCAATCCCTTTGCGCATCAGTCCCACCGCGACGCCGAAAAGCACCACGACGAACACCACCATAATTCCAAATGCCAGGGACACATCAACGTCCGAGACACCCAGAAACCCGAAACGGAAGGCGTTGACCATGTACAGAATCGGGTTGGCGTGGGAGATCACACGGGCCCAGGAGGGCAGCAACTCGATCGAATAGAACACACCACCAAAGTAGGTGAGCGGAGTCAATATGAAGGTTGGAAACCAAGAAATATGGTCGAAGTTCTTCGCGAAGACGGCGTTGATGAACCCGCCGAGACCAAAAACCATCGACGTCAGCAACACAGCCGCGACGATGATCCAAACGGAATGCACAGTCAGGTGGGTGAACGTGAGTGCCACCACGGTAACGATCAAGCCGACGGACAAGCCTCGAACCAATCCGCCGGCCATATAGCCGACGACGATCAGCCAGTCCGGCAGCGGCGAAACCAGTAACTCTTCGATGTACTTGCCAAAGCGCGCGCCGAAGAAACTGGAGACAACATTACCGTACGAGTTGGTGATGACCGACATCATGATCAGGCCCGGCGCAATGTATTGCATGTAGCCGTAGCCGCCCATCTGCCCGATCCGGCCGCCGATCAAACTGCCGAAAATCACGAAATAGAGGGTCGCCGTCACAGCGGGCGGCAGGAGCGTCTGCCCCCAGATACGAACGATCCGCGAGAACTCGCGGGTCACGATCGTGATGAAACCGACCCAATTGGTCTGAGCTCGGCTCATCTCCACAGTTGACTTCGTCACGTGGCGTCTCCGGCATCGCTCTGGTCTGCCACCATCTTCATGAAGAGCTCTTCCAAGCGGTTGACCTTATTGCGCAGCGACGAGACTTCGATACCGGCGGCGGCGAGCCGGACGAAAATGTCGTTTAAGCCACGACCACGGTCCACCTCGACCTCCAGCGTGCGCGCATCCAGCATCGTGGCACGCACGCCGCCGAGGTCCGGACAACCGGTAATCGTGTTCTTCAGATCGAGTACGTAGGTTTCGACCGCGAGTTTGCCGAGCACAGAGCCCATACGGTCGTCTTCGATGATCCGACCCTTGTCGATGATGGCCACGTGACGGCACAACTCCTCGGCTTCCTCGAGGTAGTGCGTCGTCAGGATGATCGTTACGCCCGCGTCGTTGATCTCACGCAAAAACTCACGCATCGAGCGACGGACTTCCACGTCGACGCCGGCGGTCGGCTCATCGAGGATCAGCAGCTTCGGCTCGTGCATCAGCGCGCGAGCGATCATCAAGCGGCGCTTCATGCCGCCCGAGAGGCTGCGCGCCGTTGCATTGCGCTTTTCCCACAATTGCAGCTTGCGCAGATACTTCTCGGCGCGCCGACGCGCCTCGTCGCGCGGGATACCGTAAAACCCGGCCGAGTTGATGACGATCGTTTCGGCCGTCTCAAACTGGTTGAAATTCACTTCCTGCGGGACAACGCCAACGCACGCTTTTGCGCCCGCCAAGTCTCGGTCGAGGTCATGGCCGAACACCTCTACCGTGCCGCCCGTCTTATTGACCAAGGAGGTGATGATGCCGATCGTCGTGGTCTTTCCCGCTCCGTTAGGACCGAGCAGGGCGAGGAATTCACCCTGAGGCACGTCGAGGTCGATGCCTTTCAGAGCTTCTACCCCGTTTCCGTAGGTCTTGCGCAATTGGCGAATCGACAGGGCTTGCATGGAACTCCGGTCACCCCGGGATAAAAGCCTTGGGTGTTCTAACGGAAGGGTACGGGGACTGAGCGCACCGTTCAACTGACGAATTATTTCGGATGAACGGCTCGAGCGCGCGAGCGAGCGGGTAAATCCGTTAAACACTCGGCCGCCAGCAGTTGTAGCCCATAAAAACGAGCGTGTTCGAGGGCGGGGAGCGAACCCGTGCCAGCCAGCAATGGCGTCCAAAAAGCCTCCCGCGTGGGCCAGCGCGGCAGCAGCGCGGCCTCCGTCTGGACCGCCAATCGGTCGACGTCGGACAGTGGTAGCGCCAGAAACAGTGTCGCCACGTCCGCATTCATCCCCAACGTGACCCCCGCCAGCGTCGGCTCGGAACGCACCAGATGCCAGGCCAGAAATACCGCGGTGCGGGCGAGGCTCGTGCCGTGGCCATCCCTCACCTCACGTCGCTGGGCGCCCTCCATCGCCGAACGCCAGTATCGGGTGTCGGCGAAGCGTAAGGAAAAGAGCGTGAAGGGCATGACGGACAGCCGTTGACAGGCCGAATCGTCCAAGTCGGCAAACCGCCTGCGCACCGACAGCGAAAACTCGGCGGCGACGGGCGTACTTTCAGCGGCCGCTTTCACCAATTGCCGCAAATACGCCGCATTGGCCGCACTCACCGCCTCTTCAAGACCCCGGCCCGGCAACGGGTTCGCCGCGACGACCGGCACCCCTCGCCCCCGGATTCGGCTGCTCTGAGAACCAACTTGCATGTGCCTTCCCCTGAATGGCTTCAAGAACCGCCTACGCGGCTCTTGAAGATGCGTCATTTTGGTCAGATACTACCAAATAGAAACAACAGGGGAAGTCCAAAATGCGCCTGACCGACCACCGATACCGCCGCGACAAGCACAAACTCGACTTGGCCATTCGAATGATCCACCACGAGGCACGAACCGCGACGATTCAAGCCTGGACCGGACTGACCGGTGACCGAGTCCGCAAATTGCACCGGGAATACGTCCGTGAACGCGGGGAGACGTTTCGCCGGCATCGCGGCAAGCCGCCCCGGCAATCCGGCTACTTTTTGCGCAATATGGAACTCCGCCGGCAGTCCGTAGCGCTCGGCGGCCTTTACGCGCTACACGGTCTGCTGCGCGGCGACGCCTTGGCCCCCACCCCCGACAACGGATCGCCGCCGTGGGCAGAATTGTTTTGTGACGCGTACGAAACCTACCTCGCGCTCGGCGTGGGGTCGGCCGTGACGTTCGAGCACGCAGCCTTTCTCTTGGAATCACTCCAGCGGCGAACCGATTTGCGGCCCGGACGTTGCCCGACTTGCAATGCGTTCGCGATCGTGGACACTCAGCGACGCACAGCCCCGCAATGCCCGCTGTGTGAAACGGACCATTGGCTCTGCCCACAGGATGCTCCGACGTCGGCGCGCCCTGACGCGGCGCCGTCACTGCAGCGCGCTAGAATCCCGGTCGTACCCTATGACACCGCTCAACCCCAACATTTACGCCGGTCCGTACCTCGACCGTGACAGCGCCGTTCGCGCGGACCAGGAGCGCTTAGCTGCCTGGCGAAAAGACCCGAACGCGCGCTGGGTCCTCGTGTGGGAGCAGCGCAGTCTCGTCACCGTCGACGATCCACCTCAGGCTGCGCTACTGCCGACGGCGCCGACAGAAACCGCGTCGTCCGATGGGATCTTCTTAGGCCATTTCAGGGGTCATCCCGTATTCGCGGTGGAGGTCTCCGGTGCAGCGCCACCGCCGGTGCTCGCCCACCACCGCTTTGTGGATTTGCGCAGCGTCGGCGGTCAACTGCCTCACGAGGAAGCAGGCCTCCTCGCCTACGCTCGAGCGCTCTTTTACTGGCGGTCGAAGCATCGATACTGCGGAGCGTGTGGCGCGCGCAGCACACCGGGCGACGGCGGTCACGTCATGCGTTGCGCGGCCTGTGGTCATGCATCCTTCCCCCGCATAGACCCCGCGATCATTGTATTGGTCAGTGACGGCGATCGAGCGCTCTTGGGACGACAAGCCAGTTGGCCCGCTGGCCGCTACTCGACCATCGCCGGCTTCGTGGAACCCGGCGAAAGTCTGGAAGACGCCGTCGTCCGCGAAGTGCGCGAGGAAACAGGGATTGAAGTGGACAACGTACGGTACCAGTCCTCGCAACCCTGGCCATTCCCCTCGTCGCTCATGCTGGGGTTCCAGGCGCACGCGGCCACGCACAACGTGGTGTGTCCAGACGGCGAACTCGAAGATGCCCGGTTTTTTACGGTTCAAGAAGTGGGTTCGGGCGCCATTCTGCTCCCCCCGGCGACGTCGATATCGTTTCGGCTGATTGACGACTGGTTCTGCTCGCAGACCGGACTGTCACTACGGTCCGGCCCACCCTGGCCGGCGCCAGCGCAGTGATCCCCTACACGCTCGCGACCCTGTCGCTGGCGGCGTTCGGCGCCGGGGCTATCGATGCAATCGTTGGGGGCGGTGGTTTAATTCAATTGCCGGCGCTGTTGTCCGCGTTACCGGCGGAGTCCCCGGCAACGTTGCTCGGCACGAGCAAATTCGCCGGTTTCTCCGGCACCGCGAGCGCTGCCAGCCACTACCTTCGGCGCGTCCGATTGCCGCGACGCTCGCTGATGATCAGTCTCGGCATCGCGTTTATCAGCGCACTCGCCGGCGCCGCAGCCGTCACGCACGTGAAGCCCGCGTCCTTTCGACCACTGGTACCCGTCTTGCTAACCGGCGTGCTCCTCTGGACGCTGCGCAACCGTCAAAGCGGCGAGACGCATGCGCCGCGCGCGCATGCCGTCCGTGGTCACGTCATCGGTGCCGCCGCGATCGCCGCCATCGGTTTCTACGATGGGTTCTTCGGGCCTGGTACCGGCAGTTTTCTCATGATGCTGGCAATTCGCTATTACGGTTTCGATTTTCTGCACGCCGCGGCCTTCGCGCGCACGCTGAACGTCGCAACAAACCTGGCCGCGCTCGGTTGGTTCGTGGCCGCAGGACACATCCTGTGGCCCGTCAGCATCGCGATGGCGGTCACGAACGTGGCGGGGGCACAAATCGGCACCCGTCTCGCGCTGCGCGGCGGCGCTCGATTCGTACGCCGCGTCTTTATCGGCGTCGTGTCCGCTCTGATTCTGCGGACGGCATGGGACGCTGCGGTCCTGCTGGCACACTGACTTATGTGCCTCGCCGTTCTGCACCTGTCGGATGCGGACCCTCAGCGCGTCATGCTGGTTGCCAACCGCGACGAGTTCCATGCGCGGCCTACCGCGCCGCTGGCACGCTGGCCCGATTCGCCGATCATCGGTGGACGCGATCTGGAGGCCGGCGGCACGTGGCTCGCCATCAGCCCCGATCACCGCTTTGGGCTACTGACCAACCTGCGTGGGTTTCCCATCCCGGATTCGGCGCCCTCGCGTGGAGGCCTCATACCGGCCTTCTTGGCCGGCACACTGAGTGCGCGCGACTTTATGGAGACGCTGCGCCCAACGTGTCATCAATACGCGGGTTACAACCTCGTACTGGGCGATTCCACTGGGGTGTGGTTGCACAGCAATCAGGGCGACACGCCGATGTTGAGGCTGGACGCCGGGTATCACGGTATCGGTAACGGCGCCTACAGCCGTCCGTGGCCTAAAGTGACCGCCGGTGTCGCGGCCTTACAGCGGCACCTCGAACGTCGGTCCCCGACGGATCGATTGTGGGAGACCCTGCTCGATCGGCGCGTCTGGCCCGACCATTTACTCCCCGAAACCGGCCTGCCCCTCGAGATCGAGCGGCCGTTATCCGCCGCCTTCATTGTGCAGCCACGCTACGGCACCCGCTCGACCACCGTCTGCGCCATCGACCCATCCGCGGGTAGTTGGATTGAGGAAATCCGCTACGACCCTGACGGGCGACCGTCCGGACGCACGCGACTCAGCATTGGCTGAATCGCACCGGCCAAGCCGGGCGCTTGCACCATCAGCATATTTATGCAAATATGATGCAAATTTATGCAAAACCATCTCGCCCACAGCCCCGGCTTGCATCGCGCCCATGAAGAACGGCGAGACGCACTGCTGCGCATTCTGCGGGAAGGTATCGTCGGCCGTCAGGCGGAACTCGTCCAACGGCTGAAGCAGGCGGGTTACGACGTGACCCAGTCGAGCGTCAGTCGCGATTTGCGCGATTTGGGCGTGGCCAAAGTCGGCGACCGCTACATGTTGCCCGGCGATGCTCCGGCGCCGCGCGCCGCTTTTAGCGCCGTGGCAGCGTTCGTCGTAGCAACGCTTCCGGCCGGTCCGAACCTGACGGTCGTGCGCACGACGGTGGGGTCCGCGCAGTCGGTCGCCTTCGCCATCGATCAGGCCCGCTGGCCTGAAGTGGTCGGCACCATTTCCGGCGACGACACCGTGTTCGTCGCCACCCGTGACGAGTCCGCGCAACGCGCGTTCATCGATCGTCTTCAATCTCTCGCCAGCCGATAGAGGCCGCTTCCATGTCCACTTCGAATCTGGGCGCCGCGCCCATCCTCCTCGCTTTCTCCGGCGGTCTCGACACGTCCTTCTGCGTTCCCTGGCTCAAGGAAACCTACGGTCGACCGGTCATCACCGTCACAGTCGATACCGGCGGTATCGACGCTGCCGCGGCCGCAACGCTTGAGCAGCGCGCCATGGAACTGGGCGCCATGGAGCACCACATCGTGGCCGCGAAAGGGCCGTATTTTGACCGCGTGCTGCGCTATCTGTTGATCGGGAACGCTCGCCGCGGCCAGATGTACCCGTTCTGCGTCGGCGCCGAACGCGTCCTGCAGGCTCAGATGATCGCTGAGATGGCGAAATCGCTCGGCTCTGCGTCCGTGGCGCACGGCTGCACCGCCGCCGGCAATGATCAGGTCCGTTTTGAGGTGGCGTTGCGCACGCTGGCGCCGGGCCTCGAAATCCTGGCCCCGGTACGTGACCGCGCCTTCAAGCGACCCGAGCAGTTGGCGTTCCTGGAGGAGCGCAACCTACCCATTCCACCGTACGGCGCTGCGTATTCCGTCAATCGCGGCCTTTGGGGTGTCACGATCGGCGGGAAAGAAACGCTCACCTCAGACGGCAGCATCCCGGATACCGCATGGGTACTGACGCGCGATGCGTTCTCCAATCCGAAGGCCCCGGAACCGCACACCATTGGCTTCACGCAAGGCGTACCCACCTCTCTCGACGGAGAGGCCCTTGATCCGGTCGCTCTGATCGAAAAACTCGAAGCGCTGGCCGCGCCGTTCGGGATTGGTCGCGGCATTCATTTGGGCGATACGGTGATCGGCACGAAAGGCCGCGTCGCCTTTGAGGCCCCCGCTGCGGAAGTGCTGATCACTGCCCATCGGGAACTCGAGAAGTTAGTGCTCACGGGCCGCCAAGCCCGCATCAAAGAATTGGTCGCTGCGCCTTATGGAGACCTCGTACACGAGGGTCACCACCTCGATCCGGTCTGTCGCGACATCGAAGCCCTCTTGGTTTCCTCGCAGGAACGCGTCACCGGCACCGTGAAGGTACTCTTCCGACCCGGCAGCTGTTTCGTCGAGGGTGTGAACTCGCCCTGGTCACTGATGGCCGCCTCCAAGGGGGTTTACGGCGAAGCGGCGGGTGAGTGGTCGCCGGCGGATGCGCTCGGCTATTCCAAGATGCTCGCACTGACGGGCATGTTCCATACGCGCGCAGGCCACAAGGCCGGAGGCCAGCTGTGAAGTCCATCGTCGTCGACAAGATTGCATCCATCACACAAGCGTTGGGCTTGAAGCACGAGTTGCGCGTCTCCGAAGACATTCCGTGCGAGGAAGGCGTGGTCATTGCCGTTGAGGTGCTCAATAACAAGAACACCTACAACACGCTGGAACTGACGTCCGGTCGTATGGCGAAAGTGACGAAAGGCGACATCGTCGTCGGCGCGCTCGGGCATCGCAAAGCCTTGTTTGGCTATTCAGGACATGTCCCGACGGCCTTGAAGCCGGGCGACATCATCCAAATGCTGAATATCGGCGGTGTGCTCGGTATTTGCGACTCGGTCAACCCCGACAAAGGCCGTCCCTTTGACTGCCGCGTACTGGGCGTTGTGCTGCACTTTCCTTATCTGGGGGAACGCATCGGCGTGCCCGCCCGCATAGGCTACCGCCCACTGAACCGTGACGTGACGGTCGACACGCAAGGTGTGCCGGTCATCGCGCTGGCGGGTACCTGTATGGAGGCCGGGAAGACTGCCGCGGCCTGTTCGATGATTGCGCGCATGCGCCATCGCGGCCTGAGCGTCCACGCATTCAAAGCCACGGGCGTCTCCCTACGGCGCGACATCCTGGCGTTCGAGGACTCCGGCGCTCGCAAGACGATGATCTTCACGGACTTCGGCATCGGCACGACCACCGCCGCCGTGGGCCCGGCGCTCACCCGCGCGATGTTGAGTGAAATGGCTGTCGGCCAACCAGACATCATTGTCTTTGAACTCGGGGATGGGCTGCTGGGCACGTACGGTGTCGAAGCGATTCTCTCCGCAGACGATATTCGACAGTCCTTGACCGCCGTCGTCCTGTCCGCGAACGATCCTGTCGCCGCTTGGGGCGGCGTCAAACTCCTGCGCGAGCGGTTCAATATTGAACCGGCGGCCGTGACTGGCCCTTCCACGGACAATCAAGTCGGCGTCGACATCATTCAGCAACAGATGAATGTCACTGCCATTAATGCGATGACGGCGGGCGCCGAGCTGGGTGACCATTTGATCGCGATGGTGGGCCTCGCCGAGAAATTCCCGGTGAAGCCAACGTGAGCGGCAACGACCGAGTACCGACTCTCGTCCTCGGCGGCACTGGCTACGTCGCCGGAGAGCTATTGCGCCTGATCGCTGGCCACCCACGGCTGACACTGGCGGGGATTTTGTCGGACTCAAAGCCCGGAGAACGGGTCGCGGCCGCCTTCCCGCACCTGGCAGCCGCCTATCCCGAGACGACCTATCTCTCGCTGGAAGCGACGGAACAATTGGTGGCTGGGACGAGCAATTTGGCAATCTTGGCGGCAGCGCCGCACGGGGTGTCCGCCGCGCTCATCGATCGACTGCTCACCGTCGCCGAAGCGGCGGGTCATCAGCCCCGCGTTGTCGATATCTCCGCCGACTATCGCTTTGCCGATGCGGCGGCCTACCAATCCGTCTACAAACACGCGCATGGCGCACCGCATCGCCTCAACGCGTTCACCTGCGCGGTGCCCGAACATTTGCCCACGCTGGCGACGCCTCACGTGGCGCACCCCGGCTGCTTTGCCACAGCGATGCTGCTCGCCCTCGTGCCCCTCATGGCGCTGGAGTTGGTCGAGCCGGATGTTTTTGTGGCCGGGATCACGGGCAGCACGGGTTCAGGGCGTAGCCCCGTTGAAGGCACGCACCATCCGCGTCGTCACAGCGATCTCTATAGTTACGGCGCATTGGCCCATCGACACGCCCCAGAAGTCATGAGCATCGTCGAACGACTGACTGGCCGGGCCGTACGCCTGCATTTTGTGCCGCATTCCGGACCGTTCGCGCGCGGAATCCACGCCACGACACAGGCTCGATTGGTACGACCCATGTCGGGCGTCGCGGTGCGCGATGCCCTCGCGAATTTCTATTCAAGCCAGCCCTTTGTTCGTGTGCTCCACGACGCTCCGCGTATGAAAGAGGTGGTTGGCAGTAACTATGCCCACCTCTTTGCGACGGCGGACGGCCAATCACTCGCGGTCATGAGCGTGCTCGATAATTTGACCAAGGGTGCCGCTGGCGGCGCTGTGCAGTGGTTAAACCGCCTCCATGGCTGGGAGCCGACGCTCGGCCTTTGCGCACCGGCGATCGGCTGGACCTGAGACTCATAGGAACATTGCCATCATGACCATGCCTGCCCAGAGCCATTTGGCTCAGGTGTTCTCACAGTACCCTCTCGAAGTCGTCTCGGCGGACGGGGTCTGGCTGCATACGCGGGACGGGCGACGCGTGCTCGATTATTACGGGGGTCACGCCGTCGCCGCGCTCGGCTATGGCCACCCACGCTGGGTGGAGGCACTGGATCGTCAAGCCCGCTCCGTGCTGTTCCAGACCAACGCGATCCCTATGGAAATCCGCGAACGCGCAGCCGCACGCCTGGTTGCCTTTGCGGATCTTGATCTGCCCGACGTATTTTTTGTGAATTCCGGCGCAGAGGCCAACGAGAACGCGTTACGTATCGCCTTCCGGCTCACCGGTCGCCGTACAGCGGTCGCGCTCGAGCACGGCTGGCACGGCCGCACTGCGGCAGCGGGCGCGGTCACCTACGGCGCTCGGGAAAAATGGTATGGCTTCCCGCAGGCGCCGTTCGACGTCCGTTGGGTCTCGCGCAGCGATGCAGAGGCCGCCGTGGCCGGCATCGATCACGATACTGCCTGTGTCATTGTCGAGCCCATCCAAGGACTGGCCGGCGCCTACGACGTGCCCGCCAACGTACTCGCCGCGCTTCGGCGCCGCTGCGATGATGTCGGCGCACTGCTGATCTTTGACGAGGTTCAATGCGGCGTTGGCCGCACGGGTCATCCGTTTGGCGCCAATCGAGCCCAGGTGACTCCGGATATTTTGACCACCGCAAAGGCCCTCGGCGCCGGGTTCCCGGTGTCGGCGATGTTGCTCTCCAAAGCCGTATCGTCCCGCTTGAAAGTCGAGGACATGGGTACGACATTCGGCGGCGGTCCGCTGGCGTGTGCCATCGTCGAAACCGTTATCGACATTATTGAATCCGAAGGTCTGTTGGCCAACGTTCGTCAGATGTCCGAACGGATCCGTACGCACTGCGTCACCGGCCCCGTTGTCGACGTACAAGGCGCCGGCCTGTTGCTGGGTTTGCGTACGACACGCCCCGCGAAGGAAATCCAAAAGGAACTGATGGCTCGCAACATCTTCGCTGGCACCGCCGCTGACCCCCATATTGTGCGCCTGTTGCCACCGTTCACCCTGAACGCCTCCCATGTGGACGCGCTGGCCGCCGCCTTGTCGGAGATCTCCCCGTGACTCGCTTACACCAATTCATGGACTTGGCGGACCACTCCCGCGAAGACATCGAAGACCTGCTGGCGCTGGCCAATCGGCTGCAAAAGCACCCAGAACCGAAGGCCTTAGAAGGGAAGATCCTCGGCCTCGTGTTCCTAAACCCATCGCTGCGCACGCTCGCGTCCTTTCAAGCCGGTATGGCGCGTCTCGGCGGTTCCTCGTTCGTCATCACCCCGGGCCAAGGCACGTGGGGTCTTGAAACACGCATGGGTGTCCGTATGGACGGTTCGGCCGCCGAGCACGTACGCGAGGGGCTGCCCGTGCTCGCGTCCTTCTGCGACGCGCTCGGGATCCGCGCATTCGCGGACGGCAAAAATCTGGATGCAGACCTGAGCGACTCGACCTTCAAGGCGATGGCGCAGTTGGTCGACAAGCCATTCATCAACTTGGAGTCCGCGATCAATCACCCCTGCCAGGCCTTGGCTGACTGGAAGACGCTGAACGACCTGTCGATTGCTCCGCGATCTAAGTTTGTCCTGTCTTGGGTACCGCACCCTCGTGCACTGCCACTCGCCGTGCCAGCCGCAGCGCTGCATATGGCTGCGCTGCGCGGCCATGAAGTCGTCGTCGCTCGGCCGGAGGGCTACGCGCTGCCGGAGCCGATTATGGCGCGCGCCCGCGCAGCGGCCGCTGCGTCCGGTGGCTCGGTGACGGAAACCGATGATCGAGCCAGCGCGATGCAAGGCGCTCAGGTCATCTACGCGAAAGAATGGGGCTGTACCTCGCACTATGGCGATGCCGCCGTCGATGGCGCGCTGCGCGCCGCCTTAAATCATTGGCAAGTGACCGATGCGACGTTCGACGGCGCAGCTGCTGACTGCCGACTGATGCATTGCCTGCCGGTTCGCCGCAACGTGGCCGTGGCTGAGGAAGTCCTGGATGGGCCGCGCAGTGTCGTGCTGCACGAAGCTCACAACCGTCTGGTGGCGCAGATGGCGGTGCTACACCGCCTGCTCGCCTGAACACACCCCTATTGTCGTATTTCCGGAGACTGACCATGAACTATCGTCCCGAACAAGCCGTCGCGATCCGTGCGATGCGCAATGCCGCGCCTTACATCCGCATGTACAAAGGCAAAATTTTTGTCGTCAAAGTGGGCGGCGCGATCTTCGCGAACGAGGCCACCACCCGCGCATTGGTCGAGCAAGTCGCCATCCTGCACCAAGTGGGGATCAAGGTCGTCTTGGTGCACGGGGGCGGTCCGCAACTCGACGAGATGCAGCGCTCGCTGGGCATCGAACCGACCAT
The DNA here is from genome assembly GCA_036742455.1 of Steroidobacteraceae bacterium. Lineage (GTDB taxonomy): Bacteria > Pseudomonadota > Gammaproteobacteria > Steroidobacterales > Steroidobacteraceae > CAIKZZ01. Next base: position 153,242 of record DAINQU010000001.1, on the reverse strand, counting down.
GGTTGACGGTCGCCGTATCACCGACGAAAAGACGGTGGAGGTGACGGTCATGGTGTTGAATGGCCTGTTAAACACGCGTCTGCTCGGCATTTGCCGCGACCTCGGCATCAATGCGGTCGGCATCTCGGGCATTGACGGCGGCTTGGTCAAAGCGCAACGCCGCGCACCGGTGCGGCGCGCCGACGGCAAGACCATTGACTACGGGCAGGTAGGTGACGTCGAGTCCATTAATCCGGACGTCCTGCAGAAGTTGCTCGACGCCGAATACATGCCAATCGTCAGTCCGTTGTCCTGCGATGAGCAGGGCAACGTGCTGAACATCAACGCTGACACGATCGCGGCCAATATCGGCGCGGCACTCGGCGCCGAAAAACTCCTGTTGTGCACCGGCGCTGCCGGCATTTTCGAGGATCTGTCCGACCCGTCGACGCTGGTCTCCTACACGGATCTCGCCGGTCTGAAGCGCCTTGAGGCGGCCGGTAGCTTCGCGGACGGCATGATGCCGAAGGCCAATGCCATTGAAGCGGCCATTCGCGGCGGCGTTCGACGTGTGCACGTGATCTCGTTCAAGTCGACCGACGCCCTGTTAGCCGAGGTCTTCACCAACGAAGGCCTTGGAACGCTGATCGTCGCGGACGTTCGCGCTCTGTCCGCCGCCGAACAGCAGCCCGAGTCGCACGCGTGAGCCGTCTGTGGGACAAAGGCGCACCATTGGATGCGCGCGTCCTCGGTTATACGGCGGGAGAAGACCACGCCTTGGACGATCGTTTGGTCGCCTATGACGTGGAGGGTTCCATCGCCCACGCCGTGGGGCTCCATTCGGCGGGGCTGCTCACGGCCACCGACTTAGCCACGCTGCGCGATGCGCTGACCGACATCGGCGCTGCGCACGCACGGGGCGACTGGCGCGTGACGCTGGAGCAGGAAGACGGGCAAACGGCGATCGAGGGGCTGCTCACCGAGAAAGTGGGCGCGGTCGGTGGACGGATCCATCTGGGCCGCTCGCGTAACGATCAAGTCTTGACGGCGTTGCGCTTGTATCTGCGCGACGCCGTGGAACAACTCCGACAGGGCGCGTACGGCGTTGCCGAAGCGCTTCATGCCCTCGCGACGCGTCATCCGGACATGCCTCTGCCGGGATATACGCACATGCAACAGGCGATGCCTTCGTCGGTCGCGTTGTGGGCGCAGGGATTCGCCGCCGAAATTCAGGACGACGCGGAAGGCCTGCAAAGCGTTCAACGCCGCATCGGCAAGTGCCCGTTGGGCTCTGCCGCCGGATACGGCACGCCCGGACTGCCGATCGACCGCGAGGTTGCTGCGCGGCATTTGGGCTTCCCACTCGTGCATGCCCCCGTTACCGCGGTGCAGCTGTCCCGTGGCAAGGCCGAGTCGCAGGTGTTGTTTGAGATCGCGCTGCTAATGACCGATCTTGGACGATTAGCGTCCGATCTGATGCTTTTTTACACGCAGGAGTTCGCGTTCGTTTCACTGCCGACGGCGTTCACGACGGGATCTTCGATCATGCCGCAGAAGCGCAATCCGGACGTGTTCGAACTGATCCGGGGGCGCAGTATGTCCGCTCAGGCATGCTTGGTCGAAGCACTCGGCCTCTACGCCAAGTTGCCCTCGGGCTATCAACGTGATCTGCAGTTACTCAAGGTGCCGCTGTTCCGCGGAATTGATATGGCGATTGCCACGCTGGATATTTTGCCGGCCGCACTCGAGGGCGTCTCATTTAGACCGCAGAACATTCACCTTGATGCGTCGATCCATGCCGCCGAGCAGGCGAATCGGCTGGTCGTAGAAGAAGGCATCCCGTTCCGCGATGCATACCGGCGCGTCGGCGCCGCATTGTTCGCACAAAAATAAACCGTCGACGAGGCCGGCATGGTGCCGGCCTCGTCGCGGCCTTCAGACCGTGCTCAGCCCCTGCGCATGCCAGCGCAGGTGGTCTTCCATAAACGTCGCGATGAAGTAATAACTGTGGTCATAGCCGGGCTGGCGCCTGAGCAACAGGGGCTGACCCATGGCCGCGCACGCATCTTCCAAGAGATCCGGCCGCAACTGATCATCGAGAAATTTGTCTGCCTCACCCTGGTCCACCAACAACAGTGGCGCCCGGTGCCCAGCACGGATCAACTGGCACGCATCGTACGCGCCCCACGTTGACCGATCCTCGCCCAGATATCGCCCCAGCGCCTTCTGCCCCCACGGCACGTCGGAGGGGGCGACGATCGGCGCAAAGGCAGACACCGTCCGAAACGTCGTCGGATTTTTCAGAGCAACGGTCAACGCGCCATGACCTCCCATCGAGTGGCCGGTGATACCTTGGCGCGTCAGGTCAGCTGGAAAATGAGTCGCGAGCAACGCCGGCAACTCGCGGGTGACGTAGGAATACATCCGATAATGCGTCGACCACGGCGACTCGGTCGCGTCGACGTAGAATCCAGCACCCAGCCCAAAGTCGTAAGCGTTGTCCGGGTCACCCGGCACCCCGTCACCGCGCGGACTGGTGTCCGGCGCCACCAACATCAGACCCAACTCTGCCGCCACCCGCTGGGCTCCGGCTTTCGCCGTGAAGTTTTCTTCGGTGCACGTAAGCCCCGACAGAAACCAGAGTACCGGCACCGCGCCCTCCCGTACCTGGGGTGGCTGAAACACGGCAAAGCGCATCGCGGTGCCTGTTTCACGACTCTGATGTCGATAGAAGCCCTGCAAGCCTCCGAAGCAGCGCTGTTCCGACAAGGTCTCGATAGTCATGGGATCAGAACGTCACGACACTGCGAATAGACTCACCGGCATGCATGAGATCAAACGCATCATTGATTTTTTCGATTGGCATTACGTGGGTGATTAGCGAGTCGATTTCAATCTTCCCGTCCATGTACCAGTCGACAATCTTCGGCACATCGGTGCGACCCCGTGCGCCACCAAACGCGGTGCCCTTCCAGACGCGACCGGTAACCAGTTGGAATGGGCGGGTGCTGATTTCCTGGCCGGCGCCGGCGACGCCGATAATGATCGATTCGCCCCAACCGCGGTGACAGCACTCCAACGCCTGGCGCATCAGATTCACGTTGCCGACACACTCGAAGGAATAGTCGGCGCCACCATCGGTCAGCGCGACCAAGTACGGTACGAGATCACCCTCCACTTCCTTCGGATTGACGAAATGAGTCATGCCGAACTTGCGAGCCAGTGCCTCGCGAGCGGGATTGAGATCGACGCCGATGATTTTGTTCGCGCCAGCCAGGCGCGCACCCTGAATGACATTCAAACCGATACCGCCGAGGCCGAAAACGACAACATTGGCGCCCGGCTCTACCTTGGCCGTATTGATCACAGCGCCGATACCCGTGGTGACGCCACAACCGATGTAGCAGACCTTTTCGAAGGGGGCATCGGGACGAATCTTCGCCACCGCGATTTCGGGCAAGACGGTGTAGTTTGAGAACGTTGAGCAACCCATGTAGTGGTGCACCATTTCCCCGCCGAGCGAGAAGCGACTCGTACCGTCCGGCATCAGACCCTTGCCCTGAGTGGCGCGAATGGCGGTGCACAGGTTGGTCTTTTGCGAGGTGCAGCTTTTGCATTCACGACATTCGGGGGTGTAGAGCGGAATCACATGGTCGCCCGGCTTGACGGACTTCACGCCCGGCCCCACCTCAACGACGACGCCGGCACCTTCGTGACCGAAGATCGCGGGAAAAAGCCCTTCGGGATCCGCGCCCGATCGGGTGAACTCATCCGTGTGACAGACGCCCGATGCCTTGATCTCGATCAAGACTTCGCCGGCCTTCGGCCCTTCCAAATCCACTTCAATGACTTCCAGCGGCTTACCAGCGGCAAACGCAACGGCGGCGCGAGTCTTCATGCTACGAATCTCCCCTCAAAACGGTGTCTGACCACGACCGGATCGGTCGCATTCTGTGAGTATCGCTGAGGCGTCCGGCAGAGTCACTCTGCATCCGGCTGACGCTCGGGCACCGCCGCGCTGAACGCCGCCAGCGACTGTAACGAACGATCGATGGCAACCAAGGTCGGGTATGGGCTTAAGTCGCATTGAAAGCGTCGGGCGTTATACATTTGCGGCACCAGACACACGTCCGCCAAGGTCAGATCGGCGCCGTATAGCCGTTCGCCGTTCGCTGTGTACCGTGACGCCATCGCCTCTAACGCGACAAAGCCCTCGGCGATCCAATGTCGGTACCACGTTTCGACCCCGGCCGTATCCTGCCCCAACGGCCCCCGCAAATAACGAAGCACCCGTAGATTGTTCAGGGGGTGGATGTCACAGGCGATGGCCTGCGCCAGCGCGCGAACGTGGGCCCGCCCCTCCGCGTTGGAGGGCAATAAGGGCGGTGCCGGGAAGCGCTCGTCTACGTATTCGATTATGGCCAACGACTGACCCAGACAGACGCCATCGTCCTCGAGCATCGGCACAAAGCCCTGCGGATTCAATGCCGTATAAGCGGCCGCCGACTGTTCGCCACGCCCGAGATGATGCGCGACGGTTTCGTATGCCACGCCCTTCAGCGCCAGCGCAATTCGAACGCGGTAGGCGGCGGAGCTGCGCCAGAATGAGTGGAGTTTCATATCAAATCACCCGACCGGGGTTCAGGATGTGCTTGGGATCCAGCGCCGATTTCAGTTGTTGCATCAGGGCGCGTTCGGGCGCACTGCGCGAGGCATGGAGCCAGTCATGCTTTAGCACGCCGATGCCGTGCTCGGCCGATACCGAGCCGAATCCCGTGAGCGGCTCATAAACCGCGCGGTCTGAGCGCGCGGCGTCACTCGGATCCCGCAAACTGGTCACCAAATGCAGGTTGCCGTCGCCGAGGTGACCGAACACCCAGAGCGGGAGCTCGCCCAACAGTCCCTCGGTACCGCGTTCCACCGCGGCAAGGTAATCCTTCATCTTCGCGATGGGCAGCGAGACGTCGTAAGCGATCGAATGCGGGAGGGTCGGTATTAGCGGACCGGCCGAATCGCGAACCAACCATAAGCGCTCCGCCTCCGCGAGCGAGCCGGCCACCACGATGTCCGCAGCAATCCCGTCCTGCAGCGCGCGAACCAAGGCACTCTCAAGCCGTTCGCGATCCGTGACCGCATCAAACGCCTCCATTTCGATCAGCGCGTAATGACTGTGCCGCTCAGCAAACGGACGCGGGCCCGGCTCAATCGCGGCAAAAGCGAACTCATAGTAGTCGGACCACATCGTCTCGAAGGAGGACAATTGGCCGCCGAGTGCGCGGCGCATCACCCCAAGCAACGCCACCAACGCATCGAACGAGTCCACCGCCACGAAAGCGGTGATACGGTCACTCGCCCGAGCGTGCAGGCGCAACACCGCGCGTGTCACAACGCCGAGCGTGCCCTCGGTGCCGATAAAGAGCTGCTTCAGATCATAGCCGGCATTGTTTTTGAGCATGGAATTCAGCGAAGAGACCACCGTCCCATCCGCAAGCACCGCTTCAAGGCCCAAGACGAGATCACGGGTCATGCCGTAACGAATGACGCGGTTCCCACCGGCATTGGTCGAAATATTGCCGCCGATCGTGCATGAACCTCGCGCGCCCAGATCCAATGGAAACTGCAGACCCGCAGCGTCGGCCGCATCGTGGATCCGTTCGAGTGGCGTGCCCGCACCGACTCGCATGGTGCCCCCCGCCGCGTCCACCTCTTCGATCGTGTTCAGTCGCTCGAGCGATAGCGCCAACTCACCACGCCGGGGGGTGGCCCCGCCGGCCAGCCCCGTCAATCCGCCTTGAACCACCACCGGTTGGCCGGCGGCATGGCAATGCCGGAGGATCGTTGACACCTCGGCCGTCGACGCAGGCCGAGCCAACGCCAGCGGCGGCTGTGGATTTCGTCGGGTCCAATCGCAGTGGTAGCGCGAACCCACCTCGTCGCCGACCAGCAGGGTACCGACCGGTAGCTCTCGGGCGAGGGCAGCAAATAGTGGTGTCGACATACACGATCCACACGAGAAAGGAGGTCTGCAGATTGCACCCTCTGCGCAGACGCTTCAACCTCGCTATAGTCGGTATTCCATCGACTCCTTCAAGAAGCTTCTATGCGCATTTTGGCTTGCCTCGCCCTTGCCGCTGCCCTACCGACTCTCGCCGCACCGAGCGACGGTCCTACGTCGACACAGGCGCGCTCCGAGGCCCGCGAACTATTGGCAGTCTCCGTCGGTATGGAAACGTCGATCGGTAAGGGGCAGGTGCCTCGACTGGCTAACTATTTGGCGCAGCGCTTTCGCAAAGCCGGTTTTGCCGCCAGTGACGTGCACGTGGTGCCGTTCAAAGAAACGGCTTCACTCATCGTTCGTTACCGGGGCGATGGCACGGGGGGAAAGCCCATCGGCTTCATGGCGCATATGGATGTCGTTGCCGCCAATCGTTCGGACTGGAAGCGCGATCCTTTCACGCTGACAGAGGAGAATGGTTACTTCTTCGGCCGCGGTACGCTCGATATCAAGAGCGAAGTGGCACTCATCACGGCGACGATGCTCCGCCTCAAGCGCGAAGGGTTTGTCCCGCATCGGGACTTGATCGTGATTTTCAGCGGCGATGAGGAAACCGCGCAAGACTCCATCGAAGATATCGCCGCTCACCATCGCGACCTCGTGGACGTCGAATACGCATTAAACGGAGACGGCGGCGGCGGCGTCTTGGATGAGAAGACCGGCAAGCCCTCACACTATTTCGTGCAAGGCGCGGAAAAGTACTCGGTGGCTTTCACGCTGACCGCCACGAATCCGGGCGGACACAGCTCGCGACCCCGGCCTGACAATGCCATCTACGAACTCGCCACCGCACTCAAAGCCGTGCAAGCGTATGCCTTCCCGGTGAAATGGAACGACTGGACCCTTGCGGATCTGAAGGCCGCCAGCGAGACCGTGGGCGGGGAAACGGGGCGCTATCTCGCGCGCTTTGTCGCGCATCATGATGACACGGAGGCGACCGACGCCCTGTCGAAAGACGGCGCCTACGTTGGCAAATTGCGGACGACCTGCGTCGCCACCATGCTGCAGGGTGGACACGCCGAAAACGCGCTCCCGCAATCGGCGAAGGCAACGATCAACTGCCGTGTATTCCCAGGCACCTCGCCCGATGAGGTACAGGCCACGCTGCAGCGATTGGCAGGCACGGCGGTCGCCGTTACCCGCAATTATGAGCCGATCCAATCAGACCCGTCGCCACTGCGCAACGATGTGATGAGTGCTGTAGAGACGGCCGCGGCGGCGTCTGTCGGGCAGCCCGTGCGTGTGATTCCCGAGCAAGTTCCGTATGCCACGGACGGCTCCGTATTCCGCAATCACGGTATTCCCACGTATGGGACGGAGAGCATTTTCTGGAAAGACAGCGAGACGTTCTCGCACGGCTTGGACGAGCGCATTCCGGTCGAGTCCTACTACCAAGGACTCGTTTTTTGGGACTCGATGATCCACTCACTCGCGGGCGCTGCCCACTGAGTGCGGACCGTGGGGCGCGGCTAGGCGCGCCCCACGGCAAATTGGGCCCAGAGTTTCTCGCGCTGCTCGCGCATCGCGTGCGCAGCCTGCTCACGAACCACCCCGTAACCGCGCACCATTGACGGCAGCGCGGCGAGCTCAACCGCAAGACCCAACCGCTCCGCACGCAGTTGGGCGAGCACGTCCGCGATCATGGTCTCGTATTCCGCTAACAAAGCGGCATCCAAACGCCGGTCGTGAGTCCATCGGAACGGATCCATCCAGCGGCCGCGGCAGCGCCGCAGACGCGCGAGCCCGCGCAAGACGGGGGTGAGCCAAGCACCGAACTCCATTTTGCGGGGTCGCCCGGTCGTCGGATCCTTACGCGCGAACAGTGGCGGCGCGAGATGGTAGGTTCGATGGGGTGTACCGTCGAATTCGGAACTGACGAGCGCGTCAAACTCCGCCGACGTCAACAGCCTCGCCACCTCGTATTCGTCTTTGACCGCCAGCAAGCGGAAGTACTGCACTTCCACCGCGCGAGTCAGCGCGTCGGAGTCCGGCGCGACTGCCTTTTCGGCGGCCTCTACGCGGGCCACGAACTGACGATAGCGGTCGGCATAGGCCGCGTCTTGATACCCCGTCAGAAAGTCGGACCGTCGCTGCCGATCGGCTGGCGGAACGGTCTGGGGCGCTTGGCGATCCGCCAACAACGCGCGAAACGCTGCCGGATCGGCCGCCGCTAAGCGACCGAGGGCAAGCGCAGTGAGATTTAGGTCCACGGCCGCGCCATTGAGTCGCAGTGCCTGCTCCAGCGAGGCCAGCCTCACGGGCAACCAGCCCTGCTGAAGCGCATACCCCAACAGCAGCGTGTTGGCGCCGATCGTGTCGCCTAACAAAATACGACTGGCTTCCGTGCAGTCGATCGACCGCACGGCATCCGCTCCAGCGGCGGAGCACAGGCGCTCAACCTGGTCGGCACCGCGAAAATCGACGTCACGCTGCGCCTGAAAATGGGCGGTCGGGACGAGTCGCTCGTTCAGCGCCACCTTGGTTCGCCCGGCAACAATTGTGCGCAGAGCCTCGGTCGACGCGGCGACCAACAAGTCGCAACCTAGGATCAAGTCGGCTTGCAACGGACCGACACGGGGTGAGACGGGCGTGCGCCCCACGGGCCCGGTCTTGACGTGGGAGTACACCGCGCCGCCTTTCTGCGCGAGCCCGGTCATATCAAAGGTGCTGGCCTCCAATCCGTCGAGGTGGGCCGCCATCGCGAGTACCGCGCCGACTGTGACTACGCCCGTACCGCCGATACCGGTCACGAGCACACTGTGCTCGCCGCCTCTCGGCGAGGGCGGCGGTGGGAGACTCTCGAGCCGTCGGGTATCCAGGTCCGCCTGTCGGTGGGTCGGCGTCACCCCGGTCAGGGATACGAAGGACGGGCACAAGCCCTCGGCACAGGAATAGTCTTTATTACAACTGGACTGCGCAATTCGCCGCTTGCGACCGAATTCGGTTTCCAACGGCTCGATCGACACGCAATTGGCCTGTACCGAACAGTCCCCGCAGCCTTCACAGACGAGCGGATTGATCACCACGCGGCGGTCCGCCTCGGCCATCCGGCCCCGTTTGCGGCGACGTCGCTTTTCCGTGGCGCAGACTTGATCGTAGATCAACGCCGATACGCCGGGCACCGTACGCAGTTCTTGCTGCACGCGATCGAGGTCTCGACGGTGGTGCACCGTCGTGCCATCGACGAAGCCGGGCGTGCGCCCGTACTTCTCGATATCGTCGCTCACCACCGCGATACGTTGCACGCGCTCCGTGCGTAACTGATGCGTGATTTCCGCAACCGACAGATGCCCTTCCACCCTCTGGCCGCCGGTCATCGCCACCGCGTCGTTATAGAGAATTTTGTACGTGAGATTCACGCCGGCGGTCACTGCGGCGCGTATGGCGAGTAGGCCACTGTGGAAGTACGTTCCATCGCCCAAGTTCTGAAACGCGTGCGGCATCGTCGTAAACGGGGCCATGCCGACCCAATTTGCGCCTTCACCGCCCATTTGGGTGGGCGGTAACGTGTGGCGGTCCATGAACACCGCCATCGTATGACAACCAATGCCGCCAAACGCGACGCTGCCGTCGGGGACTTTCGTGGAGGTGTTGTGTGGGCATCCGGAACAAAAGTACGGCGTGCGTGGCAGGCCGACGGCATGCCGCGACTCCACCGCGTCGCGTTCGACTTGCAGCGCGGCCACACGGGTAGCTAATTCGGCGCCACCCTTTCCGATGGCCACCAACCGACGACCGATGACCAACGCCACCGTCAACGGGTCGAGCGGTACGTCGGATGGCAGTAATGCCGACCCGTCCGGCGCCTGCTTCCCGGAGAGTCTGGGGCGCTCACCGTCCGCCAGCCCGTAGAGAATCCGAGCGGCCTGGGTTTCGACGAACGGGCTTTTCTCTTCAATGACCAAGATTTCGCCTTGGCCGCGCCCGAACGCGATCAGGCCATCCGGCTCCACCGGGCTGATGAGGGCGAGCTTGTACACGCTGAGCCCGAACGTCGCCCAATCGGCGGCATCGTTCAGACCGAGCAACGGCAACGCCGATGACACGTCGAGCCAGGACTTGCCGGCGGTCACGATACCGAGCCCCGTGGGGACTGGCCGCCCGTGAGAGACGCGATCCAATCCGTTGGCACGCACGTAGTCGTGGACCCTCGGCAATTTCTCGCGATGCAAGCGGACGTCATCGCCCAAGGGGTCGAAACCGACTCGGATGTGGACGTCGTTCGTCGTCGCCTCGCCGTTCGGCAGCACGATCGTCACCCGATCGATCGCCACATCGACGGTTGCGGTCGCCTCCACGGTCTCGTTGACCGTTTTGAAGCCGACCCAGACCCCCGCGTGTCGGGACAGGGCCCACCCGTGCAGACCCAAATCCAAAAATTCCTGCACGGTCGCCGGGTACAGTACGGGCAGCCCGTGGGCCGCCAGGACCGTATCGCTCTGATGCGATACGGTCGAACTCTTGCCACCGTGGTCGTCGCCGAATACCACGAGTACACCGCCCTGAGGCGACGTGCCGGCGCGATTGCCGTGTTTTATCGGGTCGCCGGAACGATCAACGCCGGGCCCTTTGCCGTACCACATCGCGTAGACGCCATCGACTTTCGCGCCCGGGACCAGCCCCAGTTGTTGCGTCCCCCAGATGGCTGTGGCGGCGAGGTCCTCATTCACACCCGGCTCAAACCGTACCTGCGCCGCCTCGAGGGTGGCGCGCGCTGACAGCAATTGCTGGTCCAGGCCACCCAGCGGGGAGCCCCGGTATCCGGACACGTAGCCTGCCGTTCGGCGACCCTCCGCGGCATCGCGCGCATGCTGTTGCAACAACAGACGAACCAGCGCTTGGGTACCGTTGAGTAAGACGCGACCCGCGGTCAGCGTGTAGCGATCGGCGAGCGTGACGGGAACCTGCATGTCGGACACTGTACTCATTCATCCCTGAGGACCCGAAGGCGCTAGGGTACCGCGGCGACGTTCCAAGTTCATACAACCGTGGACGATCGCATCGCCGGTGAGTAGCCTCCCACCATGAGCATCTGGACCCACCCCCCCGACCTTGCCGAGGTCAATCGCACCGTCATGGCCGCCGGCCTTGCCGGCCACTTAAGCGTCAAAGTCACTGATTTTGATAGCGAATCGCTGACCTGCACGATGCCGATCACCGAGGCAACGCGGCAGCCCGAGGGGCTCCTAAACGGCGGGGCCTCGGCGGCGTTGGCCGAAATTACCGGCGGCGTCGCCGGAAGTTTTTGCATCGATCGATCGACGCAGACCGTGGTCGGTCAAGAAATCAGCGTCAGCCACCTGCGCTCGGGTCGCTCGGGACACCTCCGGGCCACCGCTCGGCCCTTACGCTTAGGGAAACGCAGCCAGGTCTGGCACATAGAGATGCGCGACGATGACGGAGAGCTCATTGCCGTGTCTCGATTGACCAACGCCGTGCTTGAGCGCCGCCGGAGCCATCCGTGATCCGCGCCATGATCGCCCTGACGCTCAGCCTCGCTCTGCTCGCGGGCTGCGGCCAAAAGGGCGCGCTGATCCGCCCGCAACATCCGGCGAAAACGCCCGTTCCCTCCGCACCGTCGGTGCCCGAAACCGAGAGCACCCACCCATGAGCGACGCCGAGTGCCTCTACCTCGTGGACGGCTCGTCCTATCTTTATCGCGCCTTTCACGCGCTGCCGCCGTTTTCCAACTCGCGCGGCCAACCCACGAATGCCGTCTTCGGCGTCGTGAACATGCTGCAGAAATTTTTGCGCGAGACCCACCCCACACACATCGCCGTCGTTTTCGATGCGCCCGGCCGCACGTTTCGGGATGACCTCTTTGAGGCCTACAAAGCACACCGCCCACCGATGCCCGACGAACTGCGGTCGCAGATCGCGCCCGTGCTCGCGGCAGTCGAAGGTCTAGGCTTGCCGTTGCTGCGGATCGAGGGGGTGGAAGCCGACGATGTGATCGGCACACTGGCGCGTCGCGCCGCGGACAGCGGCATGCGTGTCGTCATCTCGACGGGCGACAAGGATATGGCGCAATTGGTGGATGATCGCATTACGCTGATCAACACCATGACCGGCTCGGCGCTCGACAGCGCGGGCGTGCGCACAAAATTCGACGTCGACCCCTGCCAAATCGTTGATTACTTGGCATTGATCGGCGACAGCTCGGACAATATTCCGGGTGTGCCGAAAGTCGGGCCCAAAACCGCTGCCAAATGGCTCGCCAAATACGGATCCGCGGACGAAATCGTCGCACATGCGGCCGACATCGAAGGCAAAGTCGGCGAAAGTCTGCGCGAGCATTTGGCTCAATTGGACCTTTCGCGACAGCTGGCAACCATTCGCTGCGACGTGGAGCTGCCGCTGACACCCGCCGAATTGCGGTTGCGTCCGGCGGATACGGCACAACTGTCCAACTTGTATCGAGAGCTCGAATTCCGAGGCTTGCTGCGCGAACTCGGCGGCGATGTTGATCCGCAGACAGCACCCGTCGAACCGACAGCGGCTCCCAGCACGGACACTGCCGACGCTGCAGAGGCCGAAGACCCGGAGGTGACGTCCATCCGAACCGCCTCGCGTCAGTACGAAACCGTTCTGGACGCTGCCGCGTTCGCCGCGTGGCTGGAGCGTCTACGCGCTGCGCCGTATTTTTCGTTCGACACGGAAACCACGTCCCTCGATTACATCACCGCAGAAATTGTCGGCGTCTCGTTCGCAACGGCGCCCGGTGTAGCCGCGTATGTGCCGATCGGACACCGCTACCCCGGAGCGCCGGATCAACTCCCATCGGCATTTGTCTTGGATCAGTTAAAGCCTCTGATCGAGGATCCGACGCGGATCAAGATCCTCCAACACGGCAAGTTTGATCGCCACATCTTGGCGAACGCGGGGCTGCATTTAGACGGCGTACGATTCGACACGATGCTGGAGTCGTACGTGCTCAATTCCGTGGCCACTCGGCACGACATGGACTCCTTGGCGCAACATTATCTCGGCGTGAAGACCATCACGTACGAAGAGGTTGCTGGCAAAGGCGCCAAACAAATCGGCTTTGAGCAAGTACCGATCGAGACCGCCGGTCCCTACGCCGCCGAGGATGCGGACATTACGTTGCGCTTGCACGAAGTCCTTATCCGGCGACTGTCGCGCGAACCACGGCTACTGGCGCTCTACGAAACACTGGAACTCCCGGTGGCGAGCGTCTTGGCCCGTATGGAACGCACGGGGGTCTTGGTCGATCCCGCGTTTTTACGCTCGCTCGGCAATGAATTCGGTCGGCGCCTCACGGAACTCGAACGTGAGGCGCACACGCTGGCGGGCGGTCCGTTTAATCTCGACTCGCCAAAGCAGTTGCAGCAAGTGCTCTTCGAGCGCCTGGCGATCCCGGTCGTGCGCAAAACGCCGACGGGCCAGCCGTCGACGGCGGAAGACGTGTTGGAAGAACTGTCGGCCACCCACCCGCTGCCGAAATTGATCCTCGAATATCGCGGACTGGCCAAGCTTCGCGGAACCTATACCGAGGCGCTCGCAGCGCAGGTGCATCCGAAGACTGGTCGCATTCACACGTCCTACCACCAGGCGGTCGCAGCAACCGGCCGACTGTCGTCGTCGGACCCCAACCTGCAAAACATCCCGATTCGCACCCCGGAAGGACGACGCATCCGCCAAGCCTTCATCGCTCCCGCCGGCCACGTGATCATGGCCGCCGATTACTCGCAGATTGAGCTGCGCATCATGGCGCACCTTTCCGGAGATTCCGGCCTGCTCCGCGCCTTCGCGGAAGGACGCGATGTGCACGAGGCCACCGCCGCGGAAATGTTCGGAGTCGACCCGTCCGCGGTGACGGGCGAGCAGCGCCGCGCTGCCAAGGCGATCAATTTCGGTCTCATGTACGGGATGTCGGCGTTCGGGTTGGCGGCACGCCTCGACGTCGGCCGCGTCGAAGCACAGCAATACATCGATCGTTACTTCGACCGCTACCCCGGTGTGCGGCGCTACATGGATGACACCCGCGCGCTGGCGCGCGCGCAAGGCTACGTCGAAACCGTCGAAGGCCGCCGGCTCTATTTGCCCGACATCCGCTCGCGCAATAAGCAATCGCAGCAGTACGCCGAACGCGCCGCGATCAATGCGCCCATGCAAGGCACGGCCGCGGACATCATCAAGCGAGCGATGATTGCCGTAGACCACTGGATACAGACATCGGCGGCACCGGCCACGCTCGTCATGCAAGTCCACGACGAACTGGTGCTCGAAGTGCGCGAGGAGGCGGTCGCTGCGGTCCGAACGGAAGTGACCGCCCTCATGATGGGCGCCGCCCAGTTGCGCGTCCCACTGGAAGTGGGGGTCGGCGTCGGCCGAAACTGGGACGAGGCGCACTAGCCGGTCGCGGCGGCTTCGCGCTTCTTTGCACGCCCGCGGGAACTTTTCCGGTAGGCGTGGGTCTCAATACGCGTGCATCGCAAGATGCACCCTGCTAACTCTCCCTCGGCAGGTGTGCGTTCGACCCTCCCCTGGTCGGACCGATCGTCTAGCCCGGCGGCGGCTCAGTCCCCGTCGGGCTTTTTTCTCTTAGGAACGCCTTCAACGCCTTGCGCGCTTCGTCGACGCCGGTCTTATCGATGGCCGAAAGCAACTGCGCCGTCGCCGTGTCACCGAGTTGACGGCGGACGGCCGCCAGCGCTGAGGCGCCTTGGTTGCGCGTTAATTTATCGGCTTTCGTCAGTAGGATATGCACGGATCGGCCGCACGAACGCGCGAACTGGACCATCTGTAGGTCCTGCTCGCCCAGTCCCCGGCGGACGTCCACGATCAGGAAGAGCGCCTTGAGGGTCGAGCGATCACGGAAGTACGCTTCGAGCAGTTTTTTCCAGTGATCCTGCAGCGGACGCGGGACTTTCGCGAAGCCGTAGCCCGGCAAATCGACCAAACGGCGCCCCGGTTCCAACTCAAAAAAGTTGACCAGCTGGGTATGCCCGGGGGTCTTGGACGTCCGGGCGAGACCGGCGCGCTGCGTAATCGCGTTGATTGCGCTCGATTTTCCGGCATTGGACCGGCCGCCGAAGCAAACTTCAGCGCCGACATCCGTCACGAACTGGTCTGGCTCGTGAGCGCCCTTTAGGTAGTGTGCATGGGGAAAAGCCGACATCGTGTAGAATCCAGCGTTCGCTTGGGCCCCGGAGTCTAACAGGGCCGAGCGATTGCCCAACCGGAGCCATCAGATCTATGAAGAGTCGATTCGCCACGGCCGCCCTGGCCGCCTCCCTGATCGCCCTCGGTCTTGCGACTGCCGCTGAGGCTGCCGACGTTGTCGTCGGTAATGCCGAAGCCGGTGCCGCCAAGGCCGCCGTCTGCGCTGCTTGCCACGGCGCAACCGGAAACAGCGCGAACCCCGAATGGCCGAACCTAGCCGGTCAGCACCACGAATACATCGTCGAGCAGCTCACCGCGCTCAAGGCGGGTATCCGTGTGGCGCCGCTCATGAACCCCATGGCCGCTGCCCTGTCGCCTCAAGACATGGCGGATTTGGCCGCGCACTTCGAAAAGCAGACCCTCGTCGGCCTGGAAGCCGGTGGCGACGCTTGGAAGGCCGGTGAAAAGCTCTATCGCGCCGGCGACGCCGCGCGGGGCATCCCGGCGTGCTCGGCGTGCCACGGTCCGGAGGGTCGTGGTAATGGCCCCGCGCGCTGGCCGCAGGTCCGTGCCCAGCAGCCGGCCTACGTCACCGCGCAGTTACAGCACTACGCGGCCGGCACTCGTTACCAGGCGGGTGTTAAGGGCGTCCCGGCGGGAGCGGAACTGATGTCGAACGTGGCCAAGCGCCTGTCGGAAGACGACATTAAGGCGCTGACCGCGTTCCTCCAAGGCCTGCGCTAAGCACTGCGCCACCCGGTCGCCACCGGCGGCCGGGTGGATTCTAATTTCGGTTAAATCCCGGCGTGGCCGGAACGAGAGGACCTCATGAAGAAGTTGCTGATGGGCATTCTTGCCATCGCCATCGTCTCGGTCGTGATTTCCACCGTCGGTATGCTGCGGCATGCCGGACACGGTACGGCTGCGCATCGCGCCGCTGTCGCCCGCATTACGGTTCACAGCGCTGCGGGCAGTGCGGTGGAAAAGTCGGTCGGCATGGCCGAGGAGTCAGAATCCGCTGACGTCCCCACCGGCTTTTCGCCGATCGCTGCCGCGGTCGCCGCGACGACGCCGTCGGTCGCAGCACCGATTCCGTCGCGCTGGGTCGACGGCAAGAACTACTCGACGCTCGTACCGGCTCAGCCGACCGCGACCTCGCCGGACAAAGTCGAAGTCGTGGAAGTGTTCTGGTACGGATGCCCGCACTGCTTCGCGCTGGATCCGTCGCTGGAGACGTGGCGGACCAAGAACAAAGCGCCGTACGTCGAATTCACGCGCGTTCCGGTCATGTGGGGCCCCGTACACAAGGCCCACGCGCGCCTCTTCTACACGATTGTCGCGCTCGGCAAGTCGGAGCAGCTGCACTCGGTGGTGTTCCGCGAAATCCATGTCAAGAACAACGTCCTGGTTTCCAAGACGGGCGATGACAAGGAAACCGAACAGTTGCAGAAGAAGTTCCTCATGGAGAACGGCGTGAGTGCGGCGGATTTCGATAAGACCTATCGCTCGTTCTCGGTGGAGAGCAAGCTGCAGCGCGCCGAGGAACTGGGCAAGCGCTACAAGGTCACCGGCGTCCCCTTCTTCGTCGTCAACGGCAAGTACACCGCGGACGTCGGCACCGCCGGCGGGGAACCGCAGTTGATCACGCTGCTCGACGACCTGGCAGCGGCAGAGCACAAGCACTGATTCAGTGCCTTCGCCGATTACGACGCGCCCGCCCCCGTGCGGGCGCGTTCGTTTTGGGGGGCGGTCAACCGCGCGCGTTGGGCGCCCCACCCACATTCATCGACCATCGCCGGTGCGGCGACGGCGACGCACCGTCATCCGGAGACGTTCGTGGGTTCCGGCGGATGGGTCTTCGGCAGAAACGCAGTTGCCAAGGTGCGGTACAGCGACTGGCGACAGATGAGAGCGCTCGCGGAACGACCCAACATCGATGCCACCAGCAATGGCAGCGTCATCTCGAGAGAACCGATCATCTCGCTGACAATCACCAAGGCGGTGAAGGGCGCTTGAGCGACACCGGCAAAATAGCCCGCCATCGCCAGAACCACCAGCGCGGCGGGATTCGCGGGCGAGATGAGCGCCAAGGCGTGCCCCACACCGGCACCGATCGCCAGTGACGGCGCGAAAATTCCGGCGGGAATCCCGCTCGCATACGAGGCTAACGTCGCCACAAATTTCAAGGGCGCATACCAAAGCGGGATGCCGCCGTCGTGCTGCACCAATGCGCGGGCTTCGGTATACCCCGTACCGAAGGTGATGCCGTGGCTCATCCAGCCCACCAGCGCGACACACACCCCGCAGAGGAAGGCGAACGCGACCGGTGATGCGGTACGAAACCGCTGCATGCGGTCGGGCATGTTGAAACGCACCCACAGCATCGAGCGGGCAAACGCGCCGCCCGCAAGACCGCCCAAGACGCTCGCATAGAGGACGTCAATCCAATCCTGCCAGTGCTGGAGATGGGCCGTACTGATGCCGAAGTAGGTGTAATTGCCGACCAAGGCGAGTGACGTGATCCCGGCCATTACCACCGCCATGAAAATGGTTCCGGACGTTTCTTCCTCGAACGATCGATGCAACTCCTCGATCGCAAAGACGATGCCCGCCAGTGGCGTGTTGAAGGCGGCGGCGATACCGGCCGCTCCACCCGCTAGGATGAGCCCACGATCCAAATCGACGGGTGGAAAGCGAAGCCGCCGGCCCAAGGAATGCAGGATCGACGCGCCGATTTGAACGGTCGGCCCTTCTCGACCGACGGAGGCCCCCGCAGCCAGCCCTGCGATCGTGAGGCCGAACTTCCCGATCGCAATGCGCAGTGAAAGCAGCCGATCCCGACTGCGCTGATCGCGCAAACTCAAGGCCGCGATTGCCTGCGGGATGCCACTGCCTTCACTTCCCGGGAAGTAGCGCCGGGTCAGCCAGGCAACGAGCGCTAGACCGACCGGCGGCGCGACCAGTGGCCACAGCGGCCAGTCGGCCTCCCGATGACGAAAGAAGGCAAACGCCCAATTAGCGCCCTTGGCAAAATAAACGCCGGCGACGCCGATCGCGATCGCACCGACCCAGAACAACACGCGCACCACCCAGTCGTGCGGTAACCGAAATGCGCGCAACGCGTGCGCCCAGCGACTCAACATGAAGAAAACTTCATAGCGAAAATCCGTACCGTCTGTGCATCCGAATTATATTTATATCCATATGTCTGGCATCCATGCACCAACCGACACTGTACACGAGACATCGTCATCGGCCCCGACCGATGCGGAGGTGCTACAGCAATTTCGCATTATCGTCGGCTCTGTTCGCCGCCATTTTCGGATGATTGAAGAATCCTGCGGAATTTCCGGCGCCCAAGTGTGGATGCTTCGGGAAATCGCCGAGCAACCGGGCATAGGCGTCACGGATTTGGCGCTGCGATTGTCCATCCACCAAACGACCTGCAGCCAATTGGCCGAAAAACTGGTCGCGCGACGGCTGATTGAGAAACGCCGGGACGCCCAAGACCAGCGGCGAGTGGGTCTGTCCATCACGCTGGCTGGCCTGCATGTGTTGGAAGGTGCGCCCCACCCCATTGAGGGCGTACTGCCCGCCGCGATCGGCGCGCTGTCGGCAGCGGAAAAGTCGCAACTGAGCGAAAGCCTTTCGCGACTGATTACGCATCTGGCCGTCTCGGACCAAGAGTCGGCCGGACGCCCTCTCGCTCAATTGGTGGACGTGTCGAGCGGGCATCCATAACCCCGTCGGCGATGCTTCGGGGCGCTACCGTCCCTCACGTCGACAATCGCGACTCGGACCGCTCTGTGGGCCGCCGCTGGCTGCACCGACCTTACGCTGAGACTGGCGCTACACCGATCAGGGTCCGCGCGCGGACGCTTCATCCGGCGTATCAGCCGATTCGTGAGGCCTTGGGCGGGCGCCAGCCAGCACCGAAGGCGCTGGAGGGTTGCGTTGGCTTTCGCTGCGGGGGCACCCAGACGCGGAAGCACTCGAACAGATGGCGCGCCCGGCGGGATTCGAACCCACGACCTACGGCTTCGGAGACCGTCACTCTATCCAGCTGAGCTACGGGCGCACGCGAGGGGCGGATTCTACCCGCCGCCGCCCGGTGCGTCCAACGACCCTTCTGGCGCGGACACGAGGGCGCTATACTCCGCGCCACAAGAATTTCCTCTTCGGAACCAGGGATACCGAACGTGAGCAAGCACGACGATCATTTTGCGAATACTTTCAGCGTTGTCATTGGCACCCTCGTTGTGGTGACCCTTTTCCTGATCGCGCTGGCTCGTTCGATCGGCAACCCGTTCGAAGAGGCGAAAATTGCGGCGGACGCCGCCATGAACCAGCAAGTGGCAGCCCGGACCGCTCCGGTGGGTCAGGTGGCTGTCGCCGGCGCGGACAACGCTGCCATGGCGATCAAGTCGGACGATGGCGCCGCGCCAACGGCCCTCGCATTGCCGAAGAACGGCGAAGAAACCTACAAAGCGGTCTGCAGCGCGTGCCACGCGGCGGGCATCGCCGGCGCGCCGAAGGTCGGCGACAAGGCCGCTTGGGCCCCCCGCATCGCGCAAGGTAAGGCGACGCTGTACGCACACGCGCTGAATGGGTTCCAGGGCAAGGCGGGGGTGATGCCGGCGAAGGGCGCGCGCCCAGATCTGCCGGATGACCTCGTTAAGGAAACGGTCGATTACATCGTTAAGATGAACCAATGAGTCCGGCCGCGACCGTGCGGCTGCGATGAGACAAACGCCCGGCCCCGTGCCGGGCGTTTGCTTTTTGCGACTTAGAAACGCAGCGCCCTCAGGGAGTGCAATGAACACGACAGCACCCGATAACGAGGAAGGGTTGCCATTCGTCGCGCCCTGTCGTGCCGTGGCGTGGGATGCGCCCTGGCACTGGCTCGGGGCCGGCTGGCGAGATTTTCGGTCCGGTGGGACCACGAGCGTCGCGTGCGGCAGCGCGATCGTTCTGCTGTCATGGCTTGTGATGATGGTGGCGCTGCGCTTCGGAACGGGCTGGATGGTGCTCGTTCTGCTCTCGGCGTTCATTTTTATCGCGCCCGTGTTGTGCCTGACCTTCTACAGCGTCAGCGCAGCGCTCGCGCAGGGTCGGCGTCCGGGGATTGTGGAAACCTTTCGGGTGGCCCACCGCCATCTGGCGGATGCCATGGTCTACTCGCTCGTGCTGTTAGTGATTTCGCTGGTGTGGGTACGCGCGGGCAGCGCGGTGCAAATTTTCTTCCCCGACGAAAGCCCACCACGATTCGAGGACTGGTTGCTGTTCTTGGGCATCGGTAGCGCCGTGGGCGCTGTTTTCGCACTGGTCGCCTTTGCCGCCAGCGCATTCTCGTTACCGATGCTGGTCGATCGACGCACCGACGCCATCACGGCAGTCGTGACCTCTGTCAACGCGACGTTGCGCAATAAGCGCGCGATGGCGCTCTGGGCGGCCATCATCGTGCTGGCCGTTGCACTCGGCTTCGTGACCGGTCTCTTGGGGCTTGCGATCACGATGCCCGTCGTGGGACACGCCACGTGGCACGCCTATCGAGAGGTCATCGATGCCTCTCAATGGCCGCCGGGCGACGGTCCACGCACGTAAGCGGGATTATTCCGCCGACGGGGCCCGTTCGAGTTCGGCGAGACGCGCTTCCAGCGCGTCGAGCTTTTCGCGCGTCCGCGCGAGAACACCGGCTTGGACATCAAACTCCTGCCGCGTGACCAAATCCAATTTCGACAACCCCGCCTGCAAGACGCTCTTGAAATTGGCCTCCATGTCGGCCCGCAGCGCAGCGAACTGAGGCGGCATTGCGTCGGCCATCCGGCGCGCGAGGTCCTCGAAGACTTTGGGATCAAAAGGATTCGTCACAGCATTCTCCAAACACGCGTTATCAGCACGTCTGTTTTGGGGCCTCCCGGCGCGAAGGTCAAGACCGTGCCCTTCTTTTAGGCATCGGCGCCGCCCCCGCGCCCCAATTTGGTGCATTCCAACGCGGCCGCTATCGATCCGCGGACACGCAAGTCACTGATTCTTGGTGCTGACCGGGTTGGCACGGATTCTGCATTTATCTCTCGTGCGTACGGACATTGCCTCGTAACCGTTTGTTGCCGGAAGACCGAACTGCCATGAAGTGGATCACCGCCATCATCAAGCCCTTCAAGATCGACGAGGTCCGCGAGGCCATCGCGAACCTCGGCGTACAGGGCGTCACGGTGACGGAGGTGCAGGGCTTCGGGCGCCAGCGCGGCCACACCGAGACCTATCGCGGCGCGGAGTACCGCGTCGACTTTGTGCCCAAGACCAAAGTCGAAATCGCGGTCGATGACTCCGTCTGTGAACAGGTGGTCGAAGCGATCGCCAATATCGCCCGAACCGGAAAAATCGGTGACGGCAAGATCTTTGTCCGCTCACTCGGCCAATCGCTCCGAATCCGAACCGGCGAGATGGGCTCCGACGCCATCTAACCGACCTTCCTTAACCCTCACCCATTTCACCGCCTATACAGGGGAAACGACGTGCCACTTGCAAGCCACACCCACTCGACTCCGCCCGCCACGGCCACGCGCCGCTGGCTGACCGGCGCGCGCGCAGCGCTCGCGGCCCTTCTGATCGGTGGCGCCGCGCTGCTCGCGACACCCCCGATGGCGCACGCCGACGCCCCGGCGGCTGCGGCGGCCCCTGCGGCCGCAGCGGCCAGCGCAGCACCAGCGTCCAGTGACGCTGCCCCCACGGCAACTGCTGCACCCGCGGCTGCGGCGGCCCCCGCGGCGACGGCGGCCGCGTCCGCCGTCAAACAACCGGATAAAGGCGATACGGCCTGGATGATGATGTCCACCGCGCTCGTGTTGTTGATGTCGGTTCCCGCTCTGGCGCTGTTCTACGGCGGTCTCGTCCGTCAGAAGAACATGCTGTCGGTGCTCATCCAAGTGTTCGTCGTCTTCTCGTTAATCACCGTGCTGTGGTGTGTATACGGGTATTCGTTAGCCTTCACCGAAGGCAACGCCTTTATCGGTGGCTTTGATCGACTGTTCCTCAAGGGGACGTTTGATCCCGTCACGGGCGCGTTCTCGATGGCCTCGACGTTCAGCAAGAACACCCCGCTCTACGAACTCGTGTTCGTCGCCTTCCAGGCCACGTTTGCTGCCATCACGGTCTGCCTTGTCTTGGGCTCTATCGTGGAGCGCATCAAGTTCTCTGCGGTGCTCATTTTCGCGGTGATCTGGTTCACCATTTCGTACCTGCCAGTGGCTCACATGGTCTGGTTCTGGCCCGGTCCGGACGCCTTCACCGATCCCTCGGTCGTGGATGCGCAGACCGCCAAGGGCGGCCTGTTATGGCAGTGGGGTGCGCTGGATTTCGCCGGCGGCACCGTGGTGCACATCAACGCAGGCTTCGCCGGTCTGGTCGGCGCGGCGATGCTCGGCAAGCGCATCGGCTTTGGGCGCGAAGCGATGGCGCCGCACAGCCTCACCATGACCATGATCGGCGCCTCGCTGCTGTGGTTCGGCTGGTTCGGCTTCAATGCCGGCTCTGCCTACGAAGCCAACGGCTCCGCGGCCCTCGCGTTCATGAACACCTATCTCGCCACCGCCTGCGCCGTGCTGTCGTGGCTGTTTGGGGAATGGATTCACAAAGGCAAGCCGTCACTCTTGGGCGCAGCCTCGGGCGCCGTGGCGGGTCTCGTCGCCATCACGCCCGCCGCCGGCAACGTCGGCATTCCGGGTGCCTTCGCCATCGGCCTGATTGCGGGCGTTGTGTGCTTGTGGGGCGTCACGGGCCTCAAGCGAATGATCAAGGTCGACGATTCCCTTGACGTCTTCGGCGTCCATGCGCTCGGCGGTGTAACGGGCGCCCTCCTGACGGGCATCTTTAACGCGCCGTCGCTCGGCGGCCCCGGCTTCGTGACCGACTGGGTCACCGGCAAGACGGGCTTTGCCGATTCGATACTGGCGCAGGTCATTGTGCAGGCGAAGGCCGTGGGTCTGACCGTCGTCTGGACGGTGATCTCCGCCTACATCGCCTTCAAGATTGCCGACCTCGTCGTCGGGCTGCGCGTGCCGGAAGACGAAGAGCGCGAAGGCCTCGACACCACCTCGCACGGCGAGCGCGCCTACAGCTGATCACGTTCTCTTGGAACCCCCTCCGGGGCGGACCGCACGGTCCGCCCCTTTTTTTTGGTCGGATGCGGTCTGCGGTAACTGCCTAGGGAATCGCCCCGCAGTGTCGGTCAGGCCGTACGTGTTCTACGTCTCCGCACATGTCCGGATAGTGGCCGGGATCAATCCGGGTCAGCCTTGTTCACCCTGACGGACGTCCGCGCTCCGAACGAGACCGGCCATGACGCACGACCTGACGCGAGGACATGTCTTTATTGTCGATCCGGATACTCGCAACCGGAGCGCTTGCCGCACCCTATTGTCCTCGCTCGGGTACTCGATCAGTGAATACGCGACCGGTAGCGCCTTCCTCGACGCCGTGGACCCTGGCGCGCCCGGCTGCGTGGTGTTGGAGAGCGAACTTGGCGACATGACCGGCGCCGACGTGCAGAGCCGACTGACCGCCTTGGGCTCACCCATCGCCATCGTCTTCGTCACCCGCCAAGGGGACGTGTCGTCGGCGGTCGCCTCCATCCGCGCCGGCGCGTTGCACTACCTGCTGAAGCCGGTCCGTGAGCAGCAACTGCTCGACATCGTGAATCGAGCCTTGCGCCATTCGGTCGAGGAGTCGGTACGGGCGCGCTCCCGACGCCTGATCATCGCCCATCTGGCGTCACTCACGGCGCGCGAGCGCCAAGTGCTGTTCCAATTGGTCGATGGCGCGCAGTATGACCGCGTGTCCTCGGAGCTCGGCATTACGAAGCGAACGGTGGAAGCGCACCGGCGTCGGATCATGGAAAAGATGGGCGCCCGGTCGCTGCCGCAGTTGATCGATCAATTATCGCAAGTGGGTTGGCCGCGCTTAGCGCCGTCAGCGTCCACGCCGCGACCGCCACCGCCACCGCATTAGGTCGAGGCGGCGTCGGCCTCACGCGCCAGCGTCACGATTGCATCGCTGTAGGTCACGGGAACCGCCACAGGGCTCCGCAATGCCCGCGCACCGTCCGGTAGTGCCGCCCAGGCATCGCGCGCTCGGTCCGTCATCGCGGCCAGCGTCGGCGGCGCGCCGAGCCGGCGCCCACCCTGCATCACGCACGTCAGCAGAGGAACCGCATCGGCAATCCGTTCGTGCGCGAGCGTGACCACATCGTCGCGGATACGCCCGTCCGCGCCAAGCCGGCGCCAGACTTGCTTCGATCCGGGAAAGGTTTCCTTGCCGGGCGACCGTTTGCGTGTCGCTCGCCCACCCACGGATTGCAGTTTGTAGACCGCATCGATGGTCGGCGCATCCGCCGACGTGTCCAACCGCGTGCCCACGCCAAACACATCAATCGGTGCGGCGGCGTCAACGAGTTCCGCAATCGCAAACTCGTCGAGATTGCCGCTGACGACGATACGCACCGATGCCGCGCCACCCGCGTCCAGTATCGCGCGGACACGGCGCGCTTCTGCACCGAGATCACCGCTGTCGATACGCACAGCCCGGACATCGACGCCCTCACGAACCAACGCCGCCACGCGGTGCGCTGCGACCGCCGTGTCGTCGGTGTCGATCAAGAGCGTCGCGGACCCTGGAAACGTTGCGGCGTAGTGCCGAAACGCCGCGCGCTCATCCCCGATGGCCTGCACATACGAGTGCGCCATCGTGCCACTCAGCGGCAGCCCGTAGCGGCGCGCGGCCTCGACCGTCGCCGTACCGGCGAATCCGACGAGACCGGCGGCGCGCGCCGCGTGCAACGCGGCCTCTGCCCCGTGGGCGCGCCGCATCCCAAAATCGACCAAGGGCCGCCCACCCGCTGCCGAGACGCAGCGTGCCGCTTTGGTCGCGATCAGCGTGGAGAGATGCATCAAGTTGATCAACCGGCTTTCAACGAATTGCGCTTCGGGCAACCGCGCCTCGACCCGCAGCCACGGCTCACCCGCAAAGACAACGGTGCCCTCCGGCACGGCCCAGACGTCTCCTTGGAAGCGAAACGACGCCAGCGAGTGCAGAAAGTCGGTGGAAAAACGACCGAGGCCCGCTAACCAGTCCAAATCGGCCGGCGAGAACGCGAGGGACTCGAGATAGTCGAGGACCAGTTCGAGTCCGGCCACCACGAGATAGCCCCGATCGGCCGGCAATCGACGCGCGTAGAGTTCGAAAACGGCCGGGGCATCCAGTCCCTTGCGGTGATAGGCCTCCAACATCGTCAATTGATACAAATCGGTCAGCAGGGCGTCGCTCATGGCGGCATTTTACCAGTCGCATCGCTCGCCCCCATCCCGTTTCGGTGGGCGTATCGGCCGAAGCTGTGACCGAGATCGCGTCGCGCGCGCTCCACCTGCGCGACACTGGACCCCATGCCGACACCGACGTCGTATCGCCCACTGACGAACGCTACCCTGCGGGCTGCACTGCTCGCGCTGGGCCTCATGGTCACCGTGACCGCGGTGGCCGACGTCTACAAATGGACGGACGCCGACGGGGTCACCCATTACACGGATCGGCCACCGCCGCCCACAGGCCATTTGGTCTCGGTAACGCCCACGGGCAGTCCGGCGACTGCACGCGCGGCGGCCCCCACCGTGGCGGCTGCCCCGGCCGAACCGTCTACCGCCATACCCACGCCACCGCCTGATCCAGAAACGCTGTCGCGCCTGAAGCGCGCGGTCGCGACGGATCTCGCCACGCGCGATGAAAAGGCCTGTCAGGAGGCCGAGACGCGCTACCGCGCCGTGATCGGTGCGCGGCATCTCTATCGCGACGGCCCAGAGGGCGAACGCACGTTCTTATCGGATGCGCAAGCCGACGCCGCCCGCGTGGACGCACGCCGCGACGTCGAGGAACTGTGCGGCCACGCGCCGTAAAGCCCTTCCCCTCGCCGCGATTTCCCGGTTCACTACACAGCGCAGCCGGCGGGTCCGGCAGGAGCTGAATGTGAAAACCGGATTCATTGGGCTCGGCGCCATGGGCGTCGGCATGTCCCGTAACCTCCATCAGGCGGGGCGACTGACCGCTGTCTGGAACCGAACCCTGAGCAAAGCGGCCGCCGTTCAGGCAGAGCTTGGCGTCGCCGTCGCCGACAGTCCCCAGGAACTCGCGGCTGCGTGTGACGTGGTGGTGATCTGTGTGTCCGCCGATGACGATGTGCTCGCCGTGATCGATGCAATCCTCCCCGCCGTCCACCCAGGACACGTGGTGATCGACTGCTCCACCGTCTCGTCCCAGACCGCGCGCACCGCAGCGTCGCGGCTGGCCGAGAAAGGCGCAGCGTTCTTGGACTGTCCGGTCAGCGGCGGCGTCGAGGGCGCGCGCAAAGGCACCCTCGCGATCATGTGCGGCGGTGACGCTGCCGTGTTGGAGCAGGCGCGGCCCGTGCTGTCCGCGATGGGGACGACCATTGCCCACATGGGCCCCACCGGGTTCGGTCAGGCGGCCAAAGCCACCAATCAGATCCTCTGTGCCGGCGCCATCCAGGCCGCCGCGGATGCGATGGCGTTTGCCAAGGCCGAAGGATTGCCACTCGACACCGTCATCGAAACCCTCGGCAAGGGCGCCGGCGGTTCCTGGTATTTCGTGAACCGCGCGCCGTTCATGGCCCGGGAAGCGTATCCGCCGGGCTTCCGCGTACGACTGCACGACAAAGATTTGCGCATCTGCGAGGAGATGGCGGCGGCCCACGGCGTGACTTTGCCCACCGTCGCCATGACGCGCCGCGATTACGCGGAACTGATGGAGCGCGGGCACGGCGATGAGGACATCTCGACCCTGTTTCGCCTGCGCGATGCGCTGTTCCAAGCCCAGGAGTGAGTATGTTCCACGGTGCGCCGATCTGGAGTCGGCGCACCGGCGTGGCAGAATGCATCCATGACACGACAATTGCGCATTGCTACTCGCCGTAGCCCGTTGGCCCTCTGGCAGGCCGAACACGTCGCCGCGCGCCTGCGCGCGGCCTACCCGGACGCGACGGTCTCGCTGGTTCAAATCGTGACGCAGGGGGATCGCATTCAAGACCGCCCCTTGTCACAGATCGGCGGCAAGGGCCTGTTCATTAAAGAACTGGAGGTGGCGATGGCGGCCGGCGACGCGGAGCTCGCCGTGCATTCCATGAAGGACGTGCCGGCCGCACTGCCCGAGGGCTTCACACTCGCCGCGGTCCTGCCGCGCGCCGACGCCCGCGATGCCTTCGTGTCGCGCCGCTACGCGCGCCTCGCAGATCTCCCGTTGGGCGCCCGTGTGGGCACGTCGAGCCAGCGCCGCCAGAGCCTACTGCGGGCCCGGCGACCGGATCTGACCCTCGTGCCCTTGCGCGGCAACGTGGAAACCCGCCTGCGCAAACTGGATGAGGGCGAATTCGACGCCATCATTCTCGCGGCCGCGGGCCTGAATCGACTCGGGCTCAGCGCGCGGATCACCGAAACGCTCGATGCGGAGTGGTCGGTACCGGCCATCGGCCAGGGCGTCGTGGGGATTGAGTGCCGCGAGGACCCGTCGATACTGTCGTGGCTCACGCCCCTGAACGATGCCGACACCCGTTGTTGCTTAGACGCCGAGCGCGCGGTCGGAGCTCGCTTGGAGGGCAGTTGCACCTCCCCGATCGCCGCCTATGCGACGCTCTCGGGCGGTGTATTGTCGCTACACGCCTTCGTCGGCGCGCCGGACGGCTCACGGTGCTTCGAGCATCGCCTCCAAGGACCGGCCACCGATCCTGTGGCGCTCGGCACCGCCGTCGCTGACCATCTGCTCCGCGCCGGCGCGGACCGCCTGTTGGCCGAACTCGCCGCGCAGAAGGCCTGACGCGCATGGGCGCGCTCACGGGCCTCGGCGTGCTCGTGACACGACCGGAGTCCCAAGCGGGCCCGTTGTCGCAGCAACTCACCGAACTCGGCGCGACCGTGTTTCGGTTGCCGGCGCTCGACATTCGCCCACGCGCCGATATTGAGCCGCAACTGCGCGCGCTCGGCATCGCCGCCACCTTTGATTGGATTGTGTTCGTCAGCGCGAACGCCGTTCGCTACGGTGCCCGCGCATTGGCGGGAGGGCACGCGTCGCGCCTCGCCGCCGTGGGCCCCGCCACGGCCGCGGCGCTGACCCGCGCCGGCTATCCGCTCGCCGTGATTCCCGCCGAGGGCTACGACAGCGAGCATCTCTTGGCGACACCGGCCCTCGCCGACATGCGGGGCCAGCGCGTCCTGATCGTGCGCGGCGGCCAGGGCCGCGACACCCTGGCGCAGACACTCCGATCGCGTGGCGCAACGGTCGACACGCTGGATGTGTACGAGCGCGTCGTCGCAACGCCCGCACCTGGCGCGATTGCGGCAGTCGAGGCGGCGTGGACACACGGAGCGATCCACGTTGTGACGGTCACCTCCGTCGAGATTGCGCGGGCGTTATGCGAGCTGCTCGGCCCGACGGGCCGGACGCTGTACGCATCGACACCGTTGCTCCTCGGTTCTGCGCGCATTGCCGAGGCCGCCCAACACATGGCGCTGCTCGGCCGACCGATCATTGCCGAGCGACCGGACGATGCGGGCCTGCTCAGCGCGCTGCTCGGCGCGGTCGCTGCCGATCAGCCAAAGGCGTCGGCGTAGAAGCGCTCCGCGGCGAGGCCTTGCGCGCACACCGCGGCGCGCAACGCCTCCACCATCACGGACGGCCCCGCCGCGACCACATCAACGTCCGCCCACGTCGTTTCCTCCGCCAAAACGACCGTCGTGACTCGCCCGACACGGACATCGTCCGGACCCATGCCATCCTCGCTGACCGGCACGTAGTCGAAGTGAGGGTGGCGGGCGGCCAACGCCCGTAACTCCGCGTCGGCGTACAGATCGGCGCCGCGGCGTACACCGAAATACAACCGAGTCGGTCGCGCCCAACCGGTCGCAGCGAGCGACCACAGCAGCGCTCTCAGCGGCGCATAGCCGGTGCCACCGGCGACAAACACCAAACGCCCGCCCACGGGGGCGGGCATGTCCATGCCGCCCAACGGGCCCTCAATGGACAACAGCGCGCCCGGCGCCAAGTGATCGAAGAGCGCACCGGAGACCGCCCCACCCGGCACGCGCGCGATGTGCAGCTCCAGTCGTGCCGCAGCCGCGTAGGGCGCTGCGATGGAATAGGCGCGCCGGGTGCCATCGGCCAAGATCAGGTCGACGAACTGGCCCGGTTCCCACCGAAACGGTTCGATAACGGGCAGACGCAGGGTCACGCCCATCACATCCGGCGAGAGGCGTTCGAGCCGTTCCACGCGGCACGGGAGCTTGCGAATCTCGATCTCGGCGGCAGAGCGCAGGGTCCGCACCTCCACGGTCACGTCGGTGAGCGGTTCGGCGCGGCACAGCAGGATCTGCCCAGCGGCCCGCTCCTCCTCGGAGAGACCGAGGCCGGGCCCGTGCGGCTGAGCGACCTGTCCGGCGACCAGACGCGCACGGCACGCCCCGCACGATCCACCGCGACAGCTGTGCAGCAACGGCACGCCCGCGATCAATGCCGACTCGAGCAGCGAGCGCTCGGGTCGCACGGCAATCGTCACGCGTTCGGGCAGTAAGGTGAGTTGCATACCGACGAGTGTGCCGGGAATCGGTCTAAAATGCCGCATGCAGACCCCTACCGTTGTCATCGCGGGCGCCGGCTACGTCGGCCGCTCGCTGGCGCAGCGCCTGAAGACCCACGGCCGAGTGACCGCTGTCGTCTCGCGCGCGACCAGTGCCGCGCGCTTGGCTGAGGAAGGAATCCCGGCCTGCGTTTACGACCTAGACGGCGACGACACGCCCCGCATCGAACGCGCGGACTGCGTGATCTATCTCGTCCCACCGCCCGCGAGCGGCGCGACCGATCCTCGGATCGCACGATGGCTGCGGACCACGCCGACCCCGCGCCGACTGGTCTACCTGTCCACCACCGCCGTGTACGGGGACACGGGGGGGCGCTCGGTCGACGAAGAGGCCCCGGCCACGCCCACCTCTGCGCGTGGCCAACGTCGCCTCGACGCCGAACAGCAGGTGCAGTCGGCAGCGCAGCAACACGGCTTTGAATGGACGATCCTGCGAGTGCCGGGCATCTACGGGCCGGGACGGTTGCCCTTGGAGCGCCTGCAACGGGGGGAGCCCGTACTCGCGGCCGCCGACGCGGGCCTCACCAACCGCATCCACGTCGAGGATCTCGTGACCGCACTGGACCTTGCTGCGACCCACCCGGCGGCCGCACAGCGCGTTTACAACGTCACCGATGGCGCGCCGTGCAGCACGAGCGAACACTTTCGGCGCGTCGCGTTGCTGGCCGGATTACCCGCGCCACCGACCGTGCGGCGTCAGGACGCGGAAGGCGTCCTGTCCGCCGCCTTCCTCGCGTATCTGGACGAGTCGCGCGCGCTCGACGGTCGGCGCATCGAGCGGGAGTTGGGCTTTCGCGCGCGTTACGCGAACCCCTTGGACGGCATCCGTGCGAGTCTGCCCGCTCAGACGGGGCGCGCAGAGAGGTCGTAAGTGTCCGCGCCGGTGATCTCGACCTCGGCAAAGGCCCCCACCGTGAGTTGCGCAGTACCACGACCCTTGACGAGCACCGAGCCGTCGATCTCCGGCGCATCGGCATAGGAGCGGGCGACCGCCACGAGGCTGCGGCCGTGCCGCTCAATCGCATCGACCAACACTCGCTCGCGGCGCCCGACGCGCCGCGCGAGGCGCCGGGCGCTGATGCCCGCCGCCCGTTCCATGAAGCGCGCCAACCGTTCTTCCTTGACCGCCTCGGGCACCGGATCCGGCAGCGCATTGGCGGCCGCTCCCTCGACCGGCGAGTACTTGAAGCAGCCCACGCGATCCAGGTCCGCCTCGTCCAGCCACGCCAGCAACTCGTCAAAATCCGCTTCGGTTTCACCGGGGAAGCCGACGATGAAGGTGCTGCGAATCGCGAGGTCCGGCAATGCCCGACGCCACGCTTGGACCCGCGCCAAGGTGTTCTCGGCATGGGCCGGCCGCTTCATCAACTTCAGAACGCGCGGACTGCCGTGTTGGAAGGGTATATCGAGATAGGGCAGCACGAGGCCGTCCGCCATCAAGCCGATGACCTCGTCCACGTGCGGATACGGATACACGTAGTGGAGCCGAACCCACGCATCGCGCTCGCGCGCGAGCGTGCCGAGTTCTCGCGCCAGATCGATAAAGCGCGTGGCGATTTCACGGGAGCCCCATTGCTCGGGCCGGTAGCGCAGGTCGACGCCATACGCACTCGTGTCCTGCGAGATCACGAGGAGTTCTTTGACGCCCGCGTTCAGCAGCCGAATGCCCTCGTTCAAGACGAGCGGAATGGGTCGGCTCACCAAGTCGCCGCGCATCGACGGAATGATGCAGAAGCTGCAGCGGTGGTTGCAGCCCTCAGAAATCTTCATGTACGCGTAGTGGCGCGGCGTCAGGCGTATGCCCTGCGGCGGCACAAGGTCCGCGTACGGATCGTGGGGCTTCGGCAAATGCTCGTGCACAACCTTCAGCACGTCCTCGTAGGCGTGGGGCCCGGTGATGCCGAGCACCGACGGATGCCGCTCCCGGATTTTCTCCGGTTGCGCGCCGAGACAACCGGTGACGAGGACACGGCCGTTCTCTCGCAGCGCTTCGCCGATCGAGTCCAACGACTCGTGGACGGCGTCATCGATGAAGCCGCAGGTGTTGACGACGACGAGATCGGCACCGTCGTACGACGGCGCGATCTCATAACCCTCCGCGCGCAGTTGCGTGAGGATCCGTTCGGAATCGACGAGGGCTTTCGGGCAGCCGAGGCTGACGAAGCCGACGCGCGGTGCAGCGGCCATGGGACTTCCGGCAAGTAGAGAATGGTGTGCATCCTACCGCGCGGCCCATCAGAGGGGCCACTCGAGACGGCATCCGCTATGATTCCGCCATGGCCTTTCACTTCACCAAGATGCACGGTCTCGGCAATGACTTCGTGGTCTTCGATGCCGAGGACGCCCTCGCCCTCCCCGACCGCGCCTTTCTGCGTGCGCTCGCCGACCGTCACACCGGCGTCGGATTCGATCAAGCGCTCGCCATTTTGCCGTCCCGCCGCTCGGGCGCGGCGGCGGAATACCGGATTTACAACGCCGATGGCGGGGAAGTGGAGCAATGCGGCAACGGGGTCCGCTGCGTAGCCGCGCTCATTGCCGCCCGCCAGGGCCGAATCGGCGACACCTTTGAACTGGACAGCCCCGCCGGTGCTGTCGTGGCCCGCGTAGGCACGGACGGCCACGTCGCGGTGGCGATGGGCGTGCCAGACTTCACGCCGACCGCCATCGGGCTGGTCGGCTACGACCTCGCCGCCTTGTACGACCTCCCCGTGGACGGCCGGACGGTGAGCGTCGGTGCCGTCTCGATGGGTAATCCTCACGCCGTCCTGCGCGTGGAGCAGGTCGACACGGCGCCGGTCACCACGTTAGGCCCGTCACTCGAACACGACCCTCACTTCGAGCGCCGGACCAATGTCGGCTTTATGGAAGTCCTCGACCGCAGCCACATTCGGCTGCGCGTCTGGGAGCGCGGCGTGGGTGAAACCCGCGCCTGCGGCACGGGGGCGTGCGCCGCCGTGGCGATCGGCCGGCATCTGGGCTGGCTGGATGACTCCGTGGCCGTGGATCTCCCCGGCGGACGTTTGCAGATCGACTGGCCCGGCCCGGGCGATGTTTTATGGATGACCGGACCCGCCGTGCGGGTCTATGAAGGAACTTTGAGCTCATGACGACCCCCTCTCGCCCGGGCGATGCTCGCCCATCCGCGCTCAGCGTCGCGGAGGTCAGCGCCTATCTGACCCAACATCCGGATTTTTTTAGCGAGCAGAGCGCGCTCTTGGCGATCTTGCGACTCCCACACGATGCCGCCGGTGGCGGCACCGTCTCACTGGTCGAGCGACAGATGGACGTGCTGCGCGAGCAGCGGCGCGAACTCGAGACCCGGTTGCACGGGCTGATTGCGATCGGCCATGCCAACGATGCGTTGGGCACCAAAATGCACCGGCTCGCCTGCCGGTTGGTACGGGCTCGCGGCCTGCGCGCGCGCTTGGACGCGATGGAGGCAAGCCTGCGGGAAGATTTTGGTGCGCCGGACTTTGTGCTGGTGCTCACCCGCTCCAGCGGCGCGCTGGCCGAGGTGGAAGCGCGGCACTTGCGCATCGTATCGGCCGAAAGCAGCGACTTTCGCTCGTTTGAAGGGTTGCTGACGGCCGGTCGCCCCCGCTGCGGTCAGGTGCGGGACAGTCAGCGGGAATTTCTGTTCCCGAGTTCCGGCAGCGCGATCGGCTCGGTCGCTTTAGTGCCGCTCTCCGTGCACAACGCCGCCGCGTTGCTCGCGATCGGTTCACCGAGCGCCGACCACTTCAATCCGACGATGGCCACCGACTACCTCGCCCGCATCGGCGAACTGATCGCCACGGCCCTCGATGGCGCCGAAGACGCCCCGTAACGCGGCACCCGCCGCGACGACACCGCCCCCCTGGTCCGCGGCGGACCTGCGGTGGGTGGAGTCGTGGTACGCCAGCCTCGCGCACGAGCGGCGTCTGTCGAGTCACACGCTCGCCGCCTATCGACGGGATCTGGGCGCCTTTAGCGACTGGGCGCGCGACGCGCAGATTCAGGCCTTTGAGTCTCTGGATGCACAGCATATCCGTGCCTATGCCGCCGCCATCCATCGGCACGGACTGGATCCGCGTTCGGTCCAGCGACGGCTCTCATCGCTGCGGACGTTTTTTAACTACCTCATGCGCGAGGGTCGGCTGAAGCGCAATCCGGCCGTCGATGTGGCGGCACCCAAAGCGGCACGGCGCTTACCCGAAGCGCTCGACGTCGATCGGATGGCGCGACTGCTCGACGGCCCCACCCCGCCGCGTACTGCGCCGGACGCGCTCGATACGCGCGACCGCGCCATCATGGAGCTGTTCTACTCGAGCGGGTTGCGTCTGGCCGAACTCGTCGGCCTCGATCTGCCGGATCTCGATCTCAAGGACCGTACCGTCCGTGTGACGGGTAAGGGCGGGAAGACACGGATCGTGCCTGTCGGCGCGAAAGCGGTCGAAACCTGCGCGGCGTGGCTGGCCGCGCGTAGTGGGGTCGCACGCCCCGATGTCACCGCCGTCTTTGTCGGCCGAAACGGGCGGCGGATGGGCACGCGCGCCGTCCAATTGCGGGTGAGCCGGTGGGCGCGCCAGCGCGGACTCGATGTCCACGTGCACCCCCATCTCTTCCGCCACTCGTTTGCCACCCATCTGCTCGAGTCGAGCCACGATCTGCGCGGCGTGCAGGAGATGCTCGGCCACGCGAACCTGTCGACCACACAAGTCTACACACACCTCGATTTCCAACACCTTGCGAAGGTGTACGATGCAGCGCATCCGCGCGCTCGCCGCGTGAAGGACTGAGAGCCCGACCGACCATGGCCGTCGACGCGAACGATACGCCCACCGATATCCGCCTCCGACGCCGCTCACGCGTCGTGGAGGTTGCGTTTGCCGACGGGCGCCGTTACGCCTTGGATTTTGAGTATCTGCGCACGCAATCGCCCTCCGCCGAAGTGCAAGGGCACGGCCACGGGCAAGACGTGCTGCAAATCGCCAAAGAAAATGTCGACGTGGTGGCCATCGAACCCGTCGGACGGTATGCGATCAAAATCGTGTTCAGTGACGGCCACGATTCGGGCCTGTACAGCTGGCGCTATCTTCGGGAATTAGGCGAGCAGTACGCCGCGCGTTGGGCCCGTTACCTGTCGCGGCTCGACGGCATCGGTTACGTGCGGCGTCCGACACCTCGCGAGGTCATGCCGACGGAATGAACTCGTCGTCGCCCTGCTGCTCCCGCTCAAACTTCAAGAAATCGTAGTAGCCGCAGCGACCCTCTTCCGGATACTTTCGGCACACGCCGGGTCGGGCGGCGTAAATGGTGCAGCGGCGCTCGTCCTGATCAAAAAACCGGCAAATCGACTTAAATACGGTGTCTTTGCGATGCCGCAGGATCATCTCGTCGATGTTGTCTTTTTTATTGACGTAACGACGCGTGAATTTTTGTCTCGCCGTATCCACATCGAGGTCAAAGTGCTTGGCTAAGCGTCGCACGTCGAATTCGGTGATTTCTATACGGTCGTACGAGCAGCAGTAGCCCGGACACTTGGAACAGTCGTAGCGAATCTTAACGGCCATGCGCGCTCCAGAGCTGGAACGCGCACGGTAACCGCTTGCGGCGAGAGACGCCAGCGGGGTGCAAACCTGCACCCCGCTCACCGCCTTACGGCAAGGTGGGTTCCGGATCGGATCCCTCGGGCACCCCTTCGAAGAGGACGGTCGAGAGATAACGCTCGCCCGTGTCGGTCATGACCGTGAGGATCACGCTGCCCTCGGGGGCCGCCTCCGCGACCTTGAGCGCCGCGGCGAAGTTACCGCCCGACGAAATGCCGACAAACAATCCTTCTTTCTGTGCCAGCAGGCGCGCAGTCGCAACGGCCTCATCGTCCGTCACCGGAATGTTGTCATCGAAGACGCTGCGATCGAGGACGCCCGGCACGAAGTCCGGCGTCCAACCCTGAATCTTGTGCGGCTTGAATTCCCCGCCCGCCAGCAAGCGCGCCGACGCCGGTTCGGTCGTGACGATCTTGAGATCGGGCCGCGCGAGCTTCAACATTTGCCCCGCGCCGGTCATTGTGCCGCCGGTGCCCCAACCACTCACGAAATAGTCGAGTCGCTTGCCGGCGAAGTCCGACAGGATCTCCGGACCGGTTGTCTGCCGATGATAGGCCGGATTGGCTTCGTTCTCGAACTGCGAGGCGAGGAACCAGCCGTTCTTCTCGGCCAACTCCTTTGCTTTGCGCACCATGCCTGAGCCGCGCTCGGCGGCCGGCGTCAGAATCACCTTGGCACCCAGAGCGCGCATGATCTTGCGTCGCTCGATCGAGAACGTTTCGACCATAACGGCGACGAACGGGTAGCCCTTGGCCGCGGCCACCAACGCGAGCGCAATACCGGTGTTGCCCGACGTCGCTTCGACGATCGTTTGCCCGGGCTTCAAGACGCCTCGACGCTCGGCGTCTTGGATAATGCCCATCGCAAGGCGATCCTTCACCGAGCCGCCGGGATTGAAGTACTCGACCTTGGCGTACATCGTGACGTGCGCCGGGGCGAGTCGGTTAATGCGCACGATCGGCGTGCGGCCGATCGTCTCGAGAATGTTGTTATAGATCGTCATGACGGCGACTTCCCAACCGAATAAAAGGACGAGAACCGCAGTGTAGGCGCGCTGTCCGGCGTGCCGAGCATCCGGTTGGCTCTGCCGTCATAACGAATGGTTCTCACCGCCCCATAGCAACCATCACAAACGGTGGGGACAATACCAAGATGAGCGCTACTCCCCCCGAAGCATCCTCGACCGCCCGTCGACTGCCCTTGCCGAACCCCTTCGCCCTCACGACCGGAGGCCAACTCTGGGGCGCGGAGGTGGCGGTGGAAACCTATGGGACGCTCGCGGCATCGCGCGACAACGCGATCTTGGTCTTTACGGGCCTGTCCGCGTCCGCGCACGCGGCAGCACACCCCGGGGACACGTCTCCGGGGTGGTGGGATGCCATGGTTGGGCCCGGGCTCGCGTTGGATACAGACCGTTATTACGTCATTGTCGTGAACTCGCTGGGCAGTTGTTTTGGCTCGACGGGTCCGAAGTCGATCAATCCGCTGACCGGTCAAGCCTACGGTGGCGACTTTCCCGAGATGCGCGTGGAAGACATCGCGCGCGCCAGTCAGGCGGCCGTGGATGCCTTGGGCATCGACACCCTCCACGCAACGGTGGGCTGTTCGCTCGGGGGCATGACGGTACTCGCTCATGCGGCCCTTTTCCCGGGGCGTAGCCGAGCCATGGTCTCCATCTCCGGCGCCATGGCCGCGAATGCCGCGGCGATCGCCACGCGCAGTCTGCAGCGCGAAATGGTCGGTTCGCTCCTCAAAGCCGGCGCCGACACGGCGTTGGTCGAACAGGCCATGCGGTGGGCGCGCAAGATCGGGATCCTGTCGTACGTCGGCAGTGATCTGCTGGAGCAGCGGTTTGGCCGCGACCAGACGGAGCCGTATGCCGGGCGTGCCTCGGGCACGGATTTTGAGGTCGAGCGCTGGCTGGAGCACTTGGCCCAGAAGTTTGTGCGCCAGTTTGATCCGTGGTCGTACTGGACGATTTCTCGCGCCATGGACCTCTTCGACTTTGGCGCGTTTGGCGTCGCCGCGGGAGCCGACGGTCTGCAGCATCGCGGGGCAACGGACGCCGCCGCCGCGGCACGCCGTCTGAAACTCGAGCGTGCCTTGGTGATTGGTGTGCGCGAGGATCTGCTGTTTCCCGTGGAGCAGCAGCGCGAGATGGGGCAAGTGCTCGGCGAGTCGGGTGTCGACTGCGAGTACGTCGAACTGTCCTCGGCCTATGGCCACGACGCCTTTCTCACGGAAACCGCGCTGTTCACGCCGCTCTTGCGCGGTTTTCTGGACGACATTGGCATGAATACCCCCGCGCGCCCGCGCGTGAGCCCCCCACGGGGCACGACCCTCCACGGCTGACGCGCCCGCGCGAGGCGGTAGGGGTACAATGGGGGGATTGACGCCCCGAGGCCCCCATGACCGATTCCACTCCGCAGAGTCCCGCTCACGACACGGTCGATTTCGGCTACGAGCGTGTCGCTCTCGCTGAAAAAGCCAGCCGCGTGCGCGCCGTGTTTGACTCCGTGGCGAGCCGCTACGACGTCATGAACGACCTGATGTCCTTCGGTGTGCACCGGTTGTGGAAGCGGTTCCTGCTCTCCCAGACCGGTTTGCGACCGGGCCAGCGTGCGCTCGACGTGGCCGGAGGCACCGGCGACATTACCGCAGGGATGAGCCGCCAGGTCGGACCCAGCGGTCGTGTGGTGCTTTCCGACATCAATGCCGAGATGCTGCGGCACGGTCGCGACCGATTGCTCGATCAGGGCATCGTGGGCAATGTCGATTTCGCGCTGGCGAACGCCGAGCGACTGCCGTTTGCGGATCAATCCTTTGATTGCGTGACGATCGCCTTTGGGCTGCGCAACGTGACCGACAAGGCGGCGGCGCTCGCCTCGATGTACCGCGTGTTAAAGCCCGGCGGACAACTGCTCGTGCTGGAGTTTTCCAAGCCGGTCGCACCGGGGTTGGGCCCCGTGTACGACACGTATTCCTTTTCCGTGCTGCCCGCACTCGGTCGCCTCGTCGCCGGCGATGCCGACAGTTATCGGTACCTCGCGGAATCGATCCGGATGTTCCCCGACCAAGACACCTTGGACGGGATGATGCGCAGCGCAGGTTTCGACGGCGTCCGCCATCACAACCTCACCGGCGGCATCGTGGCCCTGCATCGTGGGTGGCGCTACTGATGCTCGTCACAACGCCCCTGCTGTCGCTCGAGTTGCTGATCAATCGGCAAATTGAGGCATCGACCCCCGCGCGTGCGCTCTTGCAACGGTTGCAAGGTCGTTCCTTTGCCATCGCACTCGACGGTCAAGGTCGTACGCTGGTACGGCTGCACCTTGCTGCGCATCGAGAAGGCTTGCGTTTGACGCTCGGGGACACGGTGCCTGCCGATGCCAACGTCCGGGGCTCGCCGGCGGCCTTGGTCCGCCTCGTGGCAGGCCGTGCCCAGGGCGGGAGTCATCAACCTGGCGTCACCGTCGAAGGCGATGCAACCGTCGTGCAGGGCTTTGAACACCTCTTCCAACAGGCGCGCCCGGACGTCGAGGCCGAACTCGCGCGACTCATCGGTGATCAGTCCGCGCATCACGCGCTGAAGGCCGCGCGCGGGGTGCTCGCGTCGGGACGCCGCGTGCTGGGCAGCCTCGCGCGTTCAACGAGCGAGTACCTCGTCGAAGAAGGCCGCGATGTCGTTGGCGGCGCCGAGCTCGCCGCATTTCACGATGATGTCGATCACCTGCGCGACGATGTGGCGCGCTTTGAGGCGCGACTCGCCCGGCTCGCTCCGCTGGCGGAGGTGCGCTCGTGATGCCGCTGAAGGTCGTTCGCCGACTGCTGCAGATCCAACGCGTCCTCATGCGGCACGGCCTCGACGAGTTCGTCGTCGCCACGCACCTGTACCGGCCATTGCGCTTCGTCTCCCTCCTACAGCCATCCACGTGGTTCGAGCGACGTCACCGCGGCTCGCGCGGCGAGCGCCTACGGCTCGCGCTGGAGGAGTTGGGGCCCATCTTCATCAAGTTTGGCCAAACCCTGTCGACCCGACGGGACCTGCTGCCGGATGACATCGCCGACGAGTTGGTGAAACTGCAGGATCGTGTGCCGCCTTTCGGCGAAGCCGAAGCACAGGCCACCATCGAGCGTGCGCTCGGCGCACCGGTGCACGAGCTGTTTGCCTCCTTTGAGGCGACGCCGCTCGCCGCCGCGTCGATCGCGCAGGTGCACGGCGCCGTACTGAAAGACGGACGGGAAGTGGTGGTGAAGGTGCTACGGCCCGGCATGCAGGCCGTCATACGACGAGACCTCGAGGTGCTGTATGCCCTCGCGCGCCTCGTCGAGCGCTACGTGCCGGACGCCCAACGCCTGCGACCGGTGGAAGTGGTGGGCGAATACGACAAGACCATCATGGATGAGTTGGACTTGTTGCGCGAAGCGGCCAACGCCGCGCAGTTGCGCCGCAACTTCACCGACTCGCCGCTTTTGTACGTTCCGGAAGTTTTCTTCGATCTGACTCGCCGCGACGTCATGGTGATGGAGCGCATTCGTGGTGTGCAGATTTCGGACATGGCAACGCTCCGGGCCCGCGAGGTCAACATCGAGAAGCTGGCCGAAAATGGCGTGAAGATCTTCTTCACGCAGATGCTGTATCACAACTTTTTTCATGCCGACATGCACCCCGGCAATATCTTCGTTTTGACCGACGATCCGGCCGAACCGAAGTACGCGGCGATCGACTTTGGCATCATCGGCTCGCTGGAGCCGCGCGACCTCGAATACCTCGCCGGTAACTTCATGGCCTTCTTTGACCGTGACTATCGGCGCATCGCGGAATTGCACATCGAAAGCGGCTGGGTGCCGGCCGGTACCCGCGTCAACGAGCTGGAATCCGCCGTCCGCACCGTGTGCGAGCCGATTTTCCAAAAGCCGATCAACGAAATCTCGTTCGGGGTCGTGTTGCTGCGCCTCTTCGAGACGGCACGGCGCTTCAAGATGACGGTGCAACCGCAGCTCGTGTTGTTGCAGAAAACGCTGCTCAATATCGAAGGCCTCGGTCGGGATCTGTATCCCCAACTCGATCTGTGGAAAACCGCGCAGCCGTTGTTGCGAGATTGGTTCCGCGACCGGACGCGCCCGCGCACTCTATGGCGCGAGTCGCGCCGGCACCTCCCCGAGGTGATCGAAAGTCTGCGTGCCTTGCCCCCGTTGGTGCGGCGGTGGGTGCGCGAGGCCGAAGCCAGCCCGCAGTTGCTGCCCGACTCCACGCCGGACACGGCGCGGCTGATCGCGGCGCTGGACGCACAGTCACGCCGTCGGGATCGAACCTTGGTCGCCGTCGGCTGTCTACTCGCCGGCGTCTGCGCCTTGTTGTCGCTCACGGATCTCTGGTTGGGACTGCTGCTGATCACGCCGAGTGTGCTGTACCTCGCGTTCCGACGCTGATGGCGGTGAGGACCGCGAGACCGCTGCGCTATGATGTCCCCTCTGACCCACTCTAAGGACTAGAGCCTCATGACCCGACGCCTGCTTTCGCTCGCGATACTGATCGCCCTTGGCACGCCCGCGCTCGCCGATGACGCCGCGCCCGCGCGCGATCCCAAACTCGGCAGTTACCAGGTAGGTCTGTTGCTGGGGAATCAACTCCAGCACTCCGGCGCGGCCAAAGAGATCGTCGTGGACGATCTGATTCGCGGCCTGAAGGAAACGCTGGCCGGCAAGGACCTGTCCGCCGCCGACCGCGAAGCAGCGCAGGCCTATTTAAAGGGCACGCGAGAAGTCCTCGCGAACGAAAATCGGGTGTTGGCACGCAACTTCCTGGCAGCGAACGCCAAGCAACCGGGCATCGTGCAGCTTCCGTCGGGCCTGCAATACCGCATCCTGCAGGAAGGCGATGCCAACGGCGCGCCGCCGATGCCCACGGATCAGGTCACCGTCCGCTACAAGGCGAGCCTGATCGACGGAACCGTGTACGACCGCTCGGAGACCCACGACAAGCCGGCCACGTTCCGCGTGAACTCGGTCTTCAAGGCGTGGCAAGAGGCGTTCCGCCTCATGAAGCCGGGCGCGGTGTGGCAGTTGTTTGTGCCGCCCGATCTCGGTTACGGCAATAACACGCCGCCCATGGTGCCACCGGGGTCGGCCATCATTTACGAACTCGAATTGCTGAAGATCGAGCCGCCCCCGCCGATGCCGAAGCAGGAACGCGTCACACCGGTGCCGGCTGGCACGACCAAGACCGCACCGGCTACGTCCGAGAAATAACGATTAGGGGACGACCCAGTCCCCGATCGGCTCCATACGGTGCCCCGTCGGCTCGGTAAAGCGCGCGAAAGTACCGCCTTTCGACGCGAAGCGCTGATGGGGCCCCAAGGTTAAGCGGGGGTAGTAGCCCGTCAGCACGCGATGCTCGAGCGTGTCCTCAATCCGTTCGACGAGATAGTTCGGAACGAACGCGTCGATCAGGTGCTTCACCGTCTCGGAGAGGATCCCGCACGCCAGAAACGTGTCGGCTTGCGCGCGGAACGACACTTCGGGGATTTTCCGGACACGGAACCAGCCGTGCGCATAGTCCAGACGCACGCGTCGGACATCGGGTAGATCCACCGTCAGCACCACCTTGGTGTTCGGGCGCCAGTCGGCCGG
This sequence comes from Steroidobacteraceae bacterium, assembly GCA_036742455.1. Lineage (GTDB taxonomy): Bacteria > Pseudomonadota > Gammaproteobacteria > Steroidobacterales > Steroidobacteraceae > CAIKZZ01. The sequence goes on along the minus strand of DAINQU010000001.1, from coordinate 111,169 downwards.
TAGCGGTGTGTATTCATCGCCGGCGAGAATGCCGGAGAGATACACCACACCTGTCGGCGCCGGCCCCAGTTCGGCCACGTCTTTGTCTCGCAGCCAGACCGCGAGCGACGTGTTCGGCGGTAGCGATTTGATCGCCGCCCGAATCGCCTCCGGGCCCGCTTTGGCGGGGATCCGCAGCAGACGCAGCGCACGCTGCTGCGTCCGCAAATCCTCCGCGAGCCGTGCCGCCGCAAGCTCACCCGCATCCCCCTCGCGGTAGAGGGCCGCCATCGCCGTCGTGGCGGGTCCCGTGGCGACATCTGCGGCGATTAAATCCGCCTCGAGGCCGACTCCGCGCGAGAAATAAACAACGTGGAAGTCGTCATCACCGACGGGTGGCGCATAGTCCAGATTCGGAAACAGGCACGGCACCGAGCGCGATTCGCAGAAGGCGCGCACCGGCGAGTAATCCCGACCGTAGGCGCCGGATATCACGGCAAACACCGGCTCTGCCGCAAACAGGGCATCCAGTTGTTGCTGCCAGGTCGACGGAGGACCGGAGAGCTCCCAAACGTGCAGCACCCACTCGCGATTGACGCGGAACATGTGTTTCTCGAGCGCGCCTTTGGCGCTCGTCTGCATTTTCTGATTCCCTTCGCCCCGCGGCGCCGCGTTCTTCTCGTCAAAGAAGTGACGAATCACTGCCAGCACGCCGTCTTTGGTTGCCGGGTCCGCATCCGGCGTCACAATCGTCGCGAAGTGCAATTCACCGGAATTCACGCCGGGTATTTTCGGCGAGTCGAGGGCGATCAAGTGATCAATGAGCGCCTTCATATCGGTATCGTTGAGATCGTAGCGCGGCATCAAGTACGACAACGGCTTGCCGGAGGCATCGACCCCCTCACGGATGGCGCGCGCGAGTGACTCGCGGGTATACGCGTCGCGGGCGAGCCGAGAGTTCGGCAGATACGGAAGGCGCGCCACATCGGAACTGTCGTCCGGAAGGTGAAACAAAAAGCGTCCGGTCACCGGTGGAATGATGTTGCGCGCTTCGACCGAACCCAAGCCGCTCTTGCGATGGCAGTTGATGCACGCTGCGTGGTCGCCGGTGAGCGAGGGCATGTCCGAGCGTTCCGCGACGAGTGGCGCGCCGCTCGAGAGCACCCCGCGCTCATAGATCGCGACACCGGCCATCGGATCGGAGGGCGGCTTGCGCTCGATCCGTCGCGCTTGCGCGCCGGCCACAGTCGCCATCGCGCAGAGCGCCATGACGACCACCAATCTGCGCCAAGTCAGCTGCATACGTCCCTCAGCGCGAGAGTTCGGTAAGCCCTGGCGTACCGTTATCGATGTGCACTTCGGTCTTCTTGTTACGACGCATCGGCGCCGCCGGCATCGAGAAGGTCTCAGGATCGAGCGTTGGGTTGACGAGAACGCGTTCGATCACGACCCGGTCTCGCAGCGGCATTTCCACGCTGCTCTCGCCGGGTACCGACGACGTTTCGATCGTGTGCGCGACCATCACGCCCTCTTCGGCGCTCCAGTCCCGATAGTAGGTTTGCACGGGTCGATTGGGATCGGCGCCCGAGCCGGCCGGCCGGTCGTATCGAATCTCAAGGTTGGTCTTGAGGTCGATCCACACTTTACGCTCCGCTCCGTTCGGGAGTTTTAGCGACAGGCGGTAGGCCTTCTGGCCTTCGACCGTGTCGATGCCGTCGAGTGCTACGCGGACGCCTTTGGCCTTGGCATCGAGCAGCGGACCATCCACAACGAATTCGGCTTTCGCAAAATCGATATCGGCCTTACTGAACGACGTGACCGTTGGACGTCCGTCTTTTGCCGGATGGGTACTCCACCCGTGGGAGCCGTCGAAGATCCGCGTGTAATCCGAATGCTTCGTTTTTACTTCGAAGCGAAGGAGATTCGGCTTTTGCAGATGCATGACGAACTTGGGCTTCGGCGTATCGTCTCGCTCGACCGCCGGCTCCACGTGACCGAGCCAGACCATGCGATCGACGTGATGCCAAGCATCAAGGCCGCCGCGGGCTTTCGCATTGCGCGCCAGCACCTCGTCCACCGTCTTCGCCACCGCCACCGAGGCGGCGGGCACGTCGGCATGCGCGGTGAGCGCCGCGACGCCGAGCGCCGCGGCCACCAGACTCGCCAGCAAAAAGGCGCGACGTCGCATGATCAGTGCGCCGAGCTCAGAGGTGCCGCGTCGGGCAGATCCGGCTTGGCAAAGGCCGCATCGTCAATGCCTTCGTTCACGCGGATCTTCGTGAGGGTGCGCTTGGTCGGCGCGGCCTTCGATTGCTCCACCACAATCTCTTGCTCATGCGCCAACTGCAGGCCTTTCTCCGGGCGATAGTCGCTGTAGTAAATCGACACCGGATAGGTGCGCATATCCAGCTTGCGCGGCTCGCCGTCGATCTTGAGCGTCACGAAGCTCTGGCCATCCAACCAGATGTTGCGCGCTTGGCCCTCTTTGGAGGTCAGCTTCAGCTGATACGCGGGGTGACCTTTCACCACGGAGGTGCCGACCAGCGTCACCTTAAAGCCCTTCTGCTGCGCATCCACGAGCGGGCCGTCAAGATCGTCCGCCGCCGCCGCCGCGGCTTCGGCAAGCTCCGCCGCGGTCATGGTTTCGACCTCATGACGGTTCGTGAATGGACGCACTTTCCAACCGTTCTTGCCGTCATAAATTTGAACGGCCGTTTGGTCACCCATGGTGATCTCAAGGCGTGACTTGTGGCCACGCTTCTGCTTCAGCACGTATGGCAACTTGCGCGGCGGATTGCCGCCGGCGTCGACCTGACCTTCGACCACGAGGCTGCGGAGGTTGTGCCACCCCTCCAGTCCGCCGGTCGACGCAACGTGCTTTTCGACAATCTGTTCCGCGGATAATTTTGGCAGCGACGGCGTCGCTGACGAGGAGTCGGCAGCCTGAACAGCGCTCGCCGCTACGAGGGTCGACAAAATCGCGAGGGTCAGTTTCATGAGCGTTTCCTTTGGTTCCGGGTCTTACTCAACCACGAGGTCGAGCGCCCTGAATTTGCCAATAATGATGTTGACTCGGTCGCCGGAGTGGACCGGGTGACCTTTGTTTGAGAAGAGCATCCAATACTCTTTGCCGGCCTCTCGCACGGTCGCCTGCCGAAGCGGTCCGACCTTTTCCATGGTCGGCACTTGCAACACGGCGTTGGTCCGCAGCGCCACCAGTTCCGGCTTTTCCGAGTGCTCGCCGATCGGAGCCGCACGCTTCGGATCGAGAACTTTCCACGTGAACTTCACGAGATTATCGCCGCCGGTCATCTGGACGCGCAGATTCGAGATACCCCAGACCCCGGCGTAGTAACTCTTCGCGCCGTCGGTGGGATGTGTGGCGTGATACAGAGGATGTGAGGGTGCGGTGACTTCGGGCACCACCGGTGCCTGATCCGTTGCGGGCGCGGGAGACTGCGCCGTTTTTGACGGGGGCTTCGACACGGCGACGGTCGCAGCAAAAGAACAGGACAGCAGCGCGACCATCACGCTGTGGACCCATCGCGCACGCGTCATCAGTGCGCTCCGCGTCGCTGCACGGACTTCGCGTGCAGAGCTGCTGACTGTGCCTGATCACGCGGAACCGACTTGCGGGCCGCCGCCAGTTTGCCGTCCCCTTGGACCTGCCCGACGACGCCGTTACCGGCTTCCGCATTGTCGCGGGCGGCTTGCGCGTACGGCGAGCGGCGTGGAATGGGCATCGTGTCGTTGGGATTCGGGGTGGTATTTTTGGCGGATGGCTTCGCGGCCACCGCGCTCGTCGCGGGCTTCGTCGGTTCGGCGGCCGATGCGCCGGCGACCGATAAAAGCAGGCTCGTGGCCAAAGCAAAAGCGCGGAGCGCGCTACGGTGTGGGGTGTTCATAGGGTCATCCTCCGTCATCGGATCGTTTGATGGCTTGACGGTCGTCTCATTTCCGGTTGATCGAGTCCAACCATTTGGACAGATCGTGCGCCCCGTCGTTCTTCAGTCGTTCGGTATCGGGGCGAGGTGGGTTGTATTTGTCGCGCTGTTTTGGTGTCAGAAGGTCACGGATCGCATCCGCCGTCTTCTCACCAATGGCGCCGGTGATGGGGACCCGTTCACCTTCGGTGAGCGTGCGGTCCATCCACACCCGACGGATCGCTTCGCCGTGCTGGACGAGTATGTCGTGTACTTTCTTTTGCTGCGCCTCGGTCAAGTCCAACTCCAACGTCAGCAACCGAACGCGCTCGGCCAGGATCGCTTCGGTCGTGAGTGGCGGTCGGCGGCCGTGCGGCAGGCGCGTGATCACGCGGGGATGCTCGACGTTCACAGCATCGGGCGCGGCCGCCTCTGCCGTCGGAGGGGACGAAGCCTCGGTCGGCGGCGCGTCATCCGCCAGACACAACCCGGGCAGTCCCAGGGCGAGTACAGCCACCGCGCACCAACGTCTCCGCGTGATTCGGCTCACCGTCTCCATCCTCGTGGCTCTCCCACTACAAAGGTCCTTGATAGACCGCAAAAACCGACACTAAGTTCCCGCATACACACGGGTTTTGACGCTTTCAGTTTTACATAAAAAAACCGGGCACCTCTTTCGAGATGCCCGGTCTGTGATGAAGTTCTCAGTCCGGCGCACCCTGAGGTGCGCCGGAGTTGAGCGCTTACTGCTTGGTCACGCTGAGCGTGCCCGTGATCACGGTGCCACTGTTGTTGCCACCCAAGGTCACTCGGAACCCCTTGGTCGCCGCGCCAGCCGCCGCCGTGTCCGAGCAGTTCGCGACCAGGGTCGTGTCGTTGGACGACGCAGCCACGATCGTGCACGAGGTGGACGCGGTTGCATTACTTTGGTAGCCCAATGCGGTGTCGTACAGAGTGACTGCCGTCGCTCCGGACAATCCACCACCCGCCGAGATCGTCACCTGGACCGAACCCGGCGTCGACGTGCTCCGCGGGATCGTCAGCGAGCTCGGCGACACCGTCGCGGTCGCCGCCACCGTTACCGACTGCGTACCCGTCGTGCCACCCGGGGTCGTGATCGTCACGGTGCGACCACCGGTGTTATCAGCAACCGTAAAGGTGCACGACGCAGTGACCGTCGTATCCGAAGTCGCCGTGACATTCGTGCACGACGGGGTGTGACACAGCGCGCCCGTGCAGGTCTGGAACGTAACCGCCGATGCGCCCGTCAGGTAGGTACCTGTGAACGACAGCTTATACGTCGCGGTTCCCGCCGCGAAACCTGCACCACCGCGCACGATCGACGCCGGAGCGACGGCCGTGAGCGTCGGCGTACCTGCGTTGACCGTGAAGGCCACCGTGTTCGTCGCGCCCGCGGCCGTCGTTGCCGAGATCGTACCCGCACCCGTCGGCGTGTTGTACGCCACCGGGCAGGTCGCCGTGATCGACGTATCCGACACCGCGGTGACCGCGGTGCAGGAGATCGCCGCACCCGACGAAGGCTGCAGAGTGACCGCCGAGATCGGGGCCACGGCCGAGAAGCCCGAGCCCGTCAACGTGACGTTGACGCTGTTCGTGCCGCCCGAACCGTTGCCACGCGTCGCGCTGGCCGGCGAGACGCTCGTCAGGGAGAACGCCGGCGAGGTGACCGTGAAGGCCGTCGTCGCCGTGCCGCCCGGGGTCGTGACACCCAAGGTACCCGCACCGGCGGCCGTGCCAATCGGCAAGGCGCAGGACGCGGTCACCTGACTGTCGCTGACCACGGTCACGGCGGTGCAGTTCACCGCCGCACCGGTCGTCGGGGTCACCGTCACGGCGGTCGCACCGGTCAGGTACGTGCCGTTGATCGTCACACTCGCGGTCGTGCCACGGTTCGCCGAGGTCGGCGTCGCGCTGGTGATGACCGGCGCTTGCGCCTGGACCAACACCGCCGCGGTGGCCGTGGCGGCACCCGTGCCCTGGATGTAACCCGCCGGCAGCGCCGTCGTTGCGGTGTTGTTGAACGAACCCAAGGTGGCGTTCGACTTGACCACACCGACAACCGTGAAGGTCACCGAGTCACCCGCCGCGACATCGATCAGACCACCGCCGGCCAAGGTCGGGGCAATGCTGGTCGTACCGCTGTTCGAGGCCGTCGCCGTACCCGACTTACAGCTCGAACCGTTGACGGTGTTGGCCGCACAGGTCCAGCTGACCGACGAGAACTGCGCCTGCGTCAGGGTGTCGGTCAGCTTGAGGCCGACGACATTGAGCGTGTCGCTGTTCGTCACGGTGATCGTGTACGTCACGTTGGAGCCACGGTAAACCGTCGCCGCCGCCGTCTTCGACACGTTCATCGCAATCGGGGTCGGCTGCAGTTCCATCGCGCCGATGTCCCAGCCCGCACCCTGACCACGCGGATTTCCGAAGAAGTCGTGGTTGGTGTAGGTCGAGGCATTCTGACCCGCATCGATCGCAGCCGAACCGCCCGCGATGGTGTACGAGCCGGCACGTGCCGCAACCGCCGGGGTGGCCACGATCGCAGACGGGGCAGCCGAAGCACCGGTCGGACGGGTCAGCGTGAGCGGACCGTAGACCATGTTGATCCAGTTGTTGCCTTCGTCCGTGGTCGCCACAGCCGAGATGTTGCTGAACGTGAACACAGGGAACGTGCCCGGTGCTTCCGACACGCCCGCCGGGGTCGAGTAACCCATGCAGGTGCCCGGATTCACGATACCGAGGTTCTGGGTGCAGATCTCCGGCGGCACTCGCGCACCGTTACAGAACTGACCCACGACCGGCGCCGACGTCGGGATGACGTTGGTCGGGTCGGCCACGTTCGTGGCGCTGGCGAACTGCGCATTCAGCAAGTCGCTGAAGATCGAGTTCTTGGCGCCGATCGCGATCGGACCCTGGTTGCCGTTGTTGAAGTTCGGCGTCAAGCCACCGCCCTGGAAGGCCACGTACGGGATGCTGGTGTAGCCAGCGCCCTTGTTGGTCAGCGTGAGCTTCGTGACGATACCGCCGTTGAGCGTGGCCGTCGCCGTTGCCTGCACGCAGGTCGTGCCGTTGATCGTGCAGCTCGGCGGATCGATCGCCACGGTCGGAACCGAGACGAAGCCGACACCGCCCGAGAGCAGGTTCAACGAGGCCACGCTGGCCGCACCGAACACCTCGTTCGAGAGCGTCACGGTCGGCGCGGTCGTGTAACCGGCGCCCGCGTTGGTGACCGTCGCTGCGGTCACCTTGCCACCCGTCACCGTCGCCGTCGCCGTCGCCTGGATGCAGGTGACGCCGTCAATGGTGCACGACGGTGCGCTCAGGGTCAGGGTCGGAGCGACCGAGTAGTTCGAACCCGCGGCCGTGACGGTAATACCCGTCACGCCCGTGATGGGGCTCGGACCCGCCACCGTGACCGTCGGCGCGGACGTGTAACCCGAACCACCGTTCGTCACGGTGAATCCGGTGACCACGCCACCCGAGATCGTCGCGGTAGCCGTCGCGCCCGTGCCGCCGCCGTTCGTCAGCGTCACGGTCGGTGCCGTCGTGTAACCCGCGCCGCCAGCGCCCAGCGTGATGCGAGTGACGTAGTTGCTCACAGTCACGGCCGGCGTACGGGTATAGCCCGCACCACCACTCGTGATCGTGGCGCCGGTCACCACACCACCGGAGACGATCGCCGTCGCGGTCGCCTGCTTACAGGTCGTGCCGTTCAGCGTGCAGCCGGTCGGCGCCGCAATCGTCAGCGTCGGCGCGGTCGTGTAGCCCGTGCCACCCGCCGTGACCGTCAGGGCGCTGATCGCCCCGCCGGTGCGCGTCGCCGTCAACGTCGCGCCGCTGGTGACGGTCGCCGTACCGGTGGCGGCCGTCGCACCCAGGGCGCCGATCGTTGTCGTGAACGTCGCGGAGCTCGACGCCGTCAAGTTCGCCGAGGCCACCGCGTCCATGGTGTAGCCACCATTGATGGTTGCCGCGTTGAACACGAGGGCGTGCGTACCCCACTGGTCCATACGAACGCCCACGTCCCAATACAGTTCGGGGTTCGGGAAGTCCGAGATCACGCCCGGCGCGTTCGGAGCAACGCACTGACCGGTCGAGGTCTGGTTCAGCGTCGGCAGCAAGGCCACGATGTTCTGCTCCGAGTACAGCGGGTTACCCGAGGCCGACAGACCGTTCGGGGTCTTCGAGCCCTGGTTCACAATCGGCTGGCCGGTGTTGTCCACGATCGCCACGTGGAACGCGCGGTTCTGCCAGAACATGGTGTTCACCACCTTCGGGAGGCTGACCAGCAAGCAACGGCCGTTCTTCAACGACGGGTCGCCCGTCGCATCCGTGCCGGTGCCGTAGCCGTAGCCCGGCGGGCAGGAGATGTCGCCCGTCTGAACCCACGAGCCCGTGGAGTCGTCGAAGTACTTCGCCATCGACGCCATCAGGTTCGGGGTGTTCTGCATGGTCACCAGACCCGCCGGCTGCGGCATGTGCGGCGTATTACCGCCGCTCGCGCAGTTCGGGTTCGGTGGCAGGAACACGTCCGACGTCGGGACACAGCCCGGCGGCGGCGATGCGCCCATCATCGCGCTCATCGTCTTGAAGAGCACACCGGCCGAGGCCGTGGTGTCGTTCGAGGCAATGGTGTTGTTGGCGACAACCACCTTCAACGCGTCCTGGATCGAGATACCGCCACCGTCCCAGCCGGCAACGTTGTTCGCAATGATGTTGTTGGTCAACGTCACGCCGTACCAGTATTCCGGGTTCTTCGGGAAGTTGCTGAGCTCGGAACCGTTGACCTGACGCAGACGGATACCACCGCCCGAGCCGTAGGCCGCACCGTTGCCGAGGATCAGGTTCGCATCGATCACGAGGTTATGACCCGTACCGAAGCCGAGGCCCGGCGGGCAGTCGCTGTCGGTCGAACCACCGCACTCCTGACCGTTCGGGAGCACGCGGTCTTCCTGGGCGCCCATGACGATGATGCCGCCACCGTCCACTTCGAGGGTCGGGTTGTTCGACTCGTTGAAGAGGATGAAGTTGTTGTGGATCGAGCCGTTCTCGCTGACGCCCATGTGCGCGATACCCGCGCCATCGCCGGCAGTGAGGTTGGCCGAGATCCAGTTGTGGTCGGCTTCGTAGTTGTCCGCGCCACCCGAGATCGTCAAGCCACCGGCACCCGACGGGACGTACGAGAACAGTGCGTCACCGATGGAAGCGTTGTTGATGATCTGGTTGTGGTGCACGCGCACGCCGTCTTCGAAGCGATACGGGATCGGCATACCAATCAGCGACGTACCGGCCGGGATCGGCGGGCACAGCGGAGCTGGCGTCAGACCCGTCGCGCCGCAGCTGACGTTGTCGAGCACGAAGGCCGGCGGAATTTCACCGTTACCGAGGTTGATGCCGCCCGCGAGGGTGCCGGCATTGGCCGCGATGCGGTTGTTCGCCACCTGGAGGTGGTGGTTCCAACCGTGGATGAAGATGCCACCGCCACCCTGCGAGCTGTTGTTGATCGTAAAGCCGTCGATGGACGACGGGTTGCAATCAAAGTTGCCCGTGTAGTAGTCGTGAATCGTGACGCCCGACGGGATCGTCGAGTTGCACTCGGCGCTCGCCCACGGATTCGCCAAGAGCGCGTCGCCCTGCGTGTTGGTGCTCAGATACTTCGCGCCGGCGGCATACGCGCCGCCGCCCTGGCTCTGGCCCCACGGATCGACGCTCGCAGCCGGCACGCCGGCCTGGTTCACACCACGGCCGACCACGGTGAAGCCCGCGCCTTCGTACGCACCCATCAGCGACGGCTCAATGATGAGCTGCATCAGGTTGCCGTTCGACGACGTATCCCAGCCGACGAAACCTTCGTACGGCAGGCGGTCAGCACGGAAGTACATGGCGGTCGGGCAGGTGTACTTGTTGGTCTCCGGATCGAAGGTGGTGTTACCCACGTTCGGGGCACCCTGCGTCGTGAGACCGAACAGACAGCTGATCTGACGGCGCCAGGAGGCAATCTTGGCGGCCGGCTGAGCGTCTGCGTTGACAAACACCAAGCCCGCGCCCACACCCTGCAAGCGCACCGGCTTCCACATGATCACGTTTTCGCGGTACGAGCCCGCTTCCACGATCAGGAGGTCGCCCGGCGATGCGTTGTCGATCGCGGTCTGCAGCGGCGTCGGGTAGATGTCGCCGAAGATGTGCGAGTCACGGCTCGGGGACGCGGGCGTGACGATCGTCGGCGCCTTGCCACCCAAGGTGACCGTGATGCCGTCGATCGACTGCTTACCGTTGCCCGAGACGATCACCACCTGACCACACAGCGACTGCGCCTGGCCGTGCTGCTGCACGACGCACGGCGGCACGCCGGACGGAATCGAGATGTTGATGGCCGTATCCGTCCACGAGTTGATCGTGGCGGTGACACAGCCCTTCGCGGTGTTACCGAAGTCAGACTCGCGGCACGCCGGACCCTGAATGTAGACCGCCGACGGCGTGACGCAACCGTTCGCACGGCTCGCGACGTCGCTGGCCTGGCAACGAGCGCCAAAGCCGTAGTGACGGACGATCGTCTTCTGGTTGTAGGGGAACGTGGACGCGTTCGGGCCGGTGTACACCGGGTTCTGAACGGTACGGTCGCCGTAGGCCTGCAGCGTGAGGGTCGCCGCGGCCTGAGCATTGCCCAGGGTCGCGGTCGCCGTCGCACCGCCGGTGCCCGCGAAGGACACGGTCGGCACCGAGGTGTAACCCGAGCCCGAAGCCGTCAAGGTCAGCGTATCCACAGCGAGCGACGCCGTTGCCGTCGCGCCCGTGCCGTTGCCACCCGTGAAGCCGACCGACGCGGTCGTGTAGCCCGAGCCGGCCGCCGTGACGTTGACCGAGTCAACGCCCGTGGTCCAGCCCGTCGTGTTCGCGCTCGTGACCGTCGTCGTGGTCGTCGGGAAGAGGAGCGTGTTCTGCAGCTTGAACTGCGTCGGCAGCGTGGAGTAGCAGCCACCCCCGGTCACCGTAATGCTCGCAACCTTACGGTTCGCGCCCGTGCCCGTGAAGTTGGCCGATGCAGTCGCGCCGTTCAGCAATAACGTCGCAGTGCCGTTAAACACGACATTCGGACCGCCCGTTCCGGTCGGCCAAGCGGCCGGGGTGTTCAGCGTGATCGTGTGCGAGGTGATACCCACGCAGGCGGTCGCGGTGGCACCCGTGCCGTCGCCCGTGATCGTTACCGTCGGGGCCGAGGTGTAGCCCGAGCCGCCGGCCGTCACATTGACCGAGCCGACACGCATCTGGGCCGTCGCGGTCGCACCCGTACCGCCGCCGCCCGTGATCGTGACGCTCGGCGCCGAGCTGTACGAACCGCGGTTGCCCACGGTCAGCGAGCCCACACCGGCGGTCGTCGGCGCCCACGGACCCACGTAGCCCGTGAAGTCAGCGCGCTTGATGACCGGGGTGCCGTCCGGATATTCCGCGTCCGGCAGGTTGTAGTGATCGGCAAACGCCTGCACCGGGGTGACCGGCGTATCCATGTACGCGTTCACGCCAGGCATATGCGGATGCTCGTAACAGAAGTTCGAGTACGCCGAGTTGTACGCCGGGTCGGTGATCATCGTGCCATAGGTCGGCGAGCCGACGTTACGGTCAAGGATCGGACCTGGGTCGTTCATGCAGGCGATGGACATCTGCGGAGCGAAGCCCGACGGATCCGGCGGGTTCACTTCCCAGCTCGACGGGAACAGACCGTTGTAGATACCCCACTGGTCAGCGTATACGCGGACCGTTTCGGTACCTTCGAAGTTACGCATACCGACCGGGAGGTTCGGCGGGCCGAACTTCTCACCGAAGGCCGGCGAGAACGGATCGAACTCCGACGCCATGTCATCCGACATCACGCCGTAGAAGCGACCGGCCTTGTGCGCCTTCGTGAACATGAAGAACATGGCATTCGCGCCCATCTGATCGGTGAGCTGAACTTCCTTACGGTCGCACAGCGGACGCGACGCACCGGCGAACGGTGCCGTCTGGTGCACGCCCGGGAAGAGCGACATGTAGTCCGGAACCACGCGCACGTCACCGACGCACGGCCACATCTGCTGACCGTCGAAGGTCGCAGCGGCACCGCGCGGCGTGATCGTCACGCCCAGGTTATTGGTCGGATCCACCGCGTTGTTCGGGTTGTAATGAGCGGCCACCGTGGCCTGGTCCGGCATGATGAACACCGCACCGAAGCCCGCGAACTGCTGCGTCACCGGCGCGATGAAGACGTCACCCATGAGGATGTTCTTGTCTTCTTCCTTGACGACTTCGTAGCCCGTCGGCGGCACGACTTCGACGACATAGTCGCCAGCCGGCAGCATCGGGTTACCGTCATCCGGGTTCGGCACGCAGATGGCGCAATTCGTCTGCGACGGACGGCCCGTGGTCGGGTTGCGGTCCGTAACCGACGGGAAGCTGTAGTGGCCGTCGTAGGTGGTCGGCTGAATCTGGTTCAGCTGCGACCAGCCGTCGAAGCACTTGAACTGCGCGTTGTAGGCGAGCTGATGCTTCGCCTGCGTCTGATCGCCATTACCCGAGTCGAGCCACATCTTCGAACCCTGCAGGGTCGCGAAGAAGCCGCTGGACGGGTCTTGGCCCGGGCAGTTCATGTTCGGAATGTAGCCGGCATTGGCCGTACCGAGCTGGGTCTGCAAGAGCGTACCGGTGCCGGTGCCGTCCGTGCGGAAGCCCTGCGAGTAGGCGTCAAAGCTTTCGGTCTTCAGCGTGTCGACCAGCGTCAGCGTCTCGGTGCCGTCCGCCGCAACACCCTTCTTATAGAGGTTGACGGTGGCGTTCGGGATACCCGGTTCCCACTGGTTCTGGACGAGCCAGGACGGGTCATCGAACGGACGGGTCGACGCATAGACGACCATACCCTTGATACCGCCGTTCTCGTGCGCGGCGTAGGGCTTGAAGCCGAAGTCAATGAAGCTGTGCTGGCCGAGCAGGCCCTGCCAACCTTCCATCAGCTCCGGCGGATCGATACGACCCGACGACAGACCCGTGGTGGGGCCCGACGAACCGGTGGTCGGATTGAAGTAGGTGCCGTTCTTGATCGAATCGCTCGCGAGCGAGCAGTCCGCATCCTGACAATAACGGGCACCCGGGACACGCAGCTCGACCGGGAGCGAGTTGAACTCGGTCGTGCCGGCCAAGAAGGCGGCCGTCTTCGAGCAGTGGCCGTTGCCACCGTACACCTGCTGGGCGATCGGCGAGCAGTCATCCGGACCGCCGGCGTCGTACACCACGTGCACGCCCGTCGACTTGTAACGCGCGTAATCCGGCTCAACGACGAGCCACGCCATCAGCGGGAACACTTCGTTCCAGGTGGCGTAGCCGTTTGCGTCGGTCTGGTTCTTGAACGCCATTTCACCGTCGCGGTAACGGATGTTCATCGGGATCAGCGCGAGGCCGGCTTCGAGGTCGTTGCCGTTCGCATCGCGGTCCGGAACACCGTTGCCGTTCGTATCAAGGTACGCACGGGTGTACAGGTTCGTACGCCACTGGGTTGCCGTCAGGACGACGTCCGTGTTGCCGTTCACCGTCAGCGACGACACGAGGCCGTCGAGCATGATGTCGTTCCACTCGTCGAACACCGCAACCTTATAGGTGCCGTTCGGCATGCCGGTGACCGACCAGTTGCCGGCGCCGTCACACTTCGCGAAGGCGATGTCTTCTTCGTCCGGGATACCGACCGAGACGTAGCAAGCGGTCCAGCCGAAGGCGTCGTAGGTGCCCGTGTCGTAGGTCCGCTCGTCCGGCGTACGGCTCATGTGGTTGCCGTGGACGTGACCGGTGATCGTGGACGTGCAGCTCAGACCACCGCCGTTCGGCGCCGGATCACAGAGACCCGTACCGGCCGAGTTGTGGCGACGATCGTTGATGATCTTCGGGTTCGCAAAACCGATCTGGACGTGGAAACCGCCCGGACCGAATTCTTGGAACTGACGCGGCTCACCCGGACGGATGAACGCTTCGTGCGGCTTACCGCCGTCGAGCGTGTTCGTCTGGAGCCATTCTTCGCCGCGCGCGATACGGTCCGCGTTCGGCATCGACTGCACCTCATAGAGGCCGCCCGGCAGGTTCATGATGACCGCCTGGCCTGCCAACGGCGAGAGCGTCTTGTGATCCGACTCGTATTCAGGGCAGGTGACGATCATGCCGGTGATGTTGTCGGGGTTCGACGTGATCGGGCACGAGTCGTTGCCGGTCATCGGATCGATCATGCCCGCCAGTGCGTTCGACAGCGGCTGGTTGAACATGTCGTAGGTCATCTGACCGACGTTGTCGGCCAACTGACCGGCTTGGTCGAGCAGGATGATCTGGAAGTCCGGGAGGCCGGGTTCGTTGTTCGCGAGAATGTCGACACCGCCGCCGGCATCGTTCTCACCGTTCAACGGGTAATCGTCCTCGTAGACCAACACCGAGATCTGGGCAGGCGGCAGCGGCGTTTCGATCATGTTGATCGTGACCGAGCGCTGAATCGGCGCACCCGTCGAGTCGAAGGCCGGCGGAATCTGCGCACCGCTCATGTTGTGACCGCACTTACCCGTGCCCGGCGCGAAGTCCGAGGGGTTCGGGCAATCCAGCGACAAGTCAAACTGGCGCATCTTGCCCGAGCACACACCGTTCGTCACAGTGCCTGCGCAAACCGGGCCACCGGCGCCGTTCAGCGTCGGGTTGATGCCATCGCCTGGCATGACCGAGATGAAGTAGTGCTTGTTCGGATCCAACACGACGTCGGCCGGCGAGAGTTGCGGCCGGCCGTGGGTGACCGGATCAACGGTGGTTGTGCAAATGCCATTGCCAACGGTGCAGGCCGCAGGCTGACCGAGCAGCGTCTGGCCGCCTTCGCAGGACAGTGTACCGACGCAACCGGTCGCGACGGTCGGCATACCGGCGCTGTGGAAGTTGTAGCCCAGCGCTTCAATCGGCAGCGGCGGGCACGGATGACCGTAGGAGTCGAGCGCCGGCGTACCGTCGGCATTGGTCGGCGTCTGGCCGTACGTGCCGTGATTGACCTGGCACTTCGGATCGTGGAAGAACGTGCGGTCTTCTTCAATGATCCAGCGGTAATCGGTGATTTCGCTCCAGCCGGTAACGCCCGCGTGCTTACCGTCCAGCAGGTGCACCTGCAGACCCGAGCCCTGCGGGAACGTGACCGTCACGGTCGCCGGCGAGGTCGCCGCGACCAACTGGCTGTTCAAGACGTTGTACGTGAAGGTATACGTACCCGGCGTCGATGCTTGCGCCGTGAACGAACCGTCGGGATTGACGGAAACCGTCATCGCCGTACCGGTCACTGCGATGGACGTCGGATCGACCTTGAGCACGCGACCCGCCGGGTCCGTGTCGTTCGCCAAGACGCCCGGCACAGAGACCGAGATCACTTTGGCATTGGTCGAAACGTAGCTGTCATTCTGCAGCGTCGGCGGACCCGAGAGGCTGCAGCCCGCCGCCGAGTGCGACGCGGCGTCACACTCGAGAATATTGGCGGTGTGCGTGACCGAGTTGTTGATCGCGAAGATGAACGAGCCACCGCACGCGCCCGTCGCGGGCGGGTTGTAGGTGAAGGTACCGTTCGAATTGAAATTCAGGGTCGCGCTGGCGGGCAGCGTCGAGCTCTGCAGGGTCGCGCCATTGGCGCCCTTCACGCCGGCAAGAACGCCAGCGTTCGCGTTGGCGACGACGAGCGGTGTGCCTGCCTGACAGAAGTACTGCTTATCCGTTGCGCCCGACAGCGTAATCGCCGAGGCCGCGCTGCCGACGCCCGTCGTGGCGCCGCCGGCGACACTCATGTACGCCTGCATACCGCCATCGCGCTGGCTGTTGGTCGTCAGACTCATCTGACGATCGAAAATCGGATACGTCGCGGCGGCGTAGTTGGCACCCGAGAGCTTCGGGCTGACGAAGACGTCGTGCGTCTTGCCGGCGGCCAGGAACACTTCGCTCTGAACGCGTGCGTTGCCCGGCAAAATGTTGCCGTCTTCCGCGATGATGTTCGACTTCAAACCGACGACGGTCGGTACGTGCATCTTCAAGCCGGCGTTCACGTAACGGACCAGCACTCGACCCGTGGTCGACGCGACCGATGCGCCCGGCGTGGCCGGCGGCAGGACCGAAGCCGTCGAGGCGGCGAGGTTCGTGCGATCGAAGGAGACGCCGTTCACCAAGTAGTACCGCGGCGAGTAGTTCACTGCCGGCGGGTAGCAGGTGTGGACGGTTGCGTCACCGCATTGGCCCGTCAACCCACTCCAAGGCGCGGTCTCCGAGAAACCGACGGTGCGCACCGCGGTGTCGACCGCAATGTTCTGCACCGGATCAATTTCACTGAAGACGACCGGGACATCCGCGTCGTACTTATAGTTGATCGAACCGTTCGCCGGGTATGCCGCACTCTGCGACTTGTCGGTCACGACGAGCACGCCGTACAAACCCATCGGACCCTGGATCGACGGGTGCGTACCCGACTCGATCAAGTAGGTGCCGGGGCGCAAGGTGTTGAACGTGTACGTCGCCGAGCCGTTCGGCTGCGCTTCGGTCGTGAACGACTGCACGCGCGGCAACTGGCCCGGTGGCGTGTTCGTCGGCCCGCTGGCGACGACCGGCCAGGTCGTCTGCTGCGTGCCGTGCGTTGGGCTCGCCGCGGTGGTCGCCGTCGACCCTAAGCCGCCGCCCACTTGACCCACAATGACCAACGACGTCGGGATCCCGTTGCCGTTAAAGGTCAAATGGTTCGTGAGGTTGATCGTGAGGCTGCTGGTCTGCGACGTGTCGACCGTGACCACCACGGGCGACCAGTTGCTGCCGGCCCCCGCATTGGCGGCGGCACACGTAGCACCCGAGGCGCCCGCGTCGCTGCACGAGAGACCCCACATGGGCACGACCGCGCCGTCGGGCAAGGTCGTCGTCTTCGCAGACGCCGTTAAATTGACAGTACCCGCTTCCGCGGGTGCCGCCAGGGCGGAGAGTCCGCCCAGGAGCATGAGTGAAGTGGCGAGGCGCGACGTGAGTCGTGCTGCCTTTTTAAGGAAAGTGAGCATCGATGTACTCCTGGGCATCACAGCGATTCGTCAATCAAATAAGGACCATCCACGGCGGTGTAACGGGGGTCGACCAAGAGCATCGACATCATTCCGCCGGGGAAAATATTGGCCGTCGTAATTTCGCGCTCGTCATGTGAGTGCCACATGTACGCATACGAACTCACGCTATTCGAGTTCAGGACGGTGCCGAACGGCGGCAGCGGGGTTGCACCCGTTGCGCGAACGTTCGCGTCGCCACTGAAGTAAGCACTACCCGAATACCACGCGCCGTTCGTTACGACGTTCGGATCCGGAAGGGTCATCGGGCCGCCGCTGGCGACTTGACCGTTCGGGTTCTTTTCAAGGGCCTTGTTATGGTCGCCGCACCACTCGTAGTAGTTCGGCGCTGCCGGGGCGCTCGTGTAGTAGCCGTTCGCATCCGGAACACAGACGCTGGTATCGCCCGCGTAGCCGTGACCGTAGACATCCCAGTTCAGGCCCTTGCCCGTCCAGTAGAACATCGAGTCGATGGCCATGCCAGGAACCGAGGCGGTGGTGAACGCGAGCGGTCCGGCGAGCTTGGTCGCGTCAGTGGCGGCGACGAGCAGGTTACCGTCGCGCCCGAGGACGCGCAGGTGGTTCGCGTGCTCGTGGAACGGATGCTGCAAGCGGCCCTGACCGATGATACGCAACAACAGGTTCTCGCCCGGGTGAACGTGCGGGTTCATATTGTACGGCTGGTTCGGGTACACCGACGCGTAGTTCGGATCGGCATCGTCCGGGAACGAACGTGCGTTGATCATGTAATACGACGGGATGTACGGCTCGGTGATGATATCCAGGCAGCCGGTTTCGCTCGTGCAGGCCGCGTTGGCAACGACTTGATCCGCCGCCTGAGTGTGGACCTTGACGTCCATTTCCGACAACTGGGCCAGATACTCGCGATCGTAGCAAGTCGAGGCGTGATCGTAAGCGTTCTTCGCCAAGCGGAAGTCCGTCTCGCCGTTAGCAGCGCGCGCACTGTCGTTGGTCGTGTTCGCGCAATTCGCCGGAACCGTATTCGGCAAGACGATCAATGCGCCCGACAGGCCCATTTCGACCTGAATCGCGCCCTGGGTACCGCTGTAGTACGAGTGCGTACCCGGCGTCGTCGCCACAAAGGTGTACGTCACGGTGTTGCAGCCCGGATTCGCCGTCGCATTGCAAGCTGCCGCATTCACGGCTTCCTGCACCAACACGCCCGGATGTCCGTTCGTCGACGTGACATCAAAGCCGGGGAAATAAATGGACGTGTTGCCCGCCGCGGCCGGCAGAGCGTTGGTGAGGTTCACCGTCACGGTGTCCCCTTCCTTCACGATCATCGTCGGCCCTGGCAGCTGCGCCGAGGGGCAGCTGCTGATCGACGCCATCGAGGCAGGCAAGAAGTGGTCCGGTGCCGACGAGCAGCCGTAACCCCAGCTGTACACTCGAACGCCGTCCGGCTGATTGATCAGCGTCTCGCCAGCCGACAGATTAAAGGTCGGCGTCGACGGTGCGCCGGCAATGCCGGGCACCGCGGCGTGGGAGCCGATCGCGAGGATCGAGCCGATCGCCGCCGCAAGGCTGGCAACGACCCGTCCTGAAGGAAAATGCTTTTTCATAGCGCGCATCGCGGCTCTCCTGAGATTAGCTGCAAACCTTGGTCGTCGGGTCGACTGAATTACAGATATTCACTTCGGTCATCATGCCACCGAAGTTCTCTGCATCATTCGACAGTTCGTCCAAGTTAGGCGTGTAAATGTAGAACTTTGATCCGACGGACAGGCCCGTCGCGTCCAGAATCACGTCTGCCGACTCGCCACCGCCGATGGTGATCGAGTTCGTGCGGTACATCATGTTGTTGCCGGCGAGGTCACGCAGCATACGCGCGTGGTAGCCCACGACCGTCATCGGCACACCGAGCGACGCGAAGGTGTGGAACTCGGTGATGCTGAGGTTCGACAAGCGCAACAGTGCGCGGCCGTTGACCGGAATGTTGATGACCGTCGGCAGCGGCTGCGAGGTGTGCAGCGTACCGTCGGACGACTCCGTTTGCATCGGACCCGGCACCACGGTGCCATTCGCCTTGCCGGTGCATGCCGGCCAGGTTTCTGGGTTGTTCTTACCGCAGGTGTAGCCACCGACGGTGTCCGGGTAGCTACGGCCGTTGAGCAAGAAGTGCTTGTCCTTCATGCCGATGAAGTCTTCCGGATTGAAGGTCATGCCGACGAAGTGGAAGTTCGGGTCAAAACCCATCATCTGGATCGGGTATTCGACGTCGTAATAGGTCGAGCCGTCGCCGTCGTTGTATGCGTAGCCGCCGGTCGGCTTACGGGTCGCGCCGTTGTTCGTCGCGGGCAACGGTGCCGAGCACAAGATATCCCCGCCGCAACGCTTGCGAATCGGTTCGTAGGTGGCCCACTGGGCCGCCGTCGTCGGATTGGCAGTCGGGGCGGCCGAGGCTTCCCACTGCGCCAGTGCGGCGTACAGCGAGGTGCCAACCGCCACCTTGTTCTGGCGCGGACGCACATACAACTGACCGACCATGCCCATCTGCAAGTGCTCCGCCGGCGCAATGTGGCAGTGCCAGAAGTACGTACCGGCATCCGGTGCCAGGTAGTAGTAGCTGAAGCTCGCGCCAATGTTGATGGCGATCGACGCATCCGGCACGCCGTCGTAGAACGCCGACGCGTTCGGGTAGCCGTGGAAGTGAACGGTGTGCTGCTCGAACAAGTCGGGACGCATGATCATGCCGACGTTCGTGAGGGTCACGAAGAACTCATCGTCCTCATCAATGGCCATCAACGGCGCGGGCTGGCTGGCGTTCATGACGCCGACGTCCATGATCGGGCGCGCATCGACATGGCCGTCGATCAGCGTGCTGTCCCAAGCCCAATGAACGGTGCCGTCAACAAAATCGGCGGCGGTTCCGGTTGGACCCGTCGGGACGGTGGTGCCCACCGTGACCGCTGACGTGCCCGATACCGTCGCGCGGTAGATGTTGGCGCCGTTTCGGATGTAGGTGCCGGCCGTATAAACGTTGCCCGACGCCCAAGGATCCACGTTGTAATCGGCCGTCACGCCGATCGCACCGTTAAAGGCGAAACCGGACTGCGGCTGACCCACGAGATTGCTCGGCGAGCCGGTTTCCGGACCGAAAGCGGTGTTGAACACGCTTTGGAGCTCGGTACCCGGCTGGCCTTTGTAAATGTCCGACAGACCCGACAGCGGCCCGAAGCCGAACAGGTACAGCTGCGTGCCGTCACCCATCGTGACGTAACCGTCGCCACCGGAGACCTGCTGGCACTTAATGCCGTTGCCGTCCGGGTGCATCGTCGTAGACGCCGGGCACTGGACCCGGAAGTTCTGAGCCTCAACGCCGACAGCGGCGAAAAGGAGCCCAAGGGCGGGCAGCAGTCGAACCAAGCGTGAAACGCTCAACATGTCGCATCCTCCGAGAACGCGCGGAAGGGGCCGTTCGTCACCGCACCCTGTGGGGTACGCATCGAGACGAAGACCTGGGCCATCGAACGAGGGTTATTTTTCATAAGGGTTACCGGGCCGCCGACGTCATTTTTGACAGGGGCAGCTCGGCCATGAGCTGATCCACCGTCGCAAAGCCGTCGAACCGCACCCAACGCGACTCGGCGGTTGGCCGCACGAGAATGGCTGGGGAGTGATTCATCTTGTTCCCGCGATAGACATCGAACGCTCGCTGAGCCGTTTGGCTCGCGGCGAGGGTGCCGGTGTAATGGCGCCACTCCGGACCCGCGTGGAACGTCTGCGCGTATTCTGCGAGACGAGTCGGCGTGTCCTGTTCGGGATCGATCGAGATCGACAGGATGTTGACCTGATCGCGGGCAGCACCCAATCGCGACTGAAGTTGCGAGAGGGTCTGACTCGTGAGAGGACAAACGGACGTACAGCTGGTGTAAATGAAGGCGAGGACGACAGGGCGATCGCCCGCGAGTTCGTCACGCAGCGTTACCGACCGGCCGTCATCTCGGACGAGATGCACGGACGGAACCGGGTAGGACGCTTCGGAACGACGCACAGGCGCTGGCGCTTCCATCATCTGGTGGTGATGCGCATGCGGATCGGCCTCCACGGGCTCATCCGCACGAACACCGGCGCAGAAAAGCGCCAGCCATGCGGCCGATACCATGAGTGCGAAATTCCGTATGCCCATCATCCCTTCCCTCTCCTTCATTCCCTGCGAGCAGGCGTCGCCAGAGGCAGACACCCTTTCACCCTTGCTACGTTGCGCCGACCGAGTCACGTAGGACATCAGGTCGACTTCTCTTTTTTCTCTGGACCGTATGGGGGTTTACCCTACCCGGGGCGGATTTCCCGCTCCGAGTGAAGCCATTATGGAAGCGTCTGAGGGCTTGCAACTGCTTGAGCCGGCGGGAATTTGATTTCTGTGACGTCAGTCACGAGAAGCCGTGTCGACGACCGATCAACGGCAGATCAAAAGTGTGAGACGCCTCACAGATTTGTCCTGTACAGCGCCCCGGATGCGCCATTCGCCGCTGGGTAGGGTGGGTGTCGCGCAAATCTTGCGCTCAGAAGGCCCTCGTCCGGAGGCACCGAATCGGTGCCCTACCCCATTAGCGACGCGGAACGCCGAAGACGGACGGACCGTACTTTGGGAGTTTGGCGTTCGGGTCGTAAACAAAGCGCCAACCCGTGTAATTGGTGGCCTTATCGAAGTCGATGTCGTCTTCGTCGAACCCGGCCACCTTGATCGGTGTTTTCGCCGACGGACTTGCAACGCCCATCACGCCGCCGTCCGGGGCCTTGATGTCCGTCCAGTCGGGTTGCCCGGTCATGGGGTCCGGATAGAGGGTGCGCAAATAATGCTCGGGCACGGTACCGGTCGGATCCGCCAACAGCGCGGGGAGACTCGGGGGATACCGTCCGTGCTTGCGGTAGTAGCCTTCGATCGCGTCACGGTAGGCATGACCGACCCAGAGCAGCTGCTGCTCATTGTCACGTTGAATGGCACTGCTGAGCAATTGCGCGGCCAGGGCGAGCGATAGCCCGATCAGCGTCACCAAAATCAGCACGCCAAAATAGGTAATACCCGCCGCTGCAGCCCGTCGGCTACCAGACCGCATACGGGACGCCATTCTGGCCAGTACCCTCGGCGCCGCTCTTCACGTCTTTCACCCCAGGGTTTTCCGGTTCGTCCGATGGGACCGAAACCCAGTGCTCGTTATCATTCGTAAACGGGTCCACGGGGATCGCGCGCAAGTAGTGATCTGCCACCAACGCTTGCAGCGTTTCCGGATAGTGGCCCTTATCGCCGGAGTAGCGATCAATTTGTTCCCGCATCGTCGACAAATCCTGCCGAAGTACGGTTTCTTTCGAGCGTTCCAGGGACTTGAAGTAGCGGGGAACGGCGATCGTCAGCAGCGTGGCGATGATGGCCATGACGACCAACAGCTCAAGCAGGGTGAAACCGCGGGTCTTCTTACCATTCACTGTACGGCACTCCGTTCAAGCCGATCTTCGAAGACGTTGAGTGAACGTCATAAACATCGTCCCCGGGTGCAGGAGCATCCGGAGGACTCGCGTACGAACGCAACGCCCAGGTGTCGGCGGCGGGTGTCGTCATATCCGGCCAGAACGGGTCACGCGGGACGGCCCGAAGGAAATAAATCTTGACGCCGTCCTTGGGGCTGCGCGCATCGTCCACGCCATCCACCAACGTCTGCAAGTCCGGCGGATAGCCGGACTGGTCCACATCTTTCTTAATGTGCCCGGTGTCCGACGCCTTCTTGTAGGCGTCGATGGCGGATCGAATCGTCCGCAGTGAATCGCGCAGCTGCGACTCGCGCTCGCGCTGATACATCAGCTGCGCGGACGGCAATACCGCAGTCGCCAACAGCGCCATGATCGCGAGCGTGATCACGAGCTCTATGATCGTGAATCCCCGGGATCGGGCCGGCAGCACCCAGCGGCCTGAAGCGACACTCATATATATATGTCAGTCTGGTTACGGCGTTGCTGCAATGGCCAACGGAGTTGCCTGGGTCGCGGCCAAGGCGCCGCCGTCTTCACCCATCAGCACGACCTGGGTCGCCACCGTAATCGTCGGACGAGCCGTCACCACCTTAAAGCGCACGTTGAGAAGGCTCCCGCTCGCACCCACCTGCGTGCCGCTCGAGTCCATTTGGATACCGCCAGAGCGCACGTCGACCTTACCGTCCGGCGCCACGTCGCCGGCATCGGCCGACACGACTTGCAACGCCGTGGGATCGAAGCGCAACTGCGTGCGCGCTTTGCCCACACCGATGGCGCCATCGAGGCGCACCGATACATTGACCTCGTCGCCCACTTTGGCGGTCGTCGGACCGTCGAGCGTCACGCGCGCCTTACCGTCGGCTGCGGCCTTTGGCTCGACCGGCGCCGCCTTCGCATCGGCTGGAGCGGTCTCTTTAGCCGCCGAATCCGCCGATTTCGTCGCGTCTCCGGCGGCCGTCGCGGCATCAGCGCCCGCGGCAGGCGCCGGGGCCTGCAGGGCGACGCCCGCGTCGATACGCTGCGGCACCGCGCGGGGCGCTGCATTCGCGATCGGTGTGTTGGCGGGCGCCGTCATGATCGACACCCCACCCGCCGCCGCTGCGGAAGACGGCGCATTCGTATTCGCCGGCGCATCCGTGCTGTGCAAGTTAGAGAACGGTGCCGACCGCGTCTGCGCTTCCGTTCCGTACCAGAACTCGGTCGCATCGACCGTTGGACGGGTCTGTGCGCGAATAATATGCGGGGTGATCGAGAGAATGATTTCACTCTTGCTACGGTTGGTACCGTTGGAACCGAACAAGCGTCCGAGAATCGGCAAGTCACCGAGGCCGGGGATGTGCGACGAACTCTTCTGATCGCTGTCCGTAATCAAACCCGCAAGAATCTGCGTCTCGCCGTCTTTGAGTTCCAGCGTCGTCGTCGCGTTCCGTGTACCGATTTGATACACGTGCGTTTGTCCGCCGCTGCCCGTCGCGACATCGAATTCTTTGACGATCGATGACACCTCTAGACCCATCTTAATCTGCACGTTGCCGTCCAGATGGATGGTCGGCGTCACGTCCAAATTCAGGCCGACTTCAAGGTACTGCACGCTGCTGGTGGAATACGTGCCGCCACTGGTCGCGGACGCGCCTGACGTCACCACCGGCACGCGATCGCCGATCATGATTTTCGCTTTTTCTTTGTTCTTCGCGCGGATACGCGGGCTCGAGAGCACGTTGGTCTGCCCGGTGGTCTTCAGGAGATCCACGCCGGCCGACAACTGCGAGACAGTGATCGTGTTCTTGCTTTGGCCGAGGTAATCCGCGATGTGCATCGACGTGCCGGACGTCGACGTCGTGACCGTCGTGCCGGTCGATGCGGTGCTGGTGGGCAACGGATTCGGCGTAAAGGTGGCTGCCGACGGATAACGGATGCCCAATTGATCCAGCAGCGTATTCGCGGCTTCAAGGACCTCCACCTCGAGAATAACCTCCGGTTCGGCCACATCAATGGACGACACCAGTTTCTCGGCCATGCGGATGTGCTCGGGCGTATCGCGCATGACGACGAGATTGGCGCGCTCGTCGACGAACAGCGTCTTGGAGCCCAAGACGGTCTTCAGCAGGTTTTCGACGTCCTTGACGGCCGCATTCGCCAGATAGAAGGAATGAACGATTTCTTCTTGGTATTCCTTCTGCTTCGTCGGCGTCGCTGGGTAGATCAGAACCATGTTATCGGCCAGGATCTGCTTGGCGAGCTGGTTTTGCGCAAGAATGAGATCGATCGCCGATTCCACGGGAACGCCGGTGACGAAAATTGTCGTCTTACCGTCGCTCTTCACGTCTTTATCAAAAATAAAGTTCAGGCCCGTCTGACGCGCTAAGACTTCAAAGACCATTTTGGTTTGCGCATCGCGGAACTGTAGCGTCACCGCGCGGCTATCTTTGGTCTTGAGAACCGGAACCGCACTGACTGGGCCGCGCGTGCTCTGCAATTTGGCGAGCAGCGTCTGCGCCGGGACGAATCCAGCGTCTTCTTCCAATACCGCTCGCAGCTCAATCTCGGCGCCGTCCATATCCTTCTTATCAAAGAGCTTCTGCGCGCGAGCAACGCGATCGGCGTGTGCCATGTCCGCAGACACCTGGGCCAAACCCGTTTTAGCGCGGGGATTGGACGGGTCTATTTTCAAGATACGTCGATACGTCTGCTCCACCGCCTCCGTGTCACCCTTCGCACGAGCAACGTCGGCCTGAGACAGCAGCGTCTGGACGGATCGCTCCGTTCTGGACAGCAAGTCCATACGATAAATGAGGTTGTTCGGGTCCCGACGAACCGCATCACCGAGTTTGGCAACGCCGGTCTCGTAATCCCCGGTCTCAAAGGCTTTAACACCTTCTCGATGCAGAGAATCGGCGGCACAGCCCGCGAGGAATACAACGCACACCAGCGTTAGGGCACGAATAGCAAGAGACTTCACTGTACGACTCCGGCCGGCAGCGTCTGCCGAATGTTGAGCGGCAAGTAATTAAACACGAGCTGACCACCTTCCACTTTTTCGAAAAGGAGGACACCGTCAAGTTTGTCACCGACATGAGCGTCGATGACTCGATCACCGCGAGCAAGAAAATAGGTAGCGCGTTCGCCGCTGGGCGTGTAGCTGCCGACATAGGTATAAGCGAGTGGCGGCGCTGTCGGCGCTGCCGGCGCTTCCTCGGCCGGCGGTGGTGGTGGCGGTGGCGCCACGTACCAAGAGTGTGGCGCGAACATTTCCGACGCCTGCGTCGACGCAGCGACGCGCCCCGACGCCACGAGCGACGCGGGAGCCGCCGTCTTCGCCGCCTTGGCACGGGCTAACGCGCGTGCCTTGGCGACGGCGCGCGCGCGTGCGTCGGCGAGTCCCGCCGCCGCTTGCCGTTGCGCTTCCTGCTTCGCCGAGTGATAGAGATACGCCCCACCTGCGAGCAAGAGGAGACCGAGGAGTGCCACGCCAACGCGCAGGCGATTGGACCGAACCGCCGTGGCGGCGCGATGGACGACCATGGCAACTGGGTGACTCATGGGTTACCCCGCGTAAACAAGGTCAGTCGGATATTCGCTTCGACAAGACCGTCGGCGATCGTTTTGCGTTCGATGGCCAATTCTCCCATCGACGCAGACGGCACAGCCACCATCACCTTGTCGATGAACGTACGAATGGCCGAATACGAGCCCGAAACCGGAAACGAGACGTTATAGCGCGTGATCGCCCCGGTGCGCGTAGCGGCGATGTCGTATTTGCCCGAGTCGATGGAAAGCCCCGCTTCGTCGGCTTGCGCCAGTATCGTGCGCATCGTTTTCGGGACATCGGTCCGCACCGGCAGCGATTCCAGCAAGCGCCGTGGGTCGTCTTGCGGAATGACATTGCCTCGGCTGGCACGCTCAGCCGCCGCCGCCTTCGCCTGAGCCAAATCTGCGCGCAGCGTGTGCACATCGTCGACTAACGGAAGATGCGTCGAAAAGAGGAATACGAGAGCGGCGGCCAGCAGCGCGATGCCAATGAGACCTTGGCGACCGGTGCGACGTATCGACCAGGTCACCGTGGGAATCCACTCGTGCGACAGACGATGGCCGACCGTCGTTGCCTGACCGTCAATGACGTCCCGATGGACCACGGGCGGTACCGGCGTTGCGTCAGGGGTGGCCATCGGCGCCTTATGCGGCACCGGCGTCAGGATATCGCTCATGTGCGCCACTCCGCGGACAGCTTGATGCGGATCGGATGCTCCGGATCGTCCTTACGACGCTCGTGACTTTCCAGCATCGGATACTTCAGCAAACGGCTCTGCTGTAAGCGCTCCAACAACTGCAGCGCATCGCCCAGTGTGCGGACTTCCGCCACAATGCGAACCGAGTGCTTGGCAGGATCGGGCGCGATACTCAGTATCGACACCTTTTCAGCCATATCGTGGTTTGCCGCCTCGAGCTCATTCAGCAGAGGAGTCCACGGCACCATCAAGTCATGTTGGACCGTTGCCAGTTCGGCCACCAACTTCGTGTCCGTGATGGGCGCGCTGTGCTTGATACGCGGCAGCGCATCCAGGCGCGCCTCGATGCTGTCGCGTTGCTGCTGGACATTCGCGAAGGCGAGTCCAAGAGCCACGACGGCGGCAAGGCCTACGAGCAGCAGGCCCATACCCGTCGCGCGAGCCTCGTGTACGGGCGCGACAAAATCCATCTGCACACTGCGTGGGTGCTTCATGCGACCACCCGCCGCAAGAGATTCAGCATCGGCATCCCTTCCTGACTCCCATCGGGCTCCAACCATTCGAGCTCCGGCAACGCGCGACGGCCATCCGCACGCATTGAGATCGGGGCATCGATAAACAGGGGCGCGGAGCCAATGTTCGTTTCGGTATAGCGGCCGAAGGCGCGCAGTCGTTGCAGCTCCACCGTCCAATCGGAGGAGAGACGCACTGTGTGCACACGGCGCCAGTCGCCGTTGACGACTTGGACCGCTGCCAATGTTCCGGTATCCACACTGACGAACCACGCTTCCGCCGACGGCAAGCGATCGCGCCACGCATTAAACGAGACGACCAATTGCGGCTGCAGCGAGACCAGCGTCAGTTGGGCAGCCGCCAGGACGTCTTCGAGCTCCGTTCGAAGTGGCGTTGGGGTTGCACAGACCAAGTACGGTCGTCCGGGTGGAACATCGGTGAGCGTGATCGTCCAGTCAGACAACGTGTCGCCGAACTGGTCGGACAGCACGTACCGAGCATGACTGAGGCGCCCGTCGGCATCGAGCGCGACCGCCGGGGCCGGCACGATGCCGTATCGAACCCAGGCATCCGCCAGCACGACACGTGCATTGGCATTCTGCCACTGAGAGTCCGCAATCAGTTCCGCGAGGCGTGCAAACGCCGCCTG
This sequence comes from Steroidobacteraceae bacterium, assembly GCA_036742455.1. Classification (GTDB taxonomy): domain Bacteria; phylum Pseudomonadota; class Gammaproteobacteria; order Steroidobacterales; family Steroidobacteraceae; genus CAIKZZ01. The sequence continues at coordinate 83,277 of DAINQU010000001.1, read as the reverse complement.
CGGATTGCCAGTCTGCGCACCATCGATGGTCGCCTCTACCGTGGCCGACACTCGAGGCCGCAGGCCTTTGCTGATACGGGCCAAGGCGACCCGATGCGGCGCGATATACGCGACGACTTCGTCACGCCATAGCGGTAACACGGTTCGCCTCCAGGAGAGTGGTTTTGCCTTCGCGTACAAGCTCCAGCGCAACAGTTCGCATGAGTTTCGAACCGCCCGCCTCTGCCAGTTCTTTGAGCTTGCGAGCCGGCGCCCGGGCCACGATGGCCTCGCGCAATTCGTCGGTCAAGACGAGCAACTCACCGATCGCTTTGCGGCCTTTGTAACCGGTACCGCGACAATGCGCGCATCCTTTGCCCAAGCGGAATTGCCAATGAGCGACGTCGCTGGCACGAAGGCCTGCGCGCGAAATCATTTCGGGTGTCGGCTGAGTGGGCTCGGCACACTGTTCGCACACGACACGGATGAGGCGCTGCGCCATGATGCCATTCAGCGCGGAGACGAAGGCATACGGATCGACTTCCATGTGGGCAAATCGACCCAGCACGTCGAAGACGTTGTTGGCGTGAACTGTGGTGAAAACCAAGTGGCCCGTGAGCGCCGATTGAATCGCAATCTGTGCGGTTTCAGGGTCACGGATTTCACCGACCATGATCTTGTCAGGGTCGTGACGCAAGACAGAACGGAGGCCGCGCGCGAACGTCAGACCCTTCTTCTCATTCACCGGAATCTGCAGCACGCCCGCCAATTGATACTCGACCGGATCTTCAATCGTGATGATTTTGTCTTGGCCGGTATTCGTTTCCGAAATTGCCGCGTACAAGGTCGTCGTCTTACCCGAACCGGTGGGCCCGGTCACGAGAAGCATGCCGTAAGGCAGATTCGAGAGTCGGCGCAGCCGGTCGACGACGTCGGCATCAAAGCCAAGACCGTCAAGCCGAAGGCCCTGGAGTTCGTCCGTCAGCGTTTGCTTATCCAAGATACGCAGCACGGCGTCCTCGCCGTGGACGCTCGGAATGATCGAGACGCGGAAATCGATGGGTCGTCCCTTCAGGGCCAACTTAAAACGACCGTCCTGCGGCACACGGCGTTCGGCGATATCAAGCTCACTCATGACCTTGATACGAGAGATCACCTGCTCGCACAGATCCGCGCCACCCAGCGACGCCACGTGAATCAAAACGCCGTCGACGCGGTAGCGGACCGCCAAACCCGACGGACGTGTTTCCAAGTGGATATCGCTGGCACCGGCTTTGAGCGCGTCGTAAACGGTCGAGTGAACCAGCTTCACGATCGGACTGGAGTCACTCGAAATCGTCGCTAATGACAGGTTTTCAACGTCATCCGCATCCGCGCTGCCGTCGCCGTCGGACATGCCGGCGACATCCATCGCACGCATATCTTGTTCGTGGCGAGCGATGAACGCCGCGATGGCATCACTGGAGGCTAACGTCCAGACGAGCGGTGCGTGCACGCGAACTTCGACCCACCCTCGCACGCTCATGTCGAACGGGTCGGAGGTGACGGCCACGAGGTCAGCACCGCGACGCACGACCACCGTGCCGCGGCGGGAGGCGTCGGTCGGACCGAGGATGTCGAACGCCGGCGGGAGTTCGAGCAGTGCCGGCCCCTCAATGACCGGGTAATTCAATTTCGCGCCGAGCGCTCGGGCCAACACATCGCCGGTTAGGCCCGTCTGGTCCGCCAAGCGCACGAGGGGCGATCGTCCATCGGAACCGCTCAGGGCGAGACGAATGGCCTCGTCCGAGAGGTCCACCGGTGCGAGCGCTGTGGGCGCGGGACGCAGGTCAATCACGGCCGCGTTCATCGAATACTCCCGGCGAGTTCAAAGATCGGAAAATACATCAGCACGACGATGCCGCCGATCACAAGACCAATAACCGCCATCATTGCCGGCTCGATGAGGCGCGTCGCCACATCCACAAAGCGCGACAACTCGTCGTCGTAGAAAGCGGCAATGCGCTCCATCATTTCACCCATGTTGCCGCTGCGCTCGCCGACGCGCAGCATGCGCTCGGCCACAGCGGTCGTGAGACCTTCTTGTGCCAATGCTTCGGTCAATGAGCGACCTTCTCGCACGGACTTCGTCGCCGCCACAAGGCGCGGTTGCGCGCTGGCGGCGAGCAGCCCGCGGGTCATGTCAAAGGCCGTCACGACGGGAATGCCGCCGCGAATCAGCATGCCGACCGTTCGGTAGAGACGCGCTAATTGGTAAGTCTGCATCTGCCGCCCGATCGCCGGGATGCGCAGGATTGATCGGCCGACCGCGGCGCGGAACGACGGCTGGGACACAAAATAGCCCACCACCACGACGAACGCTAAAAAGCCGACGAGCACAGCCATGCCGTGGGCTTCCAGCAGCTTGCCCCACTGCATGAGAATACGGGAGGCCAATGGCAACTCTCCGCCAATTTCTTCGTAGACGCTGCTAAAGCGCGGTACGACGTAGGCCACGAGAAACAAGACGACGAGCAAGCCGGCGCTGAGCAGCACGGCGGGATAGATAGACGCATTGATCAAGCGCTTCTTCAACACATTGATCTGTTCTTGATAGGCCACAAAACGTCGCAGCGCCTCAGAGATCGCGCCACTGCGTTCGCTGGCCCGCACCGTCGCCACAAACAGGGCTGGAAAGGTGCTTGGAAATTCGCCCAAGGCGACGGACAAACTTTGGCCTTCGAACAGACGACGACGCAGACCTTCCAAGACCGAGCGTACTGATTCGTCGCGCTCCTTCTCAGTGAGCGCGTCAATCGCTTCGACGAGGGTTAAACCGGCTTCTAGCAAAGCCACCAATTCATTGGAGAACGGCACCAACGCCAACTTCGCGCGGCCACCCCGACGTAATCGGGATGCCTCCAGTCGAAGCACGCGCAAGCCGCGGGCCGTGGCCTGGCGCCGCGCATCTGCTTCGTCCATGGCGTCGATCTCTGCGACCGTGACCGCGTTGGACGAGTCCAGCGATGTGACCTTAAAGCGCATGGCTTACCAGTTCACGATATCCGCGTCTTCGCCCGTACCACCCTCGCGACCGTCCTTGCCGTAGGACAGCAAGTCGTATTCGCCATGGGTGCCGGGCTGGGTGTACACATACGGACGACCCCACGGGTCGGCCGGAATGCCCTTGCGGAGGTAGGGACCGGCCCAATTCGCTTCGCTGCTGGGCGCGGCGACGAGCGCCTGCAAGCCCTCTTCGGTCGACGGGTAGTGGCCAACGTCCAATCGATACTGATCCAGGGCTTTTTCCAGGGAGTCGATCTGCGCCTTCGCGACCTTAACCTGCGATTTGCCGACTTGGGCGAAATACCGCGGCGCGACGAGGCCGGCGAGCAGGCCAATGATGACCATGACCACCAACAACTCGAGCAGGGTAAAGCCCCGCATCAGCGATCGATTTGAACGATTCATACCCACGAAAGCACTCCTTTCCCTTTGAGATCCGGCAGTTGGCTTCCCAACAGCGCCGATCCAACGGCGATCAAGACGATGACTCAGCCTGCGCGGAGTCACGCCGTTAGAAGAGGAGTAGGCATAGGCCTTATATGCGGAACGCACTCCCACCGACGGCAGGAGGCACTCTAGCAAACTGACATAATGCAACCGTGATCCGTGTCACGGTCCCGATCAGTTCACCATTCCGTGGGTGGACGGGATCCGATGGATGGCCAATGGCCATTCCAAGCGAACGGCCGTCCCGGCGCCTGGCGCCGACTCGATACGGTACTGACCACCGAGGCGCTCCGTGCGCTCCCGCAGACCGCGCAACCCCCGGGACTCCCGAGCCGGCATTCCGACCGACGTCGGCCGACCCGGCTCGAAGCCCGCGCCGTCGTCCGTGACCACCACGGCCAAACGACCGCTTTCCAGGCCCATTTCGACCCGCACGCGCTGGGCATGGGCATGACGGGCCACGTTATTCAGCAATTCCTGCACCGACCGGAACACGTCGATGCCGAGGGTATCGGGGATCTGCGTATCGTCGACCTCGATCTCCGTCGTGAGATCCACGCCGGTGTAAATCTCGTTCCATTCGCGACACAGGTACCGGACGGCGGAGGCCGCGCCCAGGTCATCCAGTACCGCGGGGCGCAGGTTCATGGAAATATTGCGGACATCGACGAGTACTTCCCGCACACGCCGGGCGCCGGTTTCCAGTAGCTTTGCGGCCTCCGTGGGCCGGTCCCGCTCCATCAGCACTTGGGCGTTTTCCAGCGAATACTTAATTGCCGTCAGCGACTGCCCGACCGAATCGTGCAGGTCCTGCGCGATCCGCTTCCGCTCCAATTCCTGGGCATCCACCAATTGATTGGACAATTCGGCGAGGTCGCGCTGCGAACGCAGCAGCGAGGTCTCCGATTCGCGGCGACGACTGATCTCGTCGCGCAGGGTCCGATTCGCCTCGGTCAGTTCCTGAGTGCGGGCGCGCACGCGCTCCTCCAAGGACTGATTCAAGAACATCAACTCCCGCTCGGCGGCTCTCAGGGGGGACATGTCGTACACGATGCACGCGATGCGGGGCGGCTCAGACACGCCGCTCCAAGCATCATGGCCGCTCGAGGCATACCGAAACTCAATCTGCAGATCGCGCGCGAGCGTATCGTCGAAGAGTTCGAATTTAGATTCTTTCTGATTTCCCAGCGATTGGACCGCATCGTCGATCGCTGCGCGCAAGGCACAACCACGGCGGGTGCATGCGGAGTGCAACAGCGCGTGCAGATCGCGACCGATGGCCTCTCGAACGGGCACCCCGACCCAGCGCTCGACAGCGCGATTGGCGCGCACGATGCGTTGGCGATGATCGAGAACCGCCACAATAGCGTCCACCGAATCGGCCGTCGCTTCCCACTCGACTTTGGCGTTGTAAACGCGGGAGATGGTCACGGCGCGCTCGCTGTCGCCTGCCGATACACTGATTCCGGCTGCAATCAACCGCCGCACCGCTTCCACCGCCGCACGACGCGTCGCCGCATCGGAACCGGTCGGTGGCACTAAAAAGAGCAGCACGTAATTTCCCACACCCTGATCGGGCACGGCCGCACACAACGCTTCGAGCGCTGTGATCGGCAGACCGTGGGTCGTGTCAGCGGTGCCGCGCGTATAAGCGTTACGCACGTGCACGCGATCCGGGGCGCTCAAGGCATCCGCGAGCAGCGGTACGTCACGCACGCCCACCGCACGTTGCGTCCAGGCATTCGGCACGTTCGCACCGGCCACCACCCGAGCCGTTTGATGACTGGGATCGCGCTCAAACACCAAGGCCGACGAAGACGGGAATTTTTGTACGAGTTGTTCGCACAGCGCGTCCGCAATCGCCCGCGGCGTCACAGCAAGTGCACACGCATCGGCGAATCCAGCGATCAGTGACAGTATCGGCTCCACGCGCGCACCCTCAATTCCATAGCTTTCACAACGATCCAAACACATTGTGTCAGCCATTTGACGGGCCAACCATGCGTCGGTTCCCGCGTTACGGGTGTCGGGATGCCTACTTATGAGGTAGGGTTTACCCTCGATCAGCCGCTCTGCGTGAGAAACCGCCGATAGAGCCGGAGTACCGTGGGAACGTACGCTTGCGTTTCAGCGTACGGCGGAATGTGGCGCCCGTGGCGTTCCACCGCGGCTTCGCCCGCGTTATACGCCGCCAGCGCCAACTCTAAATTGTTATCGAAACGGCGCAGCAGATCGTGAAGGTAGCGAGCCCCGCCATCAACGTTCGCGGCGGGGTCGAACGGATTCGACACTCCGTAGCGCTTCGCCGTATCGGGGTGCAATTGCATCAGGCCCTGCGCGCCGGCGCGCGAAACCGCGTTCGGATCGAACGCAGATTCGGCAGCAATCACGGCTCTTAACAGCGCGGGTTGAACGGCAGTGCGTTGAGCGGTGAGATCAATCATGGACGAGAACGCGTGCGCGCGCTCCTTCCAGCTCCCCGCTCTTTCGACCGACATAGCCACGCGATCATCGCCGGTCTTTTGAAACAGCACGAACCGCGTGTCGTCGGGCACGTTCGTGTAATGAGTCACGCCATCGTCATCGACGAAGCTGTATATATCCGCTCTCGCAACGCCGGCAACGCAAAGGCACAGCAACGCTGCGCATCGCATCGTGACGGATAAAAAAGAAGCGGTCATATGAATCTGATTCTCATTAACAACAGTGCGTACTGGACGATTCGTGCGGAATCTCAGGTTTTATTCTGCGCCGACTTGGTTCCTGTCTGCACTGATTCCTGCGGAAAACGTTACCCGCATCTCAATTTCGGATACGTAGAGTCTGTTTATGTTCAATCGCCTGAACAGTAGGTTCAGCACTACTACACTTTACGTGTGGGTCGGGTAACACCGTATTTTGGGTGCTACCGAGTGACCCGCGCGACGTGAGGTTATGTTATGGCTGCTGAATTTCGAGCGGTAAATCCGCCGACCGAATCGAGTCCTGCGGGCGTTATCCCACGCCGCGTATTTCTCGTGGATGACCACGCTATTTTGCGTGAAGGCATCACCGCACTCTTAGCACTGGAAGCGGATTTCGACGTCGTCGGTCATGCGGGCTCTGTCGCGGAAGCCATCAGTAAGGCACCCGATCTACGTCCGGATCTCATCATTACGGATCTGTCGATGCCGGGCGCCGCCGGCGTGCAGGGCATTGTGGAATTACGTCGACACTGCCCATGGGCACGCATTGCGGTGCTGACCGTGCACAACACGGAAGAACACATCCGCGCAGCACTCGCGGCCGGTGCCGATGGCTATATCGTGAAAGACGCGTCTCGATCGGAGCTGGTCCACGGACTGCGCTCCGTCCTCGCCAACCAGATCCATCTTTGTGCACGCTCGTCCGCACGGGTCGTGCGCAGTTATCTGGGGCATGGCAACGAACCCGCACCGACGACCGCTACGCCGGTGGTCACCGGGCGCGAGCGGGAGATTTTGGTGATGATCGCCAATGGTCAGTCGAACAAGCGTATTGCGCTGACCATCAATCGCAGCATCAAAACCGTCGAGAAGCATCGCGCCAATTTGATGCGCAAATTGGGCTTGCACAACGTGGCCGACGTGACTCGCTTCGCGCTCAGCAGCGGCCTCTTAACGGAAGACGCGCTGCTAAAGAACAAGTTGACCTGAGACGTTGCGCGCTTACGCGCGCAACGCGTTGATGAACGCCACCGGATCGTCACCTCGGTCCAAAACCTCAACGAGGGCGGATCCAACCACCACGCCTTCCACCACCGGCGTGAGCAATCGCACCTGCTCCGCCGAGCGAATGCCAAAGCCAGCACAGACAGGGATCGGCGCCAACGCACGCACCTGGGTCAAATAATCGGTAACGTCCGTCGGCACGGCGGCTGTCTTGCCGGTTGTACCCGTCATCGTCACCGCGTAAATAAAGCCCCTGGCCTCACGGCAGAGCATGGCAAGTCGGTCGGGTGGCGTCACCGGCGTTACCATCTGCACCAACCCGACGCCCTCGGACTCCAAGGCCGCGCGTAGATCCGCGCATTCCTCGTAGGGCAAGTCTGGAACGATGAAGCCCGACACACCGGCGGCTCTCGCGGCAGCAGGCAATCGGTCGAGGCCGTAGGCGAGCAGCGGATTGAGATAACTCATCAGCAGCAACGGCGCCTTGGGTCGCGCGGGCAGCGTTCTCAGCGAGTCCAAAATCCATGCCAGCGACACACCGCCTTGCAGCGCTTGATGGCTCGCCCGTTGGATCGTCATGCCATCCGCCATGGGATCGGTAAACGGCACGCCGATTTCGACCACGTCAGCGGCGGCAGCCACTCGCACAAGCTCCCGCAGAAAGGTGGCCTTGTCGGGGAAACCGGCCGTCATAAATCCGACGATAGCGGGCTCGCCTCGTGCATTCGCAGCGCGGATTGCATCACCAATCGTTTCGTGGCCGGGTCGGGCCATGGCGTCAGTCGTCGTCATCACAATTTCCCCTGCAGCAGCGTTCGCTGCAATGTCGGCATGTCTTTATCGCCCCGGCCGGACAGGCAGATCACGATGGTGCTGCCTGGATTTTTTGCCGTCCATTTACGCGCACCGGTGAAGGCATGCGCCGTCTCAATGGCCGGAATGATGCCTTCGGCGGCGCAACACTCGGCTAACGACTCCAGCGCTTCGTCATCCGTCACATATTCGTACTGGACGCGCCCGGTGCTCATCAGCAGCGAGTGCTCCGGCCCTACGCCCGGATAGTCGAGCCCTGCGGATACGGAGTGAGTCTCCTGAATCTGGCCATCCGCATCCTGCAACAGCATGGAGTAGCAGCCCTGCAGCACGCCGGGGCGCCCCATGGTGAGCGTCGCGGAGTTGTCCCCCAATGCCGGCCCACGTCCTCCGGCTTCAAGGCCAATGAGGCGCACGGATGCGTCACCCACGAAGGGGTGGAACATGCCGATCGAGTTCGATCCTCCTCCCACGCAGGCGAAAACGGCATCTGGCAACGCACCGGTTTGCCGGATCATTTGCGCTCGCGCCTCACGACCGATCACGGACTGCAGACGGCGCACCAAGAGTGGGTAGGGATGTGGGCCGACGGCAGAGCCGAGGAGGTAGTACGTCCCATTGGGATCGGCGACCCAGTCGCGCAGCGCTTCATCAATTGCCGCACGCAACGTTTGGTCTCCGCCCGTTACCGGCACGACCGTGGCGCCCAACAACTTCATGCGTCCCACGTTCGGCGCCTGCCGCTCGCAGTCAATCGCGCCCATGTAGACGGTGCAAGGTAACCCGAGCCGCGCACAGGCGGCAGCGCTGGCAACCCCGTGCTGCCCCGCGCCGGTCTCGGCGACGATGCGCTTCGCGCCCAGACGCTTCGCCAGCAAGGCCTGGCCGATCGCGTTATTGATTTTGTGCGCGCCGGTGTGCGCGAGATCTTCGCGCTTTAGATAGACCTTCGCGCCCCAACGCGCGGAGAGCGTGGGGGCATACGACAACGCCGTCGGGCGTCCGACCCAATCCGACAGTTGGGCATCCAGTTCGGCCACGAACGCGGGATCATCCAACCAGCGATGTACCCCCGCCTCCAGCCGATCCAGTGCGGGGACCAGCGTTTCAGGGACGTAGCGTCCGCCGTACGGGCCAAACCGACCGCGAGCATCGGGGAACTCACCGGCAATTTCGCGCTTTAGAAGCGCGCTCGCCTCACCGACTTCGAATAACCTCTGCATCATCTCACTCCCGTCCGTCAGTCTGTCTGCACCCTCGCGGCCGCTCGGGCTGCCGCGATGAATGCGCGTATTTTGGTAGCGTCTTTCTGCCCCGGTTCCGACTCGACGCCACTGGACACGTCAACCCCAAAGGGACGCACCTGGCGTATCGCGTCAGCGACCGACACCGGGTCCAAGCCACCGGCCAATATCATCTGCGTGCGAGCCGCAACCTGCGCGGCTTCGTGCCAATCCGCGCGGTGGCCTTGGCCACTCTGCGCACCTTCGTACAGACAACGCGGCGGCAACGTCAACGGCAGCGGCACGCCGGTCCGCAACACCGGCAAGAGTCGCACACCCGGAGGTGCGGTCACATCATCCAGATCGCTAGCATCGGTTTGCCACACATCCGGCCGAAAGTCGGCGAACACTGCAGCCAGCAACGCAGCCGATGGGTGCCGTGTCACAGCGACCCGCTCGATGCGCGCCGGCAGTCCCGCGGTCAGTTGCGCCGCCAGAACGGGCGACACGTGTCGCGGCGATGCCGGATGGAAGACAAAACCAATGGCATCCGCACCCGCCGACACGGCCGCGTCGACCGCGTCAGCGGTGCGTAGACCGCAGATCTTGATCCAGACGCTCATCCGAAAGGACGCTCCGCCCGACCGCTTGCAATCATCCGACGACCGAGCGCGACGGGATCGGGACTCGCCATCAAGGCTGTCCCCACCAGGGCCATCGTGTACCCGGCCGCGGCGAGTCGTGCGGCATCGTTCTCATCGACGAGACCGCTTTCCGCCACGCGCGGAAATGCCGCCGGGAGACGATCCGCAAGCTCGAATAGGCGCTCAGGCACCACCTGCAGCGTCGTCAAATCACGGCTGTTGACCCCGATCAGACAGTCACTCGCACGCCCACGCCATTCGGTGGCGATGCGCTCGGCAATCGCGACCTCCGCGGCGTCGAAGGTTTCGAGCAGCAGAAAGAGGCCGAGCTCGGCGGCCCGTCGCGCCATGAGCGTCAGGGTCTCGTCATCGAGCATCCGTACGATCAGCAACGCGCCGCCAGCGCCTGCCATGCGGGCTTCCAGGAGTTGGTAAGGATCCACGAGGAAATCTTTGCGCATCGTCGGGATACCCAGCGGCGCGAGCGCTTTCGATGCGCGTTCCAGGTGGTCTAAATTCCCGTCAAATCGGTCGGGCTCCGTGAGTACCGAGACCGTGGCCGCGCCGGCCGCCGCATAAGAAGAGACGCGGGCTTCCAAATCCGCCGCTGACGACGACAACACTCCCATGGCCGGCGAGCGCAATTTGAGTTCAGCAATAAGGTCGAAACGGCCCTCCAGACGCAGCGGCGGCGGCGGCGGTAGCTCGGCCACACGAGCCGCCAGTTCATCACTGCCGACACGGGCGCGCGCGGCCTCCACTCGGGCGCGCGACGAAGCGGCCATGCGGGCCAGAAAATCGCCGGGAGCGCTCATGACACCGTGGCTCCAAAGGTTGCGAGTCGATGCAGCAGGTCTGCAGCCGCCCCGGAGTCGATGACCGCCTCGACCTGTCTCGCGCCCGCTTGCGGACCGTCGACGCGTCCCATCACTTCCAATGCGAGCGCGGCGCTCATGACCAACGCATCGCGATGCGGACCACGGTCACGGCCGTCGAACACCGCTTTAAGCGCCGCCGCGTTGTGCACGCCGTCTCCGCCCCGCAATGCGTCCGGCGTGCAGGACGGTAATCCGTAATCGGCAGCCGATCGGGTCGAGGTCACGACGTGCCCGGGGCGCACATCGTGTAGGACGAACGGCCCCACCGGCGTGGGCTCATCCCACCCCGGCTCCCCGTGCACAACGAACGCGCGCCCGATCGGCAAGCCCGCCAGCGTGTCGGCCATGAGTTTCGCGGCATCGAGACTGTATGCGCCGATGACATGAAATGGCGGTTCCGCCGGATTGGTCAACGGACCGAGCAGGTTGAACACCGTGCGTATACCCAGCGCGGCGCGGACCGGCGCAATCGCTTTCATCGCCGGGTGGTAATGCGGCGCAAATAAAAACGTAAACCCGGTGGCCGATAAACACTCCGCGGCAGCGGTTTCGGTTAAGGGTATCGGCAAGCCGAGCGCCTCCAACAGATCCGCGCTGCCCGATCGACTGGAGACCGATCGGTTGCCGTGTTTGACGACCCGAGCCCCAGCAGCAACGGCCAACAACGCGGCCCCGGTCGACAGGTTGAACGTGTGCGAGCCATCGCCACCGGTTCCAACGAGGTCGATCGTGGGCCCGACCTCCGGCAAAGAAGGTCGGTGCGCGAGTGAGCGCATGCCACGTGCGAAACCACGCACTTCATCGGCGGTTACGCCCTTCGCACGCAACGCCGTCAACAGCCCCCCGGCTTGCGCCGGCGGCAAAGCGGAATCGGTCAGCGTGACCATCAGGTCAAACGCTTCCGTTTCGGTCAGGCCATCGCCCGACACCAACCGCTCCAACAGCGATTTTAACGGGGCAATCACGCGCGGCGCCCCCCGCGCATGGCGAGAAAGTTTGCCAACATGTGCGGCCCATCGGGTGTCAGGACGCTTTCGGGATGAAACTGCACCCCTTCGATCATCAAATCTCGGTGGCGCAGGCCCATGATTTCGCCCTCCGCGGTCCGCGCCGTCACGATCAGTTCCGGCGGCATCGAGGCCGGCAGTGCGACCAGCGAGTGGTAGCGGCCGACCTCGATGGGGGACGGCAGGCCTGCAAATACGCCGCTCTGATCGTGCTCGATCGGTGACGTTTTACCGTGCATCAGGCGGCTATTGCGGACCACCTTGCCACCGAACACCTCGGTAATCGACTGATGGCCCAAACAGACGCCCAAGATGGGCATGCGCCCCGCGTAGTAACGGATCATCTCCATGGAGATGCCGGCATCGTAGGGTGTTCCCGGCCCCGGTGAGATACACAGATGGGTGGGCGCCAGCGCATCCGCTTCGGCCAACGTGATCTCATCGTGACGGTGGACCAAGACCTCCGCCCCGATGACCAGGAACGCCTGCACCAGGTTGTAGGTGAATGAGTCGTAATTATCGATCAGCAGTAGCCGTGGCGTGGTCATCACAGCCCCTCCTTCGCCATTTCAAGCGCGCGGCGCAAGACCGCGCTCTTCGCCAAAATTTCGTCGTATTCCGCCTCGGGGACGCTGTCCGCAACCACCCCGGCACCGGCCTGATAGCGGTATTGACCGTCATGGAAGGTCAGACTCCGAATGGTGATGGCCTGGTCCATGTCGCCGCCGTGCCCAAAATAGCCGTAGGTGCCGCCGTACAGTCCTCGACGCACCGGCTCTAACTCCTCGATGATTTCCATCGCCCGCACTTTGGGGGCACCCACGAGGGTGCCTGCGGGGAACGTCGCAGCGTACAGATCAAAGGCATCGCGCCCGGCCGCTAAACGGCCGCGGACGCCCGACACGATGTGCATCACATGGCTGTAGCGCTCGATCACGCGATAGGGCTCGACGAGCACGCTGCCCGGGAGCGCCACGCGACCGAGATCGTTACGCGCAAGATCCACGAGCATGACGTGCTCAGCATTCTCTTTCGTGTCGGCCAGCAGCTCGGCTTCCATGGCGCGATCCTCGCCCACATCCACACCCCGCCGCCGGGTGCCTGCGATGGGTCGTAACTCGGCAGCACCAGCGTGCAAACGAACCAAGGCTTCTGGCGACGAGCCGACGAGCGTGCGATCACCTAACTCGCAATAGATCATGTAGGGCGACGGGTTGACGAGTCGTAACGCCCGATACGCCTCGAACGGGTCCAACTCGCAGGCGCCTTGAAATTGCGACGACAGAACGAGTTGATACACGTCGCCCGCCGCAATGTACTCCTGCACCCGTTTCACGCCGGCGATGTACTCGGCTCGACTGAGACTGGCGCTCGGCTGTTCCAATCGCGCCGGTGGGCGACCGGTGGACAGGCCACCGCGCAGTGCTCGGATAATTTCGCGACGCAACGACTGCCGCTCTTCTTCAGACCCCGCGTGCAGCAAGGCGATGCCACGCGTCACGTGATCAAAGATCAGGAACGAGCACGGCGCGAGATAACACGCCTCCGGCATCCCGGGCTCAACCGGCAAACGCGCGGGAACCCGTTCGAACCAACGGACGAGGTCGTAAGCCGACACGCCGACCAAACCGCCGGCGAGTGGAAGCCCTGGGATATCCGGCTTCGGACGCGGCGCGCGGGCGAGTGCCGCGCGCAGCGCATCCAACAGCGCCGCCGCGTTGGCCGGACGCGGCGAGAGTTCCACTCGCCCTCCAGCCGGTCTTACTTTGAGGCCCTGCTCGTCCAGGCGAATTTCCAGCGCGTCGCCAAAGCCGATAAACGAATAGCGCGCGACGCGTTCGCCACCCTCCACGCTTTCCAACAGGAAGCGCGGCTTAAAGGGGCGCAATTTCAAAAATGCCGATACCGGCGTATCCAGGTCAGCGGCAATGTCGAACGGGGGATGCATAGGCTCCTCGTCAGGGTGCGCCGGGGAGCAGGCGTTAAAAAACCCATCCCCGGGGATATCGGAGATGGGTTTCGCGTGTACTTACCGGTTGTCTTTCGGTCAGGCCTAACGGCCGCGCGCCCACTCCGTGGAGTGACGCCACCACCAACGCGCAGGGCAGGCGGGCGTGACAGACAGTGGGGAAGCGATGTTCATGGCCGGAGTATGGCCTGAGGCGCGAAAATTGGTCAAGCCGACCCGGCCACGGGTAGGATGCGTGTGCCCTACTGAGTGACCCGCTGCGACGATGCCACGTTTCCCCGCCCGACTGTACGGTCCTCGCTACTGGCTGACCTGGGTTGGCCTTGGCGTCATCCGCGTCACCGCGGCACTGCCCTACCCAGCTCTCCTGGCCGCCGGCCGGGCCTTAGGGGCGTTGGCGCGGCGATTACCTCTGCCCTATCAACGCGTGGCGCGACGGAATATGGCGCTCTGCCTGCCCGACTGGACGGACGCTGAACGCGAAACGCTGCTGCAGCGCCACTTTGCGTCACTCGGCATCGGTGTGCTGGAGTCGGCGCTGACATGGTGGGGCTCCGACGATGCGCTGCGCGCGCGCTCTGAGATCCGAGGGATGGAACATCTTGACGCCGCCATCGGTGCCGGCAAGGGCGTGATCCTTCTCACAGCGCACTTCACCACCCTGCAGATCGGGGCGCGAATCTTAAACGCGCGCTACCCGATTAACGCACTCTACCGGCCGACCAAGAATGAACTGATCGCGGCCGTCTCCGGCGCCAGCTTCGCCCGTAACGCGCGCAAAGCCATCCGCCGTGACGATGTGCGCGCGATGATCTCCGCGCTACGGCGCAACGAAGTCGTCTGGTACGCGGCCGACCAGAGTTACCGCAACAAAGGCGCGCAGATGGTGCCCTTTTTTGGGCATCCGGCCGCCACCAACGTGTTTACCTCGCGACTCGCCGAGATGACTGGGGCGGCAGTGCTGTATTACGAGACCGAGCGGCTACCCGGCACGCTCGGATGGCGCGCCACGATCCACCCGCCGTACACCGGTTTCCCGAGTGGGGACGCGCTGGCCGATACGCTGCGCTACCACGCCTCCATTGAAGCCCAAGTGCGCAGGATCCCCGAGCAGTACTGGTGGATTCACAAGAGATTCAAAGGGTTAGACCCTGACTACCCGGATTATTACGGGCCGTCGCCCCCGTCAGCCTGAGCGCTGTATCCGCTCGACCCGAGCCCATCCCGCCTCGGCCAAGCGCCGGGCACCGCGGCCAAAAGCCACCGCGTCGGCCGCCGCGGCCGTCCCGTCCAGCGCTCGCTTGAGAATGCCCTGCATGATCGCGGCCATCCGAAAGAAGTTGTAAGCGAGGTAATAATCCCAGTGGTCCAACGCCGCTCGACCGGTGCGCGCCGCATAGCGGTTCCGATAGTCCTCTTCGGAGGGAATTCCCGCCGGGCACGCCACTCCGGCCAAGCCGCGATACAGGCCCGCCGGAAAGTGCCAGACGCAACAGTGATAGGCGAAATCGGCCAGCGGGGACCCCAGCGTGGAGAGCTCCCAATCGATGACCGCGGTAATGCGGGGAGTCCGCGCATCGAAAATCAGATTGTCGAGGCGAAAATCACCGTGGACGAGCGCTGTACCGTCATCCGGGGGCACGGCGCCTGGCAACCACGCCATCAGGCCATCCATCGCCTCGATGGTTTCCGTCTCACTGGCCCGATACTGACGCGACCAACGAGCAATCTGGCGGGCGAGGTAGTCGCTGGGTTTTCCGTAGTCGCCCAACCCTAAGCCTTGCCAGTCGACCCGATGCAAGGCGGCGATCACGCGATTCATTTCGTCAAAGACGTCGCGCCGCTCCGTACTGGACAGACCGGGCAATTGCGGGTCGAGGAACACCCGTCCAGGCACGTAATCCATCACGTAGAACGCTCGACCGATCACTGCTTCGTCGGTGCAGAGCACATGCGCCGCCGGCACCGGCACGTCGCTGGTGGCCAAGGCGCGAAGCACGCGATATTCCCGTTCAATCTGGTGGGCGGACGGCAGAAGCAGCGCGGCGGGAGCCGGCTTTGTGCGCACAGCGTACTCCCGGCCACCGGCGCAGACGTGATAGGTCGGATTGGATTGTCCGCCGCGCAGACGCTGCACCGTCGCAGAATGGTCGAATCCGTCCACACGGCCCCGCAAGTACTCCGTGAGGCGACCAGCATCAATGTCGTTGGGGAGCGCGGCGGTCATATCCAATGCATCCGGTGCGGCGTAGCAGTCTCCCTATAATGCCCTGATCGACCGCCAGTCATCGCTATAGGAATCACCGTGTCCTCTCGAGCTCGTTGGCAAGGCCCCATTCCGTCGACCGAACCCGGGCGCAGCTTCACCGGGGTATTCCGCTACCTCGCCCGAGCCGCCCGTCTGGCATGGACGACCAACCACGGACTGACGCTCGCGCTGGCGGCGTTGACCGTTTTGATGGGTGCCCTTCCCGCGGCGGTGGCGTGGATCGGCGCGGCTATCGTCGACGCGGTGGTAACGGCCACCCGCGGGGCCTCCGGGTTTACGCCGTTGTATCAACACGCCATGGTCTTGGTCGCTCTGGAAGGCGCGACGGTTGCACTCCTAGCCGCCGCGCAACGTGGGCAATCCACCTGTCAGTCCTTGCTGCGCGCGGAGCTGGGACAACGCGTCAACGCGATGATCCTCGAGAAAGCGCTGACGTTGGATCTCTCACAATTCGAGGATTCGGAGTTCTACGACAAGTTGACCCGAGCTCGGCGCGAAGCCTCGACCCGTCCGTTGTCGATGGTGATGCGGACCTTTTCGCTCACCCAAAACATGGTGACCCTGACGAGCTTTAGCATCCTATTAGCCCGCTTTTCTGCGGTGGCGGTCGTGCTGCTGTTGATCGCAGGCCTGCCGGTCTTTTTCGCCGAAGCCAAATTCTCCGGCGAAGCCTTCCGCTTGTTTCGATGGCGCTCCCCGGAAACCCGACGCCAGCTGTACTTGGAGTCCGCGTTATCAAGCGACGCCGCGGCCAAGGAGGTCAAACTCTTTGGTCTCGGTCCGCTGTTTCTCGATCGCTATCGCCAGATCTATGACACGTTGTACCGGGAAGACCGTGCATTGACACTGCGCCGCGACGCCTGGGGTTTCGTCCTCGGCCTCGTCGCCACCGGGACCTTGTACGGCGCCTATGCGTGGATTGCCTCGCAGGCCATGCTGGGCGCGATCACGCTCGGCGCGATGACGATGTATCTGGCGCTGTTTCGGCAAGGGCAAGCGGCGCTGTCGGCCGCACTCAGTTCCGTCGGCGGCTTGTACGAGGACAACTTGTACCTCTCGAACCTCTATGAGTATCTGGATCACCCGGTTCCTGAGCGCGACGGCGTTGCCACGAGCGGGCCCGATGCGACGGACGGTATCCGTTTCGAAAACGTGTCCTTCCAGTATCCCGGCGCGGAGACCCCCGCACTCTCGGACATCACTCTGCACATCCGCCCGGGTGAAAGTCTGGCCTTGGTCGGCGAGAACGGCTCGGGAAAAACCACCCTGATTAAATTGCTGACGCGCCTCTATCCGCCGACTGGCGGACGAATCCTGTACGAAGGGCGCGATTTAGAAGACTGGAGCGCGACGGCGCTGCACGACCAGATTGGCGTTATTTTTCAGGACTTTACGCGCTATCAATTGACGGTTGGCGAAAATATCGGTGCCGGCGATGTCACCGCATTCGAAGATCGAGAGCGGTGGGCGATGGCCGCGAGCCAAGGCCTCGCGGAAACGTTCATACGGGATCTACCCCTGGGCTACGAGACCCAACTCGGCAAGTGGTTTCGTGACGGCCGCGAACTCTCGGGCGGCCAATGGCAGAAGATCGCGTTGGCACGCGCCTTTATGCGTTCCCGTGCACGGGTGCTGGTGCTCGATGAACCGACGGCGGCGATGGATGCAGGCGCCGAAGCCGATATATTCGCCCACTTCCGCACGCTGACCCGCGATCGCATTGCGATCTTGATCTCCCATCGGTTCTCGACGGTGCGCATGGCGGATCGCATCGCGGTACTCGACGGGGGGCGCATCGTCGAGTTTGGTTCACACGATGAACTGATGGCTTTGGGGGGGCAATACGCGCACCTCTTCACGCTACAGGCGCGGGGATATCGCTAGACGGATGTCACCCGGGAACGTCACAGAGTTCTGGTAGATTCGAGCGCTCTTCCAAGGAGTCGCGGATGACGAGAAGGGCGTTGATTGCCGGTGTCGCACGAGATTGCGGAGCGCATCTTCCCAGCGTTTTCGCCAATCTCGAGCGCATTGCAGCGTGCTATGACGAGGTCTCCTTCTGTTTTGTGGAGAACGACTCCACCGACGATACGCAAGCGCAGTTGGCGCAGTTCGGACGCGGTCGACCCTCGTTTCATCTCTTCAACCTCGACGGCCTCGGCCAGTTGCCGGTCCGCACCCTCCGACTCGAATACGCACGCAACCTTTATCTGTCGTTTGCGCGCACGCACCCTGCGGCGGCTCACTGCGACGAACTCGTCGTCATGGACATGGACGATGCGGGTGGCTTTCCGATCGAACCGGAGCGGTTTGCGCAGGCGCGCGCGCGCCTCGATCAGGACCCTGGATTGGCGGGTGTCTTTGCCAATCAGCGTGGACTGTATTACGACCTCTGGGCGTTGCGGGTGGCCCGTTGGTGCCCCGACGATGTTTGGTTAGCCATGGCACAGGCGTGTATGCAGCCCGGTGTCAGCGAGGAAGCGGCCTACGAGCGCGTGATGGCACCGCGGGTCCGCGTGATAGATCCCTCACTGGCGCCAATCGAGGTGGACTCTGCCTTTGGCGGATTGGGTATTTATCGCATGAGCGCACTGCGCGCGTCGACAGCGACCTATCACGGCGCGCAGATGCACGCTCTGCCGGTCTCCGGTGGCGGGTTGGCGGTCATTCGCATGCAATGCTGCGAACATGTTTCGCTCAACACCGGATTACGTGCCGCGGGTCACCGCCTGTGCATCGATCCGGCGTTGGTGAATCGACTGATGCCCTCCAGCGCTCGCTTTCCGCCCAACGCATTTCGAAGCATGCTGTTTTAGACGGCATCCGGCGCTGGAATATCGAAAGACTCGGCGGCAAGACCCTGCGATGCTCGCGCCTGCATCTGCGCAAAGGCTGCCTCCAATGAGCGGGCGTAGCCCGCCGCGTCGAACAGCGGCAGATTTTCGCGAGTGCGAAGCAATCCTTCCCGCAATGCTGCGCGGCGCGATGGCTCGTCCACCAACTGCAAGATCAAGCGGTAATACGCCGCGTCGCTGTCGGCAATCAACTCGGTCAATCCCGCTGCCGCAAGCGCCGACGAGGAGACGCGAGCCGCGAAGCTGTCGCCACGGCGGCTGATGAGGGGACACCCGACCCAGAGCGCATCCGCTGCCGTCGAGTGGGATCCGTACGGGTGCGTATCCAGGGCGATATCGGCCACCGCGTACCGTGCCAGATGGTCCGCAAGATCCGCCTCAAATCCAGCGAACACGAGCCTGCTGCCGTCGACTCCCCGCGCGATCGCTTCGCGACGCAGATTTGCCATGGCTTCCTCGCTCGGCTGCTGGAGCCACAGCACGGTCGCGGGACGCTCCCGCAATACCGACATCCACAGATCAAAGACCGGGGGCGTAATCTTCAGAGTGGGTACAAAGGCGCACAGCACCACCGCCTCGTTCGGCAGACCCAACGCCGAGCGCGATCGCGCAGCGGCCACACGACGGCGTGCGTGATTCGGCAGGCAGCTCCCGGCCAAACGAACAATGGACTCCGTGTAGGCCGGCTGCGCAGAGGATGGAACCACCTGCGCGTCGGCAATCAGGTAATCCAGTAACTTCCCGCCCATCGTGCCCGGGTAACCGAGCCATCCGACCTGCACGGGAGCCGGGCGCATCGCCAACACGCGCGGCCGCGCCTGTTCGGTATACCCGGCAAGGTCCACCAAAATATCGATTTCGTCGGCCACGATCTGTGCGTAGATATCCGAGGCGGAACGACTGCCCAATTCGACGAAGCGGTCGGCCTCATCCCGGATGCGCTGCCGGACATCGGAATCATCGGGTGGGCCGAGGGCATACACGGTCACGTCGAACCGTTCGCGCGATCGCGCGGCCAGAATTTCAGCGAACAACCATGCGACCACGTGATTGCGCATATCGCCGGACAGATAGCCGATGCGCGGGCGTTGGCGCACCCGCCCCTTCGGTATCGAGACGGGGCCGGTGCGCTGCGCATGAAACCGAGCCACGGCCTCTGCACACGCGCGGAGGACCCCGGGGTCATCGCTGAGATACAGCACCTGCATTAAGGCTTCGTGCTCAACGGGCACTGTCTGCGCTTCGATCGGCAAACGGGCGATGTCGTCCGCCCAGCCCGACCAGCGCACCAAGCGCTGTGCCAGCTGTAAGCGTCCGATGCGCGCCAATAAGGTCGGGCGACCGGCCAGTAGCGTCGACAAGAGGTGCTCGGCATCATCATGGCGTCGAGCAGCGATGGCCGCGGACGCCAAGCCCAATTGAGCCTGATACCACGCCTCCCCGCGCGCGACATCCAGACGCTGTGCTTCGCGGTATGCCGCTGCCGAGGCGTCGAGACGTTCCCGCATCGACTCCAACATGCCGATCCAACACCAGAGCACCGCGTCGCGCGGGTCCAAGCGGCGCGAGGCCTCAAGGTATTGACCGGCCTCGTCTCGCTCACCCACCTCCAACAGGGCCGATCCCAAATTGCGCAACAGCACCGCATTGGGCGTCGGCAAATGACGCAGCGCTGCACGGTACGCTGCGAGGGCGTCGTGGTGCCGGCCCAACGAACGGAGCACGTTGCCGTAATTATTCAGCGTCGGCCCATGACTGGGCGTGATAGCCAGCGCGCGCTCGAGCAACGCCAGCCCGTCCGCCGACCGACCTTCGCGAAAGCGCAGCACGCCGAGCAATTGCAGCGCATCAAAGTGCGATGGCTGCACGCGTAACACCGCCTCGTAACGTTGCGCCGCTTCGGCGAGACGACCGGCCCGTTGGGCGGTGATGCCCTCTTGTATCAACGAGCGAGGGTCCTGAGCCATGGGGTCTGCAAGCCAATCGAAGAGGGCCGAGGAGGCTACGCGCGGTTTGTGACAGTCATGTGGCATCTCGTGCACTCAGGCATGGAATCATTCCCGGAACGTATGCCCCGGTCATGGCTGAATCGGGCTGTCGGCCGTATCCTTGCAAGGATCGCTCGAGGCACTCCATGAAACTACATCAACTTCGCTACCTCACCGCCGTGGTTCAGAACGGGCTGAACATCACGACCGCGGCCCGCAAGCTGCACACGTCGCAGCCAGGCGTGAGCAAGCAATTGAAATTATTGGAGGATGAACTCGGCTTCCCGTTGTTCGAGCGTGACGGCCGTAACCTCACCGGGGTGACGCCGGCCGGTCAGCAAGTCGTGGATCGAGGCCTGCGCATTCTGGAAGAGGTGCAGAACATTCGCCGCTTATCGGCGGATCTCAAGGACGACCGCTCCGGATCGCTCGCCATCGGCACAACGCACACGCAGGCCCGCTACGTGCTCCCCTCTATCGTGCAAAACTTCCGCAAGGGTTACCCAGAAGTCGATCTGCACTTGCATCAAGGAACGACCGAGCAGATTGCTGAACTGGCCAAACTCGACCGCGTCGACTTTGCGATCGCGACCGGTGGCTCCGAATTGTTCCCAGGGCTCGTGCTGCTGCCCTGCTATCGCTGGACTCGCAAAATCATCGTACCGGCCGGCCACCCGCTGACCCGCGAACGCTCGGTCTCACTGAACACGCTCGCCAAATACCCGATCGTTACGTACACCTTCAGTTTCGGCGGACGCTCGTCGCTACCGGCTCTGTTCGAGAGCAACGGGCTGAAGTTGAACGTCGCTTTGACCGCCAGCGACGCCGACGTCATCAAGACCTACGTCCGTCTTGGGCTCGGTGTCGGCATTGTCGCCAGTATGTCGATAGACCCAACGGTCGACAGCGACTTGGTGCAAATCGACGCGACGCATCTGTTCGCGCCGCACATGACGTGGATTGGGTTTCGTCGGGGTCGACTGCTGCGCGGCTACATGTACGAATTCTTGAAATCGTTCGCCCCGCACCTCACTCGGCGACTCATCGATCAAGCGGTTCGCGCCGGCGAAGGACCGGATCTCGATGCGTTGTTTGAGGATGTGGAATTGCCGCTTCGGTAACCGGCATTCGACACGCTTATCGGTAGTCTTCCTTGACCCGGACGTAGTGCGCTGCCGAGTAAACCAGTTGCTCCCGATCGCGCGCGGTGAGTTCCCGAATCTCCCGGACCGGATTGCCGACCCAGAGCGTGCCTGCGCGCAGTCGTTTACGCGGCGGCACGAGACTACCCGCACCGACAATCACGTCGTTCTCGATACAGGCGCCGTCGAGCACGATCGCACCCATGCCGATCAGGCAGCGATCGCCAATCGTGCAGGCGTGCAGCGTCACGTTGTGGCCAATGGTGACGTCATCGCCGATGGCCAGTGGCCCACCGCCCGGATGATAGGGCCCGTCGTGGGTCACGTGCAGCACACTGCCATCTTGAACACTCGTGCGCGCACCGACGCGGATGTCGTGCACGTCCCCCCGCAAGACGGCCATCGGCCAAACGGACGTGTCATCGCCCAACCAGACCCGCCCGATGACACACGCTTGTGGGTCGACATAGACACGCTCGCCCATCTGGGGCGCGTGGCCTTTATAAGGACGTATCGCATGCATCCGGAAACCCTCAGCGCATGGTGACGAATTCTTCGGAGGCGGTGGGATGGATCGCCACGGTGTCGTCAAAATCGCGCTTAGTGGCACCCATTTTCACGGCAACGGCAAAGCCCTGCAGCATTTCATCGGCACCCGGGCCGATGACATGCAGACCCACGACACGCTCCTCGGGTCCGACGCACACGAGCTTCATCTCGGTGCGCACTTTCCGCTGCGTGAGTGCGTGGTACATCGACACAAAACCTGCGCTGTAAACACGCACCGCATCACCGTGGGCTTGCCGCGCTTCGGCCTCCGTCATGCCCACGGTACCAATCGGCGGGTGCGAAAAGACCACCGTCGGGATCATCTCGTAATTCAAATGGCGTTCCGGGCGCCCGCCGAACAAGCGATCGGCGAGACGTCGGCCGGCGGCAATCGCGACGGGGGTCAACTGTGCTCGTCCGGTCACGTCGCCGATGGCGTAAATACCGGGCACGTTGGTGTTTTGAAAGGCATCGGTGGGAACGTAGCCGCCCTTTTGGTGCACTCCGGCGCGGTCAAGCCCGAGCGCCGCGGTGACCGGCTCCCGGCCGATGGCAAACACCACGGCATCAAACGGGCCGTGACTGCTGCCGTCTGCGAGACGCAGCCGGTGGCGCAGGCCGTCGGCCTCAATCGCGGTCGGTATGGCCTTCGTGTGTATGGCAATGCCATCCGCCTGCATTTCACGGGCCAGTGCGTCACTCAGCATACTGTCGAACGAGCGCAAGACCCCGTCTTGGCGCACAAACTGGTGCACCTGCGTGCCGAGCCCTGCGAACACGCCGGCAAGTTCCACGGCGATGTAGCCGCTGCCCACCACGGCGACGGTCGCCGGACGGTCGGCCAAATCGAAAAATCCGTCCGAGGTGATGCCCCTCTCGGCACCTGGAATTGCCGGCACCGACGGTTGCCCGCCCACAGCGATGGTGATGTGCGGGGCGCGATAGCGTACGCCATCGACTTCTACGGTCTGCGCATCGACAAACGTCGCGTTACCGTGCACCCAATCGACCTTGCGCCGCTCCAAATTGGACGCGTAAATCCCATTCAGGCGCGCGACGTAGGCATCGCGCGCGGCTTTGATGCGCGCCCAGTCGTGGCCCTTCGCCTCCAGGTCAAAGCCGTAGCCGGCAGCATCCTCGATCGCGTGTCCAATCGATGCGGCGGTCCACATCAGCTTCTTCGGAACACAGCCGACGTTGACGCAGGTACCCCCCAAACGAGCCCGCTCAATGACCAACGCTCGGGCACCGTATTCCGCAGCCCGCTGCGCCGTCGCCAAACCGCCGCTGCCGCCACCAATGGCGATGTAATCGTAGTCGTGTGTCATAAGCCTTGTGCTCTGATGAGGAGACATGGCGCGCATGATATACGGTCAACCGACCCGGCTCTGCTACGATCTTGCCTCCAGTACGTCGCTTATTGAGTGCCGATGAACCCGCTGCTAGACCCGACTGCGCTCCCGGATTACGCCGCCATCCAACCGGAACACGCCGAGCCGGCCGTACGCGAACAGATCGCCCGTAACCGGTCGGCATTGCAGGGTCTGCTGGCCCAGACGCAACCCACCTTTGCGTCGTTGGTCGAACCGTTTGAAGCCCTACAAGCGCGCCTCGGTCGCGTCTTCGCTCCGGTGGCCCACCTGAACTCGGTACAGTCCTCACCGGCGCTACGTCAGGCCTACAACGCGTGCCTCGAGGCGCTGACCGAGTATCAATCCGAAGTCGGTCAGAACGCGGCGCTCGCCGAGGCCTACGCTGCGATCCTGGCTCGGGAGGGCGCCCAATTGCCGGATGCCGCCCGGCGCACGGTGGCACACGCATTGCGAGAATTTGAATTAGCGGGCGTACGGCTCGCCGATGGGCCCAAAACCCGCTACCGAGCGATCATGCAGGAGCTGTCCCAACTGCAATCGCGCTTTGAAGAGCAAGTTCTCGACTCCACGCAAGCCTTCAGCCGTTGGATTGACGACGCGTCCTTACTCGAAGGTCTACCGGCACATGTCGTGGAACGCGCTCAGGCGCTCGCTGCCGCCGAAGGGCGCGACGGTTGGTTGTTAAAGCTCGACCAACCCACCTATTTGGGCGTCGTCACACACGCCGATCACGCCGAGTTACGGCGCGAATTTTACGAGGCCTGGACGACCCGGGCATCTGATCAGGGACCCGACGCGGGGCACCGCGACAACGGCCCGGTGATGAGCCAGATTTTAGCGTTGCGGCAAGAATTGGCGGGTTTGCTGGGCTTTTCGAGCTATGCGGATCTGTCGCTGGCGACCAAAATGGCCGGCTCCGTCACAGAGGTGATCGCGTTTCTGGAAGATCTCGCCGCCCGCTATCGGCCGGCGGCGCAGGCGGAAATGGAATCCCTCAGCGCGTACGCCGGCACGACGCTGCGCGCGTGGGACGTGGCGTATTACGCGGATCGTCTGCGTCGCGAGCGGCATGATGTCTCCGAGGAAGCGCTACGACCGTGGTTCCCGTTGCCGAAGGTGCTGGAAGGGTTGTACGGCCTCATTGCGAGGTTGTATGGCATTTCCATCGTTCCGCGGGGCGACGTGCCGCTGTGGCATCCGGATGCTCAGTACCTCGATGTGAAGGATGGCTCCGGGCGCATCATCGGCGGGTTGTATACGGATTACTACGCGCGAGATGGAAAGCGTGCGGGAGCGTGGATGGGCGAAATATCGAATCGCCAGCGTGTCCATGATGCGTGTTCGCTACCGGTCGCCAACGTGGTGTGCAATTTTTCGCCTCCCCACGGCGCCCAACCGGCCTTGCTCCGACACAGCGATGTCGTGACGCTATTTCACGAATTCGGTCACGCCTTGCACCACCTACTGACCGAGATCGAGATTCCCAGCCTCGCCGGCATCAATGGCGTTCCGTGGGACGTCGTCGAACTGCCGAGTCAGATCATGGAACAGTGGGCCTGGCGCGCAGAGGTCATTCCGGCGATTTCCGCGCATGTCGACGATGGCTCGCCGCTGCCGACAGCGCAGCTCGAACGCCTGCTCGCGACGCGGACGTTTCACGCCGGTCTCGCCGCGGTTCGCCAACTCGAATTCGCATTGTTTGATTTCAAGTTGCACGCGGATCCGTCGATCGTCACCGTCGAGTCCGTACAACAACTGCTCGATGCGGTTCGTCATCGCGTAGGCGTGATCCCGGCACCGGCGTTCAATCGGTTCCAGCACGCCTTTATGCATATTTTTTCGGGCGGATATGCGGCCGGCTATTACAGCTACAAATGGGCCGAAGTGCTGGCCGCCGACGCCTTCGCGGCCTTTGTGCAGGCCGGCATCTTCGACACGGCGACGGCGCAACGATTCCGGCAGACGATCTTGGCTAAAGGCGGCGCGTGCGACCATATGCAAGCCTTTATCGAGTTTCGCGGCCATCGCCCGGATGTTGAGAGCTTGCTACGTCAAGATGGACTGGCTGCATGAACGCACTTCCCTTTCGGCTCGCGACCTGGAACGTCAATTCACTGAAAGTGCGGCTCCCGCATTTGCAGCAGTGGTTGGCGAGCGCCTCGATCGATGCGCTCGGCCTGCAGGAAACCAAAACCGTCGACGCCGACTTTCCCGGCAGCGAAGTCACGGCCCTTGGGCTCGAAGGCGGCTGGTACGGCCAAAAAACCTATAACGGTGTCGCGCTACTCGCCCGGTCTCCCGTCACCGACATCGTGCGCGGCATCCCCGGCTACGCGGACGAGCAAGCGCGCGTGATCGCCGGCACCATTCGCGGCGTTCGCGTGATCGACTGCTACGTACCGAACGGTCAAGCCGTTGATTCCGATAAATATGTGTACAAGTTAGCGTGGCTGGCCGCGTTGCGCGATTACCTGGCCCGCGAGCTCGAGCAGCACCCTCAGCTGGCGGTCATCGGCGACTTCAATATCGCGCCGGAGGATCGCGACATTCACGATCCAAAGGCGTGGGAAGGGCAGGTCCTCGCCTCCGCTCCCGAGCGAGCGGCACTCGACGCGTTATGTCAAATAGGCTTAGAGGACGTGTTCCGCCGTTTCGAGCAGCCCGAGAAAAGCTATAGCTGGTGGGACTACCGGGCGATGGCGTTTCGCCGCAAAGCCGGTTTGCGGATAGACCTGATTCTGGCGTCCCGGGCGCTGGCGGCGCGCTGCACCGGCTGTACGGTGGACGTGGAACCGCGGCGGTGGGAGCGCCCCTCCGACCATGCGCCGGTGGTCGCCTCCTTCGATTTGGCGGCAGGCTGAGGCCCCGCTGCGTCACGGCAGCGTCACAAATCGTGAACTGGCTCTCATTCAATTTGCGATTGTCTCCCTAGACTCCGCGAATGAATGCTGCCGTCACCCTACCGTCGGTCACGTCGCGCTTTCGACGCAACGACTTTGACGTGACCAACACCGTGCAGGTCAGTTCGACCGCATCGGTTCGGGCAGCTGTTGTCGCACTCTTTCAAGAAGAATGGCCTACGGTCCCCGTTGAACGGATCGACCGTACGTTCGAAACCCTCGATGCCTTGTTCGCGGGGCGCTTGCCGGGTTTTCACGGCGTCGACACCGTCTACCACGACCGCCAACACACCCTCGATGTGACCTTGGCCGCGACGCGCTTGCTCGTGGGCTACGAGCGCAGCGTGGCCGCCGATGCTCGGCTCGGCCCGGATCGGGCTTTTATGGGTTTGGTCACCGCGGCGTTCCACGACGCCGGTTATGTTCGGGAAACCAGCGATACGGAGCCTAACGGGGCTCGCTATACCAGCTCCCACGTCAGTCGATCCGCTCGACTGATTTCGCGGTTCTTGCTCTCCGTCGGCCTGCCGGAATGGGCCCCGATCGCAGCGCAAATCGTGCACTACACCGGCTATGAAGTTCCCTTCAAAGACATCCAAGCACCCGATCCGCGGGACCATCAGGTCGGCCATTTGGTGGGGACAGCCGATTTGATCGCGCAGATGGCTGATCGCTGTTATCTGGAAAAGTGTCGCGATCGGCTGTACCCGGAATTCGTACTCGCAGGGGTCGCGACCGGCCGGAATAAAGACGGTTCCGTCAATACGCGCTACGGCTCGGGCCTCGACTTGCTCCGCAAGACGCCGGCCTTCGTGGAGGCCATGCGTCGGGATCGCTTAGACGGCGCATTCCACAGCGCCTACCACTATCTCGAGCCCCTGTTTGACGGTCGCAATCCGTACATCGAAACGATCGACCAGCACATGGCGTACTTGCGCAAAGTCTTGCGAACCGGTGATTTCAGCTTGTTGAGGCGCAATCCACCGGTGTTTACACAGGATCCGGACCCGCTTCCCGCGGTGCGGCGACTGGTGCTGTCCCACATCAAGGACGTCTGGTCAGGCAGCTAGCGGCGGACCCGTGGTGAGCGCACCGGCGCCGGTCGATTGGGCGGTGGCGGTGGGTCCACCGCGCGAACGTAGCGCGCATAAATCTCGTCGAGCTCCGCCAGCAGCGCGTCTTTACCGTCTACCTCGCTGATCGCGAGGGCTCGGGCCCACGTGCGTGGTCGCAGGCGGCGCGACATTTCCCGCGCGGTCGGGACGTGGCTGAGATGCCACGGCTCGGGCTGAACGCCTCCCCGATCGGTGACGTAAGGCCGATAAAATCCAAATCGCGCCATATGACGATCGAGCCACGCCGTGAGCGCCGCGAACGGTCCTTCCGATCCGTATTCCGCTGGCACCAGTTGCAGCCGTTGACCGTCCTTGAGCGCCGCGCGATCGTAGACATCCAGATCGCTACCCCAGTGGTGACGGCTAGCGCCGGGCGGCGCAGACCATACGAGTATAGCACGCAGCCTCGCGCGGGGCGCCAGACAAGACGCCACCAGTGGCTGGCCTCGACGATCCAACAGCGGACGCTCGCCTCGCCATTTCTGATTCCAGATACGCGCCTGTGTGTCGAAATCGCGAAACGACGAGGCGGCGCACAACTCAATGCCGTCGCGGGCGGCGGCCGCACGCATGCGGCGGAACGCCGTCGCAGCGGCCGGTTGCAACATCGCGCCCTCGGACTCCACAACGTGCGCGCGACTGCGACCCGTCAGTTCGTCGGGCCCGATGCGCAGGCGTGGGGTATGCGATGGACTCATACCGTTAAGGCTACCTGAGGATGATGGCTACGGGGAAACACCCTGCAGATCGGGAGATACCCCATAGAGCGTCAGCACGGCGTCACGGTCGCTTATAGTGCGTGGATGGCGGCCCCGACACATCGACTGTATTTCTACCTTGGCGCCGCGCTGATCTGCGTCGGGTTTGGCGCCGTGGCGGCGCCTGAGGGACCCGTACGATGGGTACTCCTCGCAGGATTGTGCTTCGCCGCAGCAGCACTCTGGTCGACGCGGACGCAGGTCCGCGAACTGGCGCGCGCGCTCGCGCAACTAGCCGGAACGCCGCATTCGGGGGCAAAAAGCCTCCCATTGGACGATACGTTATCGGCCCTTGCGGAGCGTCTGGCGATAGCCGGGCGCAATACGGTCGCGGCGGAATCGCTCGTGAACGACATGGCGGATGCGGTGTTGGTGGTTGATGGGTCGGGCTTCATTCGGCGGTGCAATCCGGCCGCTTGCCGCTTGCTCGGGGACGAGGGTTTAGCCTTGAAAGGCCGCACGCTGGCAAGTCTGCTGTCGCCCGACGATCAACGGAACTTCCAATTGGATCGAGCGGCGCGCGAAAGCCGCGACTATCTCATCGATATCGCGGCCGGACCGCGACGGCCGGTCGTGATCACCGGATCACGCATGACGCACAGCGACGAACTCCTGTTTGTCCTGCATGACATGACCGAACGGCGTGACGCTGAGCGCCGTCTCAGTTACCTGGCCAAGCACGACGGGCTGACGCGGGTCCCGAACCGAATGCAGTTTCAGCATTTGTTGCAGCAGGCTCTTGCTCGCGCTCATCGCTCGGACGGATGCCTTGCGCTCTTCTATATCGATATCGATCGCTTTAAGGACGTCAACGACACCTTCGGTCACGCCGCCGGTGACCGTGCGCTCGAACTCCTCAGCGAACGACTCACTCAAAGCTTTCCGCCTGAAGCGGTCATTGGCCGCCTAGCCGGCGATGAGTTTGCCGCGTTTATCCCGCAGAGCGATCGCGATGGGCGGGCCTCGCTCGCGGCACTGGCGCGCGAGATCACCGCCACCATGAGTCGCGGCTTTTATCTGCTCGACACCGAGATCTATCTGACCATCAGCATCGGCATCGCACTCAGTGACGCGCCCGCCGACAACACGATCGACCTCATCCGCTGCGCTGACATTGCGATGTATCACGCGAAGCAGAGCGGCGGCGGCACGCATATGTTTTATGTGCCGGAGATGAGTGCCGCTGCGGTTCAGCGCCTCATGCTAAAGAACAAGCTCCGACACTCGCTCGAATTGAACGAGTTGCTTACGCTGTATCAGCCGCTGGTTGATCTGGAGAGCGGACGGGTCGTGGGAGCCGAAGCACTGCTGCGCTGGCGGCTGCCCGGCTACGGCGACATTCCGCCCTCCGAGTTCATACCGTTGGCCGAACAGTCCGGGCTGATTCACGCGATCGGCGAGTGGGTATTCCGACGCGTCTGCCAGGACTATGCTGGGTGGCGCGATGCCGGCTTCGCACCGGATCGGCTCTCCATCAATTTGTCATTGCGACAATTCGCCCGCACCGGGACCGTCGAGCGAATCGCAGCGGTCTTACGCGAGTACCGCGTTACGCCGGCCGTGATTGAACTCGAGATCACCGAGTCGACCCTGATGGACACCGAGCGTACCCAGCCGGCGCTCGCGGCATTGACCGCACTCGGATTACGGCTCGCGATTGATGACTTTGGCACGGGCTACTCGTCACTTGCGGCGCTGCGACAGATGCCGGTCAACACATTAAAAATTGATCAATCCTTCGTCCATCGTGCGGTCGATACGGCGGATGACGCCACGCTGGTGCGCACGATCGTCGACATGGGTCGTAATTTGGGGCTCGAAGTGGTCGGCGAAGGGGTCGAGACCGTCGAGCAGCATCGGTTATTGGTCGACCTCGGCTGCCATGTGGGCCAAGGTCGCTATTACGGCCCACCGATGACCGCCGCCGACTTTCAGGCGCGTCTGCAACGCGGCACAGCGGACGGTCCAGAGCTGCGTTTTCGGGCCTGACGGCCGCAACCGACCGCGGTACGCTACGCGCCCGTGTTAGCCCTCGTACACCCATGATCACGTTCCGCGACGTCACCCTCCGACGAGGCCCTCGGGCGTTGTTCGTCGGTGCGACTTTCAGCCTCTACGACGGCGACCGAGTCGCCGTCGTGGGCCCCAATGGGACGGGCAAGTCCAGCCTATTTGCACTGATCACCGGGGAACTGACCGTCGATACGGGGGAAGTTTCCGTTCAGTCCGGCCATGTGTTGGCCTCCGTCGCTCAGGAAGTCGAGGCGGATCCACGCCCCGCGGTCGAGTTCGTGCTCGACGGCGACCGTGAACTGCGTGAGGTGGAGGCCGCCCTTGCGTCGGCAGAGGCTACGCACGACGGTGCGCGCGTAGGCACGTTGCACGCGCACTTGGATGCCATCGGCGGCTATGCGGCACGGGCCCGTGCCGCACGCTTGCTCGCGGGTCTTGGTTTTGATGCGGTGGCAATCGAAAAGCCGGTCGCGGAATTCTCCGGTGGTTGGCGGCGCCGGCTGGCGCTCGCCCAAGCACTGATGGCCCGCTCGGATGTACTGCTTTTGGACGAGCCGACCAACCATTTGGATCTGGACGCTGTGCTGTGGCTCGAAGATTGGTTGCGCAGTTATCCCGGCCTGCTGATCGTCATCGCCCACGACCGCGAGTTTCTGGACCGCGTGGTGAACCGTATTGTGAGTATCGAGGGCGACTGCATTGAGGCCTACACGGGCCACTACTCGTCGTTCGAAGCACAACGGGCAGACCGACTCGCCCAACAACAAGTGGCATTTGAGAAGCAACAGCGCGAAGTGCGGCATATCCTCGACTTCGTCGCGCGCTTCAAGGCCAAAGCGACCAAGGCGCGACAGGCCCAGAGCCGGTTAAAGATGCTGGAACGCATGGAGCGCATCGCACCCGCTCACGTCGACTCTCCTTTCGAATTCGCGTTTCTCGAGCCGGCACGCCTGCCGCGACCCCTATTGGCATTGGACGGGGCATCGGCCGGTTACGCCGATCGAGTGGTGGTAGGGGGCGTTTCGCTGACCATCGCGCCGGGCGACCGTATCGCTTTATTAGGACGCAATGGCGCCGGCAAATCCACGCTGACCAAGGCGTTGGCCGGTGTGCAGCCGTTGCAGTCCGGACGACGCACGGCCGCCCAAGACCTCCACGTGGGCTATTTCGCGCAGCACCAAATCGAACTGCTGGACGCGACTGCCACCCCGCTGCAGCACCTGAAGCGGCTCGGTGGTGACGCGCTGGCGCGCGGTACCGAAGAGGAGCAGCGCACGTTTCTCGGTGGCTTCGGTTTCGCGGGGGATCGGGTGTTCGAGCCTGTCGGCCCCTTTTCGGGCGGTGAAAAGGCGCGACTCGTTTTGGCGTTGATCGTGTCGCAACGCCCGAATCTGCTCTTGCTCGACGAACCGACCAATCACCTGGATTTGGAAATGCGTCATGCCCTCGGGATGGCGCTACAGGATTACACCGGCGCCATCGTGATCGTGTCCCACGACCGCTACATGCTGAAATTGGTGGCCGATGAGCTATGGCTGGTCCACCACGGCCGCGCCACACCCTTCGACGGCGACCTCGACGACTACGCCACGTGGTTGCGCCAGGAAGCGAACGCCCCACGTACAGCCGGCAAAACGGAGGAAGGCCCCCGCTCAGCGGCGGCCGACAAGGAGCGCAAACGGCTCGAGGCCGCTCGTCGGGCAGCGCTGGCACCGTTGCGCGCGACCGTGACCCAAGCGGAGCGCCAAATGGCGCGCCTCACCCCGCAACTCGCGGAGTTGGCGACCCGGTTGGCGGATCCGGCGCTGTACGAACCCTCGGCGCGGACAACGCTGACGGCGCTCCTCGCGGAACAAAGCACCGCCCAAGCGGCCCTGAACGCCGCCGAAAGCCAATGGCTGGAAGCCTCCGAGGCGCTCGAGGCAGCCCAACGAGCAGCGGATTGAATCGCGGTCAAAACAGCATTTGCATCGCTTTTGTCAAAGAGGTGTATAGTATCTGTACACCTCCGGGCTGTTCGGCCCCGGTCACTGTCAAGGCATCCTATGTTTACGATCAAAGCCGTTTCGCAAGCCACGGGCGTCAGCATCGAAACGCTGCGCGCCTGGGAGCGCCGCTATCGGGTCGTTGAACCGCATCGCGACCCGAACGGTCGCCGATCCTACTCGCCGCCCGACGTTATTCGCCTGCGCAAACTCCGGGAAGCGACCGAACGGGGCCACGCCATCTCGAAATTGGCTCGGTTTACCGACGAAGAACTGGCATCGGTTCTGGCCACGCCCGCCAATGAGGGGCCGTCACGGGCCGCGGCGAAGTCGTTCTCCGCTCAAATGATTGATGCGGCAGAGGATTATCGACCGGAAGACTGCGAACAAGCGCTCTCCATGGCCCTCGCTCTGTTGCCGATCGAAGACGTCGTGACCGCCGTACTCTCGCCGACCCTGATCGAGGTCGGCGAACGCTGGCATGCCGGCAGCTTCAACGTGGCACAAGAACGGATCGTCACCGCCGCCGTGCGTCGACAGGTGGGCGCGGTATTGGACACCTACAGCAAAATTTCCTCCAGCGATCCGATCGTCTTCGCGACATTGCCCGATGAGCGCCACGAATTGGGCTTGCTGATGAGTGCGCTGATCGCCGCTTCCAAAGGCATGCGCTGTCATTATCTGGGCACGGAGTTGCCGGCCGCCGATATCGCCACCTATGCGACGCGCGTTGGTGCCTGCGCGATCGTACTGTCGTTCGTGCTGCAGAACCCCCGCTCTGCGGCGGGTCCGTCGCTGGCCGATCTCGCGTTACGCACCCCCAAGGACATCCGTATTTGGGTGGGTGGTCGGGCCTCCGACGAACTCGAGCTCACCGCATTGGGGAATCGGGTGACGCATGTCTCCGACTACTCCGTTTTTCACAGCGAACTCGACACGTTGATGTCGACGGAGCGTTGACCCTAACGAGACGCGGCGCGAACAAGCGCCGCGTCCAGCTGCGTCGACAACTCTTGTACGGCAGCATCCCACGCGGCCTGATACGCGGCGACTACGTCGCGGCGTCGATCCGCTTGCGCCACCGCACTCCCCGAGCCTTCGACCGTCGCGATCACGCGCCGATCCGCGGTGGTACCCACTTCACCGCGTAAGCGCACCCGGACCGTGGGCGCCGTGCCGACGGCGGAATACTCCGCGGCAAACGCGACGATTTCCGGCTGGAGCAGGAAACGCGCATGAAAACCCGAACGGTCGGACACCACGGCTCCGGCCACCCCGCGGGCACGCAGTGCATCCACGAGCATGCCATCCACCATCTGGGGCAGAGGAGCCGCCCAGCGCGCCCCCGCATACACGTCGGAACGGCCATCCGGCAGTGAGACCACCAGATGTTCGGTATCGAGTCCCGGGCGCGCACGGCTCCGGGCGACCTCGAGGACGTCATCGCGCACGGCCGGTTGGGCTGGGAGGGCGCCGGCCGTCAGCGTATAGACATCCGGTGGCGGCGCACCGCGCTGCATGAGGCTCGAACAACCGCCGAGCAATACGCATGAGAGCGAGATCAATACGCAACGACGAATCATCGAGGGATCTCCACACCGCGAGGTGGCAACTGATAGAGCAACTGCGAGGGATCTTCGCGCAAGGATTTGGCTAACTCGCGAACCTCCGCCGCCGCAGCGCGGCTTTCTGCCGCGAGCGCAGTCACCTCACCCAGCCCCTGACCGGCGAAATCGTCCAAATCGGCTTCGTGCCGCGCCAAGAGGCTATCAATCCGGTGACTGGCGGCCGCGAGCCCATCGGAGGCGGCTTTTAGATTTTCGAGGGTAGATGCTAACTGCGGTCCCGACAGATTGATCAAGTGATCTGCGCCGCGAGTGGTCTCTCGCAGATCGGCTATCAACGCGCGCGTCTCTTGTATCAGTTGAGATGCGTTCTTTGCCGCTTGAGGGAGCGAGTCGGAGGCCACCTGCGCGTTGTGGATGACCGACGATAGGGCCTGCACGTTGTCGTCGGCGAGCAATTTATTCACCTGACGCATGACCCTGTTGGCGTCCGCCACGAGCGCAGGCATGCCGGCGATCAATCGATCGAAGTCTGACGAGGACGAGCGGATCACCGGGTATTCCTGACTCGGAATGTCCGCCCCAACGCGCGGCAATTCCGGCGACTGCGACAAGTCGATGAACAAGAGGCCAGTGATGCCCTGCATGGACAGCCGCGCCACCGTATTGGGTCTCACGGGCGTCGCCTTATCGACATCGACTAACACGAGGACGCGATCTGCGGCTCGAGAATCCAAGCGTATACGCGCGACGCGACCCACGTTCACACCGAGATAGCGCACCGTGCTGCCTTCTTGTAGGCCGCTCACGCTGCCGCTGAAATAGACTTCATACCGTTGGTACTCTCGCCGGTCGCTGGAGTTCGTGTACCAAAGGACGAACACCGCCGCCATGGCCAACACGACCAACACAAACGTTCCGACGGCCACGTAGTTCGCTTCGCGATCCATCATGTTCCCCGGGCAACCCGACTGCGGCTGCCATGAAAGTATTCGCGGATCCACGGATGCGGATGCCGCACGATACCGTCCAAGGTATCCGTCACCATACGACCGTCGACGATCACGCCAACCCGATCGCAGGTACGGTAGATAGTATCCAGATCGTGCGTCACCATCACGACGGTCAAACCGAGTACCCGCTTAAGGTAGACCAGCAACTCGTCGAAATGTCCCGCCGAGATCGGATCTAACCCTGCGGTTGGCTCGTCCAAAAACAACAGCACCGGATCAAGCGCCAATGCGCGCGCCAAGGCGGCCCGCTTGACCATGCCGCCCGATAACTGCGCCGGATATTTCTCTCCGGCGTCGTCCGGCAGCCCCACCAAGCGCAGCTTTTGCCGCGATAACCCGCGGATCACCGTCTCCGGGAGACCGAGCCATTCCAGCATGGGGAGTTCAATGTTTTCGAGCACCGTCAACGAGGAGAACAGGGCGCCTTGCTGGAAAGTCACCCCATAACCGCGTTTGACCTGCCGCAACTCCTCCGCACCGAGCGTCGTGATCTCGCGACCGTTGATGAAGATTTCGCCAGCCCGCGGTGCGTTTAAGCCCAGCAAGGTGCGCAGGAGCACCGATTTGCCGCTGCCCGATCCGCCGACGATACCGAAAATCTCGCCGTGCTCGACCCGAAGGTCGAGGCCGTCGTGTATCACCTGCGCGCCGAACCGGTTGCACAGGCCACGAACCTCTACCGCGGGAGCGAGGGTTTCCATCAGAAATCCAGCTCCCAGAAGATGACCGCGAAAATGGCGTCCGCCAGCAACACCAAGAAGATGGACTCCACGACGGCCACCGTGGTCAAACGGCCCAATTCGCGCGAGGTATTGCGAACTTGCAGGCCCCGATAGGTCCCGATGAGTGCAATGAGGAATGCAAAAACGGGGGCCTTGATGACACCCGCCCAGAAGGTGGTCGGAGCCATCGCCTCCTGCATTCGAATCAAGAACTGATTGAATGGAATGTCCACCAAGAGCCACGACAGCACCGCACCACCGGCGAGCCCCATGGCATCCGCAATGATCGTCAGAAGCGGTAGAGCGATGATGAGCCCGAGTACCCGAGGTAAGACTAATAACTCGATCGGGTTGAGCCCGATCGCCCGCAAGGCGTCGACCTCTTCGTTCAATTTCATGGCCCCAATCTCGGCTGCGAACGCACTACCGGATCGGCCCGCCACAATAATAGCGGTCAGTAACACACCGAGCTCACGGAGCACGGACGTGGTCACAAGATCGACAACGAAGGGCTGCGCACCAAACTGACGGAGTTCTTGCGCGCCGATGTAAGCGACGATCACGCTGATCAGAAACGCAATCAGCGCCACGATCGGAATCGCGAGCAACCCGGTTTCATAGACTTGGCGAAACAGTGACTTGGGTCGGAGCCGGGCCGGTTGGCGCAACGCCCCGCCCGCGACGCTGTAAATGCGCCCGAGAAAGTCCACGACATTGCGCACCGCTTCGCCGCCCTGCACGGCCCAGCGACCCAAGCGGTCCAACGGCAGCGCGGCGCCGTAGCCCGGCTCCCGCGCGTGCGCCGGCACGGCGGATTCACCGGCCGCATTCAGTGTGTCGGTAAAGCCGAGCAGCTCGGGCCGTGCACTGCCCCACCGAACACTGCCGCCAGCCTCCTCCACGCGCCGCTCCAATTGGCGCAATAGAAAGGCCCCGGTGAGGTCGATGGCCTCCAGGCGATCCTGAAGAACAACGTCGCCGAGCGATACCGCATAGGTTTCAACGTCACGCAGCCGCTGTGACGCCTCGGCCGCCGTCCAGCGGCCGAGGATGGCCACACCGGATCCATCGCTGAGGCCTTCGATCGACTGAGCCATGGCGATGGCTGTTCGGCGACTCAGAGCGCCTTGTGCGAACCGTCGCAGAGCGGCGCGTTCTTCGTCGCCTTGCACGCGCAGAAGTACACCGTCTTCGACGCATCCGCAGCGTACTGCTGCGGCGTGAACTCACTGCCCTTATGCGAACCGTCGCAGAACGGCTGCTTGGCAGACTTGCCGCAGGTGCACCACCAATAACTCTTACCCGCCTCGACATCGACGCCGATTGGCGCGGTTCCGGCCACCACTGGATCACTCATGGACGCACTCCTTTCACAAAAGTCCCAATCACCTTCAGAGGTGACGCCCCATGCTAGCAGTCCGCTCCGTCCCCGCCCATACGGTTGGACGGCGGCCGATAGCGGCGGGGCCTACTCCGCAATGCGGATGTTCAGGACAGGGACGGCTGGCGGTCACGGCGACCCGTGTTGATGCGCCTCGACAAACCAGAGCTGTTTGTCGATTTCGGCGGTGATCGCGGTCAATAGATCAGCCGTGACCTTGTCGCCCGCCGCATCGCAGTCGTCGATGGCGGCGCGGGTCAGCCCGCCGAAGCTGGCGAGCGCCGACGCGACAGCGTCCAGATGCTGGTCGCCGCGGGTGATATTCAGGGGATAAGCCGCGAGTACCGAGCGGCGGGCAACCGCCTGCACCGTTCCTTCGGGAGTTCCCCCGAGGGCGGCGAGTCGCTCGGCCAACGCGTCGACTTGCGCATTCAGTACCGTGTGAATGGCATCAAACAACTCATGCAGCGCAATGAATTGCGGGCCTTTGACATTCCAGTGGGCCTGCTTCAGCTGCAAGCTGAGATCAATGGCGTCGGCGAGGCGCGTCGCGAGCACCGGTGCGATGGCCTGACGAATCGTTTCCGATAGAACAATGCGGGTCTTGTGCATGACAACTCCTCCCGGTTTTGGTGGAAGGAGTGTCACGCGCCCTCGTCACATCGTCCAATGAACCGTCCCAATCTCCGTGATTGAGACGGTCTATCGTTTACGCCGAGGGATCGCGGCGACGGCGCACTTCAATCGTCGCGACGATGAGCGAGATTCCGACGAGCACACCCCACCACAGATGGGGATTGCCGAGGAAGCCGGCGACATCCACGTGGAGCAACGATTCGCCGCCGATATGGCCCACCGCATCCGCCATCCCGATCTCACCGGTCTGATCGTCGAATTTGATCGCAGTGACAGAACCGGCGTGCTCCGGGAAACCGAGGCGACTCACGAATACCGTGATGAAGGCGTGCGTACCAAGCAGCAACTTCTCAACGAGCGCGATGGCTGCTGGAATCAACAGAGCCACGAGCGCCGGTGAGCGCGGTGCCACCGCCGAGACTAACAGCACCCACGCCATCACGGGCAACGCCCACAGTTCCAAGGCGAACAATTCATACAGTCCGAAACCTTCGACATGCGCCCAGATCGATGGCGACCACAATGCGGTGGCGATTCCCGCGACCGACATCAACTTCACCGACACCGCCAGAGCAAGGATGACTTGCGTCAGCCACATGGCCACACCAGCGAGGGCCGGCATCACCACGAGCGCGAACGCGAGCTTGGACAGTACTGTCGCGCCATCACCGACCGGCAGTGACTTCCAAAACAAGATACTGCGGTCTTTTCGTTCGCTGTACAGCGTATCGACCAAGTAGGCGTACTGGACGATTTGCAGTATCACCAGGAAGAGCGCGGCGATACCGATCAACAAACCCATCACAACGCCGTCGATCGCCGCCGATTGGACTTTCACGTGCGCGGCAAAATCGGCGGAAAACGAACCCGAGACACCGTAGAACAGTCCGAGTAGCGCCACCGCTGCAATCACGAGCGCGGTTATCGCGGGGACCAACCAGGCTGAACGCGACTCCCAAAACTCGCGACGGACCAGCCAGATGAACTGTTTCATGCCGCACCTCCGGTGACCTGAGCAATGAATAGATCTGCGACCGAAGGCGTATGGACTTCGCCCACGCTCTGTAAGGTCACGGGATCGACGCCGTCGTAGAGGTACACCACGCGGCCCACCGAATCACGACGTGATATCGGCTTTAGCGCATCAGCGGCAGCCCGGCGATCGGGATGTACCACCACCTGATGGAAACGCTGCTCCAGCGCCTCCATCGAAGCGTCCAACACGATGCGTCCGTTGTCGATGAAGACGAGGTCCGTGAGCAGATGCTCCACTTCCTCTACTTGATGGGTGGTGATGAGGATCGTGCGCTCACCGTCCATGTAATCGGACACTAACCCGTCGTAAAACTGGCGACGTGCGACGATATCGAGGCCTAGCGTCGGCTCGTCCAGAACCAGTAATTTCGCATCAATGGCCGTGACCAAGGCGAGATGCACTTTGGTCACGGTGCCTTTAGAGAGCGTCTTGATGCGCGCCTGGCGGTCGATGCCCGCGCGAGCCAAGAAGGCCTCGCACCGGTCGCGCCTAAAGCGCGGGTGTACACCGGCGACAAAGTCGATGGCATCACCGACGCGCAACCAACGGGGCAGGAGAGCCACGTCGGCGATGAAGGCGACGTTCTCCATCAAGGCATCCCGGGATTTGACCGGATCGAGGCCCAAGACCCGTAGGTCGCCACTGACCGAAATCAGTCCGAGTAGGGCTTTCAGCAAGGTCGTTTTGCCGGCACCGTTCGGGCCGATGAGCCCAACGATCCGTCCCGGCTGTACCGAGAACGACACATTATCGAGGGCCGCTTTACGACCGTAGGTCTTACGGAGCCCTTTTGCTTCAATCAATGCGGACATAGTCAGTCCTCCGTCGTGGCACCAGCGCCCGCTGGTGTATCAAATAGTTCCGCCGGGGTAAGCCCGAGCCGCTGGATCGTGGCCCGTAGGCGCGGCCAGTCCTCTGCCAGGAAGCGCGCCCGCTCATCTGTCCTCAGAGCGGCGGCCGCGCCGGGTGAAACGTACATCCCCAGACCCCTCCGCTTCTCCACGAGCCCGGCGTCGGCGAGCTCCTGGTAGGCCTTGAGTACGGTCAGCGGATTCACCCGAAGATCGGCCGCAACAGTCCGGACCGATGGCAGCGGCTCGCCATCCTTGAGTGCACCATCCAATATGAGCGCGATCACGCGATCACGCAGTTGCCGATAAATCGGCTGTGTATCGCTAAATGCGGCATCCATGACAGCCAACCTCACAGTAACGTAGGCACATCGACCGGTAAGGCACGGTGCGCATGGTGGGTGGACGACCGAGCGGCGCTCAGTTCCGGGGCACCGGCGCGGACGGTACTGGATCGGCTGTAATGGCCGTGCGCCATCACCCCCAGCCACGAGCCGCCGGTCAGCACCAGCGCGGTCAGCAGATACAGCCCAGGTCGAATCAGGTGTTTCAAGGGGTTCTCCCGGAGGGGTCCAATTGCAGATCTTGTGTTGTAGTTAACTATAACACTAAATCAATTGCAACCCCTAGGGGGCCTATGGCGCAGGGAGCCGGCCGCGAGGCGGCGGAAAGAAAGTCCGCGCCGATGGCTCTCGGCTAAACTAGGCGTTTTACACCGCCGAGTTTCGGAGCGAAGAATGAAGCAGCCGATCAATGTCACTATCACGGGCGCCGCCGGTCAGATCGGCTACGCGCTGGCCTTCCGCGTCGCCTCGGGTGCGATGCTGGGACCCGATCAGCCGGTTAACCTGAATTTGCTGGAAATCACCCCGGCGCTGCCGCAATTGAATGGCGTCGTCATGGAACTGAGCGACTGCGCATTCCCGACCCTAAACCGTGTCACGGCCACCGATGACGCCAAGGTTGCCTTCCGCGATTGCGGTGCTGCGTTGCTGGTAGGCGCGCGTCCGCGCGGCCCGGGTATGGAGCGCAAGGACTTACTTTTGGCCAATGCGCAGATATTCTCGGCGCAGGGCAAAGCGATCAACGAAGTGGCGCGTCGCGATATCAAAGTGCTGGTGGTCGGTAACCCGGCGAATACCAATGCGCTCATCGCACGCAGCAATGCACGGGATATCGACCCGCGTAACTTCACGGCGATGACTCGCCTCGACCACAACCGCGCGATGGCGCAGTTGGCGGAGAAGACCGGCAAGCACGTGAACGACGTACAGAAGGTCATCATCTGGGGCAATCATTCGGCCACCCAGTACCCGGATCTCAATCACGCCACCGTCGGCGGACAGAGTGCTCTGTCGCTCGTCGATCAGGCCTGGTACGCCGATCATTTCATCCCAACGGTCCAGCAGCGAGGCGCCGCGATCATCAAGGCCCGCGGCGCATCGTCGGCCGCATCGGCCGCATCGGCCGCCATCGATCACATCCGTACGTGGATGCTCGGCTCAGCGCCGGGCGACTTCGTCAGCATGGCCGTCGCGTCGGACGGTAGCTACGGCATCCCCGAGGGTGTGGTGTACTCGTACCCTGTGACGACATCGAATGGCTCGTATGAAATCGTTCAGGGTTTGGATATCAATGAGTTCAGCCGCGCACGCATGACGGTAACCCATCAGGAGTTGCTGGAAGAACGTGACGGCGTGAAGGATCTCCTGTAAGGAATTTTTTTGGGCCCTTCTACCTTCCTGCTGGCGTTTACCGCGCTCTTCTCTATCGTCAATCCGTTGACGGGCGCGTTCACGTTTTACGGCGCCACGCAGGATTTCTCGTCGCGCGCTCGGGCTCAAGTGGCCCGGCGCGTGGCGTTTTATTCGTTTTGTTTGATCACGGCGTCGCTGTACGTCGGCGCGTATATTCTGAGTTTTCTCGGGATTTCGTTGCCGGCGTTGCAGGTCGCCGGTGGCATTGTCATCTCGCTATCCGGCTGGGGCATGCTGACGAGCCCCGATAGCACCGAGCAACGACGTAACGAAGCGTCATCCGCCTTGAGCGATCATGCGATCACCGAGCGTCTGTCGTTTTACCCTTTGACCATGCCACTGACGGTCGGCCCGGGGACCATTTCGGTGGCGATATCGGTCGGTGCCAATCGCCCGACCGGCGTCAGCGCCGATGCGATCACGTTTTTCATTGCGACCGTGCTGGCCGTGGCGACACTCGGCGTTTGCATATATTTGGCCTACCGACACTCTGATCGGTTGGCGGCCGCCATCGGCAAAACGGGCACGGCCATTGTCGTGCGCTTGTCAGCCTTTTTGCTCTTCTGCATTGGAATCCAGATCGGTTGGACCGGTCTGTACCAGCTGTTGAGCACCTTACCCTTCGCCACGCCACAAACGTTGCCCTGAGTCGATGCAGGGATTCACCCTCACGGCAGGCGCAACCATTTGATAACGTCTGCTTACTAAATAAGTCACTCCGCTACGCCATGAGCCACGAAAACGTCGTCGCAGAATCCCGCCGCAGCCCTGCCCGGACGCTGATGCTGATCGTGTTGCCACTCTTGGTTACGGGCGCCGCTGTTTGGGCGTACGGCTCGGCCGGGCGTTATGTCGACACCGATAATGCGTACGTTCAGCGCGATCGTATTGATGTCTCGCCGCAAGTCTCTGGCGATATCAAGGATGTCCGCTTTCGCGAAAACGACGCTGTCAGTGAAGGCGCGCTCGTACTCGTACTGGATGACACGCTTCAGACCATCGCCGTGAAGGCCGCTGAGTCCAAACTCGA
This sequence comes from Steroidobacteraceae bacterium, assembly GCA_036742455.1. Classification (GTDB taxonomy): domain Bacteria; phylum Pseudomonadota; class Gammaproteobacteria; order Steroidobacterales; family Steroidobacteraceae; genus CAIKZZ01. The sequence goes on along the minus strand of DAINQU010000001.1, from coordinate 40,645 downwards.
GTCGGCCCGCGCTGAGATCGCGGGTGCATTAGGTGCCTATCGCGAGAAGGATGGCGAAATTGCGATGGCGCGCCGGGCGGCGGAATACGCCCAGCGGGATACGCTACGACAAGACGAGTTGGCCGCCCGCAAACTGGTGCCCGCCGCTACGGTCGATTCTTCGCATCGCACCACAGACCTTTCCGTAGGCGCGATCGGCGTTCTGGAATTGCAGCGCGACCAATTGCTCGCGCGGCTCGGAGGTCGACCCAATCGTCCCGTCGACGACTACCCTCCCGTCCGTGTCGCGCTCGCGGAACTGGAGCGTGCGCGTGTCGAGCTCGCCCGAACGCGCATCTACGCGCCGCGACAAGGGGTTGTCAGTCATTTGCCCAAAGTCGGCGCCCGCGTGGACGCCGGTCGACCCGCCTTCGCGATAGTCGGCAGCGACCGCATCTGGGTCGACGCCAACTTCAAAGAGACCGACTTGGAATGGGTGCGACCCGGACAGCCGGTGACGGTGGATATCGATACCTACCCTTCCCATCCGTGGAAAGGGACCGTCGAGAGCATTGCCGGGGCAACGGGCGCGGAATTCGCGCTGCTCCCTGCGCAAAACGCGTCAGGCAATTGGGTCAAAGTCGTCCAGCGGATCCCCGTGAGAATCACGCTCGTTGCGAGCCCCAACGATCCTCCCCTGAGGGATGGCATGAGCGCGACGGTGCAAATCGACACGGGTGCGCATACGCGTTTTGATCGTTGGCTGGGCCGCAGTCACTAGGCGCCTATGGGACAGATTACGCTGGTACGTCACGGTCAGGCATCCGTACAAGGCGCCTCGTACGACGCACTCTCGCCGCTCGGTCATGCACAGGCGCGCCGACTGGGCGCACACTGGGCCGAACGTGGCCTGCACGTGGATACTGTCTACGTGGGACCTCGACAACGCCATGCCGAAACCGCCGCGCACGTCGCTGCGGCCTATGCCGAGCGCGGGCTGCCGTGGCCGCTCCCCCAACCGGCGCCGGATCTCGACGAGCACCACGGCCTTGCCGTGCTGAAGCGAGCGGCCGGCCTCAACGACACCGGTGACGGTTTGATGAGCGGGGACGCGAGCCGCGATGCCGCAATACGGCATCTCTTTGGTCGATATCGGGACATCATGCGCGAGTGGGCCGCGGGCGGCTTTGCCGACGACGGCATTGAGCCTTGGAATGCGTTTCGCGCGCGCGCGCGGCGCGCACTGGAGCAACTCTGCTGCGGAAGTGGGCGAACGGTCGCCTTCACGTCAGGCGGCCTCATTGCCGCCGTCTTAGGTGATGTACTGGCCTTGGATGATCACCGAATCATTGATCTGTCGGCGACGGTGTACAACACCAGCCTGACCGACGTACGCCACCGTCCCGGCGAAATCGGCCTGGTCGCGTTCAACGGCACGCCGCACTTGCACGATGCATCGGTGCTTACGCGCGTTTAGAACGCTGGGCAGGACGAGTCCACCACCAGTAGAACGGCAGTCCGAGCGCAATATAGAAAGCGCCCAACAGCGCCCGATCGGTGTCGGCGATGAAACTATTGACCAGCAACCACGTCGTCACGACCAGGAACAGCACCGGTAATACGGGGTATCCAAAGGCTCGGTACGGCCGTTCCGCGTGAGGCAGCGTACGGCGAAATACAAAGACGGAGCCGGCCGCCAGCCCGTAGAACAGCCACGATGCAAACACGACCGAGTCGGTCAACGCGTCGTAATTGCCCCATATCGCCAATACCGACGCCCATGCGGCCTGCGCCACAATGGCGCGCACCGGCACGTGCGTGCGTGGCGAGACCTTAGCCAGCGCTTTAAAGAACAGGCCTTCGCGCGCCATCGCATAGGGAATACGTGAATTGGCCAGTACAGAAGCGTGCAGCGAGCCGACACTGGAGACCATCAAGATGCCCAGAATCACGATCACGGCGGCGGGCCCAATCGTCGCGCTCAACGCGTCCGATGCCACGGACGAATGGAGCGAGACGCTACCAATCTGATCCGGTGTCATCGCGTAGAAGTACGCAAAATTGGCTAACAGATACAGCACACCGACGACCAACATCCCCCCAACGAACGCGCGTGGCAGATTGCGTTCCGGGTTCTGCACCTCGCCGGCCAAAGGCGCGACGTTCTGCCAGCCGTCATACGCCCAAAGCGCGCCGACCATTGCCGCGCCAAAGCCAATCACGCCGCCCCGCGCCGTCGCGGACACCTGTTCGCAACTGGCAGCGGCACTCAAGGGTGCGCCAAGATGGGCCCAATTCCCGTGGGCATACAGGATGAGCGTTCCCGCAACGCCGACGACCAGCGCGATCTTGATTAACGTGAGGCCAAGCGCCAACGCACCACCGGTCGCGACGGGCCTGAAATTAACGACCGCCACTGCCCAGATGGCCGCGATCGACACGACCGTGATGCCCGAGATCGGCCACGGTCCAAGCGCGAATAATGTCGGCTCCAGTCGGTGGCCGAGCGCTTGATTGAGAAAGGTGGCGAACCCGATGGCCAATGCCGCCTGTGAGGCGGAGCGGGCAATACCGAAGAAGGTCCATCCATAGAGAAAGCCGACCAAGCGGCTGTACGCACGGCGCAGATACACGTACTCGCCACCCGCAACGGGCATCATTGCCGAGACTTCGCCGTAGGAGAATGTGCCGGCGAGCGCGAGTAGACCGGCAGCAATCCAGGCCGCCATGACGAGGCCTGGACTGCCGACGTTGCAGGTCATGACACGCGTCTTCAAAAAGACGCCCGTGCCAATCATGTTGGCGACGTTAATGGAGATCGCCGCCGAAAGACCGAGCCCGCGTACGAGCTCGGCCCGGGATCGGCGGCCGCCGTCATCGACGTACCGCTCGGTCCCGGTCATGTCGGACTCCCTTAGAAGAGGCCTACGACCTTACCATTTTCATCAATATCGATGTGGTCGGCCGACGGCACCTTCGGCAGGCCCGGCATGGTCATGATGTCACCGCAGACCATCACGATGAACTCAGCGCCGGCCGCAAGGCGGACCTCACGCACGTTCACCATGTGACCCGAGGGAGCGCCCTTCAGCGCCGGATCGGTGGAGAAGGAGTACTGCGTCTTCGCAACACACACCGGGTAATGCCCGTAGCCGGATTCCTGCAACTGCTTAATCTGACCACGAACCTTGGCATCCGCCGAGATGTCGGCCGCGCCGTAGATCTTGGTCGCAATGGCCTTCATCTTGTCCCACAGCGGCAGCGACTCGTCGTACACGAACGTCGCCTTGCCCGGATTCTTCTCAATGGTCTCGACGACCGCATGCGCCAGATCGGCCGCACCCGCGCCGCCTTCTGCCCAGTGGCGCGCCAAGATCACCGGCGCACCGTGCTGCGCCATCTTGTCCTTGAGCAACGCGACTTCAGCGTCGGTGTCGGTCGTACGGTGGTTGATCGCGATTACGCACGGCAGTCCGTAATGGTTGCGCACGTTATTGACGTGACGCTCCAAATTGACGATGCCTTTCTCAAGCGCGGGCAGGTTTTCGGAGCTCATTTCCTTGAGATCGCAGCCACCGTGGAACTTGAGCGCACGGATGGTCGCAACCAGCACGACCACCGACGGGCTGAGACCCGACTTGCGGCACTTAATGTCGATGAACTTCTCAGCGCCGAGGTCAGCGCCGAAGCCCGCTTCCGTGACCACGTAGTCGGCGAGCTTCAACGCCGTCTTCGTGGCGAGAACAGAGTTGCAGCCGTGCGCAATGTTGGCGAACGGGCCACCGTGGATGAACGCCGCGTTATTTTCCAGCGTCTGCACCAGATTGGGCTTGAGCGCTTCACGCAGCAACACGGTCATCGCGCCGGCCGCATTCAGGTCGCGCGCACGCACCGGCTTTTGGTCGCGGGTGTAGCCCACCACGATGTTGCCGAGACGTTCTTTGAGATCCTTAAGGCTGGTCGCCAAGCAGAAGATCGCCATCACTTCCGAAGCGACGACGATGTCGAAGCCGTCCTGACGGGGGTACCCATTGCCTGGGCCACCGAGCGACGCGGTGATGTCGCGCAGCGCGCGATCGTTCATGTCCATCACGCGCTTCCAGGTGATACGACGGACGTCGATACCCAGCGCGTTGCCGTGATGAATATGGTTGTCGAGCAACGCCGCGAGCAAGTTATTCGCCAACGCGATGGCGTTGAAGTCGCCGGTGAAGTGCAGATTGATGTCTTCCATCGGCACGACCTGCGCCATGCCACCGCCCGCCGCGCCGCCCTTCATTCCGAAGACGGGGCCGAGGCTGGGTTCGCGCAGACAGATAACGGCCTTCTTGCCGATCTTATTCAGCGCGTCGCCCAAGCCCACCGTGGTTGTGGTCTTGCCTTCGCCCGCCGGGGTGGGGCTGATGGCCGTCACCAGAATCAACTTGCCGTCAGGCTTCGACGCGAGGCTATCGATGTAATCGAGCGAAATCTTGGCCTTGTACTTGCCGTACTGGTCCAATGCGTCATCCGGGATCCCGAGTCGCGATGCGATGTCGGTGATCGGTTGCATGGTCGCTGCCTGAGCAATCTCGATATCTGAACGCACGAAAATCTCCCTTACCGCCCGTTCTACGGGTGTTGATTCACTAAGTGTTCCCCAGCGACCACGAGTGCCACGAGGATCCCAATCCTTCATCCGTGTGCCGCTAGCTCCGTCGTCTTAGGCACCGCTTCGCGCAGCCCAAAGGGCCTCGGCGCGTCGCGCAGCCTCTGCCTCGTCGATGCGCTCAAGGCCGCCCGGCACGGCTGCCTCGATGCCTGATTCCGTCACCACGAAATCCATCAGGATGTCGTGATCCTGCGGGTAGGTCGTCGCGACCCGCGCCGCATCGTGAGCAATCGCGATCGTCAACGGCCGCGGGCGCAATGCCGCGAGCGTCCGATCGTAGAACCCGCCACCGTAGCCCAAGCGATCGCCCACGGCGCCGATCCCAACCACGGGGATCAGGAGCGCCTCGGGCACCACCGACTGGGTATCCATGGGTACCGGGATGTCGTAGACACCGGCCCGCATGGCCACCTCCGGCCACCACTCCAGAAACTCGAGCGGCTGTGCCTTTGCCACCACCGATGGCAGCGCCAAACGAGCGCCTTGCTGGCGAAATTCGGCCGCGACACCGCGTGCGTCGTATTCCCCCTGGTAAGGCCAACACAGTCCGATCGTCAGGCGCGCAAGCAGCGGGAAGCCACGGCGCAAGTAGCCGTCGATCCGCTGCGCACACAACGCCCGAACGTCCAACGGTGTGGCCAAGCGGGCAGCGATAAGGCGCGCTCGCTCAGTTTTTCGCCAGGCGGCTAATTCGGGGGTCAGTGCCATCGTGCTGCGCATCTTACTCGCGCCCCCCGCTCCGACCCGGACGGTTCGCGACATGGACCGCCCGTATTTGCGCCATGTCTAGGACAGAACTCAGTCCACACGCGGTCTGGGCAGCACAAACGTGTGTCGCGACTCCGGGCTGTCCAGTGTCCCCGCCGGGTAGTAGCGCTGGAAATACTTCAGGTCCTCCAACTCCGGGTACCTCGCCATAAATGTCTCAAAATCAATATCTTGAGGCTCATCGGCCTGCCGCTCAGCCATCAGGGCCAGAAACGCGACCGTGAGCGTCTCGTGGTAGAGACTGGCTTTACCGAGCCGCTCGGCGAAACCGGTAATTGCGCGCTTCATGGCGACGCAGGCAGAGGGGAAATCATGACGCTGGAGATACAAAAAGCCCGCGCGCAGGTGAGCCCGGTGACCGAATGCCTGCGGCGGCAACGATCCGTCTTCCAAAGACGCTAGAAAAACATGGTCGTCCATCACCCCTCTCCTTTAAACCTGTGACCCTATTCCTGTACTGGACGGGTCGTGCACCCTAAGGTTGTGACCTTCCCCGCAACGGACCAACGCGAATGGATCCGCAGGTCATCACTGACACTCACATTGTCGAACGTTACCTGCTCGGCCACCTGTCTGGCGCAGAGTCTCGGTACTTGGAGCAGATGCTCAAGCAGCATCCGGCATTGGCGGACCGACTGGACCTACCCGGGGCGCTGACTCGGCTCGAACGCCTACTCAAGTTGACTCGAAGCCAACCGCCGAGTGCCCAGACGGTGCCGCGGTGGTGCCATCCCATCAGCATTGCCGCGCTCAGCATCGCGCTCGTTGCCGCGATCGGGGCAGGCATCGGCGCCAACGCGGACCGTCGCGCATTGCTCAGTCACGTCGCCGAAGCCAAAGCGCTGGCCGATCGCGGAGCCCTGCCAAACGCACGATTTGTGTCTCATTTGCGCGTCACTCCCGTACTGGGGGACTCCGGTTCGAACGCCATCAACCTCGGATCACGTCTCAGACCGAATTACACCGAGTTGCGCATCAATGTGCAGCACTCGACGGCATCGACTTTTGGACTGTCGATACGCCGCGCCGACCGTACGGAAGTCTCGCGCATCGACCGGTTGGAACCGGACGCCAACGGCGACTTAGCCCTGGCGCTCAATATCGGCGTCCTTCCGGCCGGCGTATACGAATGGAGCATCGAATCCATCACCCCCCAAGGTAACCGCCACTTGGAAGGTACGTTCCGCACGGCGGTGTCTGGCCCCTGATCCTACCCGCCACGAAGCACGTGCACCGGCGGCGTCGACGCCAACCGCCACGTGCCGACCGCACCGGCAATACCCACGAGGAGCAGCCCGGCGCCGGGCCCCCACAGCCAGAGCACGAGATGCGGGTGCCATGGCAATCCCAGCCAATAGACCGCCACCACCGCCCCAATGATGGCCGCGGCACCCGCCGCGGCGACGCCAGCCAGTACGCCCAAGGTCGCAAATTCAGCGACCGCGCAGGCAATCACCCGGTGTCGGCTCGCGCCGAAGGCCCGTAGTAAAGCCCCCTCAAAGCGTCGCTCGTCCGCCGTGGCCCGTATGGCGGCCTGCAGGACCACCAGCCCCGCCAGCAAGGTGAACGCAAAGACGTACGTGACCGCATCCGAGGCTCGGTCGACCAAGCGACGGACCGTGGTCAGTACGCCGTCGAGGTCCAATACGGTCACCGTCGGGAATCGCCGATTGAACTCAGCGAGATGCTGGCGCGCCGACGCATCGAGATGCGCCGCCGCCAAATAACTGCCGACCCGATCGTCCAGCACCGCCGGCGAAATCAGGAGAAAGAAATTGGGTCGAAAGCCGTCCCACCGGACTTTGCGGACACTGCTCAGCCGCACGGCCAACGGCTCCCCAGCGACATCAAACAGGAGCCGGTCGCCGAGTTTCAATCCCAGTTCGTCCCGATATTCGGTCGCCACCGAGACCTCAGGATCACGGGGATCCGGATGCGACCACCACTGCCCCTGAACGATACGGTTATCGCGCGGCACCTCCGCGCTAAAACTCAAATTCTGCTCGCGTTCTGCGAAGGCGCGGCCTCGCTCCGTCGCCGGTAAACGCTGGGCCATCGGCGTGCCATTGACCGAGACCAGCCGTGCGCGAACCCACGGCGCAAACTCAACCCCCACCCGCATACCGGCAAAATACTGCCCGACCGCAGCTTTCTCGTCCGGCGCAATGTTGATGAGAAAGTGATTTGGAGCATTTGCGGGGAGCGCTTGGCGCCACTCCTCTAAGAGATCGCGCCGAACAACCCCCATCAGCAGCAGCAAGGTGAGGGCCACACTGAAGGCGACCAGCTGCGCAACGCTCTCCAAGCGCCGACGCGCCAATGCGGCGATCCCAAAACGCCACGGATGACCGGCGTCGGAGCGAACCCGTCCCGCAAGCCCGACCAGGCAACCGCCGAGTCCGGCGTAAACCACCGTGACCGATAGCAGCGCCAGTGCGGCGCCCACCATCAATCGCACATCGCGCACACCGATATACAGAATCAGCAAGAGCGCCGACACTGCCGCCAGCGCCGGCACGATCAGTGGCAGTGCGCGCGGAAGCAAATCCTCCCGCAAGACGCGCGCGGGGGGCACCCGTGTTAACTCCAGAATGGGCGGCAACCCAAAGCCAGCCACCATCACCACCGCGGTCGTCAATCCGAGCAACGCCGGGGTCGCGCCCGGGGCGGGCAGAATCGCGAGTCCCGTGAAGACCTGCGCGAATGATGCGAGCCCCCATTGGCCGGCATACCCGCCGACGATACCGATGAGTCCACCGGTCAGGGTCGCTGCACCCAATTCCTTCACGAACCGCCGCAAAACGATCGCGCGGGTCGCGCCCAAACATTTGAGCAACGCCACCTCGTCACGCCGCCTCGCTGCGTGTCGACGTGCCGCCATGGCCAGTGCGATGGCCGCCAGTAGGACGGTCGTGACCGCGGCCAAATGCAGGAATTGGCCAGCGCGTTCCGCTGCGCCTCCCAGTTGCGCGCTGGAGTCCGCCACGGACACGAGTCGTTCCGCTGGCGACTTGTGAACACGTAGCCATGCCATAAAACCATCGACCACCGACGCCTCGCCCGCGGCGAGCAGTGTGTACGTGGCACGACTTGCGGGCCCCACCAATCCGCTGGCCGCGAGGTCCGTCTGCCGCACCAACAGCGCCGGCGCTACTTCTGCAAATCCGCTACCGCGGTCTGGGCGGTCGGCTAAGACAGCGGCGATCTGCACTTGCGTTGCGCCGAGTCGCAGCACATCGCCGACCGCCACATTCAGCCGACTCGCGAGGCGTGGATCGATGTACGCGGTTCCCGGAGACGGTAATGCCACCGTCTCGACGGTCGGGCCGTAAACCACCTGGGCCAGCCGCAGCGAGCCGCGCAACGGGTAGCCACCGTCACTGGCGATGACCGTGGCCAATTGCGCTTGGTCAGCCGCATGCACCACCGATGTCACGCTCGTCGTCCGAGCCGTCCGTAAGCCCCGGGTTTGTGCCTCCCGGTCGGCGGCGTCCAATGTCGCGGCGCTGCGGCCGGACTCCAACCGGAGGTCCGCCGCCAACACCGTCGCCGACTCCAGCCGAATTCCGCGCTCAAGGCGGTCGGTGAACCATCCCACCGTCGTCGACGAAGCCACCGCGACGACAATTGCCGCGACGAACACCGCGAGGTCCGACCGACCCGCGATGCGAAAAAAACGAACCCCGGGGCGCGGTAGGCCGCTCATCCGGCCACCGCCCCCTCGACCAGGCGACCCGCAACCAACGTTAACGTGCGATCACATCGCGCCGCGAGGCTACGCTCGTGAGTGACCAATACCAACGTGGTGCCGAGCGTCCGGTTGAGCTCAAACAACAATTCGATCACCCGATCACCACTCGCCGTGTCGAGGTTGCCCGTCGGCTCATCCGCAAACAACAGCGCTGGACGGCCCACGAACGCACGCGCCAAGGCAACCCGTTGCTGCTCCCCACCGGACAGCTGCCGGGCCATGTGTCGGGCGCGATTTTCCAGCCCAACACTCGCAAGGGCCTCGGCGGTCAATCGATCGGCATTCGATGTGCCTGCCAACTCCAGCGGCAAGCGCACGTTTTCCTCGGCGGTCAAAGTCGGTACGAGATGGAACGCTTGGAACACAAAGCCGACACGCCCCGCGCGCGCCTGCGCGCGCCCGTCTTCATCCAGTGCGGAAAACGGCTGCCCTTGCAGCAGCACCTCACCGCGTGAAGGTACGTCAAGCCCAGCCAGCAATGCCAATAGCGTCGACTTGCCCGATCCGGAAGGACCGACGATCGCAACAGACTCGCCGGGATACACCGCCAAACTCACATCCATCACGATGGTCAGCGGCCCGTCAGGGCTGCTAACCTCTTTCGTCACTCCGCGCGACTCGAGTACTGGCACTTGAAACTCCTGCTCCGGCCTCTGGCCGTTGTGTGCGCTCTAAGCATCGCTCGCCTCGCTTGGGGTGCGCCGGCTATGCCCGCTGTCGCGCCGGGACCCGTCCTCGTACTCGGGGACTCGCTCAGCGCCGGTTACGGTCTGCAGCCCGGTGAGGGATGGGTGTCTTTGCTGACCCAGCGATTAGCGTCTGCAGGGTACGGGGAGGCGGTCGTGAATGCCAGCGTCAGCGGCGAAACCACCACCGGCGGATTGAATCGATTGGCTCGCGCGTTGGCGGTGCATCACCCGTCGGTCGTCATCATCGAATTAGGCGCCAACGACGCCCTGCGCGGCCTTCCCGCCGATGAGATGGGCGCCAATCTCGTCCGCATCGCTCGCAGCGCGCAAGCGTCGGGCGCTCGCGTGCTGGTGATCGGTGCTCCGTTACCGGGCAATTATGGGGAGGAGTACTCGCAGGCGGTGGCGCACGCTTATCAGGTCGCAGCGCAGCAAGCGCACGCGCCGCTCATACCCTCGCTCATCGCAGGCATTGCACCCGACGAGCGCAACTTTCAGGCCGATCACTTACATCCCGTGGCCGCCGTACAAGGCCGGATCCTCGACAACGTTTGGGGGCCGCTAACGCGCCTCTTGGGAAAACCGCAAGGACGCGCGCGACCGCATCATGACTGAGAGCCAATTTGGATTATTACGGCAACGTCGATTCTTGCCGTTCTTCATTACGCAAGCGTTCGGCGCCTTCAACGACAACTTCTACAAGAACGTGCTCGTGATCCTCGTGACTTACGACGCCGTGACCTACAGCAGCGTCAATCCAGCGCAGTTGACGCAACTGGCGGGCGGTCTCTTCATACTGCCGTTTGTCGTGTTCTCCGGTCTTGCCGGTCAATTGGCAGACCGCTTCGATAAAGTGTTGGTCATGCGCGTTGTGAAGTGCTTTGAGGTCGCCATCATGCTGCTCGCGACCGCCGGCTTTGCCACGCACAGCATTGGGGCTTTGCTCGGCGCGTTGTTCCTGATGGGGATGCATTCAACATTCTTCGCGCCCGCCAAGTACGGCATCCTGCCGACGATATTGGATGCGCGCGAACTGGTCGGTGGCAATGCCATGCTCGAGATGGGTACATTCGTCGCCATATTGTGCGGCCAATGTCTGGCAGGCCCCGTTGCCGCCAGCGGCACCACGCTCATCATCGGGCCTACGTTGATTGCGGTTGCCACAATGGGTCTTATCTGGAGCCTAGCCATTCCTCGACTGGCGCCCGAGGCTCCCGGATTACGGATCGACTGGAACTTATGGCGATCGACGATTGAGAACATGGCGGTCGCGTACCGCGACCACTCGGTATTCCTCGCGATACTCGGCATCTCGTGGTTTTGGTTCTACGGAGTGGTCATCCTCGCGCAGATGCCTATCTACGGAAGCGTGATCCTGCACGGGCCTGAGGTTACCGTCACGGTCCTACTGCTTGGGTTCACCGCCGGCATTGGCACAGGCTCGCTGCTCTGCGAGCGACTCTCCGGCGGTCGACTGGAGATTGGTCTCGTTCCTCTCGGCTCCCTGTTGATGACCGTGTTCGGGATTGACCTGTACTTCGCCACGCCGGCCGTCCCGAGCGCCACGCTGCACACGCTGTCGAGCCTCCTCTGGGAGCAGTCGACGTGGCGGATCATCGTCGATCTCACATTGATCGGCCTGTCGGGGGGGCTCTACATCGTTCCTTTGTACGCCATGGTGCAACGCCGGACCCCCATCGAGGTCATGTCGCGGGTGATCGCGGCGAACAGCATTTGGAATGCGCTGTTCATGGTGGTCGCAGCCGTCCTCGGCGCTCTGTTGATCGGGTGGGGCCTGTCGATACGAGGCCTCCTGCTGCTCTGTGCGGTTCTCAATGTGGGCGTGACGGCCTTCATTTACGCCCAAGTCCCCGAGTTCTTGTTGCGCTTTCTGGCGTGGGCCCTGATGCGCTGTGTGTACCGAGTCCAGGTATCCGGTCTAGAGCGCTTCCCCGGTAAAGGCTCTGCGCTGGTGGTGTGTAATCACGTGAGTTATGCCGACGCGCTGGTGCTTTCGGCAGCCATTCCCCGGCCGATGCGCTTTGTCATGGAAGCGGCAATCTTCCGTATGCCCCTACTGAAGCAGATCTCCACGGGCATGAAAGCCATTCCCGTGGCCTCAGCGTCGGAGAATCGGGCCGTACGTGAAGCTGCCTTTGACGCGGTGGCAGCGGCACTGCGCGCTGGCAATGTCGTGTGTATCTTCCCGGAGGGCCATCGTACGTACGACGGTGAGATCGATCAGTTCCGTCCGGGGTTATTGCGCATTCTCGCTGAGAACCCCGTACCGGTGGTTCCGATCGGTCTTTCCGGTTTGTGGGGTTCTATGTTCTCGCGTGGCGGCACGGGGTGGTCCCGGTTTCTGCCTAGGCATCTGCGATCCCGAGTTCAGATGCGCATCGGCCTTCCCATCGCAGCGAGCGATGCCGAGCCGGAGTCCCTCCGCCTTGAGGTGCTCGCCTTACGCGGCGAGGTGCGCTAGCGCTCGCCAGTGGATGACGCGATAGCGTAATCTGTATTCATTAGGCCATAAGGCCGTGATGGTTGTCGGGGGGGGGTGCCATGGAGAAGATCTGGCTCAAATCGTATCCACCGGGGATGCCGGCCGACATCAATCCCGAGGCGTATCCATCGATCGCGTCGATGTTTGCCGATGCCGTGAGTCGGTTTCCGGATCGAGTCGCCTACACCAACTTCGGCCGCAACCTGACGTTCCGCGAATTGGATGCGAAGAGCCGCTCGTTTGCCGCTTGGCTGCAACACGAGGGCGGACTCCGCAAAGGCGATCGCATCGCCATCATGCTGCCGAATATTTTGCAGTATCCGATCGCAATGTATGGGGCACTGCGCGCCGGACTCGTTGTCGTTAATACGAATCCGCTTTATACGGCGCGTGAACTTGAGCACCAACTCAAAGACTCCGGCGCCAAAGCCATCGTCGTGTATGAGCAAGCCGCTCACGTATTGGAACACTGTATCGCACACACGGACATTGAGCGTGTGTTGATCACGAGCGTCGGCGATTTAGTCGGATTCCCGCGCGGTCCGTTGATCGACTTCGTCATCCGCCACGTGCGTCGCCAGGTGCCCCGCTACGCCCTCGCCAATGCGGTGCGCTTTGTGGATGCGCTGGAGCAGGGCAAATGGGTGGATCTGGATTCGGTCGAGATTGGGCCGACGGATCTGGCTTTTCTGCAGTACACCGGCGGAACAACCGGCGTGTCGAAAGGCGCCATGCTCACGCATCGCAACATGGTGGCCAACACCATCCAAACGCATACGTGGCTGCAGGACTTTTTACCCAATGATGGCTCGCAACAGATCATCGTCGGTGCGCTGCCGATGTATCACATCTTCGCGCTTACGGCCGTGTCTCTGGTCTGGTTGAACGAAGGTGGCAAAGTCCTCCTCATTACTAACCCACGCGACATGCCCGGATTTGTGCGCGAGCTCTGTAAGCATCGAGTGAGCATTTTTTACGGCGTAAACACGCTGTTCAATAGTCTGATGCACACGCCCGGATTCGAGAAAATCGACTTTTCCGGTTTGGTGGCGACCAATGCGGGCGGTATGGCGCTGCAAGGCGCTGTCGCTGAGCGATGGAAGGAAGCGACCGGCTGCATCCTATCGCAGGGTTGGGGACTGACCGAAACCTCTCCCGTTGCGACGACCAATCCCCATGGCGTCGACTTCAACAATTCCATCGGCCTGCCGGTCCCGTCGACCGAGATTTCGATCCGCGACGATGTCGGGGCCGAATTGCCCGTTGGCGCAGTCGGCGAGATCTGCGTTCGAGGGCCACAGGTCATGGCCGGTTACTGGCAGCGTCCCGACGAGACAGCCGCCGTGATGCTCGCAGACGGATGGCTCCGGACCGGCGATGTCGGTCGGATGGATGATGCCGGTTTTGTGTACATCGAAGACCGTAAGAAAGACATGATTTTGGTGTCCGGCTTCAATGTGTACCCCAACGAGGTGGAGGGCGTCATCGCCCGGCATCCTGGGGTGCTGGAAGTGGCTGCGATCGCTCAGCCGGACGAACGGTCAGGCGAATGCGTCGCGGTCTTCGTGGTGCGCAAAGACCCCACACTCACTGCAGAGTCGATTATTGAATTCGCCCGCCAAGATCTGACGAGTTACAAAGTGCCTCGCCATGTCTATTTCCGGGACGAACTTCCGAAGACCAATGTCGGCAAAATACTGCGTCGGGCACTGCGCGACGCATTACCGCCCACGGTGTGAGCGATCGTCCGAAGGCACACCATTGCAGATCATGACGCTGGGCCGTTCCCGACGGGTCATCCGCCCCTAACGAGCGCCGTGAACGCCGATGGATCGGCATTCACGGCGAGTGCCTCGACCGTTCAGAGGGCTGAATCAACTTTGCGTTGGGGCGGCGCTCTTCTTACGCGGAGCCGCTGTTTTTGAGGCAGCCTTCTTCTTGGCAGCCTTCTTCTTAGCGGACGTGGTTGCACCGACTCGAGGTGCACGGGTCGGCACTTTGACCCCTTGTACGCGTGCGATGCCCTCACGGATCAAGCGAGCCGCACCGTCCGGTCCCTCCCATTTGACGATCGTGACCCACTTGCCCTTTTCCAGATCCTTATAGTGTTGGAAGAAGTGCGCAATCTGGTCAATCAGGATGGGCGGCAAGTCCTTGTAGGAACGCACGCCACTGTAAAACGGGTGCAGTTTGTCGACCGGCACAGCGACGATTTTTTCGTCTCCGCCGGCCTCATCGCGCATGATCAGCGCGCCAATGGGCCGGCAGCGAATCACCGCCCCCGGCACTACAGGTACCTGACCTACCACGATGACGTCACAGGGGTCGCCGTCTTCCGCAAGCGTCTGCGGGACGAAGCCGTAATTACCCGGGTAATACATCGAGGTGTGCAAGAATCGATCGACATACAACGCGCCGGACTTCTTTTCGAGCTCGTACTTCACGGGAATGCCGCCTTGCGGAATTTCAATCACAGCGTGAATGTCCCAAGGTGGCTCAACGCCAACCGGAATTTGACTCAAATCCATGTTTTAACTCCCTTAGAGAATTCGTTAGCGGGTTAGTGCAGCCGCGATGCTGTACCCGATGGAAGTCGCCGCCACACAGGCGGAGACCGATATAAGAACGTGCAGGAGTGCTCGGCCGGGCAGACCGGCCTGCAAGAGATCCACCGTCTGCAAACTAAAGGCAGAGAATGTGGTGTAGCCGCCGCACAAGCCCGCCATGATGAAATAACGGACAAACGGCGCAGCACTCGCCGGGGCTCCGGCAATCGCCGCGCCGCCGGCGCAACCGATTACGAAACTGCCGGTAATGTTGACGAGCACCGTTCCCCAGGGCAACCACGTCCCTGCGAGCGCGGTGAAGGCCAACGCCGCGAAATATCGGCACAGGCTGCCGATCGCACCACCGATTGCGATAAACACGAGATTCACGAGGGTTTCCGCGCCGTCATTCAGAGGTGATATTGCGGCGACAGTTCGTGCACTGCCTCCACCATCGCCGCCGCATGCTCGGGCCGTACGTCCGGATGAATGCCGTGACCGAGATTGAAGACGTGACCGGCACCGGATCCGTACGACGCCAGCACCCGACCCACTTCCGCCCGAATGGCCTCAGGCGGCGCGTAGAGCACTGACGGGTCCAGATTTCCCTGCAGCGCGACGCGATCACCGACGGCGGCACGCGCAGTCGCGAGATCGGTCGTCCAATCCACGCCCAGGGCATCCGCACCGCTGTGAGCCATATCGGCCAACCACGCACCGCCGCCTTTGGTGAACAGGATGACCGGCACACGACGGCCGTCCGCCTCACGGCGTAGACCGGCGACGATGTCGCTCATGTAGCGTAAGGAGAACTCTCGATACGCTGCGGGCGCTAAAGCGCCGCCCCATGTGTCGAACACCATGACCGCCTGCGCGCCCGCGGCGATCTGCGCGTTGAGGTAATCCGTCGTCGACCGCGTGAGATGTGCCAGCAGACGATGCAACTCCGTCGGCGCGCCATAGAGCATGCTCTTGATGTGCTGAAAGTTCTTGCTGCTGCCACCTTCCACCGCGTACGTGCCAACGGTCCACGGGCTGCCCGCAAAGCCGATCAGCGGGACTTGCCCGTCCAGTTCACGACGAATGGTACGCACCGCATCCATCACGTAGCGCAATTCGACCTCGGGATCCAAGGTCGGCAAGGCATCGATATCGCGCGCGCTGCGAATGGGTCGATGAATGCGGGGGCCTTCCCCGGCCTCAAATTCCAGACCCAGACCGAGCGCATGGGGAATGGTCAGGATATCGGAGAACAAAATGGCCGCATCTAATGCAAAACGACGCAGCGGCTGCAGCGTGACTTCGCAGGCCAGATCCGGATTCATACACAATTGAAGAAAGCTGCCCGCTTGCGCCCGTGTCGCGCGGTACTCCGGCAAATAGCGCCCCGCCTGTCGCATCATCCATAACGGTGTGCGCGGCGTGGGTTCCCGAAGGAGCGCGCGCAAAAACAGGTCGTTCTTCAGGGGCGCCGACACCGTCAGACTCCGGGTCCGCAGGTTGCCAAGATCGAAGCCTGAATCGCTTCCGCTGCTGAGCGGGGATCGGCCGCATCGCGGATCGGGCGACCGACCACGATGTAATCGGCGCCTGCGGCGAACGCGCGCTCCACCGTGAGCACGCGCTTCTGATCGTCCTCGGGGCGGTTGTCGACGGGGCGTATACCGGGCGTGACCACCATCAACTTGTCACCCAGCTCGCGTCGAATGGCTTCGGCTTCGATGCCCGAGGACACCACACCGGCACAACCCGTCGCCAGCGCTCGGCGCGCCCGCGAAATAACCAGTTCCTGCACGTCGCACTGGAATCCGAGATCGTCCAAGTCCCCGCGATCGAGGCTCGTGAGCACCGTCACCGCAAGGATTTTGACGTCTTTCGCTGCCGCAGCAGCCGCTTCCATGATGCCCTGATTACCGTGCACCGTCGCAAAGGTGACGCCGCGATCGTTTAATTGACGGACGGCGTTGGCGACCGTAGCCGGAATGTCAAAGAACTTAAGATCGACGAATACTTTCTTGCCGCGGGCGACCATCCAGTCGAGCAGCTCGAAGTAACCGCCGGCCATCATGAGTTCTAGGCCGAGCTTGTAAAACACAACCGAATCGCCCAGCGTGTCGACCATCTGGCGAGCCGCATCAGCGTTCGGGACATCGGTAGCGAAAATTAGGCGTTCGCGCGCGGGTATGGCTTTCATCCCGCCATTATGCCACGCAGGCTGTTGCACTGCGGTGGCGCCGTCCCGCGGGGTTGTGCCTTACGAGACCGACGCGGGGTCGTGAACCCGCGCATGCTCAAGGATGGCGTAGCGATCCGTCATTCCCGCCACGTAGTCCGCTACGGCGCGCGCGCGACCGTCAGCGCCATCCTGCGCTTCGAGTCGTTCGGCCGCTTCCCGGTGCTCATCCGGTAACAGTCGAAGGTCCTCGTGGAAGGACTGAAACAGGTCCCGAACCACGCGACGGGCTTTCGTGGTCATCCGGACGACCCGGTAGTGGCGATAGAGCCTTTCCCGCAAAAACCGTTTTAATTCAAGATGCTCGGCGCCTATACGCGTTCCGAACCCGACTAATACGTCTTTTGCAGACCGCACGTCCTCGATGGTCGCTGGGGCGGCGGATGCAATGCGCTGACGAGACGTCTCAATGAGGTCATTGACGACCTCATTGATCATCCGCCGAATGACTTCGTGAATCTGTCGGCGTTCGCCCAAGCCCGGATACCGGCGTTCGACATCGGCGTGATGGCGCGCGAAGAGCGTGACCTCTTTCAACTCGTCGATCTTCAACAAGCCGGAGCGCAGCCCATCATCAACATCATGATTGTTATAGGCTATTTCGTCCGCGATGTTCGCCAATTGCGCTTCCAAGGATGGTTGGCGCCGCTCGATAAACCGGCGGCCGATGTCGCCGAGATCGCGCGCATTGCGGGCGGAGCAGTGTTTGAGGATGCCCTCGCGGCACTCAAAAGTCAGATTGAGTCCGGAAAACTCGGCGTAGCGCTCTTCGAGTTCATCCACCACCCGCAATGACTGCAAATTATGCTCAAAACCACCGTAGGCGGACATGCATTCATTGAGCGCATCTTGCCCGGCATGCCCGAACGGGGTGTGACCGAGATCGTGCGCCAGGCAAATCGCCTCGCACAGCGACTCATTTAAGCGTAGGGCGCCGCACACCGAACGACCGATCTGAGCCACCTCCAGCGAATGCGTCAGGCGCGTCCGGTAGAGGTCACCCTCATGATTAACGAAGACCTGCGTCTTATATTCCAGCCGCCGAAAGGCACCCGAGTGCACGATACGATCCCGATCGCGCTGAAATTCACCGCGATGCCCGGCGGGGGGCGGCTCCGGATGCGCCCGCCCTCGCGACTCGGCTTCGTGGGCGGCATACGGGGCC
This sequence comes from Steroidobacteraceae bacterium, assembly GCA_036742455.1. Taxonomy (GTDB): domain Bacteria; phylum Pseudomonadota; class Gammaproteobacteria; order Steroidobacterales; family Steroidobacteraceae; genus CAIKZZ01. The sequence goes on along the minus strand of DAINQU010000001.1, from coordinate 22,360 downwards.
AACGGATTCATGTGCCCATCTCCTGAAGCAGTACGCGCTGCAAGGCGTTCGGATCGTAGTCCGCACTCACGACCGCATGGCCCAGTGACTGCAATAAGACGAGGCGAATGCGGCCGGCCTTCACTTTCTTGTCGAGCGACATGAGTTCCATCGCGCGTTCGACGCCGAGGCGCGGCGCTGTCGTCGGCAACCCCGCACGGCTCACCAGCTGGCGGACTCGTTGCGTATCCGCAGACGACAGCCAACCGAGCGCGCAGGAGGTCTCGGCCGCGAGCACCATTCCCGCCGCCACCGCCTCACCGTGCAACCACGTGCCGTAACCCATGGCGGCCTCAATCGCATGCCCGAAGGTATGCCCCAAATTCAGCAGCGCTCGGGGACCCGATTCGCGCTCATCCATCGCGACGATACGCGCCTTGGTCGCACACGAGACTTCGACCGCGCGCGCCAATGTCGCGACATCACGGGCTAATAATTGCGGCAGGGCCTCTTCGAGCCAGTCCAGAAAGCCAACGTCAGCGATCAAACCGTACTTGATCACTTCGGCAAGGCCCGCACGCAGCTCCCGATCCGGAAGCGTCGCCAGCGAATCCAAGTCGGCCACCACGACCGCCGGTTGGTGGAAAGCGCCGATCAGGTTTTTGCCTGCCCGGTGATTGACCGCTGTTTTGCCCCCGACGGACGAATCCACTTGCGACAGCAACGTCGTCGGCACTTGTGCAACGGCGACCCCTCGATTCCAAGTGGCTGCCGCGAAACCCGCGATATCACCGATCACACCGCCGCCGAGCGCCACGACAGCCCCATCTCGGGTGATTCGCGCCGCGGCGAGTGCGTCATAGACACGATCGAGTGTCGTTAATGTCTTGTACTCCTCGCCATCCGGCAAGATGCACTCAGCCATCGGCTGGTTACCCAGAGCCCTCCGTAAGCGCGGCAGGTACAGCGGCGCGACGGTCTCATTGGTGACCACGAGCCATGGACCGGTTGGCAACGCGTCGCGGAGCAAGGAGGGCTGATCCAGGAGACCGGACCCGATGTGGATGGGGTACGAGCGATCGCCGAGATCGATACGAAGGGTTTTTGTCACGGTGTTCACAAGGGTCACGATAGCAAAGTTACGCGATCACCCGTCACACGGGCGTACCGCGGCCGGTCAGACGCCCAGCGACGCAAGTCCGTCGAGGATCGCTTCGGCCACGGCACTGACCTTGCGACGGTCGGTGGAAATGACAAGGTGCGCCACGGATCGGTAGAGCGGTTCACGGACAACCATCAATTCGGTCAGGCGCACGGCGGGGTCGGTGTTGGCCAACAGAGGGCGATGCCGGCTCTGCTGGGTTCGTTCGACCTGTTGGGCGACGGACGCCTGTAGGTAGATGACCGTCCCTCGGCTGTGCAATCGCTCCCGATTCTCCGGGCGCGTGACGGCTCCGCCGCCGGTCGCCAACACGATTCCGGGCCATTGGGTCAGGTCATCGATGACGTCCCGCTCCCGCTCGCGAAAGCCCGCCTCGCCTTCCCGTTCGAAAATAAAAGGGATATCGACCCCTGTTCTGCGCTCTATTTCCGCATCGCTGTCGATAAAACGCTGGCGTCGCAATCTTGCGAGCGCACGGCCGACCGCGGTCTTGCCAGACCCCATCGGCCCCACCAGAAACAGGCTGCGGGGAGCGACCAGAGCCGGGGTAGAAGGAGCGGACGGGACGGTATCGGTCAGACTCGGGTCCATGGGCGCTATTTTAGAGACCCGACTGTCTCAGGGGAACGACCATCTGCATCGGTCGTTCCCCTGGGATCGGGCTAATTGGGATTCGCGCAGGATGATGCGGTGCCGTAGGGGCTGACCGGCCCCGGGGGTTGAACGCTTTGCTGATTAAAATCGGCAGCCGCGTAGGGCAGCAAGAAGGTTGCCGCAGTGCTGCTCTGGGTCCCCGTGACGGCGGTCGTCGCCACCAGTTGGACGGTCACGTAGTACGCGTGGTCTTTGGGGTAGGCGACCGTCACCAACAAAGAGCCGTCCGCGCCCGTGGTGCCCGAGCTTGGCGAAACAACGGCGACGTTACCCGGATCCAGATGCCCATTGCCGTTGTAGTCCTTCGCGAGCGAGTAGACACCGGTGTAGTCGATATCCTCGTTTGCGCAGGAAGCAGCCGCCGGCAACGTGCTAATGGCGGTGGCGTACGCACTGGAGGCCACGCTCCAGACGCGGGCACCCTTCTCGTACGATACCGGCAGCACCTTCAGGTCGATGGGAGCGCCGGCGACGGGCGCGCCGGTGGCATCGACGGCGAACACCGCGTAGGTAATCGCGTAGGTCGCGGCCGTTGGCGAATCGATGGTGTTGCCCGTACCCAGCGACAGATAGACCGTCTGACCACCGACGGTAAGTGGGACCTGACCCGTCACCGCCGTGCCCCGTACCGTCGCAACGATCTGCACACCATTCGCGCCGCTGGTGGACGAGCCGGCCGTATACGTTGTTTGCGCCTGACCTTGGGCATCCGTTGTCGCCGTCGCGACCGTGAGCGTGCCGCCAGTCGAATCGGTCAATGAAAAGTCCACGGTTTGGCCCTCGACCAAATTGTTCTGCGCGTCACGCACGATCGCCGTGATCACGCTCGAACCCTTGGTGGTCACCGTCGACGGTGAAGCCTGTACGGCCATCTGCGACGGATTGGTGGCAATGAAGTCGACCGTGGTCTGCGCGGCCACGCCGTTTCCGGACGCCGTAATGATGGACGGACCTGCGGTGGTCGCCGTGAGATGCGCCGTTGCGCGTCCATTCACATCCGTCGTGGCCGTGGCCACGTCGAAGGAGCCGCGGGTACTGGCAAACGTCACTGTCTGCCCTGGAACGGGAGTCCCCGCACTCAGCCACGTCGCCGTCACGGTCTGCGCGACGCCCAAGGGAAGTTGCGCGCCGCTGCTCGGGGCGGTGACATTGAATGACTGGCTACTGACGACGATCGGTCGGGCTGCCACGAGGCCCAGCCCGGTGGCCGTCAGCGTGTCTGCGCCGGCGTTATTTGCCAACAAGGATACGGAACCTGCGCCATTCACGTCGGTGGTGAAGGCCGACGGCGAGAGCGCATTGCCGTTGCTTGAGGTGATCGACACCGATTGCGCAGGGATACCGTGCCCTCCCGCGTCGCGTAACGCGATCGTATACGTCGCCGAGTTACCGAGTACCAGCGTCGCAGGCCCGTTGAGGGAGAGCGTTGATCCGATCACGTCCACTTCGACATGCGCCGCAGTCGCCGAGGGTGCCGCCGCCGACACCGTAATCGCGCGATTCGTGGGATCGGTGCCCGACGTGAGCGTTGCCTTGGCCATGCCATTAGCGTCTGTCGTCGCTTGCGTCGTCACGATGACGCCACTGCTCGCCTGAAACGTCACGGCAACATTCGGTACTGCGTTGTTGTTGGCATCCGTGAGGACGGCCGTGAGCGTGGCCGGACGGGATCCATCGGAGGGAATCTGCGGAACGTCGGTCTTGACCGAAATCGTGTGCTGCGCGGCCACTACGGAGACCGCAGTAGAACCCTTGATGGCCCCCGATGACGCCGTCACCGTAATCGTCGATCCCGCGGACGCGTTCGACGCCGTGAGCGTAGCCGTAGCGACGCCATGACTGTCTGTTGTCCCTTGGGTGACCGACAGAACACCACCGCTCGTCGCACTGAAACTGATCGCAATCCCAGACAAAGCCACATTGGCCGCGTTCGCCGCTGTGGCCGTGACGGTCACCGTATTACTGCCATCACTGAGTATCGACGAACCGCTCGAAACGACGGTGATGCTGGCGATGCCCGACGCCGAGGAACCGGAGCCGGACAGTGTATTGCCGCCGCCACCACCCCCGCAGGCAGCGAGTACAGCGAGAAACGCACTGACCAAGAGGAACTTTACTGTTTTCATCGGACGTACTCCGGGTCGCGCGGCGACCGCTCCTCATGCATTACTGGTTGCCACCGTCGTGCAGAATTTTGGGCGTCACAAAGATCAACAGTTCGTCCTTGTTGTTGACCTTGGTTTGGGTTTTGAACAAATTCCCGAGCACGGGCAAGTCACCCAACATCGGAACCTTATTGGAGGAATGGCTGCGCGCAGTCTCCATGATGCCGCCGAGTACAACCGTCTGTCCGTCGTTGACGAGCACTTCGGTAGTAATGGTCCGGGTATCAATGGATGGAACTTGGCCGCCAGTAGCACTCTGCACCAGCTGACCGACGCTGTCCTTGGTCACCGTTAAATTCAGGATCACGCGGTTGTCAGGCGTAATTTGCGGCCGCACCTTCATCGACAAGGTCGCTTTCTTGAACTGCGTGGTCGTCGCGCCGGATGACGCAGACTCCTGATAGGGGATCTCGGTGCCCTGCTCAATCGTGGCTTCTTTTTGATTGGACGTAATCACGTGGGGACTGGACACAATATCCGCACGGTTTTCCGCTTGCGCCGCGGAGAGCTCGAGATCGACGAGGTAGTTGCCCGACAGAACCGATGCCGCAATCTGGCCAGCGGGGTTCGCGACCGGCAGGTTGACGTTATAGCGGTCGAGGTAGCTCGAGGCCGCCGTAGGAATACTGACTGGAAAAGCGGACGAGCCCGACTGCAAATTCGTGAGCGCAGAACTGACGATGGTGTTGTTGGCCGCTGCGCTACCGGAGACCGAGACCAGCCCGTTCGAACCTTGCGCGCGCACATCCGTGGTACCCAATCGCACACCGAGCTGACGCGTAAAATCATCGTTGACGATGACCACCCGAGTTTCAATCAGAACCTGCCGGACCGGCACGTCCAAGGTGCCGACCAAGCGTCGTATATCCGCAATGCGCTCAGCCGTATCCTGAAGCAACAGGGTGTTGGTCCGCTCATCAATCGCCACGCTGCCGCGCTGCGACAACAGCGAGTTGCCCGATTTCCCCTTAATCAGACCCGCCAAATCGGACACTTTGGCGTAGTTGATCTGAACGTACTCGGAACGCAGAGGCGATAATTCGTCTGCTTCTTTGCGCGCTTGCAACTCGGCTTTTTCCCGATTCGCCAGTTCGTCGGCCGGTCCAACCATGATGACGTTGTCACGCTTACGCATGGCCAAGCCCTTGCTGCGCATCACGACATCCAGCGCCTGGTCCCACGGCACGTTCTGCAGGCGTAGCGTAACGCTGCCTTGAACGCTGTCACTGACCACGATGTTCTGGCCGCTCGTATCGACCAGTAACTGCAACACCGCACGCACATCGATATCCTGGAAATTCAGGGTCAACCGCTCGCCGGTGTATTCCTTCTTGTCATCGGTACCACGCCCTTTGGCGTGCGCATCGCGGAATTCGACGACGTACTGATCGTCACTTTGGTACGCGAGCGTTTCAAATTCACCCTTGGTCGCTATCGTCAGCCGGGCTCCGCCATCGGTGCGGCGCGCATCGAATGCCGTCGCCGGCGTGGCAAAGTCGGATACGTCGTACTTCTTGATCAACTCAGGACCGAGATCCGCGCCGGCGAGATCAACGATCACCTTGGATCCCTCTTGCACCAAGTTGATGGGCGTATGGGGGTCGGACAGGCCAACGAGTAAGCGTCCGGTTCCGTCCTCGGCGCGCCGAAAATCGATGGAGGAGACGTGTCGAACCGGCGCCGGGGCTGCCGGCGAGGATGCGACGGTCGGCCCATTGGGAAGCACCGCCGCACCGCCGACGGTCATGACCAATGTATCGCCGTCGACGCGCGTCGCATACGGCAGCAGATGATCCATGTTTAGAACGAGTCGTGTACGACCGTTGCCTTCTGCCGCGACAATGGAGTCGATCCCACCGGCATGTACGTCGATTTTGCGATGGTCGAGCGCAACGCTCACGCCGGGCAGATCGACGGAGATGCGTGCGGGCTTATCAATCGTAAACGTGAGAGGGGTAGGCGGAGCCGCACTGGTGTGCAGCCGCAATTCCACTTGCTTCCCCGGTAACGCGGTGACATCGATCGATTCCAGTCGGTTCGGCGAGTCGGCAGCCAGCGCAGGCCGAACGGCTAACATCATGAAACTTGCGAAAAGCATCGCCGCCGCGCCGCGTGAGCCCGCCGTGTATCGGCCGTAGATGCCCTTCATGACTCTATACTCCCCAAACTAATTCAATTGCTCGCGGTCTGGATGGCCGCCGTGCGTTCGACGTATCCACCTGCGCCGTCCGGCACAAGTTCCGTGACGGAAATTCGCGAATCCGTAATGGCCGTGATGCGGCCGTCGTTCTGTCCAACATGATTTCCGGGCAGCACTCGGTGAACGAGGCCATCCTTGGTCTGGATCAACCCGTAGGTATGACCTGCCATTCGGATCGTGCCGACGAGCTTCAACGTGTCGAGTGGATAATTTTCCAAAAACTCGCGACTACGATGCGTGTCGGGTCTCGGTCCGGCAGTCGCCGTCGCGGTGGTCGAGACGCTCGGCTGGAACGGTGATCGTAGACCCGACGGGTCGTACTGGAAGCTCTCGTAGGTTTTCACCTGCGGCAATGGCTCCACGTGCGCACCGGCGCGTTTGCGGTGCTCTTCTAACTCTTTTTTGAGTTCGGCGGTCCCACCGCCGCAGCCACCGAGCAAGCACATCGCGGCAACGATGCCGCCCACAGACGTCCAATATGATCGCCTCATGGCTTTGCACCCGTTACGACAGGGACGGGATGATGTTCGCCAGGCGCCATCTCCGCTTCGTCTAGGTAGCGATATGTTTTCGCTGTCACGTCCAAGGTCAGACGCTCCGCACTGCCGTCCTTACTGTCAGGGACAATCGATATGTCGTGTAGGGTGACGATTCGTGGCAGCGAAGCAATGCCACTCACGAAACTGCCAAACTGATGATAGGTACCCGTCAAACGAATCTTGATGGGCAGTTCGGCATAAAAGTCTTTGCGTATCTCCGGGGCGGGCTGGAACAGTTTTTCCTGTAGACCCGCGCCGAGTCCCGTCTGGGAGATATCGACCAGCAAGCTCGGCACCTCGGTACGTCCCGGCAGCTGCCGCAGCATGGCGCCGAAGGACCGCTGCATATCCGACAGTTGAGATTTATAGGCTTCGAAATTTGCCGCCTTCATCTGACGCTCGTCAAACGTCTTCATCAGCTGGGCTTCTTCGTCTTTGGCGCGATCCAGGTCTGGCAGCTGGTTGCTGACTGGCAGGAGGTAGACGAATACCGCGGTCAGGACAAGGAAGATGAGGCCGACCGCGAGCGCTCGGAAGTGAGCCGGCCAGCGCCCGATGTCTTTGCGATCCAGTTCTCGCAGATCGTCAAAGAACTTCATGACTTCCCGCCGATGTGCGGAGCCCGATGAGTTGCGCCGACGGCCGCTTCCGGCTCGACGCTCTTTTGGGTCGCAAACAGAGTGAAATCCGACCCTACTCCCGTTTTGGTGGCCTCAATGACCTGCAGTTCGGGGTTGGTGAGCCAGTCTGAGCTCTCAATATTGCGCATGAACGTCGAGACCCGGGTGGAGGATTGCGCAATGCCGCGCAACTCGATCCGCTTATCCGTCTGCTTGACCGAGGTCAGATACACGCCGTCCGGCAACGTCCGAACCAATTGATCGAAGACATGGACCACCTCAGGTCGACTGCGCTGGAGCTTCGAGATGATTTCCATGCGCGCGACGAGGCGCTGTTTCTGATTCTCGAGATCACGGATCTCGGTGATCTGCTTATCGAGCTCTGCGATTTCATGCTTCAGCAGCAGATTTCGATCGTTTTGGCGATCAATCGCCGCCGTAAATGCCCAGCTGGTCATGAGGGTCACCGCCGCGGCAGACAGTACCGCTCCGACCACCGCCAAGCCGAATTCGCGCTGCCGACGGGCGCGCTCTAACTGTCGCCACGGCAAAAGGTTAATGCGCGGCATCAGTCGAAACTCCGCAGCGCAAGCCCGCAGGCCGTGAGCAGCGCCGTGGCATCCTTACGGACCCCTTGAGCCTTCGCCTTGGTCGAGATTTTCATCTGACCGAGCGGGTCGCCGCGCTCGGCGGGGATGCCCACGCGGCTCGCGATCACGTCAGCAACGCCGGGTATGTTGGCGCAGCCGCCACAGACAAGAATAATCTCTGGCGTTTCGCGGCCCGTACCCGAGGCCAGGTAGAACTGCAGACTGCGAGTGACTTGTTGCGTCATATCGTCGATGAAGGGATCGAGGACTTCCGGCTGATAGTTCGACGGCAGCCCACCCTCTTTTTTGGCGCGACCGGCCTCTTCCACGGTCAGGCCGTAGGTCCGCATGATTTCTTCCGTCAATTGCGTTCCGCCAAAGGCGAAGTCGCGCGTGTAGACCACGATGTGGTTGCGCAGCACACTGAATGTCGTCGTACTCGCCCCGAAATCAACGACCGCGACCGTCCCGGAACCACCGTGAGGCATCTGGTGCGTCAGCAATCGGCACGCGTTTTGGAGCGCATAGGCCTCCACGTCGACAATGCGCGGCACCAGTCCCGCCGCGACGACCGCCGCTTGGCGCTGCTCAACGTTCTCGGTGCGCGTGGCGACGAGCAAAATGTCGACCAATTCCGGGTCTTTGTCGGACGTCCCCAGCACTTCGAAGTCGTAACTGACTTCGTCCATGGGATACGGAATGTATTGGTCGGCCTGCAAGTCGATCTGCATCTCAAGATCGCGTGCCGAGAGGCTGCGAGGCATCTGGATCGACTTTGTGATCACGGCATCGCCCGAGATGGCGACAGCGGCTTCTTTGGCCCGGGCGCCGGCGCGCTTAGCCGCGCGACGGATCGCATCACCGACAGCGTCCGCGTCCACGATCGCTTTTTCGTTGATAGCGCTCGGTGGGGTCGCCTCGGCCGCATAGGCTTCGACGCGATACGTGCCACCCGATTGCGACAACTCAATCAGCTTGATGGATGAGGTCGTAATGTCCAAGCCGATCAGCGGCCGGGAGGCGGTACGAAATGGCAAGCTCAGTTTGGGCAGCGCGAACTTCATAATTCCTTGATAAACAAGACGCTAATCCGCCTTGTTGCCGCCTCGTAGGAGGAATCCGGAGGAACTTTATAGCAACAAACTGTTAAATGGAACGTGATCGCAGTCACGCTTGTAGGCAAGAGTGGCGATCGGAGCGGACGGCCGCGTTCCTTCGGCGCTGCGCGCCGGATGAGACGCCGTTACTATGCACGGTCCTCCACGATGGGATCCACTCTTGGTCTCGCTTCTGCGCAATCCGTCACAGCGACGTACTGCTACCCTGATCGGCGGCGGTTTATTGGGCGCCATTGGCGCAATTTTTCTTGCCGGAATAGGCACTTACTACTATTTGGCGCCAGGGTTGCCGGACGTCGCTACCTTGCGGGACGTACGCCTACAGGTCCCGTTGCGTATCTATAGCCGCGACGGGAGGCTGCTGGCCCAGATCGGCGACCAACGGCGTACGCCGGTCCGGTTTGAAGACATCCCTAAGCCGGTCGTAAACGCCTTCTTGGCGGCCGAGGATGACCGGTTCTTCAGTCACGGGGGAATCGACACGTTCGGTCTGATTCGCGCAGCGATCGTGTCGGGATTCACCGGTGAAGCGCGTCAGGGTGGTAGCACCATCACGATGCAGCTGGCCCGAAACATCTTCCTGACGCCCGAAAAGAATCTCCGCCGAAAGCTGCGCGAGATCATTTTGTCGCTGCGGATGGAGCACGAATTCTCCAAGCAGGAGATTCTGACCCTCTATCTGAACAAAATTTTCTTGGGCGAGAGGGCGTATGGGGTCGGCGCGGCTGCGGAGGTGTACTACGGGAAGCCGCTGCGGGAGCTCAGTCTCGGTCAGATCGCCACCATCGCCGGTCTGCCGAAAGCCCCGTCGACGTTGAATCCCGTCACCAACCCCGACCGAGCACTGCAGCGTCGCGCCTATGTGCTGCGCCGCATGCTCGAAAAAGGCTTTATTACCCAAGCGCAGCACGATGCGGCCACCGCTGAGCCGATCGAGACGACCGAGCACGGACTGCGCGTGGAGGTCGACGCGCCGTATGTTGCAGAAATGGTCCGCGCTCAGCTCGCCGACACGTACGGCGCCGACCTGTACACGGCGGGCTACCGGATCTACACGTCGGTGGACAGTCGCCTGCAGCGCACCGCCGACTGGGCGGTTCGGGCGGCCCTGCTGGAATACGACCGCCGCCACGGTTGGCGAGGTGCGACGGGACATACGGATCATTTGCCCAGTTCAGCCGGCGAGGCGGTGCAGATGCTGGATAGTTTCCCGGTCGTGGGGGGACTCGTACCGGCCGTGGTCATGAGCGTCGAAGGGCGGTCCGTCACCGTCACCGGGCGGGACGGGCGCCGTTACGCGCTTCCTTGGGAAGCCGGCCTATCGTGGGCACGACGGAACGGCACTGCCCCACGCCAGGCATCGGACATCGTGGCGGTTGGCGACGTGGTTTACGTCCTGCCGACCCGCGACGGCGCGGGATTGTTGGCACAGGTTCCCCAAGCGCAAGGCGCGTTTGTTGCGCTCGATCCGCAAGACGGAGCCATCAGTGCGTTGGTGGGCGGTTTTGATTATTACGCGAGCAAATTCAACCGCGTCGTTCAGGCGCGCCGGCAGCCCGGATCCAGTTTCAAGCCATTCATCTATTCGGGCGCGCTCGAGCAGGGCTTCACCCCCGCCACGATGGTCCTGGATGCACCGATCGTCATCGAGGGCTCAGGCCTAGAGGGCTTGTGGCGCCCTGAAAACGACTCGCGCCACTTCTACGGGCCCACGCGTCTGCGCGATGCGTTGGCGCGGTCGCGTAACCTCGTCTCAATCCGCATACTACGGTCGCTCGGCGTCGACTATGCCATTGATTATGCTCAACGTTTTGGGTTTGAGCCGGCGGAACTGCCGCACAACCTCACCGTGGCATTGGGCACCGCACAATTGACGCCGCTGCAAATGGCGCGCGGCTACGCCGTATTCGCCAACGGCGGATTCCGGGTAACCCCCTACCTGATTGATCGCGTGGAAGACGCGTACGGCAAAGTCATCATGGCGGCGAACCCGGCGGTGGCGTGTCTAGAGTGCGATGTACCGGTCGAGCCTCCGCTGCCATTGCCGCCCGGAGCGACCGCCCCGGAGACGGTGGCGGCAGACACGCCGCCGACAGAGCCCGCGGCCCATAAGGGACCGGCGCGCAACCTCGCGCCGCGCGTGATCAGCCCGGCGAATGCGTTCTTGATGACCGACCTTATGCGCGATGTGATTCGCAAAGGCACCGCGCGGCGCGCTCTGGCCTTAAAGCGCGACGATATTGCCGGTAAGACCGGTACGACCAACGATCGGCGGGACACCTGGTTTTCCGGCTTCAATGCCGACATCGTCGCGACGGCGTGGGTGGGCTTTGATCAAGAGCGCTCCCTCGGTGCAAACGAGGAAGGCGGACACACGGCCTTGCCGATTTGGGTTTATTTCATGGGCGAAGCACTGGCCGGCAAACCCGAACACCGGTTGCCGCAGCCAGAGGGCATTGTCACCGCACGTATTTCGCCCACGACGGGCGCCATCGCAAAGCCCAATGATCCGGAGGTGATTTTTGAGTTCTTTCTGACCGGCCGCCTGCCCGGCGCGGGTGGCCTGGCCGGAGATGGTGCAGGCGCGGCGGCAGGGAAACCGGGCTCGGCGACCACCGATGAGCAAATCTTCTGATCGCTCGCCCTGCACTCGGGCCGATGCTAGAGTCGTCGGGTCTGGTAGAAGGGTGATCACATGACCCGTCCCCGCTCAATTCGAGGCGACGACATTCGCGTCGCGCTCGCGCAGGAAGCTGCTCGGATCATGTTCGAACACGGCATCGACGACTACGGCTTTGCCAAGCGCAAGGCCGCGGAGCGTCTGGGCGCGAGCGAATACGCTGTCCTTCCGAAAAACGCCGAGATCGATGCCGCCCTGGCGGAGTATCAGCGCCTCTACGCGGCCGAAACTCACGAGGACACGCTCACATTGCAGCGACAGGCCGCCGTGGCGGCGATGGAGTTGCTGGCAGAGTTTGAGCCCAGACTGGTCGGGCCGGTTCTCACCGGCACGGCGACGCCGTACCAGGCGGTCGCACTGCATCTTTTTTGCGACTTTCCGGAAAGCATCAGCATGCGGCTGATGGATCAACGTGTTCGCTACAACGTGGGCGAGCAGAGAGTTCGCATGAATGCCGAGCGATATCTGCTGCTACCCACGCTGGAGTTCGACGTGGACGAGATCCCGTTTGAGGCCATCGTGTTTCCACGGGATGGCATCCGCCAGGCGCCGCTGTCGGCAAGCGACGGCAAGCCGGCCCGACGCGCGGCCCTGAATGAGGTCCGCGGACTGGTAGCAGCCATGGAGGAGCGGGTTACGCCTTGCGCGTAAACCGTGCGATACCGGCGCGCGCGTCCGGAAAGGTCGCGTTACAAGCCATGGCTTGGCCCGCGATGTCGTAGGCTTGCTCAATACCGCATTCGATCTGGCGATAAAACAGCGCTTTCCCCGCTGCAATGGCCTGTGGCGACTTGGCGATAATCGAATCGCAGAGCGCGCGCACCGCCTCATCCAGTTGCTCCAACGGGACCACTCGATTCACTAACCCTTTCGCCAGTGCAGACCGCGCGTCGATAAAGTCACCGGTGAGCAGCATCTCCAACGCGTCCTTGCGCGACACATTACGCGACAGTGCCACGGACGGTGTCGAGCAAAACAGCCCGAGATTGATGCCCGATACAGCGAACCGAGCAGTCTCCGCGGCAATGGCCAAATCACACATCGCCACCAACTGACAGCCCGCGGCCGTGGCGACGGCTTGAACGCGCGCGATGACAGGCTGAGGTTGGCGCTGCAGCGTGAGCATGAGTTGCGAGCAGCGGGCAAATAAGGCCCGCAAAGCCGTCTCATTCTGGTCCGCACCCATCTCGTTCAGATCGTGGCCCGCACAAAACGCTTTGCCTTCGGCCCCGAGTACGATGACTCGAACATCGGGATCCGTCGCGGCACGGTCAAGCCGCTCACGAAGTGCAGCGATCATCGCCTCGGACAAGACGTTGTACTTGGCCGGGCGGTTCAGCGTGAGATGCAGCACCCCTGCGTCGAGCCGCTCGAGCAAATAGGGCTGCTCAATCTGACTATCACTCATGCGAAGTCGCTCCACGTCGATGCTCAATCATTGCCCGACCCGTCCGTTGCGGTTCGAGCGGCCGTCGTCGGAGAAACACGGATTTGGCGATCTCGACGGCCTTCAACCCTATGGTAACAGTTGCCCCCATGGCGGCGTTTGGCGAGCCGAATCGGCTCACGTCGAGCAACCCTACGGCGTCGACGTCAGGCGCCACCGGAACGCCATTCCGGAAAGTCCTCTTCCCAATACTCGTGCATCTGCCGGCTCTCACGCGCATGGCGCTCGGCCTCGACGGTGCGCAGTTCAACGCGGCGAATTTTTCCGGAGATCGTTTTCGGCAGCGCAGCAAACTCGATTCGGCGGACCCGCTTGTAGGGCGACACGCGCGAGCGAACGTAGTCAAAAATAGAACGGGCAACGGCGGCGTCGGGTGGGAAACCGGCCGTGAGCACGATAAAGGCTTTGGGCACGGACAGCCGTAAGGCATCCGGACTGGGGACGACGGCCGCCTCGGCAACCGCTGGATGTTCGATCAGCAGACTTTCGAGTTCGAATGGGCTGATTCGGTAGTCGGACGATTTAAAGACATCGTCTGAGCGGCCGACGTAGGTGATGTATCCGTCGGCATCACGCCGGGCCACGTCGCCCGTGTGGTAATACCCGCCCCGCATCGCATCCGCCTGTTTGTCGGAATCGCCGAGATAACCGCGCATCAGCCCGACGGGCCGGCGATCCAGCGGCAGACACAGCTCCCCTTCGTCCGACGGGACACCGTCGGCATTGAGCAGCACAACGTCGTAACCCGGTAGCGGTCGACCCATGGAGCCAGGCTTGAGCGGTACGCCCGGTGGGTTGCCGACTTGGGCCGTGGTCTCGGTTTGGCCGAATCCATCCCGCAGCGTAATTCCCCAGGCCGCCTTTACACGCTCAATCACTTCCGGATTCAACGGCTCCCCCGCACCCACCAACTCGCGTAGGGACGTTTTCCAATCGGATAGGCGCTCTTGGATCAACATTCTCCAGACGGTGGGCGGTGCACAAAACGTCGTGACACCGGTGCGGACCAACACATCCAGCAACCCGCATGCCGTGAAGCGGTCGTACTGATACGCAACGACGGTCGCGCCGGCATTCCACGGCGCAAAAAAGCACGACCAGGCGTGCTTTGCCCATCCCGGTGAACTCAAATTGAGGTGTATATCTCCCGGTTTGAGCCCCACCCAGTACATCGTCGACAGATGGCCTACCGGGTAACTGGTCTGCGTATGGGCCACCAACTTGGGACGCGCGGTTGTGCCGGACGTGAAGTAGAGCAACATGAGGTCGTCCGGGCGCGTCACGGCCACCGGGTGGTAGGTCGAGTCGGCCTGCTCGCTGTCCGCATAGGTGTGCCAACCGTCAACGACCCCACTGACTGCGATGCGCACCGGGGCACCCGGCAAACCGGTGAACCGGCTCGCGAGCGCGGCATCGGCCACCACGGCTTTCACGGCTCCGCGCTCGAGGCGATCGGCAAGGTCATCGCGTTGCAACAACGTGGTCGCAGGGATCATCACGGCACCGAGCCGAATCACCCCCAACATGGTCTCCCACAACGCCACCACGTTGCCGAGCATGATCAGCACGCGATCGCCGGGGCCGACACCGCGGTCAGCCAGAAAATTGGCCACTTGGTGAGAGCGCCGCGCCATCTCGGCAAAGGTAAAGGTTTGATCGCTGCCGCCGTCGTCGACCACTCGCAGCGCGGGACGTTCGTTACCCTCCGCCATACGGTCGAAGTAGTCCCTCACCCAATTGAAGGACTCGGGAGTCTGCCATTGAAAGGCCTTACGCGCGGCGTCGAGATCCGCACCGGCCGACAACAAGGCATCGCGCAGAGCGATGAATGAATCAGAAGCGTTCATGGTCCCCCCACTACGCGCCGATCATGCCACGGCGGTGCGCGCTGCGGTTATCGCCGGGCAGTTCGGTGCTCGTCGTAGACCAGATACAGCCCGCTGAGTACGACGATGGCACCGCCGACGAACACGTGGGTGGCCGGCAGTCTCTGAAAAAAGAACAAGTCGATCATGACACCCCAGGGCAAGGCGGTGTATTCAAACGGGGCAATCACCGAGGCCGGCGCGCGCCGAAACGCGGAGGTAATCAGGTGCTGTGCCAGCGCGCCGGTAGCGCCCACGATGGCGATGACGGTCCAGTGACTCGGCTCAATGGGCTTCCAACCCGGCGCAGCCAAGCCCGCTGACGCGATAAAAATAATGACCATGTACCAGAGCACTAAGGCATGCGACGAGTCGGTGCGACTCAGCACCCGAATCATGAGTACGCCGCCGGCATAACAGACGGCACTCGTCAGCGCGGCAAGCCCGCCCAGCGACGCGAAGCCCTGTGCGGAGGGCTGCAGCGCGATGAGGACACCCACGAACCCTACCGAGATCGCGGCCCAACGCGGCGCCGGTATACGCTCGCGCAGAAGCACGCTGGACAGCACAGCGACCATCAATGGCGCGCTCATGAACTCCGCGTAGGACTCCGTCAGTGGCTGAAGCGACACGGAGTAAATGAAGCTCGCCAACATGATCAAGCCGAGCACGGCGCGCGCCAGGTAAATCCAAGGATTGACGATCGACAGCTGACGCCACGCGCCCATCCAGGCGACAGACCCCACCATGAACGGCAAGGACGCCCCTGCACGGAGAGTCGTCACTTCCATGGCGGGGTATTCGGTGGACAAGGTCTTCAGTCCCCAGTCCATGCCGGAGAACACGCCCACGGCCATCAGCATAATGCCGATCGCCGTCACGTTGCCTTTACGCAGGGGGGAGGATCCGATGCGCGCGCCACGCGTCACGGGCGCGCGCCCATCTCAGCGTGCCGTGATATCGACGTAGTCGCGCGCTGTCGGGCCGGTATAGAGCTGGCGCGGACGGCCGATCTTCATCGCTGGATCTGCAATCATTTCCTGCCAGTGCGCGACCCAACCTGCCGTACGAGCGATCGCGAACATGACCGTGAACATTGACCGGGGAATACCGATCGCGCTGTAGATAATGCCGGAGTAGAAGTCGACGTTCGGGTACAGCTTGCGAGCAACGAAATACTCGTCCTTGAGGGCGATCTCTTCCAATCGCAGCGCCAATTCGAACAACGGATTATCCGAGCGCCCCAGATTGTTCAGCACCTGGTGGCAGGTTTCTCGAATGATCTGAGCGCGGGGGTCGAAATTTTTATACACACGATGACCGAAACCCATCAACTTCGTGTGGTCTTGCTTGTCCTTCACCCGCGCCAAGAATTTCGGAATCGCGTCCGCGGTGCCGATCTCTTCGAGCATCTGCAGAACGGCCTCGTTAGCGCCGCCGTGTGAAGGGCCCCACAGCGCGGCGACCCCGGAGGAGATCGCCGAATACGGGTTCGTACCGGTACTCCCGGCCAAGCGCACGGTCGACGTGGAGGCATTTTGCTCGTGGTCGGCGTGCAGGATCAGCAACAGGTCCAGCGCACGCGCCGCAACGGGATCGACTTCAAACGATTCGCACGGCACGCCAAAGAACATGCTCAACAAATTGGAGCAGTAATCCAGATCATTCCGTGGATAGATGAACGGCTGCCCAAGCATGTGCTTGTAGGCGGCAGCGGAAATCGTCGGCATCTTGGCGATGATGCGATGAGCAAATATTTCGCGATGACGCGGGTTATAGATATCCAGCGAGTCGTGATAGAAGCCCGCCATGGACGCTACGACGGCCGACAACTGGGCCATCGGGTGAGCGTCGTAATGAAAGCCGTTGTAGAAGCGCAGCAACGATTCATTGATCATCGTGTGACGACCAATGCTGCGGGTAAATTCAGCCAACTGGGTTTCAGTCGGCAAATCCCCGTAGATCAACAAATACGAGACTTCGAGAAACGAACTTTTGGCCGCCAGTTGCTCAACGGGGTAGCCCCGATACAAGAGCACGCCTTTGTCACCGTCGATATAGGTGATCTTGGACTCACAGGCCGCCGTCGACATGAAGCCCGGATCGAAGGTATAAACGCCGTGATCCTTGGCGAGTGGGGCGATGTTCAAGACATCGGGGCCAACGCTCGGCGAAAGCGCCTCCAAACTGCTCGACTTACCGGTGGATTCGTCCGTCAGCGTGAACTTTCTGGTCGCCATTTCGCAGCCCCTTGTAACCTTGAAAGCGTCTCACGCTGCAGCGCAATAATCAAGGAGGGCCAACGCCCTAGGGCCCACCCAAGCGTGCGGTGAGGGGTGGCGCTTCGGCCACGTTTCAGTACTGTGAAAACGAAAAACGCCCGGCATAGACCGGGCGTTTACGCACACTGCCGCCGCTGTCGCGACGGAAGAAGATTAGCGCGCAGCGTACTTCTTGCGGAAGCGATCAACGCGACCGCCGGTGTCAACGATCTTCTGCTTGCCCGTGTAGAACGGATGGCAGGCCGAGCAAACTTCAATCTGCAGGTCGGAACCGAGCGTTGAGCCGGTCTCAAACGTGTTGCCGCAGCTGCAGGTGACGGTGATGCTCTTGTAGTCCGGGTGGATCGCGGCTTTCATCGCAGGCGTACTCAGTTAAAGGGTCGCAAAAAGGGCGCGAAGTATAGAGCGGCCGTCGGCGAGACGCAAGATGCATCTCCAGCCCGCGGCGCAGGCACGTCGGACTCGACGCCCGAAAGTGTCAATTCCGACGCCCGCTTAGCACCGAAAGCCCCCTTTGACTGTCAACTTCGGGCGGTAACCCACGGTCTGCTCAAGCGGTGTCAGTTATCCACATTTCCTGTGGATAACTGTGTGGATGGAATCCGTCAGCCACGCATTGCACACGGCAAAAATGCGGCAGATGTCAGTTTGGTTAAAAAATGATCACCCCAATTTATTTATATTTTTCATATAGATAGATATCACTACCTCAGGTGACGCGTCAGGAAAGACCCGTTAGTCCACACTTTTGGCCCTCGCGGTCGGCGGTGTGCACAACTCCTCGCGACGCGGTCGCGACACTCAACATAATTCCGCCCCTGTCAAGCCTTTTCGAGGTTCTCGAGACAGATTCTGATGCCCTGTCAGTTTGTGCCCAAGAAGAGTTCTTGTAAGTCGTTGAGAAACCTTAAGCCCCGGGCCGACGGCCGCCAACCGTCCGGGGTGCGCTCCAACAGTCCGCGGGATTGCGCCAGCTCTATAGGGCGTGCGACCCGCCCAATCGGGAGGCCGGTTGTCGCCTCGAACTGGGCTTCGGCAAAGCCATCGACGAGGCGTAGAGCGTTTAGGAAGAACTCAAAGGGCCGATCGTCCAACCCGATGTCCCGCTCCATCGCCGGGCGCCGACCCTCAATCGCCGCAAAGTAATCTCGAGGGCCTTTCGGGCGTTCGGTGCGGACAATACGCTCGCCGACGGTGCGTTTCCCATGCGCCCCCGCGCCAATTCCGAGGTAATCGCCGTAGTGCCAGTAATTCAGGTTATGCCGGCACTCCGACCCCGGCCGCGCCCACGCGGACACTTCGTATCGGCGGTATCCTGCCGCCTGGAGTGCTGCGTGCGTGCTCGACTCAATGGCCTCGGCGAGCTCTTCATCGGGCAGCGTCGGCGGTCGCGAGTGGAAAACGGTGCCAGGCTCCAGCGTCAATTGGTAGTGAGAGAGATGGGTCGGCTGCAGAGCCACGGCCTGCGTGACGTCCCACAGGGCGCCGTCCTGAGATTGTTCCGGTAGCGCGTACATGAGATCGAGGTTGAAATTTGTCAGCCCCGCCTGATTGATCTCGGCCACGGCTTTGGGCACATCGTCCGCGGCGTGAATCCGACCCAAGAGCGCCAACTGGCGATCGCCGAAACTTTGCGCCCCAAGCGATAAGCGATTGACGCCGGCGTCGCGATAGCCGGCGAAGCGTCCGCGCTCCACCGTACCCGGATTGGCTTCGAGCGTGATCTCAGCCTCCGGCGCCACATGGATCCGTTCGCGTATTCCGTTCAGTAGCTGCGCCACGGTGTCTGCAGCGAGCAAGCTCGGGGTGCCGCCACCCATGAATATGCTCTGGACGGTACGGCCAGCCACGTGCGGCGACTCGCTCTCAAGGTCCGCCAACAAGGCATCCACATACCGTGACTCCGGGAGGTCGCCTTTGTGGACGTGCGAGTTGAAATCACAGTACGGGCACTTGCGCACGCACCACGGCACGTGCACGTACAACCCCAACGGAGGCGCCGACACCAACGGTTACCCCTCGCCCAACAAAGCCAACAGCCGCGCCAAGGCCAACGCACGGTGCGAACGGCGGTTTTTTTCTTCGGCCGGCAGTTCTGCGGCGGTTCGGGTGCCACCGTCGACCCGAAACAGCGGGTCGTATCCAAATCCGCCGTCTCCCTGACGGATGCGCCCAATGGCGCCCTCCCAGACACCTTCTGCAATGATCGGCGCGGGATCGTCGGCCGACCGCACGAGGACCAGAACCGCACGATAGCGTGCGGTCAATGGATCCGGCAGGGCCGCCACGGCGGCGAGTAGCGCCGCGTTATTCGCTTCATCCGTCGCGTGTACACCGGCGTAGCGCGCTGAAAAGACACCCGGCGCCCCACCCAGCGCGTCCACCTCCAGGCCCGAATCGTCGGCCAGTGCGGGCAAGCCGGTGACACGGGCTGCATGTCGGGCCTTCAAGAGTGCATTGCCCACAAAGGTGTGTTCGGTTTCATCGACCGGCGTCACACCGAAACGTGACTGCGGCAACACCTCGTCGACCACCCCCGACAGCAGCTCGGCGAATTCACGCAACTTACCCGGGTTACTGGTCGCTACCACCAACCGAGGCAGTCGAACCATGGCTAGACCCCTTCCGCCAGAGCCGCCGTCTGCATCGCCAATATGTCGGCGATGCCCGCGCTTGCCAGATCGAGCAATGCATCGAGTTCATTACGCCGGAAGGCATGCCCTTCTGCCGTACCCTGCACCTCGATAAATGCGCCGCCGTCGTTCATCACGACATTCATATCGGTTTCGGCGTCCGAATCCTCGCGATAGTCGAGATCCAACACGGGAATGCCGCGACAGATACCGACCGACACCGCCGCAACCTGACCGTGCAACGGATCCACTTTGAGGTCGCCCCGCTTACGCAAGGCGCGGATCGCATCGGCCAGCGCCACGTAGGCGCCACTGATGGATGCGGTGCGCGTACCGCCATCCGCTTGCAGAACGTCGCAGTCGAAGGTGATCGTGCGTTCGCCCAGAGCACGGAGATCGACAATGGCCCGAAGGCTGCGACCGATGAGCCGCTGGATTTCCTGGGTACGACCGCTCTGCTTGCCTTTGGCAGCCTCCCGTGCGCTGCGGGTATGCGTAGAGCGCGGCAACATGCCGTACTCCGCGGTAATCCATCCCTGACCCGAACCGCGCAAGAATCCGGGGACTCCCGACTCCACGGTCGCCGTGCACAACACTTTGGTATCGCCAAATTCAACCAGGACCGACCCTTCGGCGTGGCGGGTGTAGTGACGCGTAAAACGGATAGGGCGCAGCTGGCCGGGGGCCCGACCGCTTGGTCTATTACTCACAGAATCTCCTCGGAGGTCTCGGTTCAATCTAGCCACTGCATGGCAGCAGCGGTCGCATTGTCGCTGTAGGGTGCCGCCGCCGTCACTGCCGAGTGGCAGAGCCATTTCAGCGCGTCGCCGACCGGGACATCGGGTTTGAAAGGACTGCCGATAGCGTCATCGTCAAACCCGCCCCAGACACCGTCTGTGCAGGCCAACACAATATCACCCGCCTGCAGCGGACGCCGACGGCCGATCGTCATCTCGGTTAATTCCGGTGTTCCGCCCAAGCTGAATTCCACAAAATTCCGCAGTCGATGTTGCCGTGCCTGCGCCGACGTAATCCGGCCATTGCGCACCAAGTCTTCGACGTGACTGTGATCCCGCGTTCGACCCAGAACTTGGCCGTCACGCAAATGATAAACACGCGTATCGCCCACATGCGCCCAATACGCAGCGCCTCGCTGCACGAGACAGATCGCGCACGTGGCCCGCGGCCGCTCGGCGACCGGCAACGCACGACCAATGTCGACCACCGCTGCGTGCGCACGGCCGATGGCCAAGTGCAGGAATCCGAGGGGATCGACCAGCGGTTGTCGCTCCTGAAGGAAAGAGTCCGAAAAGGAATCGACGGCGGCGGCAGCCGCAAGCGCTCCGCCTACGTGCCCCCCCATCCCATCAATGACGATGAGGCAGGAGACGCCATCGGCGACCAAGACGCGCGCACGGTCCTGATTTTCCTCGCGGTCACCGATCAAACTGAAATACGCATGTTCGCTTCGCAATCGGTCTTCCCTAACCCGGCGGGATCGCCGGGCTGCTACAGTGCCGCCACTCAGTCTATAGCACGGTAACCCCATGATACGCAGTATGACGGGCTTCGCCCGACGCGAGCAGACCGGCGACTTTGGAACGCTGATCTGGGAAGTCCGAAGCGTCAACCATCGATATTTGGAGGTTGCGCTGCGGGTACCGGAGGAATTGCGCGGCGCTGAGGGTGACATCCGTGCGGCGATTCAAGCGGCCGTACGGCGAGGCAAGGTTGACGCCAACTTGCAATGGCGCGCACCGGCCACTCGACGCGCTCAACTCGACGTCAACGAAGCACTGCTGGATGCGCTGATCGCTCGCACCCATGCGGTGACGGAGCGTGCCACCGCCCATGGGGGCTCGTTAACACCACCGACACCGCTGGATTTGCTGCGCTGGCCTGGGGTCCTTGCGGACAGCGCACAGACAGACCTTGCGGGCCTCCAAGCCGCCGCGTTGACAGGTCTGAATGCTGCGCTTGAAGGGCTGGATGCTGCGCGCGCCAGCGAGGGGGAACGGATGACCGGAATGCTCGAATCGCGGGCCGGCCAAATCGGCAACCTCGTCGAGACCGTCCGGGCGCGCTTGCCGGAGGTGCGGCTGCGCATACGGACGCGCCTGGAGGAGCGACTGGCTACCCTGACCCTGCCGACTGAGCCGAACCGCGAGCGCCTGGAGCAAGAACTTTCCCTAGCGCTGTCCAAAATGGACGTCGACGAGGAGCTGGATCGCCTGACGAGTCACATCGCAGAGGTCGGCAAAGCGTTGACCGCGAAAGAGCCGGCGGGGCGTCGATTGGACTTCCTCATGCAGGAGTTCAACCGAGAGGCAAACACGCTATCGTCCAAGTCGCAGGACGCCGAAACGACCCGAGCGGCGGTCGATATGAAGGTCCTGATCGAACAAATGCGCGAGCAGGTGCAGAAC